>NZ_JBOFQE010000009.1:0-40065 GCF_051660785.1 Pseudomonas sp.
AGCGAGCCTGCTCGCGATGGCGGCCTGACATGCAACATGGATGTTGAATGTGATGGCCCCATCGCGAGCAGGCTCGCTCCCACAGGGGTTGCACAAGCCTCGGGCCTACGGTTCGACCTGGGTCCATTGCTTGTTCAGGCGCTTGTCGGAGATCGGCACCTTGGTCCCCAATTGCTGGGCGAACAGCGAAACCCGGTATTCCTCCAGCCACCAGCGATAAAGCTCCAGCTGCGGATCGCGTTTGCCTTCCTGGGCATGTTTGTTGGCGCGGGTCTGGTATTGGGTCCAGAGACCGGACAACTCACCACTCCAGACTCGATCCCTCTGCACCTGAGCGCCGATTTTCTCGAAGCGCTGCTCGACCGCTTTCAAGTAACGCGGCAACTCCTTGAGCCATACCATCGGCGTTTCCCGGACAAACCCCGGGTACACCAGATGACTGAGCTGCTGCTTGATGTCATTCAAGGCCACGGCCTGTGCCAGATCAATCTTGCCCTTGAAGCGTTTTTGCAGGCCGTGCCAGAGCTTGAGAATCTCCAGCGTCAACCTGGCCAGGCGCTCGGCGTGCTCGGTCCAGCCACCGCGTTTGCGCTCGGCCAGTGCCGCCAGCCCCGCACCATCACGCGGCAACGGGTCTTCGCCGTCGAGAATGCAGCTGTCGAGGCTGGCCAGCAGAATGTCGTCCACCAGACTGTCGATACGCCCCATGTCGCGGTACATCAAGCCCAGCTCGGTCAGCCCCGGCAACTTGCCGCGCAGGAACTTGGCCGGTTCGGCCAGTTGCTGCATCAACAAACGCTGCAAGGCGCGGCGATGCTGGAACTCGGCTTCGGCCGGGGTAGAGAAACGCCCCTCCTTGACGGTGCCGCTCTCTTCCACCAGCGCCGGATACACCGTCATCGATAGCCCGGCAATCTTCTGTTGAGTCTTTTCCGCTACCGCCGCAAAGACTTTCGCCTCCACCGGCTGCTGGCTTTTCGCAGTTTGCGGCACGGCCAGCGCAGCCTGACTGGCTTCGGCAAAACGTGCGGTCAGTTCCGCCAGATCGCGCCCTTCGCCGAGGAACTTGCCTTGGCCGTCGACGATTTCCAGGTTCATGCGCAAATGACTGTCGACTTGCTGCGAAGCTTCTGCCCAGGCCTCATCGCTGACCCGAGCCCCCGTCATGCGCAGCAGCTCGCGGCCCAACGCCTGCGGCAACGAACCCTCGGCGAAGGTCATGCGCTGCAACGCGGCTTTGACGAAGTCCGGCACCGGCACAAAGTTCTTGCGCAGGGCCTTGGGCAGGTTGCGCACCAGCGCGATGCACTTGGCCTCGATCACGCCGGGCACCAGCCATTCCAGGCGTTCCGGCGGCAGCATGGGCAACAGCGGCGCCGGCACACGCAGGGTCACGCCATCGCGCGGGTGATTCGGCTCGAAATGGTAACTCAGGGCCAATTCCAGATCGCCGATGTGCAAGGTGTCCGGGTAATGCAGGGCGGTGACTTCGCTGGCCTCGCGGGCGAGCACGTCTTCTTCGCGCATGATCAGCAGCTGCGGGTCTTTCTGGCTGTTGACCCTGTACCAGCTGTCGAAGGTCGCTGTCTGGTGAATCTCCGCCGGCAATCGCGCATCGTAGAAGGCGTACAGGGTTTCTTCGTCGGCCAGAATGTCGCGACGCCGGGCCTTGGCTTCCAGTTCGTCGAGCTGTTCCAGCAGTTGCTGGTTGGCCGTCAGGCATTTGGCCTTGGATTGAATCTCGCCCCGCACCAAACCTTCGCGAATGAAAAACTCACGGGACACCACCGGGTCAATCGGTCCGTAATGCACCGGCCGGCGACCGACCACAATCAGCCCGAACAGCGTGATTTGCTCGAAGGCCACGACCTGGCCGCGCTTCTTCTCCCAGTGCGGTTCGAAGTGGTTTTTCTTGATCAGGTGCCCAGCCAGCGGCTCGATCCAGTCGGAATCGATCTTGGCCACCATCCGCGCGTAGAGCTTGGTGGTTTCCACCAGTTCGGCGGTCATCAGCCATTGCGGACGCTTCTTGCCCAGTCCGGACGACGGGTGAATCCAGAAGCGGCGCTGGCGGGCACCGAGGTAATCGCCTTCGTCGGTTTTCTGGCCGATCTGGCTGAGCAGGCCCGAGAGCACGGCTTTGTGCAATTTCGGGTAATCCGCCGGCTCTTTGTTGAGGCTCAACTGCATGTCGCGGCAGATCAGGCTCAACTGACGGTGAGAGTCACGCCATTCGCGCAAGCGCAGGTAATTGAGGAAATTCTTGCGGCACCAATTGCGCAACGGACTCGCCGTCAGCGCCTGGCGCTGTTCTTCAAAGCCACGCCACAGATTGACCAGCCCGGCGAAATCCGAGTCCACGTCTTTCCATTGCGCGTGCGCCTGATCCGCCGCTTGCTGACGTTCCGGCGGACGCTCGCGCGGGTCTTGAATCGACATGGCGCTAGCGACAATCAGCACTTCCTGCAAGCTGCCGAGTTTCGCCGCTTCCAGCAGCATGCGCCCCATCCGCGGGTCCACCGGCAACCGCGCCAATTGGCGACCGAGCGGGGTCAGCTGGCTATTGCGGTCGACCGCCGAGAGTTCTTGCAGCAGGTTGAAACCGTCGCTGATGGCCTTGCCATCCGGCGGCTCGATAAACGGGAAATCGGTGATCTCGCCGAGGCGCAGGTGCAGCATCTGCAAAATCACCGCTGCGAGGTTGGTACGGAGGATTTCCGGGTCGGTAAATTCCGGGCGACCGATGAAATCTTCTTCGCCGTACAAGCGAATGCAAATGCCCGGCTCGACTCGTCCGCAACGACCTTTTCGCTGGTTGGCGCTGGCCTGGGAAATGGCTTCGATGGGCAGGCGCTGGACCTTGGCGCGGTAGCTGTAACGACTGATGCGCGCGGTGCCGCTGTCGATTACGTAGCGAATGCCCGGCACGGTCAGCGAGGTTTCAGCGACGTTCGTCGCCAGCACCACGCGACGGCCCGGGTGCGACTGAAAAATCCGCTGCTGTTCGGCCGGCGACAGTCGTGCGTAGAGCGGCAGAATCTCGGTGTGCTTGAGCTGGGCCTTGCGCAGCATGTCGGCGGCGTCGCGAATCTCGCGCTCGCCGGGCAGGAACACCAGCACATCGCCGGGGCTCTTGCGCTCGCTGCGTTCGAACGCGGCGATTTCGTCGAGGGTGGCGAGGATCGCCTGATCCACTGTCAAGTCGTCCTCGACGCGGTTGCCCTCTTCGTCCTGCTCCAGGGTCAGCGGGCGATACCAGGTTTCTACCGGGAAGGTTCGGCCGGAGACTTCGACAATCGGTGCATCGTCGAAGTGCTTGGAGAACCGCTCCAGGTCGATGGTCGCCGAGGTGATGATAACCTTCAGATCCGGACGGCGCGGCAACAGGGTTTTCAGGTAACCGAGCAGGAAGTCGATGTTGAGGCTGCGTTCGTGGGCTTCGTCGACGATGATCGTGTCGTAGCGTTCGAGGTAGCGGTCGTTCTGGGTTTCCGCCAGCAGGATACCGTCGGTCATCAGCTTGATCAGGGTGTTGGAATCGCTCTGGTCTTCGAACCGCACCTGATAGCCGACCAGCGCGCCCAATGGCGTCGCCAGTTCTTCGGCCACCCGACTGGCCACGCTGCGTGCAGCGATTCGACGTGGCTGAGTGTGGCCAATCAGGCCGTGCTGACCGCGACCGATTTCCAGGCAGATCTTCGGCAACTGGGTGGTTTTACCCGAGCCGGTCTCGCCGGCGATGATCAGCACCTGATGCTTGAGCAACGCTTCCTTGATTTCATCGCGCTTGGCGGCGATCGGCAAACTGTCGTCATAACGAATCACCGGCAGGCTGGCACGCCGGGCCAATACCTGGTCACAGGACGCCTGCATGCGCGTCACCCACTGGGCCAGCTTGGCCTCGTCAGGTTTCTTGCGCAACTCAAGCAACTGCCGCCGCAGCCGGTGGCGGTCGGCGAGCATGGCGTGATCGAGGTTTTTCAGCAGTTTGTCGATGGAAGGCGATTCGTCAGTCATCAGGTACGCAAAAGTCGTCTAGTGGCGCAGGGGGGCGATTGTCGCAGATTTGCGCGGGGTTTGGCGTGTCAGTTGGGGCCCCATTCCCCTCACCCTAGCCCTCTCCCGGAGGGCGAGGGGACTAACCTATGTGACTTTCGAAAATTTGCGACCTGAGATATGGCGCCGAACTCAGGCGTCGAAAAGCATGAAGATCTGCTCCCTTTCCCCCTCTCCCCCGTGGGGCGGTCCGACGTTTCGGGAGGGCTGGGGTGAGGGGTGGTTTTCAGCCGTTACTCGTTATCGAGGCCTTTGCGGCGATACGGGAACACGTCGATGACTTTGCCGGCACGAATGGCCTCCTGAAGGCTTTTCCAGTAATCGGCGTTGTACAACTCGCCATGCAACTGGTCAAACAGCTTTCTTTGCCCGGAGTCGGCAAACAGGAACGGCGGAAATTCCTCGGGAAACACATCCAGCGGCCCGATCGAATACCACGGCTCGGACGCCATTTCGTCTTCCGGCGTACGCGGTTGCGGGATGTGGCGGAAGTTGGCCTCCGTCAGGAAACAAATCTCGTCGTAGTCATAAAACACCACGCGACCGTGGCGGGTGACGCCGAAGTTCTTCAACAGCATGTCGCCAGGAAAGATGTTCGCCGCCGCCAGTTGCTTGATCGCCAGCCCGTAATCCTCCAGCGCCTCGTGCACCTGCGCCTCGTTGGCGTTTTCCAGGTACAGGTTCAACGGCGTCATGCGCCGCTCGGTCCAGCAGTGACGGATCAATACCGTGTCGCCTTCCACCGACACCGTGGACGCGGCCACCTCAAGCAGTTCCTCCAGGCACGCCGGTTCGAACTTGCTCAACGGGAAGCGAAAATCGGCGAACTCCTGGGTATCAGCCATGCGCCCGACGCGGTCGACGCTTTTAACCAAACGGTATTTTTCGATCACCGTGGCGCGGTCGACGTTTTTCGACGGCGAGAAACGGTCCTTGATGATTTTGAACACGGTGTTGAAACCCGGCAGCGTGAACACACTCATCACCATGCCGCGCACGCCGGGGGCCATGATGAATTGGTCGTCGGTGTTGGCCAGGTGATTGATCAGCGCCCGGTAGAACTCGGACTTGCCGTGCTTGTAGAAACCGATCGAGGTGTACAACTCGGCGATGTGCTTGCCCGGCAGGATCCGCCGCAGGAACCCGATGAACTCCGCAGGCACCGGCACATCCACCATGAAATACGAGCGGGTGAACGAGAAGATGATCGACACATCGGCTTCATCGGTAATCAGCGCATCGATCTGGATACCACGCCCCTCGCGGTGCAGCAGCGGAATCACCAGCGGCCATTGTTCATCCCGGGTGTAGATGCGCCCCACCAGGTACGCACCCTTGTTGCGATAGAGCACCGAGGAAAACAGTTCGACGCTCAACTCAGGGTCCTTGCACACCCAATCCGGCAGGTTCTCGCGCAGTTGGGCTTCGAGGCGGCGCAGGTCGCCGGGCAGATCGGCGTAATCCTCGCTGAAGCTGTAATCGGCAAAAATGCTCGCGAGCATGCCGGACAACTGGCCCTGAGGCTTATAGGTCCGGGTTTGCGCTGCGCGAGCCCGTCGCAGGCTTGGCCGGGTGGTGTGAATGAACATGCAGCCGTCGCTGATCAGGTCGTGGCTGAACAGCCCGCAGAAAATCGAGTTGTACCAGGTCTCGGACAGTTCATCGTCGAAGCGCAGGTCGATCAGCGTGATGTAAGCGCTTTTGACCAGCGGCCAGCAACTGACGTCCAACGTGTCGGCGTCAAACGCGATGCGCAGGCGGTCGACCGTTTCGCTGACTTTCTCTTCGTACAGATTGATCCGCGCAGCCGAGGCGACCTGCGCCTCCTGCCACTGGGCCTGCTCGAAGCGGGCCCGGGCGCCATCGGTGATCTGGCGGAAATGCTCGCGGTAATCGTCAAAGCCATCGAGGATCATTCGGGCGATGTCGGCGGCTGGCCATTGCTGCGGCATGGTGAGACCTCTGCGGGAATTCGTGAGCCCTGAGCTTAGCCAGTGAACCGGGTGCAGGAGAAGCGTAATTTTCGGCCCGGGTTAAATGCTCGTTTTTCAGTTGCCATGGATCAGGCGCTCGGCAACACTCTCGTCCCCAACAAGGAAGGAGCGCACCGTGAGCCCTGTCGATATTTTCCGTTTACTGTCGCTGGCAGCGATCTGGGGCGCGAGTTTTCTGTTCATGCGCATCATCGCCCCAGTGATTGGCACAATTCCCACGGCCTTTTTCCGCGTGTCGATTGCCGCTACCGGCTTGCTGGTGATCCTCGGGCTGATGCGCATCAGCTGGGACTTCAAAGGCAAACTCAAGACGGTGATGCTGCTCGGGGTGATCAACTCCGGGATTCCGGCGACTCTTTATTCCGTGGCCGCCCAGGTGCTGCCGGCCGGTTATTCGGCGATTTTCAACGCCACCACGCCGCTGATGGGCGTGTTGATCGGCGGGCTGTTCTTCCATGAAAAACTCACCGCCGCCAAGCTTGGCGGGGTGTTCCTCGGGCTGTTCGGCGTTGGCGTCCTGACCCGCGCCGGTCCGGTGGCGTTCGACATGGAATTGCTGATGGGCGCCGTCGCCTGCCTGCTCGCCACCACCTGTTATGGCTTTGCCGGGTTTCTGGCGCGCCGCTGGCTCGACCACGCGGGCGGTCTTGACAGCCGTCTTTCGGCGCTGGGCAGCATGCTCGGTGCAACGCTGTTCCTGTTGCCGTTGTTCGGCTACAGCGTGATCAGCCAGCCACCGCCAAGCTGGGGCGGCTGGAATGTCTGGTTGTCATTGCTGGGGTTGGGGCTGGTGTGTACCGCGCTGGCGTACATCATTTATTTCCGCCTGCTCAGCTCGATCGGGCCGGTGAGGTCGATGACCACGACCTTCCTGATCCCACCGTTCGGGGTGCTGTGGGGGGCGCTGTTGCTGGATGAGCCGTTGTCGATGGCGCATATCTACGGCGGGGTGTTGATTGCGGCGGCGTTGTGGTTGGTGTTGAAGCCTTCGGTGGTGAAGGCTGCCGGGGTGGTTGCCAAGTAGATAGTGGTGCGGCTGATGACGTCATCGTCGGAACGCCGCCCGGAGCAGGCTCACTCCCACAGGTAACCTCAGTGTCCACAAATATTGTGTTCACAGGAGATCCAATGTGGGAGTGAGCCTGCTCCGGGCGGCGTTCCGACGATGGCGCCAGCCCAGGCGCTACAAAGCCGACTGACTCACCTCCCCATCCACCAACCGCCGAATCCCCAGCGGATTGGCGTTCTGCAACGCCTCGGGCAGCAACGCATCCGGATAATTCTGGAAGCACACCGGTCGCAGGAACCGGTCAATCGCCAACGTCCCGACCGATGTCCCGCGCGAATCGGACGTCGCCGGATACGGCCCGCCATGCACCATCGCCTCACACACTTCGACCCCGGTCGGATAGCCGTTCAGCAAGATCCTCCCGACCTTTTCCTGCAGCAACTCCGCTAGCCAACGGTATTCGAGCAATTCGTCCGCCTCGCCGATCAGCGTCGCAGTCAATTGCCCGCGCAGGCCGTGCAACGCCGCCGTCAGCTGCGCCCGGTCTTCGACCTCGATGACAATGGTGGTCGGCCCGAACACTTCTTCCTGAAGCAGCTCATCGCCCTTGAGCAACAGGCTGACGTCCGCCTTGAACACTTGCGGCTGCGCCCGATTACCCTGTTGCGGCTTGCCTGCCAGGTGCGTCAGTCCAGGATGTTCATGCAGTTCCCCAAGGCCCCGGCTGTAACTGACCAGGGCGCCGGCATTGAGCATCGTCTGCGCCGGTTGCTGGTTCATGTTGGCGCAAAAGGCTTCCAGAAACAGACTGAACTGCGGCGAGCGCAAACCGATGACCAGGCCCGGATTGGTGCAGAACTGACCACACCCCAGCGTTACCGATCCGGCCAGTTGCGCGGCGATTTGCTCACCCCGCACGTTGAGCGCTTCGGGCAGCAGGAACACCGGGTTGATGCTCGACATCTCGGCGAACACCGGGATCGGCTGCGGCCGGGTCGCGGCCATGTGGCTCAGGGCATTGCCGCCCTTGAGCGAACCGGTGAAGCCCACGGCCTGAATCGCCGGGTGCTTGACCAGCCATTCACCGACACCCCCGCCGTAGATCATGTTGAACACGCCGGCCGGCATTTCGGTTTTTTCCGCCGCGCGGATGATCGCATCCGCGACCCACTCGGCCGTCGCCATGTGCCCGCTGTGGGCCTTGAATACCACCGGGCATCCGGCGGCCAGTGCCGAAGCGGTGTCGCCCCCGGCGGTTGAAAACGCCAAGGGAAAGTTACTGGCACCGAACACCGCGACAGGCCCGAGGGCGATGCGGTACTGACGCAGGTCCGGACGCGGTAGCGGCTGGCGATCAGGCAATGCACGATCAATGCGCGCACCGTAGAAATCACCGCGGCGCAGAACCTTGGCAAACAACCGCATCTGGCCGCTGGTGCGTCCGCGCTCGCCCTGGATACGCCCGGCCGGCAGTGCGGTTTCGCGACACACGGTGGCGACGAAGTCATCGCCCAAGGCATCGATTTCATCGGCGATGGCGTCGAGGAACTGCGCACGTTTTTCCGCGCTGAGGTTGCGGTAGATCGGGTAGGCAGCAGAAGCCGCGTTGGCTGCCGCGTCCACTTCCGCTTCAGTGGCCTGGAAAAAACTGCCTGGCAGCGCTTCGCCCGTCGTGGCATCGAGGCTTTGCAGCTGCTGCGTTCCGTTGCCGCTGCGCTGGTCGCCGATGTAGTTGTGTCCGAGTATCGTAGTCATTTCGGATTCCTTGATCGATTTCAGACCTGTAGGAGCCGGCTTGCTGGCGATGGCGTTGGGTCAGGCCACCTCAATGTCGACAGACACTACGCAATCGCCAGCAAGCCGGCTCCTACAGGGGGGTCAGAGTGTGCGCACCTGGCCGATGGCCAATGGCTGGGCGCTTTCGCCGATGCCGTTTTCAAGTGGCGCGCCGAACTCATCGAGGCTGATCTGGAAGCGATCCCCCGGCTGGGTTTTTACCCCGTCGGCGAACGACAGCGTGGCGGTGCCGAAGTAATGCACGTGCACGTCGCCGGGGCGCAGAAACTGCGCGTACTTGAAGTGGTGGAATTCAAGGTTGGCGAGGCTGTGGCACATGTTGTCTTCGCCGCTGAGAAACTCTTTTTCCCAGATCGTTTCGCCATTGCGTTTGATGCGGCTGGTGCCGGCCAGATGCTTGGGCAACTCACCGACGCGCAGTTCCGGACCGTAGGCGCAGAAGCGCAGTTTCGAATGGGCGAGGTACAGGTAATTGCGCCGCTCCATCACATGGTCGGAGAACTCGTTGCCCAAGGCATAACCGACACGGTACGGCAGGCCATCGTCGCCGATCACGTAGAGGCCGGTCAGCTCCGGTTCTTCGCCGGCGTCTTCAGCAAAGGGCGGCACCGGGAAGTCCGCGCCGGGGCGCACGACGATGCTGCCGTCCCCTTTGTAGAACCATTCCGGTTGCGCGCCGACCTGCCCGGCTGCCGGTTTGCCACCCTCCAGGCCCCACTTGAAAATGCGCATGGTGTCGGTCATGCCGGCTTCGACCGCACCGTCCTGTTGGTGCATCTTGTCCCGCGCCGAGGCGCTGCCCAAATGGGTCAGGCCGGTGCCGCTGATCAGGCAATGGGCCGGGTCTTCGTGGTCCAGTGGCGGCAGCACACGGCCCTGCTGCAACAGTTGGGCGTAATCCGCTCCCGGCTCGGTGCCGCGTTGGGCAACTTCTTCTTGCAGGCTGCGCTGGGCGCGAATCGCCGCGAGGGCCAGTTCACGGGTGCTGCGGGTGCCTTTCAGCACCTGGACCTGCGAGCCTTCGACGAGGCCGACCTGGCGTTCACCGGCTGTGTTTTCAAATTGAATCAGGCGCATGACGGCCTCCAGAAAGTCAGGGATTTGGGTCACTCGATGATGTTGAAGTCGCTCAGGTATTCATCGGAGATTTCCAGGCCCAGGCCCGGCTTGTCGTCATCGAGCTGGATGTAGCCGTTGACCGGTTGCGGCTCGCCCTTGAACACGTAGTAGAAGAGTTCGTTGCCGACCTCGACGTCGAACACAGGGAAGAACTCGGCCATCGGCGAGGCGGTGGTGGACATGGTCAGGTGGTAGTTGTGCATTTGCCCGGCGTGCGGGATCACCGGCACCGACCAGGCCTCTGCCATGGCGTTGATTTTGCGCGCAGCGGTGATGCCGCCGACGCGGTTGGTGTCGTACTGGATCACGTCGATGGCGCGGCGTTCCAGCAGGTCTTTGAAGCCGTAGGAGGTGAATTCATGCTCGCCGCCGGAGATCGGCATGATTCCCATTTTTTTCAGCTCGATGTAGCCCTCGATGTCATCGGCGATCACCGGTTCTTCGAGCCAGCGCGGTTCAAATTCGGCGAGTTTGGGCAACATGCGGCGCGCATATTCCAGGGTCCAGCCCATGTAGCACTCGAGCATGATGTCGATGTCGGGACCTGCCAGTTCACGCAGGGCGCGCACTTGTTCGATGTTCTTGCGCATGCCCGCCGGGCCGTCTTTCGGGCCGTAGCCGAAACGCATTTTCAGTGCGGTGAAACCCTGGTTCAGGTAGCCCTGGGCTTCTTCGAGGAACAGGTCGAGGTTGTCATTGGCGTAGAGCTTGGAGGCGTAGGTCCAGATCTTCTCCTTGGTCCGGCCGCCGAGCAACTTGAACACCGGCTTGTTCACGGCTTTGCCCATGATGTCCCAGATGGCGATGTCGATCGCCGAGATCGCCGCCATACCGATGCCTTTGCGACCCCAGGCGTGACTCTGGCGGTACATTTTCTGCCAGATGTATTCGTTGTCGAACGGGTCTTCGCCAATGGCGATCGGCGCCAGGTAAGTGTCGATGATTTCCTTGGCCACACGCGGTGCGAGGGCGCAGTTACCGATGCCGACAAGACCGGTGTCGGTCTCGACTTCCACCACCAGCCAGCCGTGGAAACGGAACGAGCCCATGGCGTCGCCGCGCTCGAACAGGATGTCACTGGCGTTGGTGCAGAAGTGCGCTTGAGGCGGAACGACTTTGCCTTTCCACTCGAAAACGCGGGTACGGATGGCTTTGATTTTCATGGATACGGATTCCTTGCGCTGCCGGCTTTTTGTAGTTGTTGAGTCGCTGCGCGGGGCCGCTCGGGTGGCGGGTTCCGGCATTCGATGGAGCGACTTTAGCCAGCGCTCGGGGGGTGCGGATAATCACTTATGCGTATCCGGCGATAACCTGGGGTGATAGGAAAAAGCGGATATTGGTTAGATCGGGTTATCAGCCACTCCACAAAACTGTAGGAGCCGGCTTGCTGGCGATTGCAGTCCGTCAGTCACGTATAAGGTGTCTGCCAGACCGCGATCGCCAGCAAGCCGGCTCCTACAAAGGTATTGCGGTGTGTCAGTAGCTGTTGACGCCCATCCGGCAGGCGATTTCGAAGGCCTGGCGGATCGCGCCGACGTTGGCCTTGCCCTGCCCTGCGATGTCGAAGGCAGTGCCGTGGGCCGGGGTGGTGATCGGGATCGGCAAGCCGCCCTGCACCGTCACGCCACGAGAGAAGCCCATCAGCTTGATCGCGATCTGCCCCTGGTCGTGATACATCGTCACCACCGCGTCAAAAGCACTGGCATCACCCTGGACCTTGAGGAAGATCGTGTCGGCCGGATACGGCCCTTCAGCCGCAATCCCCAACGCCTGCGCCGAACGAACAGCCGGGCCGATGATGTCCAGTTCTTCACGACCGAACGAGCCGTTGTCGCCGTTGTGCGGGTTCAAGCCGCAGACGCCGATGCGCGGCTTTTCCAGGCCATTGCGCTTGAGCGCGGTGTCGATCAGCTGGATCGCTTCCGCCACCCGCGTCTGGGTCAGCATGCCCGGCACTTCGGCCAGTGCCACGTGCGAAGTCACCCGTGAAGTCCAGAGGTTGTCGAGCACGTTGAATTCGCAGAACGGCCCGTGGAAATCCAGCAGCTCGGCGAACCAGTGCAGCTCATCGCTGTGGGCCATGCCGGCCATGTGCAGCGAAGTCTTGTTCAACGGCCCGAACAGCACCGCGTCGGTGGTCCCGGCCTCGGTCAGGCGCAGGGCTTGTTCGAGGGTGTCGAGGCTGTAGCGACCGCCGATGACACTGGCTTCACTGCGCGGAAATTCACCCATCGTGTCACCGCGAAAGTCGTAGAACAGAGGTGTGTCGTCGACAAACGACAGCTGATCCAGCGACTCGACGCGGCGGTAAGGAAACTCCGTCCCGGCGATACGCATGCCACGGCGCATTTCGGCCTCGTCGGCGATCAGGATCACATTGGCCTGGCTGCGCACTTGAGGCTCCGCCAGCAGGCGTGCGATCAGTTCCGGGCCGATGCCCGCCGGGTCACCCAACACCATCGCGATGGTTGTCTTGTTCATGCTTCACTCCTCAAGGATTCAGGCCATTGGCGGTCAATGGCGCAAGGCTCGCAGCGATAGACCCGCTGCGCGTTGCTGTAGAACAGTCGCTCCTGATCGGCGCTCGGCCGATCTGCAACGATGGATTTGAAACCGCTGTAGATGTCATCGAACGAGCCGCACAGGCTGTCCACCGGAAAGTTGCTGGCGAACATCGCCCGGTCGGTGCCGAACATGGCGATCACTTCACGCACGATCCAGGCGTTGTCCTTGGCGCGCCATGCCTGGCCTTTCTGGCCGAGACCGGAAATCTTCACCTGCACGTTCGGCCACTGGGCCAGCCGCGCCATCGCCAGACGCCAGCCTGCCAGGCCTTCGGCGCTGCGGTCATTGGGCAACCCGGCGTGGTTGAGAATCAGCGTGGTACCAGGAAAATCCCGGGCCAGCCGTTCGGCTTCGTGCAGGTTCCACCAGGGCGTCTGCAAGTCAAAATGCAAACCCAGTCCTTCGAGGGCAGCGAAACTGCGTCGCCAGTGTTCATCGCTCATCAAGCTGCGCACGTGGCCGACCTGCGCCGGCGAAGTCGGACCGCCCGGTTTGTGGCGAACGCTGCGCACGCACTTGAAGCTCGCCTGTTCGCTCAGTACCGCGATGGCGTCCGGATGATCAAGCCAGGCCTGCGCCACGATCGCATTGGGTACGCCGTAACGGGCCGTCAGGCTTTCGATGAACACGGTTTCACCAATCGGGTCTTGCGGGTCCCATTCGGTCTCGACGTACACCGTTTGCACCACGCGGTGCGGGCCGGCGTCTGCGAAATAGTCCTCAGGAAAATAGCGCCGCTTGATTGCGCTGTAATCACCGTAGCGAAACGGGATGTTGGCCTCGGGCGCCAGCCATGGATGGTCATTGATCGTCGGGTCCCAGAAGTGATGATGGGCATCGATGATCGGTCCGCTCCAAGCTCTGTCAGATAAGTGTTCACCCATAACGCACCTCGTCGAGACTGATGAACAACGTCGCCAGCACAAAGACTGCCGAACACACCGCAAAGAACCCCAGCACCGGCGCAAAACCACCGGTCATTTGCAGAATGATCCCCACCAGAATCGGCACCGCGATACCGCCAGTGCTGCCGGCCATGTTCATCACGCCGCCGATCAACCCGACGCGCGCCGGTGCCGCCAGCAACGCCGGGAAGCTCCAGTAGAGGCTGCCCCACATCAGGAAAAACGCGGTCATGGCCAACAACGCCACGGCCGCAAAAGGATTGCTCAGGGTCGGCAGCAACAGGAAGGCGCCGAGGGCGACCACACCGGAAAACGCCAGCAGGCTCTTGACCGCCACGCCACGGCTCACGCCTTTGCGGATCAATCCGTCGCAAAGGAAACCACCGGTCAACGAACCCAGCGCGCCGCAGACGAAGATCACGAAGGTTGCCGCACCGATGCCCTTGATATCAAAGCCGCGAGCCTGCGCCAGATAACTCGGGCCCCAGGTCAGCAAACCGAAATACACCATCGCCCAACTGGCGCGGCCGATCAGCAAACCGCTCAGGGAACGGGCCGCGATGCCCAGGCCTTTGACCGGCACCCGCGCGGCTTCCGCAGCAGGCGTCGCGCGCCCGGCGTTGATCTTCTGCAGTTCTTCGGCATTCACTTGTGGGTGAGTGGCCGGGTCGTCCCGCAGATAACGCCGCGCCAGCCAGGCCAGCACCAGGGTCGCGATGCCGGCAATCACGAACGCCAGGCGCCACGAGTCCAGGGATGCAATCAGGTAGGCAATGATCAACCCGCCCAGCGCCACGCCCAACGGGCTGCCACTGTCCATCAACACCGCGCCGCGACTGCGCTCGCTCGGCGCCAGCCACAGGGAAATCAGCTTGCCGCCAGACGGAAACAACGGTGCTTCTGCGGCGCCAAGTGCAACCCGGGCGAACAGCAATGACAAGCCGCCCGTCGCAAACGCCGCCAGTACTTGAAAGGTGCCCCACAACCCGGTGGACCAACTGATGACCCGGTGCGGCCCAAAGCGGTCGATCAGCCAGCCGCCAGGAATCTGCAACAGCGCATACGCCCAGAAGAAACTGCTGAGGATCAGCCCTTGCATGCTCGGCGACAGGGAAAACTCGTGAGCGATGGTCGGCATCGCGATCGACAGCGACACCCGGTCGATCAGGTTGACCATGGTCAGCGCGAACACAATCGCGAAGATCCGCCAGCGCACACTGCTGGCTTTGGTGGTGCTGCTCAGCGGCGTGGCCGCTGGCTGGACACCTGCGCCAGGCAGATGCAGGGAAGCACTGGGACGAGCCATGGTGCGTACCTCGATTTATTATTGTTGTGAAGTGCAGACGCTGACTTGTAGGAGCCGGCTTGCTGGCGATAGCGGTGCGTCAGACGCCATTAATGTTGGATGATGCGCCGTTATCGCCAGCAAGCCGGCTCCTACAGGGTTCGTCGTGTTTCATGGTGTTGGTGAACACTATCGAAGGCTCAGTGATAACCGTCTAATCAATGATTGAGATACGGCGATAGCCTCGGGTTATGTCATGCCCCGCTTTCACGGCGCTTTCAACCGCTCACGCTGAGGCCGACTTTCTGCTTAAACGGCTCTGGCGCAAAGCCTTCAGCGATAACCGTACATTTGCCTGACTCGACCTATAACCCCAGGCTATCGGTGTATGTATTGTTTTGACTAGACGCCAGCCGTGGTCCTTCCCACACTCAATCCAGGCTTGCAGCTTTTGAGCACCGACAAGTCATTCATAACAATTACAAAAAACGAGGCCTTCCATGCGAAATGCATTCGTCCGTCGCACATCCCGTCTGGTTCTTGGCTGCACGCTGATCGCCGCCGGTGCCCTCCCCGCACTTGCCAACGCTGCCTGGCAGCCGGACAAGAACGTCGAAATCGTCGTTGCCGGAGGCCCCGGCGGCGGCACTGACCAGCTCGGTCGGCTGATCCAGTCGATCATCACCACGCACAAGTTTCTCGACGTCAATACCATCGTCCTCAACAAGGGCGGCGGCAACGGCGCCGAAGCCTTCCTCGACCTGAAAATGAACAAGGGCGATCCGGAAAAACTGGTGATCGGCACCAACAACATCTACCTGTTGCCGCTGGTGTCCAAGCTTGGCTATCAATGGCAGGAACTGACCCCGATCGCCGCCGTCGCCGAAGACGACTTCATTCTCTGGAGCTACAAGGACGCGCCGTGGAAAGACGCCAAAGGTTTTTACGAAGCGGCCAAGGCTGATCCGTCGAAACTGCGCATGGGCGGCAGCCAGTCCAAGGATGTCGACCAGACCCTGACGCTGCTGCTCAACCAGACCAACAACAGCAAACTGGTGTACATCCCGTTCAAGAGCGGCAGCGAAGCCGCGACCCAACTGGCCGGCAAACACATCGCCGCCAACGTCAACAACCCCAGCGAAAGCATCAGCCAATGGCGCGGCGACCAGGTGGAGCCACTCTGCGTATTCAGTAAAGAGCGCATGAGCTACACCGAAAAGGTCGCGGGCGATAAATCCTGGGCCGACGTGCCGACCTGCCACGAACAAGGCCTGGGCATCGATCAGTACCGTTTCCCGCGCACCGTGTTCATGCCCGGCGAAGTCACCGCCGAACAGCGCGCGTTCTATGTCGAGCTGATGCGCAAAGTCACCGAGACCCCGGAGTTCAAGGCCTACGTCAAGCAGAACGCGCTGGTGCCGACCTTCCTCGAAGGCGAGCCGCTGACCGCCTACATTGAGAAAGACACCGCCCGCGTCACGCCGGTGTTCAAAGAAGCCGGCTGGTTGAAAAACTGAGTTGTCCACGGCCGTCCGCGAGCGCACGGCCGTCACCTCTGGAGGTGCTTTCATGTCCCATTCTTCGGATTCACCGGCAATGGTCGGTACCCGCTGGGTCGAACTCGGCCTGACCCTCTTCACTACGCTGATCGGCGCGGTGGTGATGTACGGCAGTCTCGAACAAGGTATCGGCTGGGGCGATTCCGGCCCCGAGCCGGGGTACTTCCCCTTCTACATCGGCCTATTGTTGAGCGCCGCGAGCGTGGGCAACGGCGTGTTGACCGTGGTGCGCTGGCAGGCCCTGAGCATTGCATTCGTCAGCCGCAGTGCGTTCAAACAAGTACTGTCAGTGTTCATCCCGATTGCGCTGTTCGTCGGCGCCATGCCGTTCACCGGCATCTACGTGGCCTCAGCCTGTTTCATCGCCTGGTTTATGTGGCGTGACAAGGTGCGCGTCAAACCCTATGGCAAGTTGATGATCGCCACCGTGTCCCTCGGCGCGGTACTCGCCAGCTACCTGATTTTCGCGCTGTGGTTCAAGGTCCCGCTGGATGCCGGCCCGATGGGCGACTGGATTAGCCTGGCCGGGAGAAGTTTCAAATGAGCGAATTCGATTCCCTGCTGCAAGGCATGAACCTGATCCTGACCCCGGGCCATATCGGCCTGATGGTGATCGGCGTGCTGCTGGGCATCCTGGTCGGCGTATTGCCTGGCCTCGGCGCCCCGAATGGCGTGGCGTTGCTGCTGCCGCTGACCTTCACCATGTCGCCGGTGTCTGCGATCATTCTGCTGTCGTGCATGTATTGGGGCGCGCTGTTCGGCGGCTCGATCACCTCGATTCTGTTCAATATTCCCGGTGAGCCCTCATCGGTGGCGACCACGTTCGACGGCTACCCGATGGCCCGCGAAGGTCGCGCCGCTGAAGCGTTGACCGCCGCGTTCAGCTCGGCGCTGATCGGCGCACTGGCCGGGGTGTTGTTGCTGACGTTCCTGTCGACCAAGATCGCCGCATTCGCCATGTCGTTCAGTTCGCCGGAGTTCTTCGCGGTGTACCTGTTGGCGTTCTGCACCTTCATCGGCATGAGCAAAAACCCGCCGCTGAAAACCGTGGTGGCCATGATGATCGGCTTCGCCATGGCGGCCGTGGGCATGGACACTGTGTCCGGCAACCTGCGCCTGACCTTCGACCAGCCAGCCTTGATGACCGGCATCAGCTTCGAAGTGGCGGTGATCGGTCTGTTCGGCATCGGCGAAATCCTCTGCACCGTCGAGGAAGGCCTGGTGTTTCGTGGTGAGCATGCGCGCATCACACCGATGATCATCCTGCGCACCTGGGCCAAGTTGCCGCGTTACTGGTGGACGATCGTGCGCAGCACCTTGGTCGGTTGCTGGATGGGCATCACGCCGGGCGGCCCGACGGCGGCCTCGTTCATGAGCTACAGCCTGGCGCGGCGCTTCTCGAAGAACCGCGAGAACTTCGGCAAGGGCGAACTCGAGGGCGTAATCGCCCCGGAAACCGCCGACCACGCCGCCGGTACCAGCGCTTTGCTACCGATGCTGACCCTTGGTATTCCGGGTTCGGCGACGGCGGCGGTCATGCTCGGCGGCTTGATGATCTGGGGCCTGCATCCTGGCCCGACGTTGTTCGTCGAGCAGCATGATTTTGTCTGGGGCCTGATCGCCAGCATGTACCTCGGTAACGTGGTGAGCCTGATCGTGGTGCTGGCCACTGTGCCGCTGTTCGCTTCGATCCTGCGCATTCCGTTTTCGATCATTGCGCCGATCATCATCATGGTCTGCGCCATCGGTGCCTACTCGGTGCACAACTCGTTCGTCGACGTGGTGCTGATGCTGGGCTTCGGCGCACTGGGTTATCTGTTCAAGAAACTCGGCTACCCGATCGCGCCGTTGGTGTTGGCGGCGGTGCTGGGCGACAAGGCGGAAGATGCGTTCCGTCAGTCGATGCTGTTCTCCGACGGCCACGTGGGGATCTTCTGGTCCAACCCGTTGGTGGGCTGCCTGACCACGGCGGCGCTGCTGATGCTGTTCTGGCCGTTGATCTCCAAGGCGCTGGGCACCTTGATGGGCCTGCGCAAACCTCAGGTCGCCAAGCCTAAATCGGTGCTGTGACACAGCAATGCTGGCAACGCCTGACATTTGTTGTCAGGCTTGCCGCAGTCCTTTTTGCGAGCACGGCCACATGACCCGAATTCCTGCTGCCAATGTGATCCACAGTCGACTGCGTCTGCGCCAACTGCGGCTGATGCTGGCGTTACAGGAATTCGGTTCGTTGCGCCGCGCCGCCGACCACATCGGCATGACCCAGCCGGCGGCCACCAAAATGTTGCACGAAGCCGAAGACTTGCTCGGCGTCGAGCTGTTCGAACGTCTGCCTCGGGGGATGCGCTCCACCCCGTTCGGGGAAACTGTCATCTACTACGCGCGCATGGTGTTTGCCGAACTCAGCGGCATGCGCGAAGAGCTGGTCGCGCTCGAATCCGGCAACCTCGGCCGGGTCGCGGTCGGTGCGATTCCGGCGCTGGCCTCGGGGCTGTTGACCCGTACCATCGCGACCTTGAAACAGAGCCATCCGCGCTTGTCGATGAGCATCCAGGTCGACACCAGCGACGTGCTCGTGCAGGCGCTGTTGCAGGATCAACTGGATATCGTATTGGGCCGGATTCCGGTGGGTGCACGGGCCGAAGAGTTGCTGTTTGACAGCCTCGGTGAAGAAGCTTTGTGTGTGATAGCGGGCGCGCAAAATCCTTTGGCGCAGGAGAAAAACCTGAGCTGGGCAGAGTTGCAGAACATGACCTGGGTGCTGCAACAGCAACCGAGCCCGATGCGCGCGATCATCAATCAGGTGTTCCACAACGCGCGGGTCGACATCCCCAGCAGCATCGTTGAAACCACTTCGATCATGACCTTGCTGTCCTTGATCCAGCAGACCGACATGCTCGGCGTCACGCCGGTGTCGGTGGTGGAGGATTATCCGGGCCGTGATCTGTTGGCGGTGTTGCCGATCAAGTTTGAGGCACGGCTGCCGCCGTATGGGTTGATTA
The DNA here is from genome assembly GCF_051660785.1 of Pseudomonas sp. Classification (GTDB taxonomy): domain Bacteria; phylum Pseudomonadota; class Gammaproteobacteria; order Pseudomonadales; family Pseudomonadaceae; genus Aquipseudomonas. The sequence goes on from NZ_JBOFQE010000009.1 coordinate 19,292, forward strand.
CCCGGCGTCATCGCATTCAGTCGTCGGCGATGCAGGCGTTCATGAATTCGGTGCGGGCCGAGCATGCGCTGACCAAATGACATGTTTTTTTGCTTGGGGTACATATCCGTTTCTTGGGTAACGGCTTCTATTGGTTCCGCCCTTACGGCGGGGCAGATCAAAAGCCAAAGCGAGGCGGCCTGATAGCCGACCTGTTGTCCGTCCCGATCATCGGCGGTGAACGCCCATGTCATGCCCGCCAAAAATCCCCTGTGGGAGCTAGCCTGCTAGCGATGGACGCCCAGACACCGCGTTCATTCAGACCGGACGCGTTATCGTTAACGTCCATCGCTAGCAGGCTAGCTCCCACAGGGGGAATGCATACATCCGAAGAGCCAGGCCGGCCGGTAGGCCGCCTCGCGGTGCTGTAGCGGTAGTGGCCCCCTCGAGAGGCCGAGTGGAGGTTCTGCGCAGTGGGCAACCCGGCATGGATGCCGGGTTAGCCGCCCCCGGCCATGGATGGCCGATGGCGGCGGGCCCACGGAGCAGGACCGGAGCGAGGGCATGCCGAGCCTAAGCGAGGCACCGAACGAAAGGGGCAAGAGCGCTTTGGTTACTTTGTGCCGGGCCGCGCAGGCTTTTCGAAAGTGACCCGCCGTAAGGGCGGAACCAATAGCCGCCGTTACCCGAACAACGGATATGCCCCCGCCCCGTTCCTACGCTGTTTTACGGAACACGAAGACCAGACCGACAATAATCAACACCATGCCGAGCATGCTCAATGCCGCCAGCCGATTACCAAAGATCACGTAGTCCATCACCGCTGTCACGGCCGGTACCAGGTAAAACAGACTGGTGACATTCACCAGATTCCCCCGGGCGATCAAGCGATACAGCAGCAACGTCGCCAGCACCGACACCACCAGCCCCATCCACAACACCGGCACGAAAAACCCGCTGCTGTGCTCGAAATGAAACGGCTGGAACGGCACAAAGATCCCACAGAGCAACAGCCCCGCGAGGTACTGCACCGGCAGCGTGCCGAGCGGATTGTCGGTGATTCGTTTCTGCATGATCGAGCCGAACGTCATACTTGCCAGCGCCAGCAAACCGAAGAGCATCCCCGCCAGTGACATGCCGGCCAGACCGATGCCCTGATAAACCACCATGATCAACCCGGCCAGACCCAACGCCAGACCGAACATGCGGCTGGCTGAACGCTGCCGCTCCATAATCACCACCGTGAGAATCGGCTGCACGCCCATGATCGTCGCCATCACGCCCGGGGTGACTTTCAGGTCCAGGGCCAGCAGATAGAAAATCTGATAAGCCCCCAGCAACACCACGCCCGTGGCCATCGCATACAACATCGGCTTGCCGCCCTTGGGCAGTTTCAGCTTGAGCAACGGCAGCAACAGCATCAATCCGCACAAGGCGATGACAAAACGAATCAGCAGAAAAGCAAAGGGTGAGGCGTGGGCCAGGCCCCATTTGGAGAAGATCGCCCCGCTGCTCCACAACAGAACGAACAGGCTCGTGGAAGCCGCCGCGAGCGCGGATTTTTTCGAAAGGACAAACATGAACACCACCTGTAGTCAGGCAAGAAGCCAACTCAGCCGAAGCTGAAATTCAGTAGTTTTTTCAAACGAAAGCTTTTTAGAAGGGCATGGGAACAGCGAAAGAAAGCTGATCAGCCCGAAAAGCCAACGCCCGGCGGTGATACGACTGCGCACACCGGCGTGCTACTGACAGGTGGGGGGTAATGACTGATCTGCGCAGGCTGCTGATCCCCGCACGGCACGACGCCAGCGTTGACCGCTGAATCGACTACCGCGTTGGTGAGGGAAGCTGGCATGGGCTGATCTTTTTTGATGAGGTGGACGGTGGGTTGGAAATCACCGAGCGCCGACTATAACCAGCGCGTGACATGGATTGCAATGACTTGGACAAAGGGCCAGTAACGACAGCTGGAGAAGCGCTGCTTACTTTGAGAGAAATGAAATCGCCCGTTCAGGGGACATGGAATGCAAGAGATCGAATGCCAAGGGAACGAACATATCTTCGGTATCAGTTGTACAAGTCACGAGCTAGAAAGCTTGCAGTCGCCAGCATTGCCGCGCAGCAAGAGGAAAAGAAACAGTTCGGCTGTACCGTTCTTGATTTATCAAAGGTCCGATTTGAACCGATTGACGCACAGGCATTGAGCGCTTGTATGCACTGGGAGGATCCACATTATTCATGGAAGGAAGTGACTGGATGGAAAGCACGAGAGCCTTTGGCCCTGGATATCGCTATCTGGTTCGACGTCGAACTATGCGGAATGTGCTTTGCGAATCCCAACAACAGTCGTCAACGACTCCGCATCGTTCGACTGGAGGGACGTCAGAACGAGGCACATCCTTTAAAAAATCGTATAGCGACACTGGCGATGATAGTCATTGAACAGTATGCCCAAATCATCGGGAGTCGGCTCCTCGAAGTTCAGGAACCACAAGAGGGGGCGATTTCAATCTATCAACAACTCGGCTTTGACTTTGATACGGAAGGCCGACTTGTCAAAACCTTGGAGATCCTTGTATCGTGACAACTGTTCAATTAATGACCAATAGCGGAGGGGAAATGCGCAAAGTGATCAAAAAATCTCCCGCAAGGAAAGGCTCGCGCCCTTCGGAAACCAAGGCCATCGCGGTTGAACTGACTGACAGTCAGCGGCGTCTTCTACAAATACTCGTCACGGGCATTGAAGGCGAAGAACCTAGCTTGCTCGCCGGGCGTCCCTAGCTTTTTCAGGCAAAAATAAAACCGCTCCTGATGAGCGGTTTTATTTTTTCAGTCAATCACCCAAACAACCAATACCCCAAGAACGTCAACACCACCACCGCCAACACCGGCCGCAGCACGCGATACGCCTTGGGATTACGACGCTTCCAGTGTTTGACCGCACCACTGACCTTGTCGCTGGAGTTCTTGCTCCAGGCATAAGCCTGGTTAATCCCGCCGACACGTTCATCATCGAGATTCTGCGGTGCAGTAGCCCGCCCCAACAGTCCGCTGATCCAGCGGTTGATACGGGTCATGACGCGATTGCTCAGTGGTCGCTCGATGTCGCAGAACAGAATGACTCGGGTTTTTTCGGTTTCGTTCTTGACCCAATGCACGTAGGTCTCATCGAACATCACATCTTCACCATCTCGCCAGGCATAAACCTGACCGTCGACAAAGATGCGGCAATCATCGGAGTTCGGCGTCGACAGCCCCAAGTGATAGCGCAAGGAACCGGCAAACGGATCGCGGTGCGGATTGAGGTGGCTGCCTCCCGGAAGCAGCGCGAACATGGCGCCCTTGACGTTGGGAATGCTGCTGAGCAGGGCCACGGTTTTCGGGCACAGGGTTTCAGCTGATGGCAGGGGTTTGTCGTACCACTTGAGGTAGAAGCGTTTCCAGCCCTTCTTGAAAAAAGAACCGAAGCCGGCATCGTTGTTCTTTTCGGCGGCGCGGATGTAACCCTCGTCGAACAGGTGCATGGCTTCGTCGCGGATGATTTCCCAGTTGTCCTTGAGCACGTCCAGTTCCGGGAACTTGCTGCGGTCCAGATAAGGTTTGGACGGTACGCCAGAGAACAGGTACATCAACGCGTTATAAGGTGCGAACAGGGCCGAATGGTTGACGAACTGACGCAGAACCGGCAATCGCGCCTTGCCGCGTAAGTGCACATAGAGGGTGCTGCCGAGGAACAACAGCAACACTGACGCTTTCGCGGCGAAGGAAAAGGTCATCTACGGCTCCTTGAGAATTGGTCCTGTGCACAACGCCATTTACCCGACGTGGCAGCCGGCCATGATAAACACTACCGGCCTCGGGAAAAACCCGCAAAACTCAACATTCAGTATTAAGGCTTGTGTAATAAAGCACTTATTAACATAACGTTCCTGAACGAGGGCTGACCTGAATCAGCCCTCTCAACACACGATTAATGAATCGTCCGTCTGTGGCCCGAACTGCGGCCGTTTTTACTGTTGATTCTCCTGCTCGGTAAACAAGTCACTGAACAGCATGCTCGACAGGTAACGCTCACCGGAATCCGGCAGGATCACCACAATGGTCTTGCCCTGCATTTCCGGTGTTTCGGCCAGACGCACCGCCACTGCCATCGCGGCGCCACAGGAAATACCGCACAAAATTCCTTCCTCCTGCATCAGGCGCAGGGCCATGGCCTTGGATTCGTCGTCGCTGACCAACTCAACCCGATCGACCATCGACAAGTCCAGATTCTTCGGCACAAAACCGGCACCAATCCCCTGGATTTTGTGCGGGCTCGGCTTGATCTCTTCACCGGCAATCGCCTGGGAAATCACAGGCGACACCACCGGTTCCACGGCTACCGAGATAATCGGTTTTCCCTGGGTATTCTTGATATACCGCGAAACACCGGTAATGGTTCCACCTGTTCCAACGCCCGCTACGAGTACATCGACCGCGCCGTCGGTATCGTTCCAGATTTCCGGGCCGGTGGTTTTCTCATGAATGGCCGGGTTGGCCGGGTTGTCGAACTGCGCCGGCATGAAATATTTGGCCGGGTCGCTGGCGAGGATTTCGGCCGCCTTCTCGATCGCGCCTTTCATGCCCTTGGCCGGTTCAGTCAGGACCAGTTCGGCGCCCAGCGCCTTGAGGACCTTGCGCCGTTCAATGCTCATCGACGCCGGCATGGTCAGCATCAATTTGTAACCACGGGCCGCGGCAACGAAGGCCAGGCCGATGCCGGTATTGCCCGACGTCGGCTCGATGATGGTCATGCCAGGCTTGAGTTTGCCGGAGCTTTCGGCGTCCCAGATCATGCTCGCGCCGATCCGGCACTTGACCGAGTAACCAGGGTTGCGCCCTTCGATCTTGGCCAGGATGGTCACACCGCGCGGGGCAATGCGGTTGATCTGCACCAGCGGCGTGTTGCCGATGGAATGGGCGTTGTCAGCGTAAATACGGCTCATGGCTGGGTCCTTGTACAGCGTTGAATAAGCCCCCAAAGGTATGCCTGTTGCCGGTGGTCGTCCAGTCAGGTCGAACGTACGGTGACCGTCGCAGTCAATGGCTTTACATCGCCAGAGATTTGCCGCCATGAAACGTCGATACAGTTGGCCCCTGTGGACTCTCGCCGGCCTCGTTGTGCTGTTGATTGCCCTGCACATCGCTCTGCCCTACCTGGTGCGCGACTACCTGAACGACAAGCTGGCGGACATGGGCGATTACCGGGGTCAGGTGACCGACGTGGATCTGGCCTGGTGGCGAGGCGCCTACAAAATCAACGGGCTGAAAATCGTCAAGGTCGACGGCAAGGTCCCGGTACCTTTCGTCACTGCACCGCTGATCGACCTTTCTGTCAGCTGGCACTCACTCTGGTCCGACCACGCTGTAGTGGCCGAGGTGCAGTTCTTTAACCCCGAGGTGAACTTCGTCGACGGCGGCGCCAACAAACAAAACTCCCAGACCGGTCAAGGCACCGACTGGCGCGCACAGTTGAGCAAACTGGCGCCGTTCACCTTTGACGAAATACGCATCTACGACGGCAAGATCAGCTTTCGAAACTTCAACTCCAAGCCCCCCGTCAACATGAACGCCACCCAGGTCAACGCCAGCCTCTACAACCTGACCAACGTGGTCGATACCGAAGGCAAGCGCGACGCCCGTTTCGAAGGCAAGGCGCTGTTGCTGGGCCACGCGCCACTGGAAACAACGGCAACCTTCGACCCGTTAAGTAACTTTGAAGACTTCGAGTTCCGCCTGCGGGCCAGGGACATTGAGCTCAAACGGATGAACGACTTTGCCTCGGCCTACGGCAAGTTCGACTTCAATGCCGGTCACGGTGATGTAGTGATCGAAGCGCAGGCCAAGAAGGCCAAACTGACCGGCTACATCAAACCGCTGCTGAAGGACGTCGACGTCTTCAACTGGCAGCAGGACGTGGAAAACAAGGACAAAGGGATTTTCCGCTCCATCTGGGAGGCCATCGTCGGCGGCTCCGAAACCGTGCTGAAAAACCAGGGCAAGAACCAGTTTGCCACTCGCGTCGAATTGAGCGGCAATGTGCATCGGAAAGATATCAGCGCGTTCCAGGCGTTTTTGCAGATTTTGCGCAATGGTTTTGTCCAGGCGTTCAATGCCCGGTATGAGCGGCCGAAGCCGGAAGCGGGTTAAGGTTTGCGCGTAACGGTGTAGCGGCCGGTCTCTTCGGCTGCCCGTGCCGGATTCGATTGCTGCTGCAGGAAATCCCAGCCCAGACAGGCGAGCGCCAATGATCGGGGCACCGCTTCACGACCGCTGCTGTAGCGCGTAATGCTGCGGGCGCTGACGCCCAACGCCTCGGCCGCCTGATTTAGCGGCAACCCCGTGCGTGCGCGCCAGTCGATGAAGATGCGGGTGTTTTCGTCTGAAGCGTTTTGCGCCAGAGCATCCAGATACAAGGTGTCCGCGCCGATCTGGATATCCAGTTCAGGCCACTCGACGCTCCAGCCATCATCACCCGATATTGCACGCTCGAATGCGCCAGCCTCCAGCAACGGCCGCAATCCTGGATAGGCGCGAAGGTCGCGACTCAAATCGAGGGTCAGTTGCTGGCCGTCAATAAAGGTCAGCGCCAGGCGGTAATCCGGCAGCGCCTTTACAGCCGACAGCCGTGGTCGTTTCATGGGTAACATTGTTTCCAGTCCTCCAGCAATTGCACCTGATGGGCCCTGACCCACTCCAGTGCTTCCTTGATAATCAGCGGCGGCGCCTTGCCCACCATCACTTCGACGGTTTCCAGGCTGAGCATCACGTCGATCCCGCCACCGGTGAGGTGAACATGGGGTGGCGGATGATCCTTCTCGCGCAACTGAATGCGGTACGTATCGCGAAATCGGTATTTAGTAGACATGCCCCGCAACCTATCGCCAATATGGCTATAGCTCAATACTGGCTAGCGGCCGAGACTGAGTCAAGATGTGACGCTCCATTCAGAGACTGAATAAGCCGTCTGCGTTCACAGTCGACCGGCCTGCGCGTTATAGTCGGGTACTACACTTATTGCGCCCCGCCCTGCCCCGTTCAGGTCGGCGTTACCGTTCGAGGATTAGCAGATGAAGTTCGAAGGCACCCAGGCCTACGTCGCCACCGATGACCTGAAGCTGGCGGTCAACGCCGCCATTACCCTGGAGCGTCCACTGCTGGTCAAGGGCGAGCCGGGCACCGGCAAAACCATGCTCGCCGAGCAACTGGCCGAGTCCTTTGGCGCCAAGTTGATCACCTGGCACATCAAGTCCACGACCAAGGCACATCAGGGCCTGTACGAGTACGACGCGGTCAGCCGCCTGCGTGACTCGCAACTGGGCACGGAAAAGGTCCACGACGTCCGCAACTACCTGAAAAAGGGCAAGCTCTGGGAAGCCTTCGAGTCCGAAGAGCGGGTTATCCTGCTGATCGACGAAATCGACAAGGCTGACATCGAGTTCCCCAACGACCTGCTGCAAGAACTCGACAAGATGGAGTTCTACGTTTACGAGATCGACGAGACCATCAAGGCCAAGAAACGCCCGATCATCATCATTACCTCCAACAACGAGAAAGAGCTGCCGGACGCTTTCCTGCGCCGCTGCTTCTTCCACTACATCGCGTTCCCTGATCGCGTGACGCTGCAAAAGATCGTCGACGTGCACTACCCGAACATCAAGAAAGACCTGGTCAGCGAAGCGCTGGACGTGTTCTTCGACGTGCGCAAGGTGCCGGGCCTGAAGAAGAAGCCATCGACCTCGGAACTGGTGGACTGGCTGAAGCTGTTGATGGCCGACAACATCGGCGAAGCGGTATTGCGCGAACGCGATCCGACCAAAGCGATTCCACCGCTGGCAGGCGCCCTGGTGAAGAACGAACAGGACGTTCAATTGCTTGAGCGTCTGGCGTTCATGAGCCGTCGCGGCACCCGCTAAGAGGCTGATCGCCATGCTGCTCAACCTGTTCAATGAAATGCGCGCAGCCAAGGTGCCGGTCTCGGTGCGTGAGCTGCTGGACCTGATCAACGCGCTGAAACAGCGCGTGACCTTCGCCGACATGGACGAGTTCTATTACTTGTCCCGGGCAATTCTGGTGAAGGACGAACGGCATTTCGACAAGTTCGACCGTGCGTTCGGTGCCTACTTCAACGGTCTGGAAAAACTCGACGATCACCTTCAGGCGTTGATTCCTGAAGACTGGCTGCGCAAGGAGTTCGAGCGTTCCCTGACTGAAGAAGAGCGGGCCGCAATCCAGTCCCTCGGTGGCCTGGACAAGCTGATCGAAGAGTTCAAGAAACGCCTCGAAGAACAGAAAGAACGCCACGCCGGCGGCAACAAATGGATCGGCACCGGCGGCACCAGCCCGTTCGGCTCCGGCGGCTTCAACCCGGAAGGCATTCGGGTGGGCGATGCCGGCAAGCGCCAGGGAAAAGCAGTCAAGGTGTGGGATCAGCGTGAGTACAAGAACCTCGACGATTCCGTGGAGCTGGGCACGCGCAACATCAAGGTCGCCCTGCGCCGCTTGCGCAAATTCGCCCGTCAGGGCGCGGCAGAAGAGCTGGACATCGATGGCACCATCGACCACACCGCACGCGATGCCGGCCTGCTGAATATCCAGATGCGGCCGGAGCGGCGCAACACCGTCAAGCTGTTGTTGCTATTCGACATCGGCGGCTCGATGGACGCGCACGTGAAGATCTGCGAGGAACTGTTCTCGGCCTGCAAGACCGAGTTCAAACACCTGGAGTACTTCTACTTCCATAACTTCATTTATGAGTCGGTGTGGAAGAACAACATGCGCCGCACGTCCGAGCGCACGTCGACCCAGGACCTGCTGCACAAGTACGGCGCCGACTACAAAGTGATCTTCATTGGCGATGCTGCGATGGCGCCTTATGAAATCACCCAGGCCGGCGGCAGTGTCGAGCACTGGAACGAAGAAGCCGGTTATGTGTGGATGCAGCGGTTCATGGAGAAGTACAAGAAGGTCATCTGGATTAACCCGTATCCGAAAGATACCTGGGGCTATACGTCTTCGACCAATATTGTGCGGGACTTGATTGATGACCAGATGTACCCGCTGACGTTGCGGGGGCTTGAAGAAGGGATGCGGTTTCTTTCCAAGTAGCACACTGAACTTGTGGCGAGGGAGCTTGCTCCCGTTGGGCTGCGCAGCAGTCCTATCTTTGGGGCCGCTTCGCAGCCCAGCGGGAGCAAGCTCCCTCGCCACAATTAAAAGCGCTGCAAGTACGCAATCTGCTCCCGATGCGCCACATCCTGCACCACCGGCCGCAACCGCACCTTCGCCCCCGGCAGGCACTGCGCCAGCTGTGCCAGCGCCAACGGCGTCAACGCCCCCAATCGCGGATAACCGCCAATGGTCTGCCGATCATTGAGCAACACAATTGGCTGTCCATCCGGCGGCACCTGGATCGCCCCCAGCGGGATGCCTTCGGAAATCATCGGTTTGCCCTGGTACTGCAACGTCGTTCCCAGCAGGCGAATGCCCATGCGGTCGGCACGGCTGTCGAGGGTCCAGACGTCGTTGAACGCGTCGAACAGACTCTGCCCGCTGAACTCACCGATCTGTGCACCGAGGACCACATCCAGTGGCGAATCAACGTTGAAGTCCGGCCGATGTTCTGTCGGCAACTCCCGCAGCAATAACAGTCCACTCCCGCGATAGCTCAACGGCGCGCCTTTGGCCAAAGGCTGGCCCATTCCATCCAGGCCACCGAGCTCTTCACGAACCACCGTCGCGCTGCTGCCCAACACCTTCGGCGCATCAAACCCGCCCGGCGCTGCCAGATAAGCCCGCGCCCCGAGCAGCGGTTGAGTGAATTGCAATCGCTGGCCTTTGTTTAGCCGGAAACTGCGCCACGGCGCCAGTGCCTCGCCATCCACTTGCGCGCCCAGATCCGCCCCGGCCAGTGCCAACACGCAATCCTCTTCGGCCACGACGCTGAATCCGCCGAGGGTAATTTCAATCACCGGCACATCCAGTCCATTACCCAGCAACCAGTTCGCCCACGACATCGAACGCCAATCCAGGCCGCCGCCCTGGGTCACGCCCAGATGCCGCACGCCGAAACGGCCAGCGTCCTGCAACAGGCACAGCGGCGTGCTCGCTTCAATTAGTAACCGGCTCATGCCAGGGTCTCCAATGGCGTGTCGTCACCACCCAGGTTGATGAACTCGGGGTGACCGACTGCTTCGAAGCGCACCGTGTCACCCGGTTGCATCAGGCTGTAGCCGTCGCGTTCGCGGTCGAACAGCTTGGCCGGCGTGCGGCCGATCAAGTTCCAGCCACCGGGAGAAACCACCGGATAGGCGGCGGTTTGCCGCTCGGCGATACCGACGCTGCCAGCGGCAACCTTCTTGCGCGGCGTATTCAGGCGCGGCGCGGCGAGTACTTCCTCCACCAGCCCCATGAAGGCGAACCCCGGTGCAAAGCCCAAGGCGAACACCTGGTATTCACGCTCGCTGTGACGACGGATCACTTCGTCCACCGACAGTCCGCTGCGCTGTGACAACAGGCTCAACTCCGGGCCGACGCTCAGGTCATACCAGACCGGCAACACATGGCATTTGCCGCCGCTGCGGGCGTTGGGCGACAGGTCGATCAGCGCTTCGGCGATCAATTCCCGGGCCTGAGCCGGACTCAACGCGGTCAGATCGTAATGCACCATCAACGTCGTATAGGACGGCACCAGATCAATCAGATGCCCGGCGAACGCAGCACGCAGGTTTTCGCTGGCCGCCAGCATCCATGGCATGTTGGCTTCGGCGATCTCATCAAAGAGACGCACCATCAGGCAATCCAGCGCCACCACCTCTACCCGCGGTTTCATGGTGCGCCCTGCTGATCAAGGGCTTCGCGAATCCGCCGTACCGCCGCCACCGAACTGGCGTTGTCGCCGTGCACGCAGAGGGTGTTGGCCTGCAAGTGCAAGGCGCTGCCGTCGCTGGCGGTAAGGGTGTCGCCACGGGCAATGGTCAGCGCTTGCTCGATTATTCTTTCCGGATCGTGGTGCACCGCTCCCGGCAGTTGCCGCGACACCAGCATGCCGGCGCTGTCGTAGGCGCGATCGGCGAAGGCTTCGAACCACAGGGTCACGCCGTATTCATCGCCCAGTCGCTGGGCGGCGCTGTTGTCGCGAGTGGCCATCAGCATCAACGGCAGGGTCCGGTCATACGCTGCCACAGCCTGCAGCACCGCGCGCAATTGCGCCGGGTTGGCCATCATGTCGTTGTACATGGCGCCGTGGGGTTTGACGTAACTCAGCCGCCCACCCTGGGCCCGGCAAATGCCGTCGAGGGCGCCGATCTGGTAATGCAGGATGTCCTGGAGTTCCTGGGCGGTGTAGGCCATGGAGCGGCGGCCGAAACCCACCAGATCCTGATAGGCCGGGTGCGCGCCGATTTTCACGCCATTGCTCAGGGCCAGGCTGACGGTCTTGCGCATGATGCTCGGGTCGCCGGCATGGAAGCCGCAGGCGATGTTGGCGCAATCGATGAAGGGCATGACCTCGGCGTCCAGACCCATGGTCCAGTTGCCGAAACTCTCGCCGATGTCGCAGTTCAATAGCAGGCGGCTCACGGTGAACACTCCTGTAGGCATATTCTTTTTTTTACTGCCGGGCAGATGCCCGCAGATTATCAGTTGCTGCCGTTTTGTTATTCAGCTTCGAGTTGTTTGCCACGGGTTTCCGGCAGGCTCAACGCCGCGAGGATCACCACGCCGTAGGACACCGCTGCAAACGCCCCGATGCCTACGCTCAACGGCACCGTCTGACTCAGCAAACCGATCAGCAGCGGGAACAACGCCGCCAGCGCCCGACCAATGTTGTAGCAAAAACCCTGGCCCGAGCCGCGAATCCGCGTCGGAAACAGTTCGGTCAAAAACGCGCCCATACCACTGAAAATCCCCGAGGCGAAGAAACCCAGCGGGAAGCCCAGCCACAGCATCACGCCGTTACTGACCGGCAATTGGGTGTAGAGCAGGACGATGGTGAACGAGCCGACGGCGAACAGGATGAAGTTCTTTTTGCGCCCGAGGATGTCAGTCAAATACGCACTGATGACGTAGCCGACGTAGGAACCGACGATCACCATTGCCAGATAACCGCCCGTGCCGAGTACGCTCAAGCCGCGCTCGTTCTTCAGAAACGTTGGCAGCCAGGACGTGATCGCGTAGTAGCCACCCAGTGCGCCCGTGGTCAGTACCGAAGCGCGAATCGTCGTGAAGAGGATGCCGGGAGCGAAGATCTCGTAGAACTTCGCGGCGTTGCCCGGTTCCTGTTTGGCCTTGGCTTCGCGGTAGATTTCCGGGTCCTTGACCAGTCGACGGACGAAAATCACGAAAATCGCCGGCACGATGCCGAGGATGAACAGCGCGCGCCAGGCGTCTTCCGGCGGCAATACCGAGAACAGCAGCGCGTAGAGAATCGCCGTCAGACCCCAACCCAGCGCCCAGCCCGATTGCACCATGCCCACCGCTTTGCCGCGGTCCTTGGCGCGAATCACTTCGCCCATCAGCACCGCGCCGGCGGTCCACTCACCACCAAAGCCGAAGCCCATCAAGGTGCGGCTGATCAACAGTTGCTCGTAGTTTTGCGCAAAGCCGCAGAGGAAAGTGAAGAAGGCGAACCACAGCACCGTCAGTTGCAAGGTGCGCACGCGTCCGATGCGATCCGACAAAATCCCCGCCACCCAACCGCCAATGGCCGACGCAATGAGGGTGCTGGTGTGAATCAGCCCGGCCTCGCCGGTGGTGATGCCCCACATGGCAATCAGGGTCGGCACCACGAAGCTGAGCATCTGGGTGTCCATGCCATCCAGGCCATAGCCGATCTTGCAGCTCCAGAAGGTGCGGCGTTCCTGCTGATTGATGTTGCGATACCAGTCGAAAGGTCCGGGGCGAGCCGTGGCTTTCGGGATGGCAGTGGTGTCGGGCGCACTCATGGCGAATCTCCGTGCAAATTTTATTGGTATTGTTCTGAGCCCCGACGACGCCTATCGTGGGAACCGGATGGCCTGATTTTTGGGCGCCTTGCCCTGTTGCGTCCAACTAATAAAAACCCGCCCTAGACATAAGATTTCTTTATCCCCGAGCAGATCCCATGAACCTGAAGTTTCTCGAGACCTTCGTCTGGGTCGCCCGACTCAAGAGTTTTCGCCTGACGGCAGACAAGCTCTTCACCACCCAGGCGTCGATTTCCAGCCGCATCGCGGTGCTCGAAGGCGAGCTCGGGGTGAAGTTGTTCCTGCGTGATTCGCGCGGCGTGAGCCTGACGCCCGAAGGCTTGAAAGTGCTCGAGTATGCCGAGCAGATGATGGACACCATGCAGGCCCTCAAGCAGTCGATCGAGACACGCTCGAGCAAGGTCGGACGCGTGCGGATCGGCGTGATGGACACGGTGATCCACACCTGGCTGAGCCCGTTGGTGGCACAGATGATGGATCATTACCCGCTGGTGGAAATCGAGCTGGTGGCCGATACGGCGCTCAATCTCTGCGATCAGCTGCAAAAAGGTTTTCTCGACCTGATCCTGCAAACCGACCTGGTGCGCCAGGAAAGCGTGCGCAGCCTGGAACTGGCGAGCCATCCGATGGGCTGGATTGTGGCCAGTAACTCGATCTATAACCGTGAGTACTCGGGCATTGCCGATCTGGCTCGCGAGCGGATCATTACTTACTCGAAGAATTCACATCCGCATCAGGACATTCTGAGCCTGATGCAGGCTAACGGGGTAATCACGCCGCGGCTGAACTGCGTGAACTCGGTGTCGGCAATAACCCGGTTGCTGCGCGACGGATTCGGGATCGGTGCGCTACCGCCGGTGTTGGTCGCCGAGGAGCTGGCGCGAGGGGAATTGACCTTGCTGGCCATCGATCAACGGCCGCCGAATTTGCAGGTCGTGGTGTCGTGGCGGGTTGGCGTGGAGTGGGTCGAAGAGATTGTGGCGCTGTGTCAGCAGGTGCTGGAGGGGTATGCGCGCAAGGTGGGCGAGGATTACATCACCCTGGCTGATTGATCGCATCTTGTGGCGAGGGGATTTATCCCCGTTGGACTGCGTAGCAGTCCCATTTTTGGGGGGCCGCTTCGCAGCCCAACGGGGATAAATCCCCTCGCCACAAGAACCGCATGACGCCTTACAACCCGCGCACATCCCGGTCTTCGATCGGCCGGCTCTGGCGCAGGCGTTTGCCGCCCAGCACCACCCAGTCGATCAGACGGAACAGGCATTCAATGCCGAACGACAGCAGCAACGCGCCGCTCATCCCCCAGATCATCGCTTCCGGTGTCAGCAGAATCTGGTAGCTGTAGCCGTTCCAGGTTTCCTTGCGGATATCCGGATCCGCCGCCAGCGCCACCTGCAGGACACGGATGTACCACGGGCCCTGCATGGCGTGGAACTGTTTATCGAGCGCCACCTGACGGGTCAGCAAAGTGCTCAGGCTGTCGGCATCGCTGCGGAAAATCGGATCTTCGCTGGCACGGTAATGGGCAACCAACGCCTGCATATCGCCCTTGAAGAACTGATTGGCGGTGCCCTGAAAACCGCTCAAAGCGGTCTGCGCTTCAATCAGATGCGCTTCGACACGCTTGGCGTAATCGCTGATGAGCCCGGGCACCTGGACACCGATCAACAGGCCCGCCGCAAACAACACCAGCCGTAGATAACTGAGCAACATCGGGTGTGATCCTTATTCGGTCTTGCCCTGGCTGACGCATTCGCCGCGTCGCCAGAGGCTCCATTGGCCCGCTTCGTAGCGGGTCCAGGTTTCGTTTTCGGTCAGGGGTTCGGTGGCGATCACCGTGACCACATCGTTGGGCGTGGTTTCGGCCTGGAAATCGACGATCACATCGACATCCTTCAAGCGCGCCGGGCCGAACGGGGCGCGGCGGGTGATCTGGGCCAATTTGGTCGAGCAATAACAGAACAGCCAGTCGCCGTCGCTCAGCAGGCAGTTGAACACGCCTTTGCTGCGGTATTCGGCGCACGCGGCGACCAGGTCCGGCAGCAGCGCTTCGATCTCGACCGGCTCCGGAAACGCTGCACGCACACGGTTGAGCAAATCGCAGAACGCCGCTTCGCTGTCGGTGTCACCAACGGGGCGGTAAAAGCTTTTGATCGGCTCAAAATCCGCAAGCTGACCGTTGTGGGCGAAACACCAGTTGCGGCCCCACAGTTCACGCACGAAAGGATGCGTGTTGGACAGGCAGACTTTGCCGACGTTGGCCTGGCGAATGTGCCCGATCACTACTTCGCTTTTGATCGGATAGCGCTGCACCAGGTTCGCCACTTCAGACTCGCAGCTAGCCGCCGGGTCTTGAAACAGCCGCAGGCCGCGGCCCTCGTAGAAGGCGATGCCCCAACCGTCCCGGTGCGGACCGGTGCGGCCGCCGCGCTGCATCAGCCCGGTGAAGCTGAACACGATATCGGTCGGCACATTGGCGCTCATGCCCAATAACTCACACATGCTCGGATTCTCGCTTCAAGGCCGGTTTACAAACGCGGTTCGACCCGCAAACGCTGAGGGTTGCTCGGCACTGGCGGACGTCCGTAACGATCATCGCCGGCACCGCCGAACGGATGATCTTCATCAGGATCATCGGCCCGGGCCGCGGCCTTGGCGGCGGCTGCCTGCTCCTTGCGAGCGTTGGCGGCGCGTTCGATCGGGAAACGGATTGCCACATAAACCAGGTAAATGCCGAAGGCGATCATGCCGTACATGAACAGATCGGAAACCGCCCGCCAAGCGTTGTTGCCGACCTTGAACAGCAGGTCGAGCGCAGTGATGGCGATGGCCGGGGCCACTTTTTCCTTCACCGGGTCGATGATGGTCGGGCTGAACAGCAGCACGGCAACCAGCAGCCGCAGCGGTTCGCGCAACCAACGCCACATCCAGCGGGTGATGCGCATCCACACCAACAGGCAGCCTAAAGCGGCAAAGGCGTAGAGGCCCCAGGCGATCAGATAGTCGTTCTCGGTCATGGTGTCCATGGCAAGGCAGGCAAAGAGGCGCTTATAGTAACGACTTTTCGCCCGTCAGGCTTGCTCCAATGCCAGTCGGTAAAGCGCAATCCCTGTAGGAGCGAGCCTGCTCGCGATGAGGTCAGTACATTCAACATTCATGTTGTCTGGCCGTCCGCCATCGCGAGCAGGCTCACTCCTACAGGAACTGCACAGGCATCAAGATTTGCCTACAGTCTGCGAAACCCTATTTTCCGTACATCGTTCGAGAGTCCTTCATGCCTTTATCCGCCAACGTTTCCGACGCCCCTATCGCCCGCAAGGCCGAGGGTAATGACCCGTATGCCTGGCTGCAGGAGCGCGACACCGACGCAGTGCTCGACTACCTCAAGGCTGAAAACCGCTACCAGGAAGCACAAACCGCCGATCAGGCCGGGCTGCGCGAAACCCTGTTCGAAGAGATCAAGGGCCGGATTCTCGAAACCGACCTGTCACTGCCCTCCCCCTGGGGCCCGTACCTGTATTACACCCGCACCACCGCCGGTGACGAATACGCCCGCCACTACCGCTGCCCGCGTCCGGCCGATGACAGCCTACAGCTCGATGAAAGCCAGGAGCAGCTGCTGCTGGACCCGAACGAGCTGGCCAACGGCGGTTTCTTTTCCCTCGGCGCGTTCAGTATCAGCCCGGACCATCAACGCCTGGCCTACAGCATCGACTCCACGGGCGACGAGATTTACACGCTGTTCGTGAAGGAATTGTCCAACGGACGTGTCAGCGAACTCGAATTTCAAGACTGCGACGGCAGCATGACCTGGGCCAACGACAGCCTGACGCTGTTTTTCGGCGAACTGGACGACACCCACCGTCCGCACAAACTGCTGCGCTATCGACTGGACGGCACGGCAGCCGAAGAAGTGTTCAACGAGCCGGACGGACGATTCTTCCTGCATTGCTACCGCTCCAGTTCCGAACAGCAATTGCTGCTGTCGCTGGGCAGCAAGACCACCAGCGAAGTCTGGGTCCTCGACGCCTCGCAGCCGCAGCAGGCCTTTACCTGCCTGGCGCCGCGGGTTGAAGACCATGAATACGACGTCGACCACGGCACGCTGAACGGCGAATGGGCCTGGTTCATTCGCACCAATCGCGACGGCATCAACTTTGCCCTGTATACCGCCGTCGATACCGGTGTTGCGCCGACAGAGGCCGACTGGCAGAACCTGATCCCCCACAGCGATAGCACGATGATCGAGGGCATGAGCCTGAACGTCGGCGCGATGACCCTGAGCCTGCGGATCGGCGGCTTGCCAATCATTGAAGTCCACCCGCAGGACTTGCCGAGCTACCGCGTGCAACTGCCGGATGCGGCGTACAGCCTGCACGTGCAGAACAGTCTGGAATTTGTCAGCGACAGGATCCGCCTGCGTTACGAGGCCTTGAACCGTCCGGCGCAGATCCGTCAGCTTGAACTGGACAGTGGCGAGCAGAAAGTCCTCAAGGAAACCCCGGTGCTCGGCCCGTTCGACGCCGACGCATACGTCAGCCAGCGCCTGTGGGCGACGGCTCCCGATGGCACGCAGGTGCCGATCAGCTATGTCGTCAAACGCGAAGCACTCGGGCAGCCGACGCCGCTGTATCTATATGGCTACGGCGCGTATGGCGAAAGCCTCGACCCGTGGTTCTCTCACGCCCGCTTGAGTTTGCTCGATCGCGGCGTGGCGTTTGCCATTGCCCACGTGCGTGGCGGCGGTGAATTGGGCGAAGCCTGGTATCGCGCCGGCAAGCAGGAGCACAAGCACAACACCTTCAGCGACTTTATTGCCTGTGCCGAACACCTGATCGACAACGGTTTCACCACTTCGCAGCAATTGGCGATCAGCGGCGGCAGTGCCGGCGGATTGCTGATCGGCGCGGTGCTCAATCAGCGTCCGGACCTGTTCGGCGCGGCCATTGCAGAGGTGCCGTTCGTCGACGTGCTCAACACCATGCTCGATCCGGACCTGCCGTTGACAGTCACCGAATACGACGAGTGGGGCAATCCTGAAGAGCCGGACGTTTATGATCGGATCAAAGCCTATGCCCCGTACGAAAACGTCACCGCGCAAGCCTATCCGGCAACCCTGGTGATCGCTGGCTACAACGACAGCCGCGTGCAGTACTGGGAAGCGGCGAAGTGGGTGGCGAAATTGCGCGCGACCAAAACCGACGACAAGCCGCTTTTGCTCAAGACCGAACTGGGCGCCGGGCATGGCGGAATGAGCGGTCGTTACCAGGGATTGCGTGACGTAGCACTCGAATACGCATTTGTTTTCAAGGTATTGGGGATTGCCTGAGGAACTTGGCCCGGCGCGCTGGTCTTAACACCAGACACCGGGCCCGATCCAACACAATTCCAATGTGGGAGCGAGCCTGCTCGCGATAGCGGACTTTCAGTCAATATTACGTGACTGACACACCGTAATCGCGAGCAGGCTCGCTCCCACAGGGGATTGGGGACATCCCGAACAACCGGAAACAGACACAAAAAAAAGACCGTGCCGACATGTCAGAACCGACCTTACTGAACAACGAAATCCGCGACTGGCTGATGGACTGCGGCCTGTTCGATCAACTGCTGCCAGCAGACTTCGCCGCCGCCTCAGGCTACTTCAGCATCAGCACCATCGCCGAAGGCGAAGAGATTTTCCATGAGGGCGATGCCGGCAGCTTCATGTGCATCATCCACACCGGCCAGGTGTCGGTGCAGAAGACCAACGGCGATGGGCAACTGGTGACCATGGCCACCTTGCGCAGCGGCCGGTCGTTCGGCGAAATGGCGGTGCTCGATGGCGAACGCCGCTCGGCCAGTTGCGTGGCCGCCAGCCACTGCCAGCTGCTGAACCTGGGCAAGGACTCTCTGGAAAAGATGATCAATGACGCGCCGAAAATCGCCGCCAAGATCATCCGCGCCCTCGCCGTCGCCCTCTCCAAACGCCTGCGCATGGCAGACGGGCAACTGCTCTCGCAGCAGGTTTAACCGCCGGGCGACTTGGTCTTCGGGCTGTTTGGCTCAAGGCCCGGTACCGGTTGATCCTTGACCGGTGGACTGGGCATGTCGATCGGCACCAGCGGTGGGCCGCCACTGCCAGGCCCGGTCCTGGGTGCGGTGGATGGGGTGATTTGTGGATACGGCGTCGGGGTCGCGGTGCCGGGCGAACCGGGCATCGGCGCCGGGCTGATCGGAACGGGCTGCAACTGCTGGGCCTGCACTGCAGTTATCGAGAGCGCGGCCGAGGCAATGACCGTTAGAATGGTGCGCTTCATCAATGGCTCCATTGGCCTTGTTGTCATTGGCAGGCTACTCCCAACTGCCTCTGTTTGCCTTCCCCCAATTTGAGATTTCCATGAAACGTTTCGTTCTGCTCGACACCGCCCCTATCCCTGAAAACGGCGGCGCCTTGTGCCTGTTCGAGTATGGCGAGGATTTCGTCATCAAGATCCAGGGCGGCGACGGCGGGCAGTTGATGAACACCCGCATGCACGGTTCCGAAGATGCCCTGGCCGAGATCCCCTGCCGCAAAGTGGCCGGCCGACCGAACTCCCGCGTGCTGATCGGTGGCCTTGGCATGGGCTTCACCCTGGCCTCGGCCCTCAAGCATTTGGGCAAGACCGCTGAAGTGGTAGTCGCCGAACTGGTGCCTGGCGTGGTGGAGTGGAACCGCGGGCCGCTGGGAGAAAAAGCCGGCAATCCGCTGCTCGACCCGCGCACCGTGATTCGCATGGAAGACGTGGCCAAAGTGCTGCAAGCCGAGCCACAAGGCTTCGACGCCATCATGCTCGACGTCGACAACGGCCCTGAAGGCCTGACTCAAAGGGCGAACAGCTGGCTCTATTCCGCCGGTGGCCTGAGCGCCTGCGCCAAGGCCCTGCGGCCCAAAGGCGTGCTGGCGGTGTGGTCGGCCAGCGCAGACAAGCAGTTTTCCGACAAACTGAAGAAAGCTGGCTTCAAGGCCGAGGAAGTCCAGGTCTTCGCCCACGGCAACAAAGGCACGCGCCACACCATCTGGATTGCCGAGAAGCTCAAGGGCTGAGCTAAACTCACGTCATAACCGTCATTAGTCTTTTACAAAGGTGAACCCATGAGTTCGTCAACGCCGACCAATACCTCGAAGCTGGATCGCATCCTCGCCGACAATCAGCGCGACAAGGAAATGGGTTACCGCGACAAAGCCCTGAAGATGTACCCGCACGTGTGCGGCCGCTGCGCCCGCGAGTTCTCCGGCAAGCGCCTGAGCGAACTGACCGTGCACCACCGCGACCACAACCACGACAACAACCCCCAGGACGGCTCGAACTGGGAACTGTTGTGCCTGTATTGCCACGACAACGAACACTCGCGGTATACCGACCAGCAGTATTTCCACGAAGGCTCGCTGAGCACGCCGAAGATTGCCAAGGCTACGCATAATCCGTTTGCGGCTTTAGCGGGATTGATGAAGAAAGACGACTGAAGGTCTTCAGTGCCCCAACTGGCCTCATCGCTAGCAGGCTAGCTCCCACAGGGGATCTTCTGCGCGCATCATTATGTGTGAACGCCCAGGATCCAATGTGGGAGCTAGCAGGCAAGCTCCCACAGGGGAACTTCTGTGCGCATCAGTATGTGTGAACGCCCAGGATCCAATGTGGGAGCTAGCTGTGATCTCTCTGTAGGTTGTTCACTCGGGGCTTTTCCGGAAAATTGGAGGTGCGAACCAAACCAAGTACCCGGAGGCCCCGAGTGAACACTCATAAAAATGCCCGATTAACCGTTTCTGGT
>NZ_JBOFQE010000010.1:0-30815 GCF_051660785.1 Pseudomonas sp.
GAACGCCGAGCCCAGGCGAGGGGCCGGACGCTTGGGGCGAGCGTTTTTTTGCTTACTTTTTTTAGGCGCTTGTAAAAAAAGTGAGTCGCCGTAAGGGCGAAACCGCCAGCCGCCGTTACCGCAGAAATGGATATGTACACATAGCCAAAAATGCACATTTTTCAGACGCTCAACATTGCGAGAAGAAGAAAAGTGCTACCGCTGGCGGTAAAAGGTTGCACCCGCGGTACTACTGACACACCCACGCACTACCCCAGCTAATCCAGAAATCCAAATCCACCCACAGATGCCCCCTGACAAACAGTAACGAAACAAACTGCCCCCACAGCCACAACAACCCTTTAAACAACAAACACCTACCCACCAAACCGGAACTCAATCTCATTCACGCCCGCACTAGCCGTTCACCGCCCGCAATGATGGGTATAAATAAGTAACACCGCGCTCCAATCGAGTGCGAAAGGCGTCCAGATCGCCCCGCGCAGGTGCGCCCCAGGCACCAAAAAAACCCCGCGCAAACGGTCAAATGCGCGTGAATTTATACATATGCGACATTAAGGTACGTTCGTGCCACTGTTTAAGGCCTGCAGAGGCTCAGGATCTTGCATTGGGTATGGCCCCTGCATAAGTATCCGCAGGCACGACTCACGAGGTCGTCCTCTAATTCCAAAAATGACAACAAATCATGAGGCCAACATGCTTAAACACGCGGTCATTCCGTTTTTAGTCGGCGCAGGCTTGTTAGCCTCCGCACCATTCGCCCAAGCCGCGACTAACCTGGTGTTCTGCTCCGAAGGGAGCCCGGCCGGTTTTGATCCAGGTCAGTACACCACCGGAACCGACTTCGACGCCTCTGCAGAAACCATGTTCAACCGCCTGACCCAGTTCGAGCGCGGCGGCACCGCCGTGATTCCTGGTCTGGCGACCAAGTGGGACATCTCTGACGATGGCCTGACTTACACCTTCCACCTGCGTGAAGGCGTCAAGTTCCACACCACGCCGTACTTCAAGCCGACTCGTGAGTTCAACGCCGACGACGTGCTGTTCACCTTTAATCGCATGATTAACAAGGATGATCCGTTCCGTAAGGCGTACCCGACCGAATTCCCGTACTTCACCGACATGGCGATGGACACCAACATCACCAAGATCGATAAAGTCGACGACCACACCGTCAAGTTCACCCTCAAGGAAGTTGATGCCGCGTTCATCCAGAACATGGCCATGAGCTTCGCGTCGGTGCAGTCCGCCGAGTACGCAGCCCAGCTGCTGAAAGAAGGCAAAGCCGCCGACATTAACCAGAAGCCGGTCGGCACTGGCCCGTTCGTGTTCAAGAGCTACCAGAAAGACTCCAACATCCGCTACACCGGGAACAAGGACTACTGGAAGCCTGAAGACGTCAAGATCGACAACCTGATCTTCGCCATCACCACCGACCCGTCCGTGCGTATTCAGAAACTGAAAAAGAACGAGTGCCAAATCACTCTGTTCCCGCGCCCGGCCGACCTGGCAGCGCTCAAGGCTGACAAAACCCTGAAGATGCCTGATCAGGCTGGTTTCAACCTGGGCTACATCGCCTATAACGTGATGGACAAGGTCAAGGGCAGCAACGAGCCGAACCCGCTGGCCAACCTTAAAGTCCGTCAAGCGCTGGACATGGCTGTCAACAAGCCAGAGATCATCAAATCGGTGTATCAGGGCGCTGGTCAACTGGCCGTCAACGCCATGCCGCCAACCCAGTGGTCTTACGACACCACCATCAAGGATGCGCCGTACAACCCTGAGAAAGCCAAGGAGCTGCTCAAGGAAGCCGGCGTCAAGGAAGGTACCGAGATCGTCCTGTGGGCAATGCCGGTGCAGCGTCCGTACAACCCGAACGCCAAACTGATGGCTGAGATGCTGCAGTCCGACTGGAAGAAGATCGGCCTGAACGTCAAGATCACCAGCTACGAATGGGGCGAGTACATCAAGCGTTCCAAGGGCGGTGAGAACCAGGCCATGATCATTGGCTGGAGCGGCGACAATGGTGATCCGGACAACTGGCTCAACGTACTGTTCGGCTGCGACTCGCTGAGCGGCAACAACTTCTCCAAGTGGTGCGACAAGAAGTTCGACGGTCTCGTCAAAGAAGCCAAGCGCACGACCGACCAGGGCAAGCGCACCGAACTGTACCAACAGGCGCAACACGTCCTCAAAGACGCTGTTCCGATGACACCTATCGCTCACTCGACGGTGTTCCAACCCATGCGCGACAACGTGCAGGACTTCAAGATCAGCCCGTTTGGCTTGAACTCCTTCTACGGCGTCAGCGTCAGCAAGTAAGGTTTTGCAACGGCGACGTTTTTAACGTCGCCGTTGCTTTATCTACCGAGAAAGTAGGAAACCACCTACATCCAATTCCTCTGCGTAGTACAGCAGCGGTGTCGGATGCGTCGCCTTTTCCTACGAGTCTTTAGGACTCTACGCATTTACTGCCAGGCCCACGATTCATACCGTCGGGATCTGACCAGTTCATGCGTGGGCTCTCGGTTGTTGCTGCTCACGATGGTTTGAGATCAATGATGCCTCCACGTCCCCGGACGGGACGGCGGCGCATTGTCAAAACACTAAAAAAGAGGGAGCGTCATGCGCCATACCTTGGTTTTATCCGCATTGCTGGGCACCGGCCTGTTGGCCGCCACTTCCATCAGCCAGGCCGCCAACAACAGCCTGGTGTTCTGCTCCGAAGGCAGCCCCGCTGGCTTCGACACTGCGCAGTACACGACATCGACCGACAACGATGCCGCCGAGCCGTTGTACAACCGATTGGCAGAGTTTGAAAAAGGCGCCACCAACGTCGTACCGGGCCTGGCAACGAGCTGGGATATCTCCGAGGACGGCCTCAAGTACAACTTTCACCTGCGCGAAGGGGTGAAATTTCACACAACCAAGTACTTCACGCCGACCCGTGATTTCAACGCCGATGACGTGCTGTTCACGTTTAATCGCATGCTCGATCCGCAGCAACCTTTCCGTAAGGCTTATCCGACCGAGTTCCCGTATTTCAACGGGATGAGCCTGAACAAGAACATTGCCAAAGTCGAGAAGACCGGGCCACTGACCGTGGTCATGACGCTCAACAGCGTCGACGCCGCGTTCATCCAGAACATCGCCATGAGCTTCGCCGCCATCCTGTCCGCCGAATACGCCGACAAGTTGCTGGCCGAAGGCAAGCCGAGCGACATCAACCAGAAGCCGATCGGCACTGGCCCGTTCGCGTTCAAGAGCTACCAGAAAGATTCCAACATCCGCTACACCGGCAACAAGCAGTACTGGGACCCGAGCCGGGTCAAGCTCGACAACCTGATCTTCTCGATCAACACCGACGCTTCGGTGCGTGTGCAGAAGCTCAAGGCCAATGAGTGCCAGATCACCCTGAGCCCGCGCCCTGCCGACGTCCCGGCATTGAAAAACGACCCGGCACTCAAGCTCATCGAGAAGCCCGGTTTTAACCTCGGTTACATCGCCTACAACGTCCGCCACAAACCGTTCGACCAGCTCGAAGTGCGCCAGGCGCTGGACATGGCGGTGAACAAGCAAGGCATTCTCAACGCGGTGTACCAAGGCGCCGGGCAACTCGCGCAAAACGCTATGCCGCCGACCCAATGGTCCTACGACGACACCATCAAGGACGTCGCCTACAACCCGGAAAAAGCCAAGGAATTGCTCAAGGCTGCCGGCGTGAAGGAAGGCACCGAAATCACCTTGTGGGCGATGCCCGTTCAGCGCCCTTACAACCCGAACGCCAAGTTGATGGCCGAGATGCTCCAGGCTGACTGGGCAAAAATCGGTCTCAAAGTGAAGATCGTCAGCTACGAATGGGGCGAGTACATCAAGCGCACCAAGAATGGCGAGCACGACGTCAGCCTGATTGGCTGGACCGGTGACAATGGGGACCCGGACAACTGGCTTGGCACGCTGTACAGCTGCGACGCCATTGGCGGCAACAACTATTCCATGTGGTGCGACCCGGCTTACGACAAGTTCATCAAGCAGGCCAAGGTCGTCACCGACCGCGACCAGCGCACCGTGCTCTACAAACAGGCGCAGCACTACCTCAAGCAACAAGTGCCGATCACGCCTATCGCCCATTCGACGGTTAACCAGCCGTTGAGCGCGAAAATCGAAGGATTCAAGGTGAGTCCATTCGGTCGCAACGTGTTCTCGGGCGTCAGTATCGACCAATAACCGATTAGCCAGAAACGCTGGGGGCGCATTGCGCCCCCACGCAAGCGTATTGCCGCAATTCGCCCATCCGGCCTGCAGCAAACGTTTGCGAAGCCTTGATTGAGTTCTAAACCAAATAGCCGGATCACCAAAAAAGACCGGCATTAAAAAAAAGAAAGTAAGGAGCTTCACCCATGAAACTGAGCAGCACCGCGTTATTGGCCCTGGCCATCAGCAGCGTAACCGCCACGGCTTACGCAGAAACCCAAAGCCAGGAATTCACTCCGGTTACGGTCAACACCAAAAGCGCCCAAGCCGATGCAACCGGCTTTATCGAAGGCAGCACGGTCACCGGCAGCACCCGTAACTGGTACGCCAACGAACAACTGAAACGTGGTGGCAAGTTCACTTACCGTAAAGACGGTGTAGCGACCCCGACTGATCGTCGTATCAACTGGGTGCAGGGCACCATCGTCAAGTACAACTCGGGCTTCACCGAAGGCACCGTGGGTTTCAGCACTGAAGTGGCGGCCTACAATGCCATCGCGCTGGAACGCGACCGTGAAAACCTGGCGTCCAACAACGGCGGCGCACCGGGCACTCGTCCAGGCGCGGGCAACAACCGTACCCTGACCAAAGAAGGCGGCGACGCCCAGGGTCAGTGGAGCAAAGTAGGCCTGGCGAACGTCAAGGCCCGTATCTCCAACACCACCCTGACTGCCGGCCGCATGAACTTCAGCAGCCCGCAAGTCGACGTCATCGGCAACCGTCCGCTGCCTTCGAGCTTTGAAGGCGTGGCGATCCACAGCGAAGAGCTGAACAACCTGGCCTTCGACCTGGGCTCCTTCGACCGCGTTTCCCCGCGTACCGAAGAAAGCCTGAGCAAATTCCGCTCCGAATACGGCGACACCAGCGCTGAAACCGACCACGTCAACACCGCCGGTCTCACCTACACCCCGTTCGCCAGCCTGACCACCAGCCTGTGGGGCACCCAGGCCGAAGACCTGTGGAACCAGTACTACTTCGGCGCCACCCATGTTCTGGGTGACAGCTCGGTACTGAGCCTGACCACCGGCCTGAACTACTACAAGACCGTCGACGAAGGCAAAAAACTGCTGGGCGAAATCGACAACGACACCTACTCCCTGTCGTTCGGCCTGACTCACCAGGCTCACACCCTGACCTTCTCGTATCAGGAAGTGAACGGTAACGAGTACTTCGACTACCTGCACGAAACCAACGGCATCTACCTGGCCAACTCCCTGCTGTCGGACTTCAACGGCCCGAACGAGAAGTCCTTCCAGATTGCCTACGGTCTGAACATGGCCGAATACGGCGTGCCAGGCCTGAAGTTCAACATCTACCAGGCTCGCGGCTGGGGCATCGACGGCACTCACTACGCCGGCGGCGGCTACGACGGCGTCCAGGCCATGGACGGCGAACACCACTATGAATACGGCATCGGTGCTGCGTACGCCGTGCAGAGCGGTCCACTCAAGGCCACCGCTATTCGCGCGACCTACACCGCTCACCGCGCCAGCGAAAACCAGGCTGACGGCAGCATCAACGAGTTCCGTCTCGTGACCACCATCCCGTTCAACATTTTGTAATGCACCCGCCGAACGGCTGATTCAGTGACGAATCGGCCGTTCGGCTTTTGTCCTTTAACCGATTGCAGAGGGTTCTTGATGAAAATGCTTCCCCTACGTGCGGCCATCGCAGCCGCGTTGCTGAGTGTCGCTGTTGGCGTCTCGGCCAAACCCCTGGTGGTCTGCACCGAAGCCAGCCCGGAAGGCTTCGATATGGTCCAGTACACAACTGCAGTCACAGCCGATGCGGTGGCCGAAACCATCTTCAATCGTCTGGCGGACTTCAAGCCCGGCACCACTGAAGTGATTCCGGCACTGGCCGACTCCTGGGACATCAGCGAGGACGGTCTGACTTACACGTTCCACCTGCGCAAAGGCGTCAAGTTTCACACCACCGAATACTTCAAGCCGACCCGCGACATGAACGCCGACGACGTGGTCTGGAGCTTCCAGCGTCAGCTGGACCCGAACCACCCATGGCACAAACTGTCGAGCGTGGGCTTCCCGTACTTTGAAAGCATGGGCTTCAAGGAACTGTTGAAAAGCGTCGAGAAAGTTGACGACAACACCGTCAAATTCACCCTGACCCGTCGCGAAGCGCCGTTCCTGGCCGACATCGCCATGGCGTTCTCCTCGATCTACTCCGCCGAATATGCCGACCAGTTGCTCAAGGCCAACAAGACTGGCGACTTGAACAACAAGCCGGTCGGCACCGGGCCGTTCGTGTTCCAGCGCTACAACAAAGACGCCCAGGTTCGCTTCAAGGCCAACCCGGACTACTTCCGTGGCAAGCCACCGGCTGAAGCGTTGATCCTGGCGATCGCCACCGACAACAACGTGCGCTTGCAAAAGCTCAAGGCCAACGAGTGCCAGATCGCGCTGTATCCGAAACCGGATGACATCCCGAGCATCAAGAAAGACACCAAGCTGAGTGTCGATGAACTGAACGCGATGACCGTTTCGTACATCGCCATGAACACCACGCACAAGTACATGAGTGACGTGCGGGTGCGCAAAGCCATCGACATCGCCTTCGATAAAGAGGCTTATGTCAACGCACTGTTTGGCAAAGGCAATGCGACGGTGGCGGTCAATCCGTTCCCGGACACGCTGCTGGGCTACAACCACAGCCTGAAAAACCCGGCCCGTGATCTGGACAAGGCCCGCGCCCTGCTCAAGGAAGCCGGCGTACCGGAAGGCACCACCTTCACCCTGTTCACCCGCAACGGTGGCGGCCCGACCAACCCGAACCCGATGCTCGGCGCGCAGATGATGCAGGCTGACCTGGCCAAGGTCGGGATCAAGATCGACATCCGCGTGATGGAATGGGGCGAAATGCTCAAACGCGCGAAAAACGGCGAGCACGATATGGTTTCCGCCGGATGGGCGGGCGATAACGGCGACCCGGATAACTTCCTGACGCCTATGCTCAGTTGCGAAGCCGCGAAGAACGGCGAAAACTACGCACGCTGGTGCAACGCCAAGTTCCAGACGCTGATCGACCAGGCCCGTGAAAAGACCGATCCGGCCGAGCGGGCAGCGTTGTACGAACAGGCTCAGGTTATTTTTAACCAGGACCAGCCATGGATCAGCATGGCGCACACTAGAATGTTCACCGCAATGCGCAACAACGTAGAGGGCTATCACATTAGCCCCCTCACCACTAATAACTTCGCCACCACTCAGGTGAAGTAGATAAGAAACTACCGGCATTCCTGACCCAGGAATGCCGGGCACGCCTAACCGGCTGATGAGGTACCACACAAGATGTTTAGTTTTATTGCCCGCCGATTGGGGTTATTGATCCCCACATTCTTCGGCATCACCTTGCTGACTTTCGCGTTGATTCGCATGATTCCTGGCGACCCCGTGGAAGTGATGATGGGCGAACGTCGGGTCGACCCCGAAATGCACGCTCAGGCAATGGAACGCCTTGGCCTGAACAAACCGCTGTATGCCCAGTACCTGGACTACATCGGCAAGTTGGCCCACGGCGACCTTGGCGAATCCCTGCGGACCCGTGAAAGCGTCTGGACCGAGTTCAGCTCTCTATTCCCCGCGACCCTGGAATTGTCCATGGCCGCCCTGTTGTTCGCCGGCATCCTGGGCCTTCTGGCCGGGGTGATCGCGGCACTCAAGCGAGGATCCCTGTTCGACCATGGGGTGATGGGCATCTCCCTGGCGGGATACTCGATGCCGATCTTCTGGTGGGGCCTGATCCTGATCATGTTCTTCTCGGTGTCCCTGGGCTGGACGCCGGTGTCCGGGCGGATCGACCTGCTCTACGACATCGAGCCGCGCACCGGCTTCATGCTGATCGACACGCTGCTGGCCGATGACGTCGGTGCGTTCTTCGATGCCCTGCACCACCTGATCCTGCCGGCCATCGTGCTTGGCACCATCCCGCTGGCCGTTATTGCGCGGATGACCCGTTCGTCGATGCTCGAAGTGCTGCGTGAGGACTACATCCGTACCGCCCGCGCCAAAGGCCTCTCGCCGTCGCGCGTGGTGTTCGTCCATGGCCTGCGCAACGCGCTGATTCCGGTCCTGACCGTGGTCGGCCTGCAAGTCGGCACGTTGCTGGCCGGTGCGGTCCTGACCGAAACCATTTTCTCGTGGCCCGGCATCGGCAAATGGCTGATCGAAGCCATTGGCGCACGGGATTATCCCGTGGTGCAGAACGGCATCCTGTTAATCGCCTGCCTGGTGATTCTGGTCAATTTCGTGGTGGACATCCTCTACGGCTTTGCCAACCCACGCATCCGTCACCAGCGCTGAGATCATGACCATGACCACTCCAGCTTCAACTACAAATCAAGCGGTAACAGTCGATCAAAGCCTGCTGTACCCGTCTCCGTACAAAGAATTCTGGCAAGCGTTTTCCAAGAACAAAGGCGCCGTTGCGGGCCTGATGTTCATGCTGCTGGTGATTTTCTGCGCCATCTTCGCGCCGTGGGTTGCTCCGCATAACCCGAGCGAGCAATACCGTGACTTCCTGCTGACCCCGCCAGCCTGGCTGGAAGGTGGGCAGATCCAGTTCCTGCTCGGCACCGATGAACTGGGTCGCGACCTGCTGTCGCGCCTGATCAACGGTTCGCGCCTGTCCCTGCTGATCGGCTTGTCGTCGGTGGTGATGTCGCTGATTCCGGGCATTCTCCTGGGTCTGTTTGCCGGGTTCTTCCCGCGCATGCTCGGCCCGACCATCATGCGCCTGATGGACATCATGCTGGCCCTGCCGTCCCTGCTGCTGGCCGTGGCGATTGTCGCCATCCTCGGCCCTGGCCTGATCAACACCATCATTGCCATCGCCGTGGTTTCGTTGCCGTCGTATGTTCGTCTGACCCGCGCCGCGGTGATGGGCGAATTGAACCGCGACTACGTGACCGCCGCGCGCCTGGCCGGTGCCGGTCTGCCACGCCTGATGTTCGTCACCGTGCTGCCCAACTGCATGGCGCCGCTGATTGTTCAGGCCACCCTGAGCTTCTCCTCGGCGATCCTCGATGCCGCGGCACTGGGCTTCCTCGGCCTCGGCGTACAACCGCCAACGCCTGAGTGGGGCACCATGCTGGCTTCGGCTCGCGACTACATCGAACGCGCCTGGTGGGTGGTAAGTCTGCCTGGTTTGACCATTTTGCTCAGCGTGCTGGCAATCAACTTGATGGGCGACGGCCTGCGCGATGCGCTGGACCCGAAACTCAAGAACGCCGCCTGAGGAGATTCAAATGTCACTGTTAGAAATCAAGAATCTCAACGTCCGCTTCGGCGACAAGAACGCCGTTCCGGTGGTCGACGGCCTCGACATTTCCGTGGACAAGGGCGAAGTGCTGGCCATCGTTGGCGAGTCGGGTTCCGGCAAGTCCGTGACCATGATGGCGCTGATGGGCCTGATCGAACATCCGGGGATCGTCACCGCTGACGCCCTGAATTTCGACGGCAAGAACATGCTCAAGCTCAGCAACCGTCAGCGTCGGCAAATCGTCGGCAAAGACCTGGCCATGGTCTTCCAGGACCCGATGACCGCGCTGAACCCGAGCTACACCGTCGGCTTCCAGATCGAAGAAGTGCTGCGCCTGCACCTGAAAATGTCCGGCAAGCAAGCCCGCGCACGCGCCATCGAACTGCTGGAAAAAGTTGAAATCCCGGGTGCCGCGAGCCGTATGAATGCCTACCCGCATCAACTCTCCGGCGGTATGAGCCAGCGTGTCGCGATCGCCATGGCGATTGCCGGCGAACCGAAACTGCTGATCGCCGACGAACCGACCACGGCGCTGGACGTTACGATTCAGGCGCAGATCATGGACCTGCTGCTGGCGTTGCAGAAAGAGCAGAACATGGGCCTGGTGCTGATTACTCACGACCTTGCGGTCGTGGCCGAAACCGCCCAGCGCGTGTGCGTGATGTACGCCGGCCAGGCGGTCGAAGTGGGGCAAGTGCCACAACTGTTCGACATTCCGGCACACCCTTACAGCGAAGCACTGCTCAAGGCGATTCCGGAACACAGCCTGGGTGCCACGCGCCTGGCCACGCTACCGGGCATTGTTCCCGGTCGTTATGACCGCCCGCAGGGCTGCCTGCTGTCGCCGCGCTGCCCGTACGTGCAAGAGAATTGCCGTGCCCAGCGTCCATCCCTTGACCCGAAAAGCAACAGCCTCGCCCGCTGCTTCTACCCGCTGAATCAGGAGGTGGCGTAATGGCCGTCGTACTTACCGCCCGCGACCTGACCCGTCACTACGAAGTGTCCCGCGGCCTGTTCAAGGGCCATGCGACCGTGCGCGCCCTGAACGGTGTGTCGTTCGAACTGGAAGCCGGCAAGACCCTCGCCGTTGTAGGTGAGTCGGGCTGCGGCAAATCCACCCTGGCCCGTGCCTTGACCCTGATCGAAGAACCGTCCTCCGGTTCCTTGAAAATCGCCGGGCAAGAAGTCGCCGGCGCCGACAAGGCTCAGCGCAAGCAATTGCGCAAAGACGTGCAGATGGTGTTCCAGAGCCCGTACGCCTCGTTGAACCCACGGCAGAAAGTTGGTGATCAACTGGCAGAGCCACTGCTGATCAACACCCAGCTGAGCGCGGCCGAACGTCGCGAGAAAGTGCAGGCGATGATGAAGCAGGTAGGCTTGCGTCCTGAGCACTATCAGCGTTATCCGCACATGTTCTCTGGCGGTCAACGCCAGCGGATCGCCTTGGCCCGCGCGATGATGCTGCAACCGAAGGTGCTGGTGGCGGACGAACCGACCTCGGCGCTGGACGTGTCGATCCAGGCGCAGGTGCTGAACCTGTTCATGGATTTGCAGCAAGAGTTCAACACCGCCTACGTGTTCATCTCCCACAACCTGGCAGTGGTGCAACACGTTGCCGATGACGTAATGGTGATGTACCTCGGTCGCCCGGTGGAAATGGGCCCGAAGAACGACATCTACGAACGTCCTCTGCACCCGTACACCCAGGCGTTGCTGTCGGCTACACCGACCATTCACCCGGACCCGAACAAGCCGAAAATCAAGATCGTCGGCGAGTTGCCTAACCCGCTGAATCCGCCGTCCGGCTGCGCTTTCCACAAGCGCTGCCCGTACGCGACCGAGCGCTGCAGCACTGAAGAGCCGGCCCTGCGCCTGCTCGACAGCCGCCAGGTGGCTTGCCACTACGCCGAGCAATTCCTCGACGGCGCCGCTTAACAAACTGTGGGAGCGAGCCTGCTCGCGATAGCGTTCTCTCAGTCAACATAGATGTTGGCTGGAATATCGCCTTCGCGGGCAGGTTCGCCCCCACAGCGGGTTATGAGCTGTTCAATGACCTCTTCTGCCCCGGCTGCGCATCAGTCAGGGGAGACGGGGTTTTCTTTTGCCTGTTACTCAAGCCCCTTCATCTTCATCGGTATCGGCATCCGGATCCTCGGTGGTCGAATCGTCATCGTCCGCGCTGCCGCCCTGACCTTGATCGCCTGGCTCCGACTCGGACGCGGCGATCATCAGCCCGGCGTGAGTCACCTGCCCGCTTGACGCTTGTTCATCATGATCCGGGCACTCCGCCCACGCTGCCGCTGACATGCCAACGGACAGCATTACCAAAACCTTCAGCAACAACACGATGCGTTGAAAAATGCTCATGGCTGATTCCATCCTTTCGCAGGTAAAACGTGGAAGCCCGACGGTACTGACAGACATCCGGTTCCGATGGGGCGGGTTCTCCAGATAGGACCCTGACGATGCGCGGGAAATGCCATAAGTGGGGAGATTGGTTTGGAATAATGTTTATACCCAAACCTACCGACAACGCTGCCCCTTGTGGGAGCCAGCCTGCTGGCGATGGCATTCTTTCATTCAATGAATGTGTTGAATGTCACTCCGCTATCGCCAGCAGGCTGGCTCCCACAGGGGATTGTGGCGGGCACAAAAAAGCCCCGGCGCTTTCGCGACCGGGGCTTTTGGTTTTGCAACTCAGCGTTTAGTGATGCTCACGCGTCGCACGGAATTTCACGTCCGGCCAGCGTTCTTCCATCAACGCCAGGTTGACCCGTGTCGGCGCGAGGTAGGTCAGGTGACCGCCGCCGTCGACTGCAAGGTTTTCCACGGCCTTGACCCGGAATTCCTCGAGCTTCTTCTTATCGTCGCAATCGATCCAGCGCGCGGAATAAACGGTGATCGGCTCATAAGAGCACTCGACCTTGTATTCCTCTTTCAAGCGGCTGGCGACCACATCGAACTGCAGCACACCGACGGCGCCGAGGATGATGTCGTTGCTGCGCTCAGGGAAGAACACCTGGGTGGCGCCCTCTTCCGCCAATTGCTGCAAGCCCTGACGCAGTTGCTTGGATTTCAGCGGGTCACGCAGACGCACGCGGCGGAACAGTTCCGGGGCGAAGTGCGGGATGCCGGTGAAGCCCAGGACTTCGCCTTCGGTGAAGGTGTCGCCGATCTGGATGGTGCCGTGGTTGTGCAGGCCGATGATGTCGCCGGCAAACGCTTCTTCCAGTTGCTCACGCTCGGAGGAGAAGAACGTCAGCGCATCGCCGATCCGCACGTCCTTGCCGGTGCGCACGTGGCGCATCTTCATGCCTTTTTCGTACTTGCCGGAGCAGATACGCATGAAGGCGATACGGTCGCGGTGTTTCGGGTCCATGTTTGCCTGGATCTTGAACACGAAGCCGGCGAATTTCTCTTCGACCGGTTCAACGGTGCGCTCGTTGGCGACACGGGCCAGCGGTTTCGGCGCCCAGTTGACCACGGCGTCGAGCACGTGATCGACACCGAAGTTGCCCAGTGCAGTACCGAAGAACACCGGGGTCAGTTGGCCGTCGAGGAATTCCTGTTGATTGAATTCGTGACAGGCGCCCTGCACCAGTTCCAGCTGATCGACGAAGCGATCGTACTCGTCGCCCAAATGCGCGCGAGCTTCATCGGAATCGAGCTTCTCGATGATTTTCACATCGGTGCGTTCGTGGCCGTGGCCGGCGGTGTACACGATGATGTAGTCGTCGGCGAGGTGATAAACGCCCTTGAAATCGCGGTAGCAACCAATCGGCCAGGTGATCGGCGCAGCCTTGATCTTCAGGACCGCTTCGATTTCGTCGAGCAGTTCGATCGGGTCGCGGATGTCACGGTCGAGTTTGTTGATGAAGCTGACGATCGGCGTATCGCGCAGACGGCAGACGTCCATCAGCGCGATGGTCCGTGGCTCTACACCCTTACCGCCGTCGAGGACCATCAATGCCGAGTCCACTGCCGTCAGGGTGCGGTAGGTATCTTCGGAGAAGTCTTCGTGGCCCGGGGTGTCGAGCAGGTTGATCATATGATCGCGATACGGGAACTGCATGACCGACGTGGTAATGGAAATACCCCGTTGTTTTTCCATTTCCATCCAGTCGGAGGTGGCATGGCGGTCGGACTTACGGGATTTCACCGTGCCAGCAATCGCGATCGCCTTGCCCATCAGCAAGAGCTTCTCGGTGATGGTGGTTTTACCGGCATCGGGGTGGGAAATAATGGCGAAAGTGCGGCGTTTCGCGACTTCGGCGGCCTGTTTGGTCATGGGAAATCGCCTGGCAGGTGATTCAAAAAAGGGCGGCGAGTATAGCGCAAACCGACCTCTACGGACCACCGTTCGCCCCGTAGCAGCTGCCGAGCAGCGCGAGGCTGCGTTCGGCGGCGCAGCCGTCGTAAAACCTGACGCCGCGGAGTATCAGGCAGACCGCGAGTGTCGACTCTACGACGGCTTCGCCGCCGAACGCAGCCTCGCAGGCTCGGCAGCTGCTACAAGTCCATTCGACATGCAGGGTGGCTATCTGCTGCTAAATATGGAACCTTTTAAAAGGTGGAGGCGTCCACTCCCCTGTTACAGCTCTCGTAGCAGGGTTTGAAAAACCTGCAAGTTAGCCTGACGAGGCTGCGCTTATGGCTCGATCTCATGCGGTTGCACCAGCATGAAGAGCTGCTTCTCGCGAACGTTGATAATCCCGGCAGCCAGGAATGGCGTTGCCACTCGGGACTGCGTTCGCCGACAAAGAAAAAAGGAGTCCGCCTGTGGCTATTCGCTATGGCAAGGGGCTGATAGGAGGTGCGGTTGTCGTCGCTCTCCTGGCCCTGCTGGTCCACTGGATTGGCATCAACACGATCGAACATTACCGCGACGATTTGTTGTTTTACCTGCAAGCTCATCTGATTCTTGTCCTTGTCTCCATGCTGGCCGCCCTTGTTGTGGGCATCCCCGCCGGCATCTTCCTCAGCCGCCCGACCATGGTGGGCCGCGCTGAACGCTTCATGCAGATCTTCAACATCGGCAACACCGTGCCGCCTCTCGCCGTACTGGCCATCGCCCTGGGCATCCTCGGCATCGGCAGCGGCCCCGCGATCTTCGCCCTGTTCCTCGCCTCGCTGTTGCCAATCGTGCGCAACACCTATGAAGGCCTGAAAAACGTTCAGGGTTCTTTGAAAGAAGCGGCGGTCGGCATCGGCATGACGCCTACGCAAGTGCTGTGGCGGGTCGAACTGCCGAACGCCGTGCCGATCATCATCGGTGGTGTGCGCGTGGCCCTGGCGATCAACGTCGGGACGGCGCCGCTGGCGTTCCTGATCGGCGCCAACAGCCTGGGCAGCCTGATTTTCCCGGGCATCGCCCTGAACAATCAGCCGCAACTGCTGCTCGGCGCGGCCTGCACCGCCCTGCTGGCCTTGCTGCTCGACGGTCTGGTGACACTCGCCAGCCGCCTCTGGCTCGAACGCGGCTTGCGCCCGTCTTAAGCCTCGGCAAAGGAATTTTTATGAAGAAATTAAGCTTGTTAATAGGCTGCGTTCTGCTGTTCTCGGGAATCGCCCAAGCCGCTGAAAAACCGGTGATCCGCATCGGCGCCCGGGTGTTCACCGAACAAACCCTGCTCGCGGAAATCACCTCCCAATACCTGCGCACCAAGGGCTACGACACCCAAGTGACCGGCGGTCTGGGCAGCAACCTCGCCCGCAGTGCTCACGAAAGTGGTCAGCTGGATTTGATGTGGGAATACACCGGTGTGTCGCTGGTGGCTTACAACCACATCACTGACAAGCTAGACAGCGCTCAGTCCTACGCCAAGGTGAAAGAACTCGACGCGAAAAAAGGCCTGATCTGGCTGACTCCGTCGAAGTTCAGCAACACCTACGCCCTGGCCCTGCCGGAAAGCACCGCAAAGGCTTACCCGCAGATCAACACCATCAGCGAGCTGAACACGGTGATGCAGGCTGAGGCGAAGACCAATCACCTCGTCGCCCTGGACACCGAGTTCGCCAACCGTTCCGACGGACTGGACGGCATGGTCGACCTCTACGGCATGAACCTGACCCGCAAAAACATCCGGCAGATGGATGCCGGGCTGGTCTATACCGCCCTGCGTAATGGCCAAGTGTTTGCCGGTCTGGTCTACACCACCGACGGTCGTTTGAATGCCTTC
The DNA here is from genome assembly GCF_051660785.1 of Pseudomonas sp. Lineage (GTDB taxonomy): Bacteria > Pseudomonadota > Gammaproteobacteria > Pseudomonadales > Pseudomonadaceae > Aquipseudomonas. Next base: position 15,711 of record NZ_JBOFQE010000010.1, read on the forward strand.
AAGCTCAAGTTGCTGGAAGACGACAAGCACTACTTCCCGGACTACACCGCCGCACCAGTGGTGCGTCAGGACTACCTCGACGCCCATCCGAAACTGGCGGACGAAATCAAGCCGCTGGCCGAACTGTTCGACGACGCCACCATGCGCCAGCTCAATGCGCGGGTCGATGTCGATCACGAAAGCCCTTCATCCGTTGCCGCCGATTTCCTGCGCCAGCACCCACTCAACTAAGGAGGAAAAGACATGGAATTTCTGAACGCCTTTTCCCATCTCGACTGGCCGCTGGTGCTGCACCTGACCTGGCAGCACATCACTCTGGTCGGTATCGCCGTGACATTGGCGATCCTCGTTGGCGTGCCGCTGGGCGTGCTGATGACGCGCTTCCCGACGCTCGCCGGTCCGTTGCAAGCCAGCGCCACCGTGCTGCTGACCGTGCCATCGATTGCGCTGTTCGGCCTGCTGCTGCCGTTCTACTCGAAATTCGGCCAGGGCCTGGGGCCGATGCCGGCGATTACCGCCGTGTTTCTGTACTCGCTGCTGCCGATCATGCGTAACACCTACCTCGCCCTGACCGGCGTCGAACCCGGCATTCGCGAAGCCGCCCGCGGCATCGGCATGACTTTCGGCCAGCGCCTGCGCATGGTCGAACTGCCGATTGCGGTGCCAGTGATTCTTGCTGGCGTGCGCACCGCCGTTGTCATGAACATCGGTGTGATGACCATCGCCGCGACCATCGGCGCCGGTGGCCTCGGTGTACTTATTCTCGCTTCAATCAGCCGCAGCGACATGTCGATGCTAATCGTCGGCGCCGTGCTGGTCAGTCTCCTGGCCATCTTCGCCGACCTGCTTCTGCAATGGCTGCAACGCACGCTGACTCCAAAAGGACTGCTCAAATGATCGAACTTCAAAACCTCAGCAAGACCTTCCAAAGCAACGGCAAAGATGTGAAAGCCGTGGACTCGGTAAGCCTGACCGTCAATGAAGGCGAAATCTGTGTGTTCCTCGGGCCATCGGGCTGCGGCAAAAGCACCACGCTGAAAATGATCAACCGCTTGATCAAGCCGACCTCCGGCAAGATCCTGATCAACGGCGAAGACACCACTGACCTCGACGCTGTGACCCTACGCCGCAACATCGGTTATGTGATCCAGCAGATCGGTCTGTTCCCGAACATGACCATCGAGGAAAACATCACCATCGTTCCGCGCCTGCTGGGCTGGGACAAACAGAAATGCCACGACCGCGCCCGCGAGTTGATGAGCATGATCAAGCTGGAACCCAAGCAGTATCTGACTCGCTATCCGCGTGAACTGTCCGGCGGCCAGCAGCAGCGGATCGGCGTGATTCGCGCCCTGGCAGCGGATGCACCGCTGTTGCTGATGGACGAACCGTTCGGCGCGGTCGACCCGATCAATCGCGAAATGATCCAGAACGAGTTCTTCGAGATGCAGCGCGCGCTGAACAAGACCGTGATCATGGTCAGCCACGACATCGACGAAGCCATCAAGCTGGGCGACAAGATTGCGATCTTCCGTGCCGGCAAACTGCTGCAGATCGATCACCCGGACACGCTGCTGGCGCACCCGGCGGACGATTTTGTCAGCAACTTCGTCGGCCAGGACAGCACCCTCAAGCGCCTGTTGCTGGTGAAAGCCGAAGACGCGGCGGACAACGCGCCGTCGGTGAGCCCGGAAACGCCGGTGGCTGAAGCCCTGGAGTTGATGGACGAACTGGACCGTCGTTATGTGGTGGTCACGGATGGTGAGAACAAGGCGCTGGGTTATGTACGACGTCGCGACCTGCACCGTCAGACGGGCACTTGCGCGCAATACCTGCGCGAGTTCAACGCCACCGCCGCGTACGACGAGCATTTGCGCATCCTGTTGTCGCGGATGTACGAGTTCAACCGCTCGTGGCTGCCGGTGATGGATGCGGAGCGGGTGTTCCTTGGGGAGGTGACGCAGGAATCGATTGCCGAGTACCTGAGCTCCGGCAAGTCCCGTGGCGGCAAGACCAGCATTGTTTCGCCTGCCGAGACTGCTGTCGCCTGATCTGACGCTATCGCTAGCAGGCTAGCTCCCACATTGGATCTGTGGTGTGCATGCAATCTGTGCAACAACATAAATCCCCTGTGGGAGCTAGCCTGCTAGCGATTGGGGCAAACAAAATTCCCGCCTGAAACACCTCAAATCTCCCTGCCAGGGGAACATCACACTGTCATGCAGGTCGGTTACATCAGTAACTGTCCAAGACCGCACGACGGAAGCGTGCAAAAACGCGACATTTTTTGTTGATCTCGAGCCCCTCACGCCCTAAAGTTCGCGCCGAACGTCCATGCTGGAAACGATCCATCCGGCTCAAGTACTGACGACGAGACAGCAAGGCCAAGGGAAGCACCGCCTCCCATGGCCTTTTTGCTTTCGGCGACATGCCTTGGGAAGTAGGCGAACCAAAGTGGGGATACGGAGGACGTTCATTTGCACCCATTGTTAATTTCAGTTTGCCAGTAGGAGTTCCCAGCATGTCGATCAACGTCGAAGACTATTACGCGCGCGATACCTTCAATAAATTGAAGGCGTTCGCCGACACGCAAGAAACCCCGTTCGTGGTGATCGACACCGCGATGATCAGCCAGGCCTATGACGACCTGCGCGCCGGTTTCGAATTCGCCAAAGTCTATTACGCGGTCAAGGCCAACCCGGCCGTTGAAATCATCGACCTGCTCAAAGAAAAAGGTTCGAGCTTCGACATCGCTTCGATCTACGAGCTCGACAAAGTGATGGATCGCGGCGTCAGCGCCGACCGTATCAGCTACGGCAACACCATCAAGAAATCCAAGGACATCCGCTACTTCTACGAGAAGGGCGTGCGTCTGTTCTCCACCGACTCCGAAGCCGACCTGCGCAACATCGCCAAGGCTGCACCGGGCTCGAAAGTCTACGTGCGCATCCTCACCGAAGGCTCGACCACCGCCGACTGGCCGTTGTCGCGCAAATTCGGCTGCCAGACCGACATGGCCATGGACCTGCTGATCCTCGCCCGCGACCTGGGCCTGGTGCCTTACGGCATCTCGTTCCACGTCGGCTCGCAACAGCGCGATATCAGCGTCTGGGACGCGGCGATCGCCAAGGTCAAAGTGATCTTCGAGCGTCTGAAAGAAGAAGACGGCATCCACCTGAAGCTGATCAACATGGGCGGCGGCTTCCCGGCCAACTACATCACCCGCACCAACAGCCTGGAAACCTACGCTGAAGAAATCATCCGCTTCCTCAAGGAAGACTTCGGTGACGAACTGCCGGAAATCATCCTGGAACCGGGCCGTTCGTTGATCGCCAACGCCGGTATCCTGGTCAGCGAAGTGGTGCTGGTGGCGCGTAAATCCCGTACCGCCGTCGAGCGCTGGGTGTACACGGACGTGGGCAAGTTCTCCGGCTTGATCGAAACCATGGACGAAGCCATCAAGTTCCCGATCTGGACCGAGAAGAAAGGCGAGATGGAAGAAGTGGTCATCGCCGGCCCTACGTGCGACAGCGCCGACATCATGTACGAGAACTACAAGTACGGTCTGCCGCTGAACCTGGCGATTGGTGATCGTTTGTACTGGTTGTCGACCGGGGCTTACACGACCAGTTACAGCGCGGTTGAATTTAATGGCTTTCCTCCGTTGAAGTCGTTTTACGTTTAATACGTGATTGCCGAACAAAAAAACCCGTGAATTTCACGGGTTTTTTATTATTGATTACAGTAAAAAATTCAAACTAATAGCCCATATATCGTTACACACTCACCGCACACCAAAACCCAAAGTAAAGTTATGCTGCGCACTCACTAACTTGAAATGGATTTCAAACATGCAACTTAATAAAGCACCAATCGATGCCGCCGAGCTCGTTAGCAAAGTCTTCGCCTTTAATCCATCGCCACCCATTGTTACCAAAAAAGATATCGAGAGAATCAAAGAATATATTGCTGTAGCCAAGTCACTTCCAGTGAATATCGACGACGTTAAAAACCTGCTGAAAAGCGAAAGTACTGGCATCGCCGGACTGGAGCCTCATGACATTGCAAATACCTGTGTCAAAGTCGTCACCAATGCGAATAACTGGAGCGACATAGAACTGTCGATGAAAAGAGTCGCTGGCAGTCTCCAGGCGTTCTCCGAAGACCTGCGATACTACCGAGGAAGAAATTGCAAAACTTCCTGAGCTTAAAATTGGGCAAGACGAGAAAAACAGATTTCCGACCATCAAGGACACTATTCAGTTCATTGCCAGTTCAATCGAACAAAAGAAAACCAGCAGTACAGACATCCAGCTTCGCCTGAAACACTTTAAAACCGAGCTGACGGATGTGGTCGCGGTGTCGATTGGGGAAAAGCTCAAGCTCGCGGGCAACCACGAACTGAATGCCGAGATCACCCGTCTCAATGCTGAAATTGACGAGGCTCAACGCTTGGTCGATGAAAAGACCAGAGAACACGAGCCCAATTTCTTCGATTACTTTATGGCGTTCACCGACCCACTGGGATCCCAATATCTAAAAGTCAAAGCGATGCTGCGGGACGCACATGTAGCACCCTTGATCCGACAACGGGATGAACTCGCCGAGCAAGTACGCAGGAAAAATATTTTGACGGGTACATTGTTAGTCCTCCACGACCGTTTGGACAACGTCGATTCTTACATCATCGGAGCGACAGACAGTACTGCACTCCTGGAAACTCTGTGGATCACGATTTCCGAATACATCGATTCTTCAAAAAACAAAATTGATGGTATACACGAATTCCTCACACTCAGGTCTTTTGTTTCGAGCCTGAAAGTTGTGCTCAGTAATTGGAAAAACATTGAATCCAACGCTAAATCGCTAACCAACGCGTTCAACTGATACAAAACCGATTTAACTTACTATAAATAAGGATATTTATGACCACGCCTTCGTATACCGCACCTGACATGTCGATTATTCGCGACAGCCGAGAAGCCATTCGCTATCAGGCTATTATCGGTTCCGCTGACCTGTACCTCGAAGCCCTGCGCAATGAGTTGATCAAGCTTAATACCAATATCACCGAGACTGATCTGATCGCTTCCGGGACATTAACTTCCGCCCTCATCAGCCTGGATACCACGGCACTCAGTGAGACGCTGGAAGCGCTGATCACTCTGGCAGCCGGCGAAGTGAATGAACAAACCAAAAGCGCTATAGATTCCTATACCAAAATAGCCAGGCAGTTAATCTCGCTGTGCACTGATAACCTGGATGAAGAGCAGACAAAACTCAGCAACGCCATTTACAGCGTCAGGTACTCCCCCATCAGTAATAACCGGTTCAAGATCGCCGAACTGATGGAAGCTCGCGCGTTGCTCGCCACGGAACTGGCAAAAGAAAAGCCGCCAGTGGATAAGCTCCTCGAAGATGAAAAGGTCTTGAACGAAGCGATTAACCTGTTTGAAAAACTCACCATCATTGATCGCCTGAAACCGCTTCTCGAGCAATTGGTCGGGATGATCGGCGGTCAACCTGACACACCACAAACCGCAGTCATGAAGGCTGGCCTGGTGGTCGCAAACAAGTTTCTTGATGAGGCAAATGAACTGATCAAATACCAGGACCTGATCAAAGCTCGAACCACGCTGCGGGTTCGCCTGAAAGATCGACAAGCTCGCCTGGATTCTCTCGTAACCCAAATGAGTGACAACGACAAGAAAGTCAAACAGCTCAATGATACGAAAAAGGTGATCGAACCGCGGGATTCGTATGCGGATGAAACCAGCAAGATCGTCGATGCTTTGTCGCTGTTTCTTGAGGCCATCGGCGACAATGACGTCATCAAAAAAGGCCAAAAGTTGATAGAACAGGCCAAGCCGTTCGCGCGCTTCCTGCAAAACCTTAAAGGCCAGTGGCAGCGCGGTTAACCCAACGGTTGAGCGAGGTCGGCGGCACGCTGGCGATACTCCCGAGCCATCGCTCGAATCCTGGGGTGGGGAGCGTTATTCAACGCCTCCCCACTCACTCGCAAAAAGTTCTGGTTACCGGTGGCCAAGGCCCGGCGTAGCCAGGACATCGCTTCGTCAACCTGCCCCTCCTCTGCCAACAGCGCCCCATAACTGAACTGCCCGCGAAAATCCCCACATTCGGCAGATCGTCGATACCAAAGTCGTGCGGCCAATGGGTCCGCAGGGCACTCTCGTCCTTCTTCCAGATAACGCCCAAGCAGGTTCATGGACTTCGCGTGTCCCAGTTCGGCCGCCTGACGATACAGACTCAGTGCCTGCCGCTGGTTCTCGACCATGCCGCGTCCGGTCGCCAGCAGATTGGCGTAGTTATACATCGCCCAATCCAGCCCCGCGTCCGCCGCAACTCGATAATGCCCCGCAGCAACCGAAGCATCGGCAACGCAACCCCAGCCATGCTCATGACAACGGCCGAGCATGTTGCGCGCCATCAAATGCCCGCGCCGGGCAGCGATCTCGAACCAGCGCATCGCCAGCGGCTGGTCCTGCTCTATACCCTGCCCGTCCAGCAATATCTGCCCGAGCAAGGCTTGAGCATCTGGCACGCCTTCGCGGGCGGCGATCAGAATCGCCTGGGCTGCACGAGCGGGGCTTTCCTCTAGCATTTCCTTGAGCGAATCACCGTCGAGCACTTCCTCGCGGCGCAATTGAAAAGTCATACGTCGACCCAGCGGCGCAACAAGTTGTGATAAGTGCCGGTGAGGCGAATCAGCGAAGGATGGTCAGGCATGTCCTGGGTCAGTTGCTGGATCGCCCCGTCCATCTCGAAGAGCAACGCTCGCTGGCTGTCTTCGCGCACCAGGCTTTGGGTCCAGAAGAACGAGGCATAACGAGTGCCGCGGGTGACGGCGTTGACCTTGTGCAGGCTGGTGCCGGGATATAGCACCATGTCCCCGGCCGGCAACTTCACGCGCTGGGTGCCGAAGGTGTCCTGGATTTCCAGTTCGCCGCCGTCGTAGTCGTCCGGTTCGCTGAAAAACAGCGTCGCAGAAAGGTCGGTGCGAACCCGCTCGATCCCGCCCTTGGGCTGGCGTACGGCGTTGTCGATGTGGAAGTCGAAACTGCCACCGGCCGTGTAACAGTTCAGCAACGGAGGAAAGACTTTGTGCGGTAACGCCGCGGACATGAACAGCGGATTTTTCCACAACCGCTCAAGCATCGCGGCGCCCACTTCCTTGACCAGCGGATGCCCCTCGGGCAGCTGCAGATTGTGCTTGGCTTTGGCCGATTGGTAACCGGCGGTGATTTTGCCGTCGGCCCAATCCGCCTGCTCCAGGGCCTCGCGGATGCGCTGCACTTCTTCTTTCGCGAACACGCCGGGAATGTGCAGCAGCATGGAGAACACCTGAGGGTAAAGAGGCGGCAATGGTATTGATTCTTATTGACTGTGTAAAACCCCCAAGACGAACGAATCATCAAAAACCGTAAGGCTAAATTGTAAAGAATGTAAATTCTTCGCGAATAGTAACGTTTCGCAATTGATACAAATACGCGTCTACCCTATATTCCGCGACCTCAAATCCTTGGGGAGGGGAATTCACATGTCACGCCAACAATCACAATTACCAGTCAGTTCACCGCGTTTGCTCGCGTCTGCAATTGGCGTGGCGCTCACTGCCAGCTCTGCCGGTCACATGGTTTTCGCAGCTGAAAAGGCCGACGAAAAAGCACCGAGCAATGCGATTTCCCTGGGGGCTACCGCCATCACTGGCGAAGCCCAGGATGCGACGGCCTACAACGTCGAAAAAGCCTCCTCGCCCAAGTACACCGCACCGCTGGTTGACACACCGCGTTCGATCACCGTCATCCCGCAGCAAGTGCTCAAGGACACCGGCGCCCTCAATATGCAGGACGCACTGCGCACCGTTCCGGGCATCACCTTCGGCGCCGGTGAAGGTGGCAACCCACAAGGCGATCGTCCGTTCATTCGTGGTTTCGACGCTCAGGGCGATACGTACCTGGATGGCGTGCGCGACACCGGTTCGCAGAGCCGCGAGATCTTCGCCGTCGAATCCATCGAAGTCAGCAAAGGCCCGAACTCGGCCATTGGCGGCCGTGGCGCGGCGGGCGGCAGCATTAACCTGGTGAGTAAAAAGGCGCACTTGGGCGACTCGTTTGACGGTGGTTTTACCTGGGGTTCGGACCAGACCCAGCGTTACACCCTGGACGGCAACTACCAGTTCACCGATACCGCCGCTGGCCGACTGAACCTGATGAGCCACGAAAGCAACGTTGCCGGCCGTGACAGCGTCGATTACGACCGCTGGGGCATCGCACCGTCGCTGGCATTCGGCCTGGGCACCGACACCCGGGTCAACCTCGATTACTACCATCTGGAAAGCAACGACACGCCAGACTCGGGCATTCCGTACACCATCCCTGCCGCTGGCTCGGCCGCCCGCACCAAGTCGAATCCGGACAAGCCTTTCGCCGGGGGTGATCACAGCAACTTCTACGGTCTGGACAATCGTGACTTCCGCAAGGGCCGCACCGACACGGCCACCTTCGCCATCGAGCACGACCTGAGCGATGCGCTGACCGTCAAGAACACCTTGCGCCACGGCAACAGCATGCAGGATTACATCCTCACCCAGCCGGACGACAGCAAGGGCAACGTCAATAACGGCAGCGTCTGGCGCCGGGCCAACACCCGCGTCAGCAACACCGAGACCACCACCAACCAGACCGATCTGTTTGGTGACGTGTACATCGCCGGGTTCAAGAACAGCTTCGCCACCGGTATCGAGTTGAGCCGTGAGGAAAGCCAGAAGTCCTCGTACAACGTCAACGTCGACACCACCCCGAGAACAGCCGCATCGACCACTAACTGCTCCCCGGCATTGATCGGCGCGCCAAGCGGTTACAACTGCACCTCGCTGGCCAACCCGAACCCGAACGATCCATGGAACGGTGCGATCTCGCGCAACTACGCCGGCACCGACACCCAGGCCGACACCTACGCGCTGTACGCGTTCGACACCCTGGAATTGTCCGAGCAGTGGCTGGTGAACATGGGCCTGCGTTACGACCATTTCGCCACCCAGTACAAAACCTATAACGCCTCCAGCGTGACCACGTCCAAGGGCGATGATGTCAGCGAGTTCGTGACCGGCCAGTTCGGCGTGGTTTACAAGCCGGCGGAAAACGGCAGCATCTATGCGTCGTTTGCAACATCCGCCACGCCACCGGGCGCTACTCTGGGCGAAGGCCAGGAAGGCAACCCGTTGGGCGGCACTCCGGATCGCAACGGCAACCTGCTGAGCAGCGACATGGAGCCGGAAACCACCAAGAACTACGAAATCGGTACCAAGTGGGATTTGCTCAACGATCGTCTGTCGTTGACCGCCGATATCTTCCGCACCGAGAAAGAAAACGCCCGCGTTCAAGTCGATACCACCTCTTATGAAAACGCCGGTAAAACCCGCGTTCAAGGTATCGAACTGTCGGCCACTGGCAAGATCACCGAAAAATGGCAGGTCTTCGCCGGTTACGCCTACATGGACAGCGAGCAAGTCGATGGTGGTGATCTGCCGGCCAACAAAGCCAACAACGGCAACGAGCTGCCAAACACCCCGAAAAACAGTGCCAGCCTGTGGACGACCTATCAGGTCACGCCGAAGCTGACCATCGGTGGCGGTGCGTTCTATGTTGACGATGTATTCGGCAGCGTGGCCAACACCACCATGGTTGATTCCTACGTTCGTTACGACGCAATGGCCGCCTACAAGCTGAGCAAAAACGTCGACCTGCAACTGAACGTGCAAAACCTGACAGACGAAACCTACTACGACAAAGCCTTCTCGACCCACTTCGCCAACCAGGCGGCGGGCCGCACGGCATTGCTGAGCACCAACTTCCACTTCTAAAAAAAATGTGGGAGCGAGCCTGCTCGCGATGAGGGCAACACATTCAACATTTATGTTGGCTGAGGCACCGCCATCGCGAGCAGGCTCGCTCCCACATGGAATGAGGATGCAGGTCAGGCCCCGTTCATCCCCATGAACGGGGCTTTTCTGCGTAAAAAAGAATGTTTCTCAGCAACCCACGGCATAATGCGCGCCGTGATGATTATTTCGAACGAACAAGGCGAGCGACGTGTTGAAGAAAACCCTGTTCCAGTTGCACTGGTTTTTCGGCATCAGTGCCGGGCTGGTCCTGGCCCTGATGGGCATCACCGGGGCGATGGTCTCGTTTGAGGATGAAATCCTCAGCGCGCTCAATCCTTCCGTGCTGCAGGTCGAAAAGCAGGTTGCCGGCGTCTTGCCGCCCGCCGAACTGGTGGAAAAAATCGAGGGTGCTTCCGGCAAGAAAGTCGCGATGCTCTGGGTCGATACCGACAGTGGCAGCGCCGCGCGGGTGAGTTTCACGCCACCGCCGGGCGAACGCCGTGGCGAGATGCGCTACTTCGATCCGTACACCGCCGAGTTCATGGGTGAGGCCACCGGCCAGGATTTCTTCGGCCTGATGCTGCAACTGCACCGCTTCCTCGCCATGGGCGATACCGGGCGGCAGATCACCGGAGCCTGCACGCTAATCCTGGTGTTCTTCTGTCTGTCCGGGCTGTACCTGCGCTGGCCACGCCAATGGAAAAACTGGCGCGCCTGGCTGACCCTCGACTGGAAGAAAAAGGGTCGCAGCTTCAACTGGGACCTGCACTCGGTGGCCGGCACCTGGTGCCTGGTGTTTTACCTCCTGTCAGCGCTGACCGGGTTGTCCTGGTCCTATGAGTGGTACAACAAGGGCCTGACCCGGTTGCTGTCCGACTCTCCGCAAAACGAGCGCGTTCGCGGTGGTCGTGGCCCTGCGCCAAGCGGCCCGGCACCGACCGCCGACTACGCCGCCATGTGGAGCAGCATCTACAGCGCCGCAGGCCCGGCACTCAGCGCCTACAACATCCGCATGCCGCCCGTGGCCGGGCAATCGGCGACTGTTTTCTACCTGTTGAACACCTCGCCCCATGACCGTGCGCTGAACCAGATCACCCTCGACCCGGTCACCGGCCTCGTCAAGCGGCATGACCGCTACAGCGACAAGAGTCTCAAGGCGCAACTGCTGACGAGCATCTATGCCCTGCACGTCGGCAGTTACTTCGGCATTGTCGGGCGCATCATCCTGACCATCACCGCGTTGACCATGCCGCTGTTCTTCGTCACTGGCTGGTTGTTGTACCTGGATCGTCGCCGCAAGAAAAAGCAGATCAAGGACGCCCGCAAAGACTTCGCGCAAACGGGCAGCAATACACCCGCGTGGTTGATCGGCTTCGCCAGCCAGAGCGGGTTTGCCGAGCAACTGGCGTGGCAGACCGCCGGGCAATTGCAGGCTGCCGGCCTGCCGGTGAACGTTCAACCGCTGGCGACTGTCAGCGAACAGGACTTGCGTGAATCCAGCAACGCGCTGTTCGTCGTCAGCACCTTCGGCGATGGCGAAGCACCGGACAGCGCCCGTGGTTTTGAGCGCAAAGTGCTGGGCCGGGCGTCAAGCCTGGAAAGCCTGAACTATGCGGTACTGGGTCTCGGTGATCGCCAGTATCAACACTTCTGCGGCTTCGCCCGACGCTTGCACACCTGGCTGGGCGAGCATGGCGGCAAGACGTTGTTCGCCCCGGTCGAAGTCGACAGCGGCGACCCTTACGCCTTGCGTCACTGGCAGCAGCAACTCGGCCTGTTGACCGGGCAAGTGCCGGTCGACACCTGGCAAGCGCCGAGCTTCGATAACTGGACGCTGACCCGCCGCGAGTTGATGAACCCGGACAGCAGCGGCTCGCCGGTGTACTTACTGGGCCTCACCGCTCCGACGACGAGCAGCTGGCTGGCGGGGGATCTGGTGGAAGTCCTGCCACGCAATTGCCCGTGGGCGATCGAGCACTTCCTTGATGGCCTGGGCATTGAAGGCCGGGCGATGGTGACCTTCGATGGCCTGTCGCAACCGCTGGAGCAAGCCCTCGCCAGCCGCCAACTGCCCGAGAACAGAGCTCACCTGGTCGGCCTGCACGCGCAAGCGCTGGTCGACGCCCTCGTGCCGTTGGCCATGCGCGAATACTCCATCGCCTCGATCGCTGCTGACGGTGTGCTGGAGCTGATCGTGCGTCAGGAACTGCATCCCGACGGCAGCCTCGGCATCGGCTCCGGCTGGCTGACCGAACACGCGCCAGTGGGCAGCACCATCAGCCTGCGGGTGCGGCGCAACAGTGGTTTCCACCTGCCGATCGAGCCGGTGCCAATGATCCTGCTGGGTAATGGAACTGGGCTGGCCGGACTGCGCAGTTTGCTCAAGGCGCGCATTGCCGATGGGCAGCAACGGCATTGGCTGCTGTTCGGCGAGCGCAATCGGGAATACGACTACCTGTGCCGCGATGAGCTTGAGGAATGGTTGATTTCAGGCGATCTGGAGCGACTGGACCTGGCGTTCTCGCGGGATCAGGCCGAGAAGATTTATGTGCAGGATCGACTGCGTGAGTCGGCCGATCTACTGAAGCAATGGTTGGCCGACGGTGCCGTGATTTACATCTGCGGCAGCTTGCAGGGAATGGCTTCAGGTGTGGATCACGTGCTTAACGAAGTGCTCGGGATTGAAGAGGTTGATCGCCTGATCGAGCAGGGCCGCTACCGACGGGATGTCTACTAAAAGCCCCCTCACCCTAACCCTCTCCCCAAGGGGCGAGGGGACTGACCGAGGTGTTCTTAGAGTTACATCGACCTGAAAAATCGAGTCGAACTCAGGCATCGAGAACGATGAATATCTGCTCCCTTTCCCCCTCTCCCCACTGGGGTGAGGGGGCGATCTCAAATCATCCGCAAAGTCCGGACTACAGTTAAACCTCCACCCCCCTTCACACGGACGTGAAGCATGCCCACACGAACCTCCTCCAACCTGCGCCAATTCGCTCGTCACCTGCGCACCAACCAGACCGAATGCGAGCTCCTGCTCTGGCAAAAACTCCGATCCCGGCAAATCGCCAATCTGAAGTTTCGACGGCAGTTTCCATGTCCGCCTTATGTCCTGGATTTTTATTGCATTGAGCTGAAGTTGGCCATCGAGCTGGATGGTGGTCAGCATTATGAGACTGCGGGGAAAATCCATGATCGGAGGCGAACGCTTTATCTTCAGGCGCAAGGTATTGAAGTTGTGCGATTCAATAATCTGGAGGTTATTGAGCGGATGAGTGATGTGTTAGAGCAAATCCTGAGGTTTGCTGCGAATCGCAGCCCTCACCCTCTCCCAGAGGGCGAGGGGACTGACCTTGAGTTTCTTTAGAAATTCTGCGACCTGAAATTTCGAGTCGAGCTCACGTTTCGAATCCAATGGAGATCGACCCTCTTTCCCCCTCTCCCCTTTGGGGAGAGGGATGGGCGGGCGGCGTTCCGATGAGGGGTGGATCTATCAGACGGGCTGTAACTTCTGCTCAAACACCGCCACCCCATCCAGATCCCGCAACACCACGCTCATCTCCCCCGTCTGCCCGTCAATATCCACCTCGCCAAAAAACTGAAATCCGGCAAACGGCGAGGTGTTCTGCGCCGGTGGGGCCTTCTGGAAAACCACCTCGGGCCCGAACGTCTTATCCAGCACATCAGGCCCGAAACTCCCCGCATTCAACGGCCCGGCGACAAACTCCCAGAACGGTTCGAAATCCTGGAACGCAGCACGACCCGGGTGGTAATGATGCGCTGCGCAGTAATGCACATCCGCCGTCAGGAACACGAAATTGCGCACCTGCTGCGTCCGTAAGAAGCCCAGCAGCTCGGCGATTTCCAGTTCACGTCCCTGGGCCGGACCGGGGTCACCGTTGGCCACCGCTTCCCAACGCGCCACACCCGGGCTGACCTCACCATCCGATACACCGAGACCAATCGGCATATCCGCAGCGATGACTTTCCACTGGGCGCTGGACGCTTTCAATTCGCGCTTGAGCCAGTCCAGTTGTTCGCGACCAAGGAAGGGTTTGGCGGCGCCGAGGTTGTCGTCATTGGCCCCGCGATAGCTGCGCATGTCGAGCACGAACACATCGAGCATCGGCCCATAACCCACCTTGCGATAAATCCGTCCGCCACCATCGCCGCTCTGCCAACGCATGGGCGCATATTCGAGCCAGGCCTGCCGCCCTGGTCCCACCAGGCTGTGGATATCTTTGCTCGTGTAACGCTCATCCAGCTGCTTGCCCGGCGACCAGTTATTCACCACTTCATGGTCGTCCCACTGCCAGATCTGCGGGACTTCGGCGTTGAATCGGCGGACGTTCTCGTCCATCAGGTTGTAGCGGTAATTGCCGCGGTAATCGTCCAGTGTCTCGGCGACTTTGCTCTTGGCTTCGCTGGTGATATTGCGCCACACCCGGCCGCTTTCCGTGGTCAGTTGCGCCGGCACGGGGCCGTCGGCGTAGATGGTGTCGCCGCTGTGGATAAAGAAGTCGGGCAGGCGCAAACGCATGGCTTCGTAAATGCGCATGCCGCCGATATCCGGGTTGATGCCGAAACCCTGGCCGACGGTGTCGCCGCTCCAGACGAAACGGAGGTCGCGCCGGGTTTGCGGCACACTGCGCAAGTGGCCGAACCAGGGTTCGCTGGCGACACCACTTTGGGCGTCTTCGAAATACACGCGATAGAAAATCGCCTGATCCGCCGGCAGGCCAGTGAGTTCGACCCGAGCCGTGAAATCGGTGCGCGCATCGGCCAATGGCGAGACGAATCGACGAGGGTTGCCGAACAGGCTGCGGGTGTCCCATTCCACCACCATCCGCGCCGGTCGGTCGCTGCGGCTCCAGATCATCGCCCGGTCGTCCAGCAGATCGCCGGACTGCACGCCATCGGTGAGTTGCGGACGATCCTTGACCGAAGCGATGACGGCCGGCGCCAGGCCTGGAAGCAAAAGCCCGGCGCCGACGGCTTGCATGATACGCCGGCGGCCGAGGTCGAATTCGCTCATGGTGTTCTCCCTGAAAAGGGGAAACTAAAGCACGTGCGCATGAAACCGGTGTGACACCAAAATCAGCCAACACCACAGATCCCTTGTGGGAGCGAGCCTGCTCGCGATTGCGGTGTGTCAGACACCATCATTGTTGACTGACACACCGCTATCGCGAGCAGGCTCG
>NZ_JBOFQE010000011.1:0-48097 GCF_051660785.1 Pseudomonas sp.
GCTCGACCAGAAACGGTTAATCGGGCATTTTTATGAGTGTTCACTCGGGGCCTCCAGGTACTTGGTTTGGTTCGCACCTCCAATTTCCCGGAAAAGCCCCGAGTGAACAACCTACAGAGAGATCACAGCTAGCCTGCTAGCGATAGGGCCCTCCACGACAATACATATTCCGGATCTGACCTCTATGAACACCACCGAAAGCCTCAAGGACTATCAGCGCGTTCGCTTGCTGGCGATCCGTTCGTTGTTCGAGATCATCGAGCAGTCCAGCGAAGGCACGGTGATTGTCGACCGCGATGCAAACATCGTCTGGATGAATGAGCGCTATGCCCGGCGTTTCGGCCTGGAATCGGCGGAAGTGGCGATCGGCAAGGCCTGCGAAAGTGTGATCCCGGGTAGTCTGTTGCGCGAGGTGGTGCGCACCGGTCGGCCGATCCTGCTCGATATGCAAGACACCCCCAAAGAACCATTGGTGGTGATGCGCCTGCCGATTCACGACGACGCCGGCGTGGTGATCGGCGCCATCGGGTTTGCGCTGTTCGACGAATTGCGCAGCCTCTCGCCGATGTTCAAGCGCTACATGAGCATGCAGGAAGAACTGGCGTCCACCCGCTCGCTGCTGCGGTCGCGGCAGACCAAGTACAACTTCGCGCACTTCATCGGCACCAGCGCCGCCAGCCTCGAAGTCAAACGCCGTGCCCGACGCAGTGCCAGCGCGGAATCCCCTGTTTTGCTACTCGGCGAAACCGGCACCGGCAAAGAGCTGCTGGCTCAGGCGATCCACGGTGCTTCGCCGCGTGCGCACAAAGCCTTCGTCAGCATCAACAGTGCGGCGATCCCCGAAGCGTTGCTGGAAGCCGAGTTCTTCGGCACCGCGCCCGGTGCCTTCACCGGCGCCGATCGCAAGGGCCGGATCGGTAAATTGCAGATCGCTCAGGGCGGCACGCTGTTTCTCGATGAAATCGGCGACATGCCACTGCCGCTGCAAAGCAAGTTGCTGCGCGTGTTGCAGGAAAAGGAGTTCGAGCCGGTCGGTTCCAATGAAGTGATTCAGAGCGATGTGCGCGTGATTGCGGCCACCTCCACGGACCTGGAAGCGGCGATCAAGCGCGGCGAATTTCGCGCAGACTTGTATTACCGACTCAACGTGCTGCCGATCAACGTGCCGCCCCTGCGTGATCGCCTCGACGACTTGCCGGCGCTCAGCGAAGCGATCCTCGAAGAACTGCGCAGTCAGCATGAGTTGAACACCGAAGCGCTGGAATTGCTGGGGCAACACGCCTGGCCAGGGAATATCCGCGAACTGCGCAATGTGCTGGAACGCGCGGCGTTGCTCAGTGATGACCTGGTGTTGAATGCCGCAGATATCCGCGCGGCGATCGGTACGTTTACGCCGGTTGAACGTGCGGCGCCACGAATGATCGAGGCGATTGCGCATGAGACGTTCAGCGAAGCGCGGGAGCGGTTTGACCGGCAGTTGATTGAGTCGGCCCTGGCGCAATGCGGGGGCAAGGTGATTGAAGCGGCGGCGCGGTTGGGGCTGGGACGGTCGACTTTGTATAAGAAGATGGTCGCTCTGGGGATAGCCGAGTCTCCATAAAGAGACATAAATCTCTATTGGTAGATAGGCCATCGCGAGCAGGCTCGCTCCCACATTGGACCGCATTCTTCGAGGTAACTCGGTCCCCCTGTGGGAGCGAGCCTGCTCGCGATGAGGCCATTGCAACCCACGCAAGTCTCACATCAGAGACAAATTTATCAACAACGGCTATTAAAAATGACATATATCGTTATATTTCAATGACTTAAGTGTCTGGCACGAATCTCGCTAAAGCCCTCTCCCACAAAAGACTCACCCTACAAAAATAACAATCCAGGAGACACACCATGAGTGTGATCATTGCCTTGGCAGCCCTCACGCTGCTGATGCTCGCGGCCTACCGTGGCTACAGCGTTATTCTCTTCGCCCCGATTGCCGCCCTCGGCGCTGTTCTGCTCACCGACCCTTCCGCCGTCGCCCCAGCCTTCACCGGGGTGTTCATGGAAAAAATGGTCGGTTTCATCAAACTGTATTTCCCGGTGTTCCTGCTCGGCGCAGTGTTCGGCAAGCTGATCGAGCTGTCGGGTTTCTCGCGCTCCATCGTCGCGGCAGCGATTCGGCTGCTCGGCACTCGCCAAGCCATGCTGGTGATCGTGCTGGTCTGCGCCCTGCTCACTTACGGCGGTGTTTCGCTGTTTGTGGTGGTGTTTGCGGTCTACCCGTTTGCTGCTGAAATGTTCCGCCAGAGCAACATCCCCAAGCGGCTGATTCCGGCGACCATCGCCCTCGGTGCATTCTCGTTCACCATGGACGCCCTGCCCGGCACCCCGCAGATCCAGAACATCATTCCCAGCACCTTCTTCAACACCACCGCGTGGGCGGCGCCGTGGTTGGGTTTGATCGGCTCGATCTTCGTGGTCTGCGCCGGCATGCTGTTTCTGCAGCGTCAGCGCAACAAGGCTCTGCTTAGCGGTGAAGGCTATGGCACCGAACTGCGCAACGAGCCGGAAACCGCGCCCGACATCAAACTGCCAAACCCGTGGATCGCCCTGTCGCCGCTGCTGGCGGTGGGGATCATGAACCTGCTGTTTACCCAGTGGATTCCGCAGTGGTACGGCAAGACCCACAGCCTTGCGCTGCCAGGCATGGCCGCGCCGGTAACCACCGAAATCGCCAAGCTCACGGCGATCTGGGCGGTTCAGGCCGCCTTGCTGGTGGGCATCATCATGGTGCTGGTGTTCGGCTTCCAGGCGATTCGCGGCAAGCTGGCCGAGGGCAGTCGAAGTGCGGTCAGCGGTTCGTTGCTGGCGGCGATGAACACCGCATCTGAATACGGTTTTGGTGCGGTGATTGCCTCCTTGCCGGGTTTCCTGGTGCTGGCCGACTGGCTCAAGAGCATTCCCAATCCGCTGGTCAATGAAGCGATTACCGTAACTTTGCTGGCCGGTATCACCGGATCTGCTTCGGGCGGCATGAGCATTGCGCTGGCGGCCATGGCCAATGACTTTATCGCCGCGGCCCATGCTGCCAACATCCCGCTGGAAGTCCTGCACCGGGTGGCCGCGATGGCCAGTGGCGGCATGGACACCCTGCCGCACAACGGCGCGGTGATTACCTTGCTGGCAGTCACGGGCCTGACCCACCGCGAAGCCTACAAAGACATTTTCTGTATTACGCTGATCAAGACCCTGGCGGTTTTTGTGGTGATCGGTACTTTCTACGCCACTGGCATTGTGTGAGGTATTCATGACGACTCTTTCGGGCAAGACCGCACTGGTCACCGGTTCCACCAGCGGCATTGGCCTGGGCATCGCCCTGAGCCTGGCCAAGGCTGGCGCCAATCTGATCCTCAACGGTTTCGGCGATGCGTCCAAGGTCATTGCCGAAGTAGAGCAATTCGGTGGCAAGGTTGGTCATCATCCGGCCGACGTCAGCGATCCAGCGCAGATCGCCGACATGATCGCCTATGCCGAGCGTGAGTTCGGTGGCGTGGATATTCTGGTGAACAACGCCGGCATCCAGCACGTGGCGCCGGTGGAAGAGTTCCCGGTGGAGCGCTGGGATTCGATCATTGCGATCAACCTGTCGTCGGTGTTCCACAGCACCCGTTTGAGCCTGCCGTGCATGCGCGCCAAGGGTTGGGGGCGAATCATCAACATCGCCTCGGTGCACGGTCAGGTCGGTTCGGTAGGTAAAGCTGCGTACGTGGCGGCCAAGCATGGCGTGATCGGTTTGACCAAGGTGGTCGGGCTGGAAACGGCTACGACGAATGTCACCTGCAACGCCATTTGTCCGGGTTGGGTGTTGACGCCGCTGGTGCAGAAGCAGATTGATGATCGCATCGCCACCGGGGTCGAGGCGCAACAGGCGCAGCATGATTTGCTGGCGGAGAAACAGCCGTCGCTGGAATTCGTCACCCCGCCGCAATTGGGTGAGCTGGTGTTGTTCCTGTGCAGTGAGGCCGGTAGCCAGGTGCGTGGCGCGGCGTGGAATATTGATGGTGGGTGGTTGGCGCAGTAATCATTCAACACCCCTGTGGCGAGGGAGCTTGCTCCCGCTGGGTGGCGAAGCCGCCCCAAAAAGTGGTCGCTTTGAAACACATGCGACTGCTGCGCAGCCGAACGGGAGCAAGCTCCCTCGCCACAGAAGCCTGCTCCACAGTAGCCTGTGTGTACGCATAAGAAAAAAGAGGCAAGCCATGTCCGACATCCTGTGGCAACCCAGCGCCGAGCGCATCAGCAATACCCGCATGGACGCCTTCCGGCGCTTCATTATCAAGCGGCACAAAGTCCACCTCGACGACTACCCTGCCCTGCACCAATGGTCCATCGATCAGCGGGTCGCATTCTGGCAGGCGATCGTCGACTTCTTCGACATCCGTTTCCATGATCAACCGGACGCAGTGCTGGTGGAAGGCCCACAAATGCCCAGCGCCCAGTGGTTCCCGGGCGCCAGCCTGAACTTCGCCGAACACCTGCTGCGCCGTCGCGACGATGCCATAGCGGTCATCGCCATTGGCGAGAACGGCCAGCGTGAACACCTGACCTGGGGCGAACTGGCCGAGCATGTCGCCGGTTTTCAAAACAGTCTGAAAGCTGCCGGCGTCGGCCTCGGCGACCGCGTCGCTGCGTGCATGCCCAACACCTGGCAAACCCTGGTGGCCATGCTCGGCACCACCAGCCTGGGGGCGATCTGGTCCTGCTCGTCACCGGACTTCGGCACCCAAGGCGTCATCGACCGCTTCGGCCAGATCGAGCCGAAAGTACTGATCACCTGCGCCGGTTACCGCTATGCCGGCAAGGACATCGACCAGACCGCCAAGGTCAATGAAATCCTCGAACGCCTGCCGTCCTTGCAGCAGTTGATCGTCGTGCCGTATGCCCGGCCACAGGCGCACATCGAGCATTTCCACACGCGGGCCAACGTCACACTGTGGGATGATTTCTACGACATCGGCGGCGAGCCGGATTTCGTCCCGGTGCCTTTCGCCCATCCGCTGTACATCCTCTATTCCAGCGGCACCACCGGCGTGCCGAAATGCATTATCCACAGCACCGGCGGCGTGCTGCTGCAACACGTCAAGGAACACGGACTGCATTGCGATCTCGGCCCCGGCGACCGGTTGTTCTACTACACCACCTGTGGCTGGATGATGTGGAACTGGCTGGTTTCGGCCCTGGCCGTGGGCAGCGCGGTGGTGCTGTACGACGGCTCGCCGTTTCATCCAGAGCCTCAGCGCTTGATCGACCTGATCGACGATGAACGCATCAGCGTCTTCGGCACCAGTCCCAAATTCCTTGCGACCCTGGAAACCAACGGCGTCAAACCCCGCGAAAGCCATGACCTGAGCAGCCTGAAGACCCTGCTTTGCACCGGTTCCGCGCTTTCACCGCAGAGCTACGATTTTGTCTATCGCGATTTCAAGAGTGAGCTGTGCCTGGCCTCGATGTCCGGCGGCACCGACATCGTTTCATGCTTTGTGAACAGCAACCCTTTTGAGCCCGTGCGCCGTGGCGAAATCCAGGGCAAGAGCCTGGGCATGGCGGTGGAAGTCTGGAACGACGACGGCAAGCCTGTGATCGGCGAAAAAGGTGAACTGGTCTGCACCCGGCACTTCCCGGCGATGCCCATCGGCTTCTGGAACGACCCGCAGCAAGAGAAGCTGCACGCTTCCTATTTCAGTCAGTTCCCCGGCGTTTGGTCCCAGGGCGATTACGCCGAGCAATTGCACCACGGCGCAATGATGATCCACGGCCGCTCGGACGCGGTGCTCAACCCCGGCGGCGTACGCATCGGCACGGCGGAAATCTATCGTCAGGTGGAGAAAGTCCCGCAGGTGCTGGACAGCGTGGCCATCGGTCAGCAATGGCAGGACGATGTGCGGGTGGTGCTGTTCGTGAAGTTACGCGACGGCGTCGAGCTGGATGAAGCCTTGCAGCAGCAGATTCGCCAGGTCATCCGCGCCAACACCACGCCCCGGCATGTACCGGCGAAGATTGTCGCAGTGACCGACATTCCTCGGACCATCAGCGGCAAGGTTGTTGAGCTGGCCGTGCGCAATGTGGTGCACGGGCAGAAGGTGAAAAACACCGATGCATTGGCCAATCCCGAGGCGCTGGAGCAATTTCGGGATCGGCCGGAACTGGCTTATTAAACGGTCTTACTGAACGATCGCACCGGGCCTGCCGGTGCCATGTGCAGGCGACTGAGCAGTCATCTGCGGGTTGTTCAGCGTGATCAGAACCGGAGAATCGATTGCGCTATCGGGACTGGCTGCCAGTGCGCGCCGCAGGGTAGTCATGTTGCGTTCGTAGCCAACCTTGTCCGTATGCAGCTGGCCCAACAGTGAAGTGGCCACAGCCAGCGAGTCAGCGTTTTCAAGGGCTTTGGAGCTGGCATGGCGGGCATTGCCCTCATCGGTAACAGCCAGTTGCCCGGACGCAAGGTTCAGCAACGCAGCGATGTCCAGCGACTGTCCACCGTCAACACCGCCGGCGTCGCGGGCATAACAGACATCACCGATCTGCGCAGGTCCGTGAAACAGCTCATGGATCAAGTCGTCAGCCACGACGTCATGGTTGAAGCCCAGCCCGACGAAGTGCCTGTTGAGATTGGGGGTATAGATCTCAATGAACTTCGTGCCGGATTGCCCGGTTGCACTTTTCCATTGCTGATAGGCGCTCTTGTCGAAAGCGGCAAGGTGTTGAGTATGCTTGAGCGGGTCGAGTAGAAAGTTACTGAGCGAAACACCCGCGAAGTCTGCCCTGACCGCTCTCAGATAATTCAAAAACCGATTAACGACATCGTCCGAGTCGCTTCCCAGCAGCAGCTTGGCGACTGAACGGCGTTCCGCCTCAAAGTCACTCCGGGTCAAGGCATTGATCGCGTTTTCGATTTTCGTACGGGCCCGCGGCAAGCTTTGTTCAATGAACTGGCCGGTATAGCTGACAGGCAATGTCTTGGGAGCCCGCGGCAACAGGACAGGGGAGACAAAGGCAAAGTTGTCCAGTTTCGGCCCCCAGGGCTTGCCGAGGCGGTCGAGGGCATACCATTGGAAATTGTTGCGTGCCGCCACCACCGTGAGCGGATCACCGATTGCGCCGCGGGGCTGCCAGCTTCCCATCCCGGAATGGGCATTATTGGCTGCGCGGACCAGATCATAGGATTTATGACTGCCATGGAGTCTGCCCAACTGTGACTTCGCCAGAGCAAGGAGCTCTTCAGCCTGCCTGCTCAGACGTAATGCGCCTTTATGGATGAGTTTTCCTGCACCATAAAACACCGTCGGCACGTCATCCACGGGATTGAACAGGGAAACGGATGTCACGAAGGCAAGCCTGGTCAGGCGCGTAGCTTTGGAGGACAGGGCAACAGCCTTCGACGAGATGCTCAGTGCTTTGGCACCTACCCCCACAAAGGCACCTCCCACAGCAATAGCGTCCATGACGCATCCATAGACGCCGTCGACCACCTTGTTGTGCTCACCGGAAGATAAATCCTCGATGCATTTTTTGAAAGGAACCACCAGATTCACTATGTAATCCGCAGTTTCCTCGCCCTTTTTACGTTCGCTTTCGAGCGCTGTCGGTTCAGTGGCCATTGACTCAATTTCGCCAAAAGTCCTGAACGGATGATTGTTCAGAATGAACTCGGCGATTCGCACAAGCTGCGGATTGCCAAAGTTCCTGTAAGTACTCTGCTGCCGCGCAACCACAGACGTTGGCTCAGACAATTCACCCAGCTTGTCAATAATCGCCATGCTGCTGGCGTAACTCTCTGCCATAGCCCCGTCGATGTACTCGTCAAGGGTGAGTGGCAGAGATTCGAGAGGTGTGGGGACCACTGGCGCATTCAGGTCGCCGTTGAAATCCATTCTGGCGGCAGCCTGCAATTTTCCAGTCGCGGTGATGAGCGCACCGAGAGCGTTGTTTTTCCGCAGCTCACCGCGCAAGGCAAACAACTCATAACACACCACCGTGTTTGCGTACGTAGCACACATTACGATGCCAAAGCGGCCCCTGACAGCATCCTTGTTTCGCTGGGTTTCGTAAGTCGTATAAACAGGCACCGGCAATGCTGTGAAGTAAGTCTCTGTCTCTGTCGCCTGAGGGCGAATGGTGAAGAAGGTGATTTTTCCTTTCAGGAAGGCTTCCAGATCATGGGGAAGCATATGTGCAAGCGCCAATGTGATATTGGTCACGAGCGCTTTGTTCAAATTGCCAAGATAATCGTGCAGTTGGCGATGGAATTCAGTGATGTTGGGCGTCAGAGTCCGCAGCCCTGGAAAACGGCGATAAATGCTGACGACGGAAGGATCATAGTAGGTGGGCCGTTTGTAATTGGTTACACCGGAGTGCAAATCAGGCGTTTTTGAAATAACGCTGTCGGGGAAAACAGCACGCAGATCCCACTGGCGATTCGTCTGATGATGTGACAAATGCAGGTCACCAGACATATGCAGCTCGACCATGGACATGGCGGTGGGCGATGCACCCAGGCCCGGATGCTGGTAAATAACTTTATTGTCGAGGAAATCACAATCGGGGGCTGCTCGTTGCAACGCTTCCCGTGCAATGGTTTTCCTGTCGGGCATGGGAACGGAATACACCCGTGCCAAATGGGTGAACTGCTCTGTGAACGCCTCAAAGGCGGCAATTGCCCGCTCTGTGGTTTGCGTCGTCGCTTGCGTGAGTTCGCTTGAACTGACCACGCCATTGATCAGCGCCCAGTCAATGATCGGATCGATCATTGCCAGGTCCCACAGGCGAGACAGCGGCGTGCTGACAGGTTCCAGTTCGGCGTACGCCATAATCTGAGCGTAGGTCAGCACCCGCGATGCACCTTTTTTGACCGCTTCCACCAGCGCAACACCCCGGCAGAAGCACACCCAGGCAACAGAGCCCAGTGTCAACGAAGATGGAACGCCTCTGACCAGAAATTCCGGCGCGATTTCCGCCAGCAGCAAGTGCGAGGCCAGCGGCGCCACCGCAGGATCAACCCAGCCTTTGGTATAGAGAAAAGCCTGCAGATTCTCGCGCACAATGGCCGGCGACCGCTCGACGTTGTCCGGGGCATACAAGGCGAACCCACCGATATTCTTGTGGTTGCGAGAACTGGCGAACGACGGATAAAGGTCCAGTAAGACAGTCGTTATCAATAGTTGCTGGAGGTCGATAGAAGTGGCACCTTGCCCGGATTGCGCACCGAACCAGCCCAACTCCTCGATGAGTTTTCTGGCACAAGCCTGAGCCACCGGATGTTTGACCAACTGAACAATTCGCTCGTCGGCATTATCCGGCGTTGCAATGACGCGACCCGTATCGCGGTAAAGCTTGTCGAGCAGTTTCGTGTTCCTGCCTATAAGTTTGGCAGTGGCCTGCTGAATGGCTGCGTGTTGTTCAGCCGACAATACGACTAACGACGGATCATCTGCAACAAGTTGCCCCCAATAGTTACCCAGCTCATCAACTTCCGGATCAAATTCGAATAGCCTGATAAGGTTTCGGGTTTCACTTGCATTCTTCGGGACGGCCAGCCCATGAAACTTCAGCCATTGATCCACATAAACAAAGTCCTCAGTATAGATATAACCACCGGCCTGTTTGGCGATATCCCCGATCACCACCAACTTCTTGTAGTAGTGGGATCCCTGGGCGACATTCACATCAACGGGTTCCCACACCGTCGTTTCTGACCTGTATATTTCCAGGCGGCCGGTGTCATTAATACGAGTTGCCGCCATGTTCTCGGGGCGATGGCGACGGAGCTCATCCATCACCACCGTGTAATTGGCCAAGGTGTTCCAAGCCACTCGGCCAGGCATGTGTAGTTCATAAAGCGAAGACCCTTTTGCCAACTCAAATTCATAACCTTGCCAATTGTAGGGCCCTTCATCCTCTTGATCCTCGAAGACACTTTTCAATAAACCCACTACCATCTGTCGCTCAGCAGCGTCGGCCTTTAACCACTGATATTGCAACTCGGAAACCGCCCCGGACATCGGACAGGTTTTATATTTTAACTTCACAGACATAAAACAACCTTATGAACTAAATTCGCTGATTAATTAAACGGATGCGAATCCTTACTCATCCACGAATAACTAAACAGCAAAAATTCATAAGACAACATTTCACAACCACTGACCTTACCAACACATCAATCCATCAAGCCCCAGTCACCACCGGGTGCACTAACAGTAGATGTTCCACTTCCATAAAGTTTGAGACGCAGTTTCAGATTACTCAGCGAGTCCGCATGTTTTAGCGCCTCTTCCTCACTGATCACGCCTTCCACCACCAGTGCATACAGTGCGCCATCGAAAGTCTGCATCCCTGACTCTGCGGACTTTTCCATGATGTTTTTAAGTTCGTCCAGTTCATTGCTCCTTATCAAGTCACCAATCGTCGGTGTTCCCAACATCACTTCCACTGCCGCCCTGCGCTGCCCGTCAAGTGTACGCACCAATCGTTGGGACACGAATGCCTTGAGGTTGTTGCCCAGGTCGTGCAGCAGCTGGGTATGACGCTCTTCAGGAAAGAAATTGATGATGCGGTCCAGCGCCTGATTGGCGTTGTGCGCGTGCAACGTGGAGATCACCAGATGGCCAGTATCGGCAAACGCCAGCGCATGCTCCATGGTTTCGCGATCACGGATTTCGCCGATCAGCACCACGTCCGGTGCCTGACGCAGGGTATTTTTCAACGCGGCATGAAAACTGCGGGTATCGACGCCGACCTCGCGCTGGTTGATGATCGACTTTTTGTGACGGTGGATGTACTCGATCGGGTCTTCAATGGTGACGATGTGGCCGGCGCTGTGACGGTTGCGGTAATCGATCAGCGCCGCGAGTGAGGTAGACTTGCCGGAATCGGTGGCGCCCACGAACAGTATCAGTCCTTGCTTGAGCATCACGGTTTCGAGCAGCACCGCGGGTAACTTGAGGTCCTCGAATCGCGGAATGTCGAGTTTGATGTTGCGCGCCACGATCGACACATTGTTGCGTTGTTTGAAGATATTGACCCGAAAGCGCCCGACACCGGCCAAAGAGATCGCCAGGTTCATCTCCAGTTCCCGATCGAACTCCAGACGCTGTTCGGCGTCCATGATGGACTCGGCAATCGCCGCGACTTCTCCCGGTTTGAACGGCTGATCGGTCAGGGGTTTGAGCACGCCGTCAAATCGGGCACTGGGTGGTGCACCGGTGGAAAAATAAAGATCGGATCCATTCCGATCAGCCAGTATCCGCAACAGCGCATCGATTTCCATGGCAAAAAGCACCCGCGAAGCATTCAATGAAAAAATAATGACCCATGGCGGGTCATCCAGCGTCTACCGCCCTGCAAGGATAGTAGACGCCGCCACACCGACTTGAACGCAGGACAACTTGATGAACGCAACACCGACGGGCAGCGATGCCCAGGCCTTGATCGCCAGACTGGACTGGACACGCACCCCGCTGGGCGCTGCCAGTACCTGGCCACAGAGCCTGCGCACCGCCGTGGACATCGTGATTCATTCACCGATGCCGATGCTGTTGCTGTGGGGGCCGCAGCTCACGCAGATCTACAACGACGGCTTCGCCCTGCTCGCCGGCAGCAAACACCCACACGCTTTCGGACAACCGACGCACCAGATCTGGCCAGAACTCCAGGACTTTACCGACCCCATTTACAGCGCCGTCCTACAAGGCCAGGTGCGAACCTACAGCGAACAACGCTTTACCTTGCAACGCGACGAGGGTGATTCCGACTTCTGGCTGGACTTGACCTACAGCCCGATCCGCGATGAAAACGCTCAGGTCGCCGGCATCCTGGTCACCGCCATCGAGACCAATGAACGCCGCCGCATCGCGCTGGAACTCGAACAGCGTTCAGCCGCCAGCCTCAAGGCCCAGCACGAAACCGAGCAGCGCCTGCAACTGGCGCTGGCAGCCACCGATGCCGTCGGTACCTGGGATTGGGACATCGGTGAAGACCGCTTCATCGCCGACGCGCATTTCGCCCAGTTGCATGGCATCGACCCGGCCATGGCCAGCCAGTTGCCGATCAGCGATTACCTCCACGGCGTGCACCCGGAAGACCGCGGAACGATCGCCCGCAGCATCAAACACTGCATCACCCACGGCACCGAGTACGCCGAGGAATATCGCTTGCTGCAACCCGACGGCCAGTTGCGCTGGATATTCGCCCGGGGGCGTTGCTACAAGGACCACCATGGCCGGCCGATCCGTTTCCTCGGCGCCGCACTGGACCTCACCGAGCGCAAACACACCGAGCAGGCCTTGCGTCAGAGTCAGACCGAGCTGCAACTGATCATCAACGCCATGCCGATCCTGATCAGTTACGTCGACCGCGAACAGCGGTTTCGCCTGAACAACGCCGCGTACCTGGACTGGTACGGCCTGACACCCCAGGAACTGTACGGGCGCACCATTCTTGAAGTGTTGGGCCCGGACGCCTATGCCCTGCGCGCCGAGCACATCACCGAGGCGCTGGCCGGCAAGGCCTGCTGTTTCAGTATTGATGCTCCCCACCGCGATGGGAGCATCCGCCATGCCCTGATGAATTACTTGCCGCGCCACGGCGCTGATGGAGCGGTAAATGGTTTCTACATCTTCGTGATCGACGAAACCGAGCGTAAACAAACCGAAGAAGCCCTGCGCAATCTCAACGAAACCCTTGAGGAACGGGTCGCCGCCCGCACCCAGCAATTGGCCGAAGCCAACCAGCGGCTGCAGAACGAGATGTTCGAGCGTGAGCGCGCAGAAGACGCCTTGCGCCACGCGCAGAAGATGGAAGCGGTCGGGCAACTCACCGGCGGCATCGCTCACGACTTCAACAATATGCTGACCGGGATCATCGGCAGCCTTGACCTGATGCAACGCTATATCGCCGACGGGCGCGCAGCCGAGATTGGTCGTTTCACCGAAGCTGCGGTGTCCTCGGCCAATCGCGCCGCGGCCCTGACCCATCGCTTGCTGGCGTTCTCCCGGCGTCAGTCGCTGGATCGCAAGCCGCTGAACGCCAATGAGCTGGTGCACTCCCTGGAAGACTTGCTCAGCCGCACCAAGGGCGATCACATCGAGCTCAAACTGCTGCTGGCCGACGAGGTGTGGCCGGTGAGTACCGACGTCAGTCAACTGGAAAACGCCTTGCTCAACCTGGTGATCAACGCCCGGGACGCCATGCCCGATGGCGGCGAATTGCTGATTGAAACGGCCAACGTTTACCTGGACGGCAGCGACATCACCACGCTGGAACCGGTCAAGGCCGGGGATTACGTGATGGTTGCCGTCAGTGATAACGGCAGCGGCATGACGCCCTCGGTGCTGGCCAAGGCCTTCGACCCGTTCTTCACCACCAAACCGATCGGCCAGGGCACCGGGCTGGGATTGTCGATGATTTATGGGTTCGCCCAGCAATCCGGCGGGCATGTCAGCCTGTTCAGTTTGCCGGGCAAAGGCACCAGCGTTCGTTTGTACTTGCCTCGTCTGCGCGCCACAGAGCCGGAAAACGTGTTGCTGCCGTTGACGGGCGAAGCGCCGCCAGCGATTGCCGGTGAAACCGTAGTGCTGGTGGAAGACGACCCGGCGGTACGCATGCTGGTGCTCGACCTGCTCAACGAGCTGGGTTATCACGCCCACGAAGCCGAAGACGCCAAGACCGCCCTGCCCTTGCTGGAATCCGACCTGCGGGTCGATCTGCTGGTGACTGACGTGGGCTTGCCCGGTATGAACGGTCGACAACTGGCGGAGATCGCTCGCCAGCACCGCCCCGAACTCAAGGTGCTGTTCATGACCGGTTACGCGGAGAAAGCCGCCGAACGCCAAGGTTTTCTGGAGGAAGGCATGGACATGGTCGCCAAACCGTTTTCCATCGACCTGTTGGCCAACAAGATTCGCACGATGATCGGCCAACCGGAGTGAGTTGAGGCATAATCGCGCGCCCCGCTGTCACGACCGTTGCAAGGTAAGCCCCCATGAAAGCTCAAGCCCGCCATATTCTGGTGAAAACCTCGGAAGAAGCCGAGCAGCTCAAACAACGCATCGCCAAGGGCGAAGCTTTTGATGTGCTGGCCAAGAAGTACTCGACCTGCCCGTCCGGCAAACGCGGCGGCGACCTCGGTGAAGTGCGGCCCGGGCAAATGGTCGGCGTGATCGATGCGGTGATCTTCAAAAAACCGCTGCGGGTGGTGCATGGGCCGATCAAGAGCAAGTTCGGGTATCACCTGGTGCAGGTATTTTACCGGGATTGATCGGGTTGGCTTGAGGCCCCCGTGGTGAGGGGATTTATCCCCGTTGGACTGCGCAGCAGTCCCATCTTTTGGGGCCGCTACGCGACCCAACGGGGATAAATCCCCTCGCCACAGAGGTTGCATCAACTTTTGGGGATCAGTGCTCCTGGCACTTGAATCACCCGACTCGCCAACCGATGCCCCGCTTCAGCCGCCTCGACCGCGCTCCCGCCCTTGAGCCGACTGGCGAGATACGCCGCACTGAACGAATCCCCCGCCGCCGTCGTGTCCACCACTCGCTCGACCTTCTGCGCCGGCACCTCGAACGACTCACCGTCACAGTGAATCAGGCACGCCTCGGCCCCGCGTTTGAGTACCACTTCCGGAGTGCCAATCTGCTCGTAAGCGGCGAATACCGCCTCGCAATCGGAAAAATGAAACAGCGCCTGCTCGTCATCAACGGTCAACAACGCCAGATCGACATAGGGCAAGACGCTTCGATAAGCCGTCCGCGCCTCTTCGACTGAGGCCCACAAACGTGGCCGGTAGTTATTGTCGAAGACGATCCGCGCATCTCGCTGCCGGGCTTCGATCAGGGTTTCCAGCAGCTTCTCCCGACCTTGTACGCCGAGCACCGCCAAGGTGATGCCACTGAAATACAGCACGTCGTAATCCGGCAGCGCGGCCAGGATCGGCGCGGCGGCCGGGGTGGTGAAGCAGTCGCGGACGGCCGCTTCGTTGCGCCAATACAGGAAACGCCGCTCGCCGGCAGCATCGGTCTGGATGCAGTACAAACCGGGCAGGCGACCGGGCAAGCGCTGGACCATGCCCAGACCGATGTTCTCGTCGGCCCAGGTTTGGCACATGGCATCGCTGAAACTGTCATCGCCCAGCGCGGTGACGTAATCGACGACGCCGCTCGCGCCCAATTCCCGAGACAGGTAGACCGCGGTGTTCAGGGTATCGCCGCCGAAACTTTGTTGCAGCGTGCCGTCGGCGCGTTGCTGCAGCTCGATCATGCACTCGCCGATCAGGGCGATGCGCGGGGTGTTGGGGCCGAGGGTGTTGATGGTGTTCATTGTTTTTGTGGTCTCTGGTGTTGCGATGTTGTCTGGGCGGATGCCATCGCGAGCAGGCTCGCTCCCACAGGAATCTTGTGAACACTGAATATCCAATGTGGGAGCGAGGCTGCTCGCGATGGCCGCACCTCGGTCTCAAGCCTTAGAAACAGGTTTCCATGGTTTCGATGACGTTCAGCTGCTCATCCACCAGACACCCCGTGCGCCACTTGTCGAACGTCAGGCACGGGTGCGAAGTGCCGAACGAAATGATATCGCCCACTCGCAACTCAACCCCCGGCGCGACCGTCATGAACGCATGCTGGTCCATCACCGCCGTCACTTTGCAGGCACTGACATCGTCGCCATTCGCCGGGATCACTCCAGCCTTGTAACGCAACAGCGGCACCGGCAAGCCAGCGTCATAAGCCACATCGCGCTTACCCAGGGCAATCACCGCAAACCCCGGCTCCGGCAACGATTGCACATGCGCCCAGACTTCCAGCGCCGGGCGCAGGCCTTCGTGCAAATCACTGCGACGGTCGAGCACGCAGCATTGCGCTTCTTTGTAGATGCCATGGTCGTGAGCCACGTAGCTGCCGGGGCGTAACACGCTGAGGAAACGTCCGCCGGCGTTCTGCGCTTCGAATTCCTCGGCAATCAAGTCGTACCAGGCCGAACCCGAGGCGGTGATGATCGGCTTGGGAATCGCAAAGGCGCCGCTGTCCTGCAACTGCACGGCCAGACGCACCAGAGATCCCGCGAATGCGCGGATGCCCGTGACTGCATGATCACCATGGATCACGCCTTCGTAACCTTCGATGCCGGTCAGCGCCAACGCCGGTTGCGCATTGATGGCTTTGGCCAGTGCGATGACTTCATCTTCCGTGCGGCAACCACAACGGCCGCCGACCACGCCGTACTCGATCATCACGTTCAGGCGCACACCGCGCGAGGCGAAATACGCGCCCAGGTCCGCGACGTTGTCCGGGTGATCGACCATGCAATGGAAATCGAAGGTCGGGTCGGCCAGCAGGTCGGCGATCAGCGCCATGTTCGGCGTACCGACCAATTGATTGGCCATCAGCACCCGACGCACGCCATGGGCGTAGGCTGCGCGGGTTTGCGTGGCGCTGGCCAGGGTGATGCCCCAGGCGCCGGCGTCCAGTTGGCGGCGGAACAGCGCAGGGGTCATGCTGGTTTTGCCATGAGGCGCGAGTTCAGCGCCGCTGTTGCTGACAAACGTCTGCATCCAGCGAATGTTGTGTTCCAGCGCTTCGCGGTGCAGCACCAGCGCAGGCAGGCTGACGTCGCGTACCAGGTTGGCGCCGGTCTGGGCAAAGCCCTTTTCCACGGCGGCAGTATGTTGGGCAGTAGACATGGTCGAACTCCTCACAGTCGCGGCTGCAGCCAGCCGCTGTTATTCGTTGATACGCCGGGCCAGGCTATTGGCGCTGTTGATCAGTACCCGGCGATAGTCGTTATAGTTGTTCTTGGCGTCGTCCCGCGGGGCGACGATGCACAGGGTCGCAATCGCCACGCCACCGGGGTCTTTGACCGGAGCGGCGAAGCAATGGGTAAAGGTGTCGGCGACGCTATCGAAAGAGAAAAAGCCATCGATACCGGCCTGACGGATTTCCTTGAGAAACTGCTCAAGCGGCAGGCGTTCGCCGTCGGGCAGGATGAAGTCGTCGTGGTCGATCAGGTCGATGATCTCCTGGTCGCTCAAATGCGCCAGCAGCAGTCGCCCGGATGCAGTCCAGGGAATGGGAGCGTTTTCGCCGATGTCCGATGATATGCGGAAATGCCGCTCCCCCTCTTTCATCAACGCCACGGTGTATTTGCGGCCGTTGAGCAGGCACATCTGCGCGGTTTCATGGGTCTGGCTGACGATCTCCTGCAGGGCGTGATCAGCCTCGCGGGTCAGGTCGAAATGGCGCAAATGCGCTTGCCCGAGGAAGTACAGCTGACGGCCGAGGTAAACGTGACCGTCCTTGCCCACGGGTTCGAGAATGCGTCGTTCCAGTAGCGAAGCGACCAGTTCGTAGATCGTGGACTTTGGGCTGTCGATGCCGCTGGCGATTTCATTCGGGCGCAGCGGTTTGCCGACTTCCTTGAGGAAATCGAGGATATCGAACGCCCGGTCCAGACCGCGAGCCCGGCGCTTGATGGTGTCTTCGGTCATTTCTTCAGGTTCCCATTCAAAGTGGCCGGGATATTAACTGGCCGAGGTGGTGGTGTCAGTCAGATCCACCCCTCACCCCCCGCCCTCTCCCCAGAGGGGAGAGGGAGCCTGTTCGCATCGATGCAAATATTTTTGTCTGACCTCAAAACTTGCATCGATATAGAACAGTCCCCTCTCCCTCCGGGAGAGGGTTAGGGTGAGGGCGCTCCTCAGCTCACCGCAAATCTCAGGCCTTTTTCTTGTACGCGATGCAGTCGATCTCGACCTTGCAGTCGACCATCATGTTCGCCTGCACACAGGCCCGGGCCGGGGCATGTTCGGGTTTGAAGTATTCGGAGAAGACCTTGTTGAAACTGGTGAAATCCCGCGGATCGTCCAACCAAACCCCGGCTCGCACCACGTCTTCCAGGCCATAACCGGCCTCTTCGAGAATCGCGATCAGGTTCTTCATGGTCTGATGGGTCTGCTCGACGATGCCGCCAACAATGATCTCGCCATCCTTCGCCGGCACCTGGCCAGAAACGTGCAGCCAGCCATCGGCTTCAACGGCGCGGGCGAAAGGACGAGGCGTACCGCCAGCGGCGCTGCTGCCGGTGCCGTAACGAGTAATGCTCATGAATGTTTCTCCTGATTGAAAAGATAAAAGTCAAAACCGCGTGTTCTTGAGAAACTCAGCCAGACGCGGTGATTGCGGGCGCTCGAACAGCTCCTTGGGAGGCCCCTGCTCTTCGATGCGCCCCTGATTCATGAATACGATTTTGTCCGAAACCTCGAAGGCAAAACGCATCTCGTGGGTGACCAGCAACATGGTCATGCCTTCGTCGGCCAGGCCCTTGATCACGCTCAGGACTTCGCCGACCAGTTCCGGGTCGAGGGCCGAGGTCACTTCGTCGAACAGCATCAGGCTCGGGTTCATCGCAATGGCCCGGGCAATCGCCACGCGCTGTTGCTGACCGCCGGACAACTGACCGGGGTAGTGATCACGGCGCTCCAGCAAACCGACCCGCTCCAGCCATTTTTCCGCCAGCGCCACGGCCTCGTCCTTGTGCAGTTTTTTCACCTTGAGCAAGCCAAGGGTGACGTTTTGCAACGCGGTCAGGTGCGGGAACAGGTTGAACTGCTGGAACGCCATGCCGGTCATGGCGCGATGGCGGGCGATGACTTTTTCCGGGTGACGCACGCGCTTGCCGTTGACCTCGTCATAACCGATGGACTCGCCATCGAGCATGATCTGCCCGCCCTGGAATTCTTCGAGCATGTTCACGCAACGCAGCAGCGTGGTCTTGCCCGAACCGCTGGAGCCGATCAGCGTGACGACGTTGCCGCGCTGCATGGTCAGGTCGACGCCCTTGAGCACTTCAAGCTTGCCGTATTGTTTATGCAGGCCGCGAATGTCCAGCAGGGCCTGGTTTTGCGTCGAAACTTGAGGTTGAGTCATGGCAAGGCCACCCGCTTTTCAATGTGCCGGCCGAGTAGTTCGATGGCGTAGTTGATGACGAAAAACAGAAATCCGGCGAACAGGTAAAACTCCAGCGTCATGAAGGTGCGGGCGATGATCTGCTGCGTACTGAGCAGCAATTCCGCCACACCAATGACCGACAGCAAGGTCGAGGCCTTGACGATCTCGGTGGACGAGTTGACCCAGGTTGGCAGGATCTGCCGCAATGCCTGGGGCAACAGCACGTAACCGAGGGATTGATAAAACGTCAGGCCAATCGCCTTGCTCGCTTCCATTTGGCCGCTGGGCAACGCTTGCAGCGCACCGCGCACAATCTCCGCGACATGTGAGCCGCAAAACAGCGTCAGCCCCAATGCGCCGGCCTGGAATGCACTGATCTGCCAGCCCAACGCGGGCGCCATGTAAAAGCAAGCCAACACCAGCACAAACACCGGCGTGCCGCGAATAATGTCGACGTAGAACCGAAACGGCGCACGCATCCAGAACTTGCCGTAGGTCAGTACCAGGCCGGCAACAATGCCGACCAGCGTGCCCAGCAAAATCGCCAGCGCCGAGACCTGCACACTGGTGATAAAGCCTTGCCACAACACTTCGCGGGCGACCCATAATTCATGCAGCCAACTGGGTGATTCGTACATGGGGCCTCCTATCGGCGGATCGCCAGACGCTGCTCGAGGTAACGCAGCATCATGGCAATGAGGTAACAGGCCGCAACATAGAGCGCTGTGGTCACCAGCCAGGTTTCAATCACCCGGTAGCTCTCGACATTGATCTTGCGCGCGTAATAGGTCAGCTCCGGCACCGCAATCGCAGCGGCCAGCGAGGTGTCCTTGAACAGCGAAATGAAGTTGTTCGACAAGGCCGGCAGCACATTGCGCAGCATCACCGGCACCGTGACGTAGGCCTTGACCTGCCACTCGCCAAGACCGATCGCCAGGCCGGCTTCACGTTGTCCTTTCGGGATGCTCAACAAGCCGCCGCGGAACACTTCAGTCAGGTACGCCCCGGCATACAGCGACAGCGTGATGATGAACGACGGAATCTTGTCCAGACGGATCCCCAGGCTTGGCAACGCGAAGTAGATCAACAGAATCAACACCAGAATCGGTGTATTACGGACCACCGTCACATACACCGACGCCAGCACCCGCAAGGCGCGGTGCTTTGACAGCAAAGCAAACGCCATCATCAGGCCGATCACGCAGCCGATGGCGATCGACACCAGCGCCAGCTCAAGGCCCAGACCGAGCCCCGCCAGCAAGGTGTCGAAATCGCGCCACACGGCGGCAAAGTTCAACTGATAGTTCATGGTCAGCAGTACCTTGAACGGGGCGATTCATCACCGCCCCGCTCTCACGGGATCATTTGAATTCGACAGGAAAACCGATGGCTGGGGTCGGCAGATCAACACCGAACCACTGCTTGAAGGACGCCGCGTAAGTCGGGAACTCAACGCCGGTCATGGCTTCATGCAGGGTGGTGTTGACGAAATTCAGCCAGTCCTGATCGCCGCGTTTGACCGCGCAGGCGTAGGTCTGCGGGCTCCAGGCGTAAGTCGGGCTGCGATAGCGGCCAGGGTTCTGCACCATCAGGTATTTCACCGAGGACTGATCGGTAGCGGCGGCGTCGGCACGGCCGGAGTTCACGGCCTGATACATCAGATCAACGCTGTCGTACTGATCGACCTTGGCGTTAGGCAAGGCTTGATGCACCAGCTCTTCGGCGTACACGTTCTGCAGCACCGCCACGGTCACGCTGTCGTTGGCGGCCTTGAGGTCTTCGATTTCCTTGTACTTGCTGTTGGCTGGCAACAGCAGGCCGACGCCTTCGCGGTAGTACGGCAGGGTGAACGCCACTTGTTGCGCACGGCTGGCGGTCACAGTGATGAACTGGCAACTGATGTCGACCTTGTCGGTCAGCAGGTTGGGAATCCGCGCATCGGAGGACTGCACCACGAACTCGACCTTGGTCGGATCGTTGAACAACCCCTTGGCAATCATCTTCCCGATATCGATATCAAACCCCTGCAACTTGCCATCCGCTCCCTGGAAGTGCCACGGCGCATTGGTACTGCCCGTGCCCACAATCAGTTTCCCGCGGGCCAGCACGCTATCGAGCTTGCCGTCCGCCGCCTGGGCCACGCCCATGGCAGCAGCCGAAGCTGCGACAAGAAAAATACACGCTTTAAACAAGGAAGGTCGGCGATGCATGGCAAGCACTCCAGGGTGATATTTATTCCGCTATACCGGACATTGGTATGTAACAGCGGAATAGACAGCAGAAAGTGTGCCACAGGTTCGACGCTTAATCATAGGGGTTGGGAAAGGTAACGAATTCAACTGGATAGCGAATCGTCGAGTTGGATGGGTTGATTGTGAGGTTCGTCTGGAAGCGCTACCCCAAGCAACAGGCTGGGTAACAAGGCCACATTTGGGTGCGTTGTCCCCACCTGAAAACGTGCGTGCATGACGAGGACTTACCGGTTCCGAGATTGGACCGTTCGTCTGGATTTCGACTTTACCTGTCAGATCTGACAGTTGTAGCTTCGCTTGTATCAGCGCTCAATCCTTCCACGGTTACCCGGACGCCGTTCACGTGATGGAGCACCGACATTATGAAATACCACTTACAGGAGATTCCAAATGTCCCAACAATCTGAAAAGAGCAATTTCAATTTAGTGCGCAATGGCAATTTCTCGGAAGACGGTACGAGTTGGACACATAACTCGCCAGCGAAAGTCAGTTTTGAAGAGGGTTTCTGTCACTTGCACTGGAAGGCTCTGATTACTCAACGCATCAAGTCCAACGTGGCTGGTAACTTCAAGTTTTCCGCGCGCATGAAAGCGGACAAAGGTTTTGGGGCGCAAGCAACACTGGAGATGCTGCCTTCGCAGCAAACCGTTCACCTCCGAGTCGGTGGCGGCGATCCGTGGGCAAATGAAGAACAGATTGTCAAAGTGCCTGCGGGTACCAACGAGATAATTGTCACATTGCTCGCAAACGATGGTGTCCCAGACAAGTTCGGCGCGTTTTTTGATGATGTCGCTCTCACTCCTTTATAGAAATGATGAGCAACAGGGGGGGCACTCCCATCAAAGCTGAGTCCTTTAGTTGAATAAGGTTATTCCAATGAGCTCGCTAACCGCTCATAAAGCGCTGGCCCCGGTCTACCGCAAAGCCCTGAAAACCTGGCGTCCAGTGATTTTGTACTTCGGCAGTCAGCATTGTCCGGCGTGCGATTGGGCCGGGCCGATCTTTCGTCAGATCGCCGAGGCCTATCGGCATCACGCGGATATCTACATGCTGGACACGGCTGAATCGCCTCGACACTCGAACGTCACCGGGACACCGACTGTGCTGTTTTACAAGGATGGGAAACTGGTGAAGAAGCTAAAGGGGATTGGGACTGAGGAAACGTTGAAGGAGGTTTTCGCCAGCCACATTGGCAAGGTGAAACCAGCAAGGGTGAAGCGTAAACCGGTGCACGATCGGATGTGGTTGCAAAGGACCTTGAGCAGGCTGTGCACTGTGCCTCGCGCCGCTGAGCGGCTGAATCGGCGGGTTTGTTGGTAACCAGCGGCACTTGTTGTGTTTGATAGATCGCCTTCGCGAGCAAGCCCGCTCCCACATTGGATCGCCAGTGTTCATAAGATCCCTGTGGGAGCGAGCCTGCTCGCGATGCTTTTGCCGTTAGCGATTTTTGACCTGCTCGATGTACCTGACCACCGCCGCCGACTTCTCGAACCGCCGGTGAATCAATGATAACCATGACGTCGCCTCGCAGCCCTTGATCGCCCGGTACACCACACCGGGCGAACCGACATGCCCGACCACCGACTCAGGCACGACTGCCACGCCCTGCCCCAACGACACCAGCGCAATCACCGCCACCAGGCCGCCCGGCTGCGCACCCAGTTTCGGTGCGAACCCGCCTTCGGCCGCGACTTGCAAGGTGCCGCTGATTTGTTCCGGCAGGATGAATGTCTCGTTCTGCAGATGCTCCGGACTGATGTCCGGCAAACGACACAGCCAGGACTCGGTGGACAACGCCAGCACAAAGCCTTCCGAGTCCAGGCGAATGGCCTCCAGGCCGTCAGGCAGGGTCATGGGTGAACGGACATAACCAATGTCGAATCGCCCCTCGACCACCATGGCGGGCAATGACGCCATGGGGCTTTCCCGAACATTCAGGCTGACGTCCGGACACTCGCGACTGAAGGCCTGCACCTGTTTTTGCAGCAACCCCGAGTACACCGCCGATGCCACGTAGCCGAGTTCGATATGACCGATATCGCCGCGTCCGGCCCGCTTGGCATTGTGCTGGGCGTATTCGAATTGCCGCACCGTCGCCTCGGCCTCGATCATTAACGCGGCACCGGCCTCGGTCAGGCTGACCTCACGGGTCTGGCGCACGAACAGTCGCGTGCCGAGTTCGTTCTCCATGTCCTGGATCTGCCGAGTCAGGGTCGGCGGTGCGATACCGAGCTGTTCGGCGGCGCGGGTGAAGTTGCCTTGCCGGGCAACGGCCAGAAAGTAGCGGAAATGCCGTATGTCCATGGGTGCATTAGCTCAAAGGTAATGAAATCCCGATACCAGGCTAATAAAGCCTGTAATCGATCGCGATAAGCTCATTGCCAATCACAGTAGAGAGCCAACGTCATGCACGTCAAACCCCTTTTCGCCGCGGCGGACAACGATCTTGCCCAAAAGGCAATCACGCCATGAGCCGGGTCAGTCCTCGTCTGACCCTGCTGACAGCCTCCGGCGTCTGCTCGCTGATCGTGCTCGACACCAACATCGTCGCCGTGACCCTGCCGACCATCGCCCGGGACCTGGGCGCGAACTTTGCCGACATTGAATGGGTGGTCAGTGCTTACATGCTGGCGTTCGCGGCCTTGTTGCTGCCCGCCGGCAGCATCGCCGATCGCTTTGGCCGGCAGAAAACCATGCTCTGTGGCCTGGGCATTTTCATCCTCGCCTCCATCGGTTGCGGCGCTGCGCCGACGGCGTTGTTCCTCGACATCGCGCGGGCGATCAAGGGCGTCGGCGCGGCGTTGTTGCTGACCTCGGCGCTGGCCGCCATCGGCCATACCTTTCACGATGAAGTCGAACGGGCCAAGGCCTGGGCGTTCTGGGGTGCGTGCATGGGCGTGGCGATGACCGCCGCACCGACGGTCGGCGGTCTGATTACCGAATATGTCGGCTGGCGCTGGATCTTCTATCTCAACCTGCCGGTGGGCGCGTTCTTGATGTTCATGGTCTGGCGCGCCGTGCCGGAATCCAGGAACACTCAGTCTGCGCGCCTTGATCCCTGGGGTAGCCTGGCATTCAGCGCGAGCTTGCTGTGCCTGATCTGGGGCTTGATCGAGGCCAACCGCATCGGCTGGAGCAATCCGCTCACCTACGCCCGGCTCATCGGTGGCGCCCTGCTGCTGGGATTGTTTGTGCTGATTGAGCGGCTGCAGCAACGGCCGATGGTCGACCTGCAATTGTTCCGGCATCCGCGTTTCATCGGCGCCCTGCTCGGCATGTTTGCCTACGCCGGTTGCGCCCAGGTGATGATGACGCTGCTGCCGTTCTACCTGCAAAACGGTCTGGGCTTCTCGGCCATCGCGTCGGGGCTGGGGATGTTGCCGTTTGCCGTGACCATGTTGATTTGCCCGCGCATCGGCGCTCGACTGGCCCATCGATTTGCCCCTGCAACGCTGATGGCGGCGGGTTTGACCCTGGTCGGCAGCGGCAATCTGCTCAGCGCCTGGGCGGTCAGCAGCGGCGGCTACCTGCCCTTCGCACTGGCCATCGCCGTGACGGGTGCCGGGGCCGGCCTGCTCAATGGCGACACGCAGAAAAACATCATGGCCTGCGTACCCCGCGAGCGTACCGGCATGGCCTCGGGCATGAGCACCACCATGCGTTTCAGCGCCATCGTACTGGCCATCGGCGTCTTCGGTGCATTGTTGTCCAGCCATACCGAATTACTGTTGCGCACCAGCCTGTCGGCGCAAGACGCGCAATGGCTCGGACAGGCCAAGGGCATTGCCTCGCGGGTGGTCGCCGGAGACATGTCGGCGGCGATGAGCCTGCTTCCGGAAACGGCGCGTACGTTGGTCGAACCGCTGGCGCGTCAGGCCTTCGTCGGCGGCTTCAGCCTGCTGCTTTTGGTTGCGGGTTTGCTGGCCTTGCTGGGAGCATTAGTGGTCGGCACGCTGATGCGCAATCCTATCCCCGCGCAAAAAAGTTTTGCCCTGGGCCTGGAATAAACCCCGACGGGGCTCGTCGTACTGCCACTGAAATCGTTCAGTAGCCACTACGAGAGCCCCATCATGAAACGCATTCTGTCCGCCCTGTTTTTCATCAGTCTGAGCGGTGTTGCAGCGGCCGCTTCCGTCGACAACTCCAGCACGCCGAAAGTCGAGAACTACAAGTATTCGACGCACCTCGATATCGCCAAAGTGCTCAACATGACCAGCAGCGATGGTTGCGGCCCCCTCCCTCGAGAGATGACCTACATTGATACCGCGGGCACCACCCATGTCCTGCGTTACCAGGCTTTTGGCGAAAACTGCCTCGGTCAAAATTAATGCTTGATCGACGCCAGCACCCGCTCGGCATTCTCACCGCAGGCCATCCCTTCGGGCCGTGCCTGGATGTTCTCGATCAAACCCAGCAACTGCGCCTTGTTCTGAGCCAGGTGCAGTTGCATCGCTTCGATCTGTTCGACTTTGCGCCCTAGGCTCGCCACCAGTTCATCGTGCTTGAACTCGCCTGTCACCGTGTCCGGCAACAACAGT
Source organism: Pseudomonas sp. (assembly GCF_051660785.1). Lineage (GTDB taxonomy): Bacteria > Pseudomonadota > Gammaproteobacteria > Pseudomonadales > Pseudomonadaceae > Aquipseudomonas. The sequence goes on from NZ_JBOFQE010000011.1 coordinate 25,769, forward strand.
TTCAATTCTTCAAGGCTGAACCCGGCCTGCTGGGCGCACTGGATGATCTTCAGGGTTTGCAGGACTTGCGGCGGGTAACGCCGATAGCCGTTGGCCAGGCGTTCCACTTGCCGGATCAGCCCCTGAGCCTCGTAAAACCGAATGCGCGACGCGTTCAACCCGCTCAACTGCGCCAATTCACCAATCTTCATCTGGGCCTCATTTGCCTGCTTGACATTAAAGTTAACTTTAAGCTTAGCCTCTGCTCATCACTGATGAGGAGTCAAGCATGTCGCCCTTCCAAACGCTGAAATTGCCCAACGGCCAGACACTCGGCAATCGCATCGCCAAAGCCGCGATGGAAGAGAACCTCGCGGACACCGGACAAGCGCCGTCCAGCGCGCTGTTTCAGCTGTATCAGGCCTGGGCCGAGGGCGAAACCGGCCTGTTGCTGACCGGCAACGTGATGATCGATCGCCGCGCCATGACCGGCCCTGCGGGCGTCGTGCTGGAGGACGAACGGCATCTTGAGCAGTTCCGTCAGTGGGCAACCATCGGCCGGTCCGGTGGCGCGCATTTCTGGATGCAGCTAAATCATCCCGGCCGCCAGACTATGGCCAACCTCGGCCAGCAAGCCTGGGCGCCCTCGGCCGTGGCGCTGGATCTGGGTACCTTTTCCAAGATGTTCGCTGAACCCAAACCGATGTCGGAAAGCGATATTGCCGAGGTTATCCAACGCTTCGCCACCAGCGCGGCCCTGGCGGAAAAGGCCGGTTTCACCGGTGTGCAGATTCATGCGGCGCACGGCTACCTGCTCAGCCAGTTTCTCTCGCCCTTGACCAATCGCCGCACGGACCGTTGGGGCGGTTCCCTGGAGAATCGCGCCCGTCTGCTGCTGGCCGTGGTCAGCGCCATCCGCCAAGCCGTGTCGCCACAGTTTTGTGTCGCGGTAAAACTCAACTCGGCGGACTTCCAGCGCGGCGGTTTCGACGCCGACGACGCCCGGCAGGTGATCCTTTGGCTCAACGACCAGAAAATCGATCTGCTGGAACTCTCCGGCGGCAGCTACGAAGCACCGGCCATGCAAGGCGAAGCCCGCGACGGCAGGACCCTGGCCCGGGAGGCGTACTTTCTGGAAATGGCCGGCGAACTGGCCAGCGTCGCGAGCATGCCGGTGATGGTGACCGGCGGCATCCGACGCCTGGCCATCGTCGAACAGGTGCTCGACAACGGCATCGCCATGGCCGGTATCGGCACGGCGCTGGCCATCGAACCGCTACTGGTCAAGCGCTGGCGCGAAGGCCAGAACAGCCACCCGCAATTGCCGCCGATCCGCTGGAAACGCAAACCTTTGGCCGCGCTGGCGAGCATGGCCGTGGTGAAATTCCAGCTGCATCGCCTGAGCCGTGGGCGCAAGACCCGGCCAAAGGTGTCGGCGCTATGGGCGTTGATTGTTGATCAGCTGTACATCGCCCGGCGCACACGGCAGTACCGGCAGGCGATGGCAAGTAATCGCACATCCGGGTGAGTCATGGTCGCCACAGCGTTGTCCTCTTCTAACCCTGAGGACAATTACTGGAGCACCCCATGGCGAAAATCACCCTTGCCCAGCAACTGGCAACCACCCTTGAACAGGCCGGCGTCAAACGCATTTGGGGCCTGACCGGCGACAGCCTCAACGGCCTGACCGAGGCCTTGCGCACCATGGACAGCATCGAGTGGATGCACGTGCGCCACGAGGAAGTCGCCGCATTCGCCGCCGGTGCCGACGCGGCGGTCACCGGGCAACTGGCGGTGTGCGCCGGCAGTTGCGGGCCGGGTAATCTGCACTTGATCAACGGGTTGTTCGATTGCCACAAAAACCATGTGCCGGTGTTGGCCATCGCTGCGCAGATTCCGTCTTCGGAAGTGGGCTTGAATTACTTTCAGGAAACCCACCCGCAGGAACTGTTCAAGGAGTGCAGTCACTTCGTCGAACTGGTGAGCAGCCCAGCGCAGATGCCCCAGGTGCTGCATCGAGCGATGCGCAGTGCCATCCTCAATCGCGGTGTCGCGGTGGTGGTGATTCCCGGCGACGTGGCGCTGCAAGAAGTCGAAGACAATCTCAAGCCCTGGCCGGCGCTTTCAAAACCCCGCACCCTGCCCGCGCCTCAAGACCTCGATCGGCTGGTCGAATTACTGAGCCAGAGCAAAGCCGTGACACTGATGTGTGGCGCCGGCTGCGCGGGCGCCCACGATCAGGTGGTGGCACTGGCCGACGCCCTCGGCGCGCCGGTGGTGCATGCGTTGCGCGGCAAGGAGCACGTGGAGTGGGACAATCCGTTCGACGTCGGCATGACCGGGCTGATCGGCTTCAGCTCCGGTTACCATGCGATGCTCAACTGCGACACGCTGGTGATGCTCGGCACTGACTTCCCCTATCGCCAGTTCTACCCCACCGACGCGACCATCATCCAGATCGACCACGACCCGCAAGCCCTCGGCCGGCGCACCGCGCTGGATCTGGGCATCGCCGCCGATGTCGGCGAAACCCTCGCTGCGTTGCTGCCGCGCCTGCCGTATCGGGGCGACCGCAGCTTTCTGGAGTCATCCCTCAAGCACTACCAAAAGGCGCGTCAGGGCCTGGATGACCTGGCTCAACCGTCGGCGCCGGGCCGGCCGATCCACCCGCAATACCTTACTCGCCTGCTCAGTGAACTGGCCGATGACGACGCGATCTTCACCGCCGATGTAGGCACGCCGACAGTGTGGGCTGCGCGCTATCTGAAAATGAACGGCCAGCGCCGGTTGCTCGGCTCGTTCAATCACGGCTCCATGGCGAACGCGATGCCCCAGGCCATTGGCGCGCAAGCGGCGTTTCCCGGGCGGCAGGTGATTTCGCTGTCCGGCGACGGTGGTTTCAGCATGCTGATGGGGGATTTCATCTCGCTGGCGCAACTGAAGCTGCCGGTGAAAATCATCGTCTACGACAATGCCTCGCTCGGCTTCGTGGCCATGGAAATGAAGTCCAGCGGCCTGCTGGATACCGGCACGGACCTGCACAATCCAGACTTCGCGGCGATGGCCAATGCCATGGGGATTCTGGGGATTCGTGTCGAGGAATCCGAGGCGCTGGAACCGGCCTTGCGCCGGGCGCTGGCCCATGACGGCCCGGTGCTGGTGGATGTGGTGACGGCGACTCAGGAACTGGCGATGCCGCCGACGATCAAGCTGGAACAGGCCAAAGGGTTCAGTTTGTACATGCTCAAAGCGGTGATGAGCGGGCGTGGGGATGAGGTGATCGAGTTGGCGCGCACGAATCTGTTTCGCTGACGCGCTGAAACTGTGTCGCCCCCATCGCTAGCAGGCTAGCTCCCACAGGGATCTTCGTCATAAGGAGATCCAATGTGGGAGCGAGCCTGCTCCGGGCGGCGTTCCGACGATGGGGCCTTTGCAGACAACCCAGTTGTCAGCCAGAAACCAGCTCGTCAATGTGCCGATAATCCGCTTGCAGCTCCGCCGCCATCTGTCTGGCCCGACCCAACCGAATCGGCCCGCGCTCGATATCAATCAATAACCCTGGGCAATCCAGCGCCGGTAATCCCGGCCATTCCTTCAATCGCCCATCGGTCAGCAGCAACAGCCTTTGCTGTTCCGCGGGAAAGCGTTTTTGCCGTGCCGCCAGCCAACGCCCCGCTTCGCCCAGCGCCGCCAAAAGCGGCGTACCGCCGCCCGCGCCCAGGCCATTGAGCCAGTCACGCAAACCCGCCGACGCTTTCAAGCCTTGCACCTGCCACTTCGGCGCCGGACCGCTGGCGGTCAGCAAAGCCAGACGCGCGCGTTGGCGATAGGCATCGTCGAACACTTGCGCGAGCAAGCCCTTGGCATCACTGAGCGCCTGATGTCGGCGGGTCGAAGCCGATGCGTCGACGATCACTAGCCACAGCTCATGGGCGGATCGGGTACGCAAATGAAACAGCACATCTTTGTGTTGACGAGGACGGCCATTGAGCAAGGTGCCGGGCCAATTGATCGAGCCGCTGCGCGCGGCGTGACGCTTGCCTTGTTTACCGTTATCCAGCTGTCCAGCGAGGGGTCTGGCATTCGCCCCCGCGTCAGATCGAGGGCGAATGCCTAAGGCTTTTTTGGCCAGCTCGGCACTTCACGTCGGGCACCGACCGGTAACGCCTGGGCCGGCATTTCACCCCACTGCCCCTGGCCTTCACTTGGGCTGGAAGGCTGCGCCGAAGGTGATTGATTGTGTTGCGGCGCCGGTGGCGATTGCTCGCGACGACGATGACGCAGGGCGAACTCGGCGACCGCGTCGATATCTTCCTCGGCAATGGTGCTCGCCCCTCGCCATGCGGCGTGGGCACGGGCCGCACGCAACCAGACCAGATCGGCGCGCAAGCCATCGACACCGGCGGCAAAACAACGCTCGGTAATCCGCGCCAGTGCGTCATCATCCAGGGGAATGCTCGCCAACAGGCTGCGCGCCTTCTGGCAGCGTTCACGCAGCGACTGCTGCTGACCTTCCCATTCTGCGCAAAAGCGCTGGGGATCGCTGTCGAAATCCAGGCGCCGGCGGATGATCTGGCCACGTTCGGCCGGTACGGTATGGCCGCTGAGGGCGACGTTCAGGCCAAAACGGTCGAGCAGTTGCGGCCGCAGCTCACCCTCTTCCGGGTTCATGGTGCCGATCAATACAAACTTCGCCGAATGCCGATGGGAAATGCCGTCGCGCTCGATCAGGTTGGTGCCGCTGGCGGCCACGTCGAGCAACAGGTCGACGAGGTGATCGGGCAGCAGATTGACTTCATCGACGTACAGCACGCCGCCGTCGGCCTTGGCCAATACACCGGGGGAAAACTGTGCGCGGCCTTCGCTCAGGGCGGCATCGAGGTCGAGGGTGCCGACCAGCCGTTCTTCGGTGGCGCCGAGGGGCAGCGTGACGAATTGGCCGCTGGCGAGTAGATCCGCGAGACCACGGGCCAAGGTGGATTTGGCCATGCCGCGCGGGCCTTCGATCAATACGCCGCCGATTTTCGGGTCGATGGCGGTCAGGTAGAGGGCGAGCTTCAGATCGTCAGCGCCGACCACGGCGGAGAGCGGGAAATGCGGGGTGTCGGTCATTTTTACATCTCGGTCATGGTCGGTGAAATCAAAAACACCTCGATCCCTGTGGGAGCGAGCCTGCTCGCGATAGCGGCATTTCAAACAACATCTTTGTCAGCTGAACGAATGCTATCGCGAGCAGGCTCACTCCTACAGGGGTTTGCGGCGCATCAGCTGTCTTCTTCTATATCCAGCAACAGGTTTTCCAGCGCCTCGCGATACGCGCCCGGTTCCTGCCACATTCCGCGCTGCTGCGCCTCAAGCATCCGCTCGGTCATGTCGCGTAGTGCATGGGGATTATGCTCACGCACAAAGTCCCGGGTCGCCGGATCGAGCAAATACGCATCCGCCAGCAACGCATATTGATGATCGTCGATCAGCTGCGTCGTGGCGTCGAAGGCGAACAGATTATCCACCGTCGCTGCCAGTTCGAACGCACCTTTATAGCCGTGACGCTTCACGCCGTCGATCCACTTCGGATTGGCCGCGCGCGAGCGGATCACCCGGTTCAGCTCCTCCTTCAAGGTGCGGATCTTCGGCAAGTCCGGCTGACTGTGATCGCCATGGTAACTGGCCGCCGCTTCACCGCTGAGGCTTTCAACGGCGGCGAGCATGCCGCCCTGGAATTGGTAATAGTCGTTGGAATCGAGCAAGTCATGCTCGCGGTTGTCCTGGTTTTGCAGCACCGCCTGAACCTGGCTCAAACGCTGTGCGAATTGTTCGCGGGCGACGGTGCCTTCATCAGACCCGCCGTAAGCGTAGCCGCCCCAGTTCAGGTAAACCTCGGCCAGATCTTCGCGGCTTTGCCACAGGCGACCGTCGATGGCGCCCTGCACGCCGGCGCCATAAGCACCGGGTTTGGCACCGAAAATTCGCCAACCGGCCTGACGCCTGGCTGCTTCTTCATCCAGGCCCGATTGCATCAACGCTTCACGTTCGGCACGCACCTTGGCGGCCAGCGGGTTGAGGTCATCCGGCTCGTCGAGTGCGGCGACGGCTTGCACGGCGGCGTCGAACAGGCGGATCAGGTTGGCGAAGGCATCTCGGAAGAATCCTGACACGCGCAAGGTCACGTCGACTCGCGGACGGTCGAGCAAGCTCAGTGGCAGGATTTCAAAGTCGTCGACCCGTTGGCTGCCGGTGGCCCAGACCGGACGCACGCCCATCAGCGCCATGGCTTGGGCGATGTCGTCGCCGCCGGTGCGCATGGTCGCGGTGCCCCAGACGGACAGGCCGAGCTGACGCAGGTGATCGCCGTGGTCCTGCAAATGCCGCTCGAGAATCAGGTTCGCCGACTGGAAACCGATGCGCCACGCCGTGGTGGTCGGCAAGTTGCGCACATCTACCGAGTAGAAATTACGCCCGGTCGGCAGCACGTCCAGACGACCGCGACTCGGTGCGCCGCTGGGGCCGGCGGGGACAAAACGGCCGCTCAGGGCGTCGAGCAGGCCGCGCATTTCTGCGGGGCCACAGGCGTCCAGGCGCGGGGCGACCACTTCGCGCAGGCTGTCGAGGATGGCGTTAACCTCAGACCAGCGTGCCTCCTGTGAGAGCGAGCTTTTGTGGTGAGGGGATTTATCCCCGTTGGGTCGCGAAGCGGCCCCAAAAAATGGGACTGCTGTGCAGTCCAACGGGGATAAATCCCCTCGCCACAAAATCTCGCTCCCACAGAGCTCGGGGTTGGCATTCAACGTCCGCGAGATCAGTTGGGCGGCGAACAATTCCAGCCGTTCGCGTGTGTCACCGGCAGTGCGCCAGACTTCATCGCTGATCGACAACAACGCCTCAGGACGCGGTCCGACCCACGGTTCGGCCAACGCGCAATCCAGCGGATCAAACCCCAGCTCGAACGCCTTGGCCAATGCGCGCAACAGACTTGACTGCGCCCCACGACCATCGCCACGGGGAATGCGCAACAGTGCGAGCAAGGTATCAATGCGCAAGCGCCCGGTCGGCGACTCGCCAAAAATGTGCAGGCCATCGCGAATCTGCGACTCTTTCAAGTCGCAAAGATACGTGTCCAGTCGAGGCAACCAGATCGCCGCATCGGCGTCGCTGTTGAGCTTTTCGTCCAGTTGCAGTTCACGGTCGATGTGCGTGTCGCGCACCAGTTGCAGGATGTCGCGCTGCAACTCCCGGGCGCGGCGCGGATCGAGCAATTGCGCTTCGTAATACTCGTCGGCCAGCAGTTCGAGGTTGCGCAAAGGGCCGTAGGTTTCGGCGCGGGTCAGCGGCGGCATCAGGTGATCGATGATCACCGCCTGGGTGCGGCGCTTGGCCTGGGCGCCCTCGCCCGGGTCGTTGACGATAAACGGATAGATATTCGGCAGCGGCCCGAGCAGCGCGTCCGGCCAGCAGTTTTCGGAGAGCCCGACGCCTTTACCCGGCAACCATTCAAGGTTGCCGTGCTTGCCGACGTGAATCACGCCGTGAGCGCCATAGGTGTTGCGCAGCCAGAAGTAGAACGCCAAGTAGCCGTGGGGCGGCACCAGGTCCGGGTCGTGATACACCGCGCTCGGGTCCACCTGATAACCCCGCGCCGGTTGAATGCCGACGAAGGTCAGGCCAAAGCGCAGCCCGGCGATCATCATGCGTCCGTCACGGTACATCGGATCGCTGTCGGGCGTGCCCCAGCGCTCCAGCACGGCTTGCTGATTGGCTTCAGGCAACGCGTCGAACATCTGCTGATAGTCGTCGAGCGCCAGGCTTTGCTGACAAGGACGCTGGTCGATCGTGTCGAGGTCGTTACTGACGCCACCGAGCAATTGTTGAATCAACGCCGTGCCGCTTTCCGGTAATTCGGCGGGCAACGGATAACCTTCGGTGAGTAGCGCACGCAGGATGTTCAGCGCGGCGGCCGGGGTGTCGAGCCCCACGCCATTGCCTATGCGCCCGTCACGGGTCGGGTAGTTAGCGAGAATCAGCGCGATGCGTTTTTCACTGTTCGGCACACGCGCCAGATCTATCCAGCGCCGCGCCAGTTCGGCAACAAAATCCATGCGTTCCGGCTGCGCCCGATAGCACACCACGTCCGACTGACTGCGCTCGCTGCGCCACGCCAGGTCCTTGAAACTGATTGGCCGGCTGATGATTCGCCCGTCCAGCTCCGGCAAGGCAATGTGCATCGCCAGATCACGCGGGCCGAGGCCTTGCTCGCTGGCGAGCCAGCCCGGCTCGTTGTCCTGGGCGCAGATGGCCTGGATCACCGGAATGTTGCGGCGAAACGGTCTCAAATGCGGCGCTTCGGGGCTGGACTGGGCGAAGCCGGTGGTGTTGAGAATCGCCCCCGCCTCGACTTCGTCCAACAGGTCCTCGACCACCGTCAGGCAGCCGGGCTCTTTCAAACTGGCCAGCGCAATCGGCAAAGGGTTCAACCCCGCTGCTTGCAAGCGCTGGCAGAAAACATCGATGAACGCAGTGTTCGCCGCCTGCAGATGCGAGCGGTAAAACAGCACCGCCGCCACCGGTTGACCGGCCTGCCAGTCGGCCTGCCAATCGTGAAGGTCAGCGGGGCTTTTGTGCGGGTGGTAAATCGCCGTACGCGGCAGGGTTTGCGGCTCGGCCCAGGCGTAATCGCGATCCAGCCAGCGGTTGGCCAGGCAGCGGAAAAAATCCAGGGCATTGGCCATGCCGCCCTGACGCAAAAACTGCCAGAGCCGGTCGCGCTCATTGGCGGTCACGGTGCTCAGGTCGCTGAGTTCCGGGTCCGGACGATCATCGCCGGGCACCAGAATCAGTTGCACGCCGCGCTGGGACAGCTCCACCAGACGCTCGACACCGTAACGCCAATAGGCAATGCCGCCGTGCAGTGAAATCAGGATCACCTTGGCGTGGCGCAGCACTTCGTCGACATACAGATCGACCGACGCATGATTCTGCACCTGCATCGGGTTGGCCAGGCGCACGCTGGGGTAATCGTCGGGCAGTTGCTGCGCCGCTTCGGCGAGCAGCGCGAGGCTGGAATCGCCGCTGCACAGGATCACCAGCTCGGCGGGGGTTTGTCCAAGGTCGGCGATGTTGTCATCCGAGACGAAACCGCCAGGCTGGGTCCTGAGCAGGTGCATGGCTTAAACGCTGAGCGCGGCGCGCAATTGCGCTTCGAGCAGAGCGGCGTCCAGTTCCTGGCCGATCAATACCAGACGCGTGGTGCGCGCTTCATCGGCGCCCCACTGACGGTCGAAATGCTTGTCGAAACGCGTGCCCACGCCCTGGATCAGCAGGCGCATCGGCTTGTTCGGAATCGCGGCGAAACCTTTGACGCGCAGAATGCCGTGCTGGACCACCAGTTGGGTCAGCGCGTCCAGCAGCAGGCTTTCGTCGGCTTGTGGCAGTTCGATGGAGATGGAATCGAAGGCGTCGTGATCGTGATCGTCTTCACCTTCGTGGTGGTGATCGTGATGGCTGTGACGGCTGTCGATGTGTTCTTCGGAACCGGCACCGAGGCCGATCAGCACGTCCAGTGGCACGCGGCCGCTGCTAGCTTCGATGACTTTGACCGCTGGCGGCAGCTCTTCAGCGACTTCCAGGCGTACGCGGGCCAGGTCTTCAGGGCTGATCAGGTCGGCCTTGTTGAGGATCACCAGGTCGGCGCTGGCCAGTTGGTCGGCGAACAGTTCGTGCAGTGGCGATTCGTGGTCCAGGTTCGGGTCGAGTTTGCGCTGGGCGTCGACCTGGTCCGGGAACGCGGCGAAGGTGCCGGCGGCAACGGCCGGGCTGTCGACCACAGTGATGACCGCGTCAACAGTGCAGGCGCTGCGGATTTCCGGCCACTGGAAGGCTTGAACCAACGGTTTTGGCAGGGCCAGGCCCGAGGTTTCGATCAGGATGTGGTCGAGGTCGCCGCGACGGGCGACGAGTTCGCGCATCACCGGGAAGAATTCTTCCTGAACGGTGCAGCACAGGCAGCCGTTGGCCAATTCGTAGACGCGGCCGTTGGCTTCTTCTTCAGTGCAACCGATGGAGCATTGCTTGAGGATTTCACCGTCGATGCCCAGTTCGCCAAACTCGTTGACGATCACCGCGATGCGACGGCCCTGCGCGTTGTCGAGCATGTGCCGCAGCAAGGTGGTTTTGCCCGAGCCGAGGAAGCCGGTAACGATGGTGACGGGGAGTTTGGCCAGTGTTTTCATCGGATGCCCTTTGGCAAGGTGGCGGGCATACGGGACGACAATCGCAGCGACGGGCGCGCGCGGAAGAGTTCGCCACCGGATCACCCCGCCCGGTTGTAGTGAGAATCTGTGTCGAGGCAGGTCTCCTGGCTGACGGTTTGCCGGGCTTGTTGGCCTGGCATTCGCTGCGCCTTCCCGCGAACCCGTTGGACAGGGTTTGCAGTGGCGTGGCAGCGAACATCACCGTTCACAGTTGCGGGGGCAGCCGCGGCATCGACCGCGTTCCCTTCTTAGCTTCGGCAAACGCCGAAGAACCTCGAAAGCGCAAGGCTACGCATCGTCTTGGGGCGGGTCAATGTCCTTGGGCTGATTGCGGCCCCTGTGGGGGGCTTACCTGTGGCGAGGGGATTTATCCCCGTTGGGCTGCGAAGCGGCCCCTGCATTTTTCTAGCGACTCCAAGTTGTCAGAAATTACGACGGCTTCGCCGCCGAACGGGGATAAATCCCCTCGCCACAAATAAATCCCCTCGCCACATGAGTTCACCTCACCTCATAGTTGAGAACCCATGCCAATTGACGCCAAACCCTCGCCCATGCTCTCCTACACGCCTTGTTACGGGTGCCCTTCACAGGGTGAAACGGGAAACCGGTGAATCATGTGCTTTACTCAAAGCCATGTCAGTCCGGTGCTGCCCCCGCAACGGTAAGCGAGCGAAGCGTCAGATCCACTGTGCCAGCAGTTCGGCATGGGAAGGTGATGCTTGCAGGTTCAGGCGCAAGCCTTGGCCCCTCGTGAGCCCGGAGACCGGCCCGCAACGCACAGTGACCATTACGATCACTGAATAACAAACCCGCGGTGGGCGGGCGCTGTTGTACCTCTGCGTGCCCGACTCGCAGGGGTCTTCCATGCGCTCTATTCACCCGCTGACAGACCAGAGGGAAGCGCCATGTCGATCATCAGCAGCACCGGCCACAGCACCGCCAGCACCACCACGACCCTGACCCAACGCCTGACCGCTGCCGTTTGCGCATCGATCCTTGGCGCGTGCCTGGTGTATTTCGCCGGTTTCTCGCACATCGAAGCCGTGCACAACGCCGCGCACGACACCCGTCACAGCTCCGCTTTTCCGTGCCATTGAGACCTGCCGACATGATCAAGCGTATTGCGCAAACCGCAGGTTTCACCGGGCTGCTGGCCGCCCTGTTGCTGACTCTGCTGCAAAGCTTCTGGGTCGCCCCGCTGATTCTGCAGGCCGAAACCTACGAAAAATCCGAACCGGCCGCTGTTGAAGTTCACGAACACGCCGCCGGTGTCGCTGCTCACACTCACGATGCCGAAGCCTGGGAACCGGAAGACGGCTGGCAGCGCGTGTTGTCGACCACGGGCGGCAATCTGGTAGTGGCCGTCGGCTTCGCTTTGATGCTGGCCGGTCTCTACACCTTGCGAGCACCGACCAAAACTTCGCAGGGTCTGCTTTGGGGCCTGGCCGGTTACGCAACCTTCGTGCTGGCGCCGACCCTTGGCTTGCCGCCTGAGTTGCCAGGCACCGCCGCGGCTGATCTGGCTCAACGGCAACTCTGGTGGATCGGCACCGCCGCTTCCACCGCTGTCGGCATCGCGCTGATCGTGTTCAGCCGTCACTGGTTGATGAAGGTATTGGGCGTGGCGATCCTCGCCGTTCCGCACGTGATCGGCGCGCCGCAACCGGAAGTGCACTCGATGCTGGCTCCAGAAGCCCTGGAAGCGCAGTTCAAAATCGCTTCGCAGCTGACCAACGTCGCGTTCTGGCTGGCCCTGGGCCTGATCAGCGCGTGGTTGTTCCGTCGCAAGAGCGATGGCCAATACCACGCATGACTGATACCGGCACAGCGCCGACTTTAGTGGTCGGCCTGGGCTGCCAGCGCGGCTGCCCCGTCAGCACGCTGCGAGCGCTGATCGACCAGGCATTGCAGGCTCATCAAATCGGACTTCACCAGATCAAGGCCCTGGCCAGCATCGACCTGAAGCGTAATGAGCCTGGCCTGGTCGAACTCGCCGAACAACTCGCGTTACCGCTGATGTATTTCAGCAGCGAGCAATTGCAAGGTTACAAACCGCAACTCAGCCATCATTCGGACATCGCGTTCGAACGCACCGGCTGTTACGGCGTCGCCGAAAGTGCCGCCCTGGCCCTCGCCGAACAACTGGCCCAGGCCCCGGCAAAATTGCTGATCTCGCGACAAAAGTATGCCCAGGCCACCTTGGCATTGGCCTGCGTGGCATAAGATCCTCGATAATCCCCGCCTTCGATCATGAGCAATCTTCATCTGAAGCCTTGCCCACGCCCTTTTTCTGACAGATTTTTTTCAAAGGAACGGACGATGACCGTCTACTTCATTGGCGCAGGTCCCGGCGACCCGGAACTGATCACCGTCAAAGGCCAACGACTGATTCGCAGTTGCCCGGTTATCATCTATGCCGGCTCTTTAGTGCCCGCCGCCGTACTGGAAGGCCATCGTGCCGAACAGGTGGTCAACAGCGCCGAGTTGCATCTGGAACAGATCATTGAACTGATCAAGACTGCCCATGCCAACGGCCAGGACGTGGCACGGGTGCATTCGGGCGATCCGAGTCTTTACGGGGCGATTGGCGAGCAGATTCGTTATCTGCGCGAACTCGGGATTGCGTTTGAAATCATTCCCGGGGTCACGGCAACTGCCGCGTGTGCAGCGCTTTTGGGAGCTGAGCTGACGCTGCCCGACGTCTCACAGAGTGTGATTCTGACTCGTTATGCCGACAAAACCGTGATGCCGGCCGGTGAAGAACTGGGAAGCCTGGCGCAGCATGGGGCGACCATGGCGATTCATCTGGGGGTCAATCATCTGGAAAAAATCCTTGCCGAGTTGCTGCCGCATTACGGCGCGGATTGCCCGATCGCGGTGATTCACCGAGCGACCTGGCCGGATCAGGATTGGGTGGTGGGGACGATTGCGGACATTGCCGGGAAGGTGGCGGCGAAGGGGTTTCGACGGACGGCGTTGATTTTGGTGGGTCGGGTGTTGGGCAGCGATCAGTTCAGCGAGTCGTCGCTGTATCGCGCGGGGCATGCGCATCTATACCGACCCTAAAGCACCTGTGGCGAGGGAGCTTGCTCCCGCTGGACCGCGAAGCGGTCCCAACATCAGCCAACGCATTCATCACGGAAAATGCATTGGCTGTATTGCGATTGCTTCGCAATCGAGCGGGAGCAAGCTCCCTCGCCACAGTGCCGTTTTTTCATTACGCAGCGAACACCTTACTCAGTAGTAGGCGTTTTCTTTCTGCGTGTGGTCAGTCACATCGCGAACACCCTTGAGCTCGGGAATGCGCTCAAGCAAGGTGCGCTCGATGCCTTCGCGAAGGGTGACGTCTGCCTGGCCGCAGCCCTGGCAACCGCCGCCGAACTTCAGTACGGCGATGCCGTCCTCGACCACATCGATCAGGCTGACCTGACCGCCGTGGCTGGCGAGCCCCGGGTTGATCTCGGTTTGCAGGTAATAGTTGATGCGCTCGTTGACCGGGCTGTCGGCGTTGACCATCGGGACTTTGGCGTTTGGCGCCTTGATCGTCAGCTGGCCGCCCATGCGGTCGGTGGCGTAGTCGACTACCGCGTCGTCCAGGAAGGCTTCGCTGAACGAATCGATGTAAGCGGTGAAGCTTTTCAGCCCCAACGCGGTGTCTTCAGGTTTCTCTTCGCCCGGCTTGCAGTAAGCAATGCAGGTTTCGGCGTACTGGGTGCCAGGCTGGGTGATAAAGACGCGGATGCCGATACCCGGGGTATTCTGCTTGGAGAGCAGATCTGCCAGATAATCGTGGGCGGCGTCGGTGATGGTAATAGCGGTCATGGAAACTCCTCGCAGGCTTGGGCGCAGTTTACGCCAATCATCGCGCCGCACAAAGTCCTAGTATTTTTGTCGGGAAAGAGCCGTCACCGGTTGAGCATCCGTTTCGCCGTCAATCCTGGCTTTAAGCCACAGATAGCTGCGTTTTTCTACCCATTCGTAACTTGCCCAGGACGCCAGACCGATAGTCGCTGCACAAACCGCGAACATCACGTAGGGATTCAGACCATAGCGCTGTGCGACAAATCCACCGGCAGACAAGACCAGCACGTGCATCAGGTACACCGAGTAGGAACAATCGCCAAGCACTTTGAACAGCCGGGTGTTTTCGAAAAAGCGTTCCAGCGCCATGCACGCCATCACCAGTACCGCGCTGGGCACGCCCCAGGCCAGGAAACGTGGTTGCGGCGCCAGGTTATAAATGGCCAGCAACGCACCGCCAATCCCCAGCAAAGGCAGCCAGAAACCGGGCTTGATCCAACCGCGCCGGTAGACCATGCCGATGGCAATCCCTAGCAGAAACTCATAAACAATGTCCGAACGGTAAAACTCGCTGATCCAGCCATAACCGGTCCACGCCTGGCACACCGCAAACAGCAGCGCCGCTACGATCAGCAGCCGAACCTGCAAGCGGAACAACAATGCCCAGGCAAACAGCACATAAAAGAGCATTTCGTAGTTCAGCGTCCAGCCGACATTAAGCGTCGGATAAATCCCGTAGCCGCCGGGATTTTCCGTGGGAATAAACAACAGCGACAGCAGGAAATGCGACCAGTCGACGGTCTGGTCCGGCAACACAGGCTTTGCGAACACGACCACCAGTGCCATCAATACCGTGTAGAGCCAGTACGCTGGAACGATTCGAAACAGGCGGTACAACAGAAACCGCATCGGCGGCAGCGATTTTCCTTCAGTGGACAGGAAGATCACCAGACCGCTGATGACGAAGAAAATGTCGACGCCCACCGCGCCCTTGTCGATGAACATCTGCCCCACCGGGCCACGGGCCTTGAAGTCGAAGAAAATCTGCATGAAGTGGTGGCAGACCACCGTCCAGGCCGCGATGGCGCGCAGTGCCTGTACTGAAATCAACATGGGCGGCCCTCCGATCGCTAATCTCCAAATCACCACACATCCCCTGTGGGAGCGAGCCTGCTCGCGATGGCTGCGTGTCAGTCGACATTGATTTGCCTGAAACACCGCTATCGCGAGCAGGCTCGCTCCCACAGGGGATTGGCAGTGCCTATGAAATCCGACACCTGCCCACCCTTAAAGGTCGATCAAAGATTCTCGTACCGGTTCATGTCCAGCACGCCCTCTTCCACCGGCTCGGTTTCGTGGAGGTAGCGACTCAGGTCGTGGAAGTAAAACCAGAACTGCGGATGGCTGCGGCGAATGCCCCAACGATCGACGATTTTCTCGAAACGGTGCGCGTCCTTGGCATTTTCCATCGCATCGACGAACGCCGGCACCTGGTCGGCGGGAATGTTGAACATGAAATTCGGATAGCTGCTGAGCACACCCGGGAAAATGGTCAACGTATCGAGTCCCGGCTGATAGCGCAGCGATTCACCGAGCAGGAACGCCACATTGCTATGCGCGCGGTTGCGCAACAGGCTGTAGACCTCGCGCTTGCCGCCAGCGGTTTCGATGCGCAGCATGGTCGCTTCCGGCAATTGATCGATGACCTTCAAACCCGCCGCCGGGCGTGAAGTCAGACGACTGAGCGCCTGCTCGGCACTCTGCAAGTCCGGGTCGATATTCGGCCGCGAGCAATAAGCACCTTCGCAACGATTGATCGGATCGGGCCTGGCATTGAGCTCGCCGTAACGGGCCAGCAACTGCATGGCGAAGTCGCGCTTCGGGTCTTTCTCGTCGAGTTTCAGCGCCGTCGGCTTGTCGTTGTCGATGGCCTCGTAATCCAGCCACATCTTGAATTGGCCGCCGCTCTGATACCAATCGTCGAGGTAATCGTCTCGGGAATCGGCCGGCATCAGGCGCAGGAAATTTTGCTCGGCACCGTTGCGGATCAGGTCGAAGTACAGCCGCGTCTGCGCTTGGTGAGACACGTTGCCGAACACGTCGAAGTTGACCGCCAACTGATAATACGTGCGCTCCAGCAGTGGAAAGTCGAACAGCCACAGGGTTTGCGGCACGTCGCCGATCAGGCCCTTGTTCACCGAAGCACTGTCGAAATGCCGAAAGATGCTCAGCAGCGCGTTGTCATTGCCCGCCCACAGGGTCGACCAACTCGGCGCAGGTAGATCGGCGTAGTTGTCCCGGCGCAGCGCTTCGTACTCATTGCGCTTGTTTCGGTAGTCATGCCACAGGCTCAGCACGCTGCCGACGTCGTCATTCTGCCCCGGCATGGCCAACAACGGCGTGGCCTGGCCGCGATAGTTCGGGTCGGTGATATAGAGGTCGTGTTCCGGCGCCTGGAACAGCGCCCAGAAGTTATCGCGGATCACATCGGTGGCGATCTGACCGCGGCAGACCGGGCCGCGAATGAAGGTGCGCACGAAGTATTCGGCGTTATCAAGCATGAACTGATAACGCGCCTGCGCCGGGATCGCTTCGAACGTGGTGAACGGATTGGCCCGTCGTTCCGGCCCGTACCCCGGCAAGGCGTCGACCTGCCAGTTGCCGTTATAAAAGAGGCTTTTGATGCGTGCCATTTTCGCCGCGCTCAGCGGATAGGTGATGTGGGTCTTGTGCACGATCACGCCTTGCACCGGCCACAAACGGTAATACACCTGAGTGCCTGGATCGTCGTTCGGACGTCGGGTATTGATCAGGTCGATAGGCTGCCCGGTCGGGGTCCGCGAGCGCACCCACTGGAAGAAATGCCCCGGTTCGCCGTCCTTGAAATAGATATGGGCGAGGAACCAATGCTCGAACAACCAGCGGCCCACCAGACTTTGCCGTGCGCCCGGGGCGTTGAGCAGATTTTCCCACTGCACCACCTGCAAGGTTTCCTTGGCGCTCGGGACCAGGCCTTGCTCATCGATGGGTGCACCCGAGGCCAGCCAGCGTTGCAGCGTCTGGTATTGCTGGTCGGTCAGGCCGGTGACCGCCAGCGGCATGCCTTCTTTCGGGTGGGTACTGGCGTAGCCGCCGAACTCTGCCGGCATGGCGCACATGTTTTCCCGGTTCAGGCCCAGAACAATGTCTTCCGGCAGTTTGGCGTTGGGCGTCAGCGGCGTTTTGTGGCCCAGCTCCAGCATTCGCGCCATCAGCGCGGCCTGGCTGCCTTGGGCGTCGAGCACCGAGTAGAAGCCCTTCTGCTGCCAGGCGCGTTTGCCGAAGGCGTCATAAAACAGCCGGGTCGGCGCAGCGGCCTGACTGCGTTCGCCGTCGTAGACCGGAGTTTTGGTCGCACCACGCGCTACGCCTTCGCCGCTGCCCAGATTGAGCTGACAGGCAGAGTCGTAGCAGGCATGGCAAGCCACGCACTTTTCAGTGAAGATCGGCTGAATGTCCCGGCTGTAGGAAATGGCAGGGGCAACGGCCGCGTCTTGCGCAACGACATCCCAGCTTAAAAGCAGCATAAAAATGCTGGTGATGACGCGATACGACATGTCCCTGGTCCTGATCCTGAAAAAACGCCGCGATTCTACCGGTCCGGCACTGGCATCAACATGAGCGATATTCATGCAAAACCGGGACATGCTCTAAAACAGCACAGGTTTGCTATCATCCCGGCCCTTCGTCATGGTCTTTTCGAGTAGTCCCAATGTCCGATCGCAGTGTTCGCCTTCAAGCTCTCAAGCACGCCCTCAAAGAGCGCATTCTGATTCTCGATGGCGGCATGGGCACGATGATCCAGAGCTACAAGCTCGAAGAGCAGGATTATCGTGGCAAACGCTTTGCTGACTGGCCAAGCGACGTCAAAGGCAACAACGATCTGTTGGTGCTGACGCGCCCGGACGTGATCGGTGGCATCGAGAAAGCCTACCTGGATGCCGGCGCCGACATTCTGGAAACCAACACCTTCAACGCCACCCGGATTTCCATGGCCGATTACGGCATGGAAGAACTCGCCTACGAACTGAACGTAGAAGGTGCCCGCCTGGCGCGCAAGGTCGCCGATGCGAAAACCCTCGAGAACCCGGACAAACCACGCTTTGTCGCCGGCGTGCTCGGCCCGACCAGCCGCACCTGCTCGCTGTCACCGGACGTGAACAACCCCGGCTACCGCAACGTGACGTTCGATGAGCTGGTGGAGAACTACACCGAGGCGACCAAAGGCCTGATCGAAGGCGGTGCCGACCTGATTCTGATCGAAACCATTTTCGACACCTTGAACGCCAAAGCCGCGATCTTCGCCGTGCAAGGGGTTTACGAAGTACTGGGCGTCGAATTGCCGATCATGATTTCCGGCACCATCACCGACGCCTCCGGCCGTACTCTTTCCGGCCAGACCACCGAAGCGTTCTGGAACTCGGTGGCCCACGCCAAGCCGATTTCCGTCGGCCTGAACTGCGCCCTCGGTGCCAGCGAGTTGCGTCCGTACCTGGAAGAGCTGTCAAACAAGGCCGGCACCCACGTCTCGGCGCACCCGAACGCCGGCCTGCCGAACGAATTCGGCGAGTACGACGAACTGCCGTCGGAAACCGCCAAAGTCATCGAAGAATTCGCCCAAAGCGGCTTTCTCAACATCGTCGGTGGCTGCTGCGGCACCACACCGGGCCACATCGAAGCCATCGCCAAAGCCGTGGCCGGTTATGCGCCGCGCGAGATTCCGGACATTCCCAAGGCTTGCCGCCTCTCCGGTCTGGAGCCATTCACCATCGACCGCAGCTCGCTGTTCGTCAACGTCGGCGAGCGCACCAACATCACCGGTTCCGCCAAGTTCGCCCGCCTGATTCGTGAAGACAATTACACCGAAGCCCTGGAAGTCGCTTTGCAACAGGTCGAAGCCGGCGCCCAGGTGATCGACATCAACATGGACGAAGGGATGCTCGATTCGAAGAAGGCGATGGTGACCTTCCTCAATCTGATTGCCGGTGAACCGGACATCTCCCGCGTGCCGATCATGATCGACTCCTCCAAGTGGGAAGTGATCGAAGCCGGCCTGAAATGCATTCAGGGCAAGGGCATCGTCAACTCGATCAGCATGAAAGAAGGCGTCGAGCAGTTCATTCACCACGCCAAACTGTGCAAGCGCTACGGCGCTGCAGTCGTGGTAATGGCGTTCGACGAAGCCGGCCAAGCCGACACCGAAGCGCGCAAGAAAGAGATCTGCAAACGCTCCTACGACATTCTGGTCAACGAAGTCGGCTTCCCGCCGGAAGACATCATCTTCGACCCGAACATTTTTGCCGTGGCCACCGGCATCGAAGAACACAACAACTACGCCGTAGACTTCATCAACGCCTGCGCCTACATCCGTGACGAACTGCCGTACGCGCTGACCTCGGGCGGCGTGTCCAACGTGTCGTTCTCGTTCCGTGGTAACAACCCGGTGCGTGAGGCGATTCACTCGGTGTTCCTGCTCTATGCGATCCGCAACGGACTGACCATGGGTATCGTCAACGCCGGTCAGCTGGAGATCTACGACCAGATCCCGGCCGAACTGCGTGACGCTGTGGAAGACGTGGTGCTCAACCGCACCCCGGAAGGCACCGACGCCCTCCTCGCCATTGCCGACAAGTACAAGGGCGACGGCAGCGTCAAGGAAGCCGAGACCGAAGAATGGCGCGGCTGGCCGGTCAACAAGCGTCTGGAACATGCGCTGGTCAAGGGCATCACCACGCACATTGTCGAAGACACCGAAGAATCCCGTCAGTCGTTCGCCCGGCCGATCGAAGTCATCGAAGGCCCACTGATGTCCGGCATGAACATCGTTGGCGACCTGTTCGGCGCCGGCAAAATGTTCCTGCCGCAGGTGGTGAAATCCGCCCGCGTGATGAAGCAGGCCGTGGCCCACTTGATCCCGTTCATCGAGCTGGAAAAAGGCGACAAGCCCGAAGCCAAGGGCAAGATCCTGATGGCCACGGTGAAAGGCGACGTGCACGACATCGGCAAGAACATCGTCGGCGTGGTGCTGGGTTGCAACGGCTATGACATCGTCGACCTCGGCGTGATGGTGCCGGCGGAGAAGATCCTGCAGGTGGCCAAGGAGCAGAAGTGCGACATCATTGGCCTGTCCGGCCTGATCACGCCTTCGCTGGATGAAATGGTCCACGTGGCCCGCGAGATGCAGCGTCAGGATTTCCATTTGCCGTTGATGATCGGTGGCGCGACCACCTCCAAGGCACACACGGCGGTGAAGATCGAGCCGAAGTACAGCAACGATGCGGTGATCTACGTCACCGACGCCTCCCGCGCCGTGGGCGTGGCGACGCAGTTGCTGTCCAAGGAATTGAAACCGGCGTTCGTCGAGAAGACCCGCCTGGAGTACATCGACGTTCGCGAGCGCACCGCCAACCGCAGCGCCCGCACCGAACGCCTGAGCTACCCGGCCGCCATCGCGAAGAAGCCGCAGTTCGACTGGAGCAGCTACGCGCCGGTCAAACCGACCTTCACCGGTTCCCGTGTGCTGGACAACATCGACTTGAAAGTCCTGGCCGAGTACATCGACTGGACGCCGTTCTTTATTTCCTGGGACCTGGCTGGCAAGTTCCCGCGCATCCTCACCGATGAAGTGGTCGGTGAAGCCGCCACCGCGCTGTACGCCGATGCCCAGGAAATGCTCGCCAAGCTGATCGACGAGAAACTCATCAGCGCGCGTGCGGTGTTCGGTTTCTGGCCAGCCAATCAGGTGCGTGAGGATGACATCGAAGTCTACGGCGATGACGGTAAGCCGATTGCCAAGCTGCATCACTTGCGCCAGCAGATCATCAAGACCGACGGCAAGCCGAACTTCTCCTTGGCCGACTTCGTTGCGCCGAAGGACAGCGAAATCACCGACTACGTGGGTGGCTTTATCACCACCGCCGGTATCGGTGCCGAAGAAGTGGCCAAGGCTTATCAAGACGCTGGCGATGATTACAACTCGATCATGGTCAAGGCCCTGGCCGACCGCCTGGCCGAGGCGTGTGCCGAATGGTTGCACCAACAGGTCCGCAAGGAACACTGGGGTTATGCCAAGGACGAGACCCTCGACAACGAGGCGCTGATCAAAGAGCAATACACCGGAATCCGTCCGGCGCCTGGCTACCCGGCCTGCCCGGATCACACCGAGAAAAGCACCCTGTTTGCCTTGCTCGACCCTGAAGCCAGCGAGATGCAGGCCGGCCGCAGCGGCGTGTTCCTCACCGAGCATTACGCGATGTTCCCGGCTGCAGCGGTCAGTGGCTGGTACTTCGCCCACCCGCAAGCGCAATACTTTGCGGTAGGCAAGATCGACAAGGACCAGGTGCAGAGCTACACGTCGCGCAAGGGCCAGGAGTTAAGCGTGACCGAACGCTGGCTGGCGCCAAACCTCGGGTACGACAACTAACCCAGACTCCTTGCCACAGTACTTGTGGCCAACAGAGATCCCCTGTGGGAGTGAGCCTGCTCGCGATGGCGGTGTGACAGTCAACGAAGATGTTGAATGTTATGGCGCCATCGCTAGCAGGCTAGCTCCCACAGGTGTTTTGGGGCGTTCACCAATACCGCATTCAACCCGATCAAGTGTGGGAGTGAGCCTGCTCGCGATGGCGGTGTGACAGTCAACCAAGATGTTGAATGTTATGGCGCCATCGCTAGCAGGCTAGCTCCCACAGGTGTTTTGGGGCGTTCACCAATACCGCATTCAACCCGATCAAGTGTGGAAGTGAGCCTGCTCGCGATGGCGGTGTGACAGTCAACGAAGTTGTTGATGTTATGGCGCCATCGCGAGCAGGCTAGCTCCCACAGGTGTTTTGGGGCGTTCACCAATACCGCATTCAACCCATCAAATGTGGGAGTGAGCCTGCTCGCGATGGCGGTGTGACAGTCAACCAAGATGTTGAATGTTATGGCGCCATCGCTAGCAGGCTAGCTCCCACAGGTGTTTTGGGGCGTTCACCAATACCGCATTCAACCCAATCAAAAGTGGGAGTGAGCCTGCTCGCGATGGCGGTGTGACAGTCAACGAAGATGTTGAATGTTATGGCGCCATCGCTAGCAGGCTAGCTCCCACAGGTGTTTTGGGGCGTTCACCAATACCGCATTCAACCCAATCAAATGTGGGAGTGAGCCTGCTCGCGATGGCGGTGTGACAGTCAACCAAGATGTTGAATGTTATGGCGCCATCGCTAGCAGGCTAGCTCCCACAGGTGTTTTGGGGCGTTCACCAATACCGCATTCAACCCAATCA
>NZ_JBOFQE010000012.1:0-65490 GCF_051660785.1 Pseudomonas sp.
GAGCCTGCTCGCGATAGCGGTGAATCAGGCAAAGCTATGCCAACTGACACACCGCTATCGCGAGCAGGCTCGCTCCCACATTGGGATGGCGGTGGGCCTTAGAGGAGTTTGTGTTCCATCGCGTACTTCACCAGTTCAGCCAGCGAGGTGATGTTGAGTTTCTGCATCAACCGCGCCTTGTGGGTGCTGATGGTTTTGCTGCTCAGGGCCAGTTGCTGGGCGATATCGTTGACGTTGGCGCCCTGGGCCAGACGTTCGAATACCGAGAATTCGCGCTCCGACAGCAACGAGTGCAACGGCCGCGAATCGGTCAGGCCGACTTCGAAGACCATGCGGTCGGCCAGGTCCGGGTCGATGTAACGACCGCCCGCCGCGACTTTGCGGATCGCCGTCAGCAGCAGCGCCGGATCGCTGTCCTTGGTCGCGTAACCCGCAGCGCCAACCTTCAGCGCCCGGGCGGCCATTTGCGCTTCGTCGTGCATCGACAGCACCAGGATGGCCGGCGGATTGTTCAGCGCACGAATCCGCGGGATCGCTTCCAGGCCATTGACGCCCGGCATGGAGATGTCCAGCAACACCACTTCGCAGGGCACATGCCGCAGGGTCTCGAGCAACTGCTCGCCATTGCTCGCCTCCCCTACCACCAGCAAGTCCTTGGCCAGGCCAATCAATTGCTTGATGCCTTCACGGACGATGGTGTGGTCTTCGGCTACCAGTACACGGATCACAAGTTTCTCCAGATTCAAGATCATTCGCGAGCAGGCTCGCTCCCACAGGGGTTTTGTAAACGCCGCAGATCCAATGTGGGAGCGAGCCTGCTCGCGAAGGCGTCAGTACAGACAACAAATACCTCAGGCCTCATTCACCGGTACTCGCACACTCAACGTCGTGCCCTCCCCCGGCTCACTCTCCAGCGACAACTGCCCACCCATGATCAACACCCGCTCGCGCATGCCGACCACCCCGAAGGAAGTCGCCCTGCCGGTAGCGGGGACAAATCCTACGCCATCATCACTGACCGTCAGACACAACTCGTCGCCTTCCAGCGCCAGCGTCAGTTCAACAGTATGCGCCTGGGCATGGCGCATGACATTGGTCAGCGCTTCCTGAAGGATCCGGAACAGACCGATTGCCTTGGCGTCACTGAGCACCGGCAGATTTTCCGGCACCTGCACCAGACACGGAATCTGCGTGCGCGACTCGAAGCGCCGGGCCTGCCACTCGATGGCCGAGGCGATCCCGGCATCGAGAATCGGCGGGCGCAACGCGGTCGCCACATCGCGCACCAGCTGGAACAGTTGAGCAATCAGCCGTTTCATGCTGTTCAACCGTTCATTCAGACCGGGGTCGAGCTGAGCGTAGGCCAATTCGCACATGGAAGTTTCCAGTTTGAGCACGGTCAACATCTGACCCAACTCATCGTGCACTTCCCGGGCGATGCGCGCTTTCTCCTCTTCCCGCACGCTCTCCAGGTGAGCGGACAGCTCACGCAGTTGTTCGCGGGAGCTGGCCAATTCCAGTTCGATACGCTTGCTCTCGCTGATGTCCCAGACAATCCCGTCCCAAACGTAGGCGCCGTCTTCGAGCCGGCGGGTGATGGCCTTGATCTCGGCCCAGCGTTGCTCACCCGAACGGGTGAGTATTCGCCCCTGCCACGACCAGTCACTGTCCGTATCCAGCGCGTGGTCCTGAGTCTGGTGATAGCTGGCCTTGTCGTCCGGATGCACCAGACTGCGCAGGCCTTTGTCGCGATGGGCCAGGGTCGCCGGCGAGTAGCCCACCAGACTCTCGCTGCCTTCACTGATGTAGGCAAAGTCGATCTGCCCTGTCACCGGAGCCCGTTCCAGGCGGAAGACCAATCCGGGAACGTTGGCGGCAATCCCCTGTAACCGCGCTTCGCTTTCCTGCAACGCGGCCAAGGCGCGACGACGCTCGGTGACGTCGTTGAGATAGACCACCAGGTATTCACCGCCGCGAAAGCGCATGAAGCTCAACGAGACATCGGTCGGCAGGATGCTGCCATCGGCCCGTACACAGTTGGTTTCGAAACTTTGCGGCCCCTCTTCGCTGGCCCGGGCGCGCTTCCACAGGTTCAGCCAGCGGTCCATGTGCAGGCCCGGCTCGAAGTCGATCAATGGCCGATCGATGATTCCGCCTGACGGATAACCGAGCATGGTTTCCGCCGCGCGATTGGCGTAGCGCACGTGGCTGTCCCAGTTGACCCAAAGGATGCCGACGGTGCTTTGATCGATGGAGAACTGCGTCAGGCGCAATGCCTCTTCACTGGCCTCGCGCAGGGCAATGTCTTCGCGGGCAGCCAATAGACGCTGCTCCAGACTGTGCTGCTGGCGGCGTTGCCAGAACACGATGGCCATGCTGCTCAGCATCAGCACCGCCATCAGCAGGCAGAGGTTTTGCCAGAATCCCGGGGACTCGGTCAGGCGCGGGTATTTCGGTTGCAGCCATTGGTTGTGCAGGTGCTCCAGGTCCTTGGCCGGGATCGCCCGCAGTGCGCTTTCGACGATGCCGGCCAGTTCCGGCAAGTCCCGGCGTGTGGCCACACGCAGCAATTGCGGCAAGCCGATGTCGCCCACCACGACAAGCCCGGCGAACTCAGGCTCGACAGACAGACGCCCCAATTGCGCTTCATCGACCACGGCGTAACCGGCCTGCTGGCTCAGCAATAGCTGCAATGCCTGGCGCTCCATCGGGACGCCTTGCAGGTTCAGATGGGGATAGTTGCCGCGCAGATAGTCGGCCGTCGCACTGGGCATGCGCACCGCGACACGGGTTTGGCTGTCGAGTTTTTCCAGCTCTACAACACCGGTGCTTTTCTGGTCGCTGACCACCAGTTGCGGCACCCGCATGTAAGGGTCGGAGAATTGCCAGAGTCGCAGTCCCGCAGGGGTTTGGGTCAGCCCGGGGGCGATGTCGATTTCGCCCTCGCGTGCGGCGGCTTCCAATTGCTCAAGGTCAGGAAAATTACGCCAGCTCAGCTCGACCTTGAGAGCCTTTGCCAGCCATTTCATCAACTCGACATTCACCCCGGACAAGCGCTGCAAGCGGCGATCGTATTGCGCGTACGGTGCCTGCAACACCAGCCCCACGCGCAATTCGCCATGGTCTGCCAGCCACTGTTGCTGCTTGGGCGACAAGGGTGCGACGTGCGTCGGTGGCGCGGAAGCCGCCCAACTGATCAAGGGAAACCACAAACAGCCGATAACCCACAGGCAGCGAAAACGCATCATTGAAGTCTCACACACTGACAAATACTGACCAACCCATTAGGCTGCCGGAATAACTTCTGGCCTGGAATATCCGATGCCCCCTGTCTACCGCCTGGCACTGCCAGCATTGTGCCTGTCGCTGATCCTGCCTTGTGCCTTTTCCGTCGAGGCGGCCGATCCGGCACCTGCCGCTGCGGAAAAACCCGCGGAAGAAAAACCGGTCGAACGCCAGCCACTGCTTGAGCGTAGTCAGGAAGAAGCGACAGCACTTGAGCGAAAAATCCCGGCGCAGGAACAGCAACAACTGCAAGCCGGTGCCGACACTTTTCTTGCCTTGTGGAAACCGGCCAACACCGCCGAGCCCAAAGGCGCGGTGATTATCATCCCGGGCGCAGGTGAAACCGTTGACTGGCCGCAAGCAATCGGCCCGTTGCGCAACAAATTGCCCGACGCGAAGTGGAGCAGCCTGAGTATCACCTTGCCGGACCTGCAAAGCGATGCCATTGCGCCACGCGTCGTGGAAATGCCGCCAACGCTCAAGGCGCCGGAAACCGGCAGCAAGGACTCGACCACGGCAGCACCCATCGAACAAGCCGCTGGTGGCGAAGCGGAAGTTGCCGACAAGGCCATCGCCGAAACCACAGAAGAGCAAGCGAAGGCTGACGCCGATCGAATCTTTGCGCGGATTGACGCTGCCGTCGCTTATGCCGAACAGCAAAGCGCTCGCAGCATCGTCGTGCTGGGCCATGGCACCGGCGCTTACTGGGCTGCGCGTTATCTGAGCGAGAAGCAGCCGTCGCAAGTGGAGAAGTTTGTGATGGTGGCGGTGCAGACACCCGCTGCGGCGAAACCCGAACTGGCGCAATTGACGCCAACGTTGAAGCTGCCGACCGTCGATATTTTCTATATGGATAAACCGCTGGATCGCAATGCAGCGCTGGAGCGGATGCAGGCCAGCAAACGCTTGAAGACTTCGGCGTTCAGCCAGGTATCGCTCAAGGCGTTGCCCGGTAATGCCAAGGCTGAGCAAGAGCAGCTGGTGCGCCGGGTACGCGGGTGGTTGAATCCGCAGAAGGCGGCGGACTGACAGACCGCGTCGCCCCCATCGCGAGCAGGCTCACTCCCACATTTGATCTTCACTGGACACAGAATGTGTGTGCAACCGGGATCAAGTGTGGGAGTGAGCCTGCTCGCGATATGGGGCTTACAGACAACACATTTCTTTACCGCTACCGAAAATCCCGCCGCTCACGTATCAAACTGTACGCCGTATGCAGTTCGCGAGTCTTGTCAGTCGCCTCACGCACCTGCAACGCCGTCGCACCGCTGCCGGCTATCTTGTCCGGGTGATGACGACTGAGCAGGCGTCGATAGGCACGCTTGATCTGCGCCGGCTCGCTGGTTGCCGACACCCCCAAAAGCCGCAAGGCATCTTGATAAGTCAGGGCACTGCTGACTGGCGGCCGCAGATGTGGCTCATAGTCCGCCGCGAGCGCCTGCACCTGATGTCGGTTCCAGCCCAGCCACTTGCCCCATTGCGCAATCAGTTCACGCTCGGCATTGCCCGCACGGCCATCGGCCCAGACCATCCGCCAACATGCGCGCAACACGCCTTCCGCTGCATGGGGCTGAGCGCTCAAGCGACGCAGATAGCCGCGTAACCGGTCGTTGCCGGACTTGCCGCGATTGAATGCAGCAATCGCCCGGCGCCTTGCCGGCTCGGTCATCTCCAGCGCGTGCATTTCCTGGCGCGCCTGCTGGATATGTCCCTCTCCCACGCGCCCGTCGCTCTTGGCCAGCCGCCCCAGCAACACGAACAACAGCTCATCGTTGCGCAGCATCGGGCGACCGCCGAGCTTTTCACGTAAATGCCCCCAGCTTTGCAGGTGCAAGCGCCGATCCAGCGCCTGTCCCAATAAAGCGCCGAGCATGGCCCCCGGAATGCTGGCTATGGCAAAGCCCGCTCCGGCTCCAATCAGAGTCCCTGGCCACAACATGTCAGCGTCTCGCTTCTATCAGGGTTTCAACTTCGGCCAGGCGTTCGTGCGTACCGACATCCACCCAGTGCCCGTTCAGGCGTTCGCCGGTGACCTGTCCATCGGCCATGGCTTTGCGCAGCAATGGTGCCAGTTTGAAGGCTCCGGCCGAGCAACCGTCGAACAACTGCGGATGCAGCACGGCAATGCCGCTGTAAGTCAGGTTCGCGGTATCGGGCTGACCGTCACGTACTTGCCCGTCGGCCAGGGTGAAATCGCCGGTCGGGTGATGGGCCGGGTTGTCCGCCAACACCAGATGCGCCAACCCGACGATGGGTTGATGCAGCACGCTGAAGTCGTAGTCAGTCCAGATATCACCATTGACCACCAGGAAAGCGTCATCGCCCAGCAACGGCAGCGCACGAAAGATGCCGCCGCCGGTTTCCAGTGGCTCGCCTTCTGGCGAGTACTGAATACGCAAGCCGTATTGCGAACCGTCACCCAGGTAACTTTCGATCTGCTGACCCAGCCAGGCGTGATTGATCACGATCTCGGTAAACCCGGCGCTCGCCAGGGCTTTCAAGTGGTACTCGATCAACGGCACGCCGCCGGCACGAACCAGCGGTTTGGGTGTGGTCAGGGTCAGCGGGCGCATGCGCTCGCCTTTGCCTGCCGCCAGAATCATCGCCTTCATGCATGGGCTCCGGCGCGCAGGCTCAGCAGCAACACATCCAGCTCAGCCAGTTCAGGACGACGGGCGACCACCGCTTCTATATAAGCAAAGAAGCGCGGCACATCAGCCAGGTAGCGCGGCTTGCCGTCGCGATGGCAAATGCGGGCGAAGATGCCAATCACTTTCAGGTGGCGCTGCACGCCCATCAGGTCGCTGGCGCGCAGGAAGTCTTCGAAATCAGGCTGCACGGGAATGCCGAGCGCACCCGCTTGTTGCCAGTAATCTTCCAGCCAGGCGTACACACGTTCTTCGGGCCAGCTGAGGAACGCGTCCTTGAACAGGCAGGTCACGTCATAGGTCACTGGGCCATAGACCGCGTCCTGGAAGTCCAGCACGCCAGGATTCGGCTCGCTGAGCATCAGGTTGCGTGGCATGTAGTCGCGGTGCACCAGCACTTTTGGCTGGGCCAGGGCGCTGTCGATCAGCAACTCGGTCACGTTCTGCCAGAGCATTTGTTGTGCGGAATCGAACTCGATGCCCAACTCGCGTTTCACGTACCACTCGGGGAACAGTTCCAGCTCGCGACGCAGCAATGCCACGTCATAACTCGGTAACGGTGCGACCATCGGCAATTGCTGAAAAGCCAGCAATGCCTGCAGGGCATCCTTGAACAAATCGTCGGCATTTTCGCTGTCGATTACGTCCAGATACGTCTTGTTGCCCAGGTCATTGAGCAAAAGAAAACCGCGTTCGAGATCTTCGGCATAAATTTTCGGCACATTTATTCCGGATTTCGCCAGCAAAAAGGCGATATCCACGAAGGGTTTGCAGTTTTCCTGGGGCGGTGGTGCATCCATCACGACGAAGCTGCGGCCCTCGCCTTCCCAGCGGAAATAGCGCCGAAAACTCGCGTCGCTACTGGCCGCGGTCAACGTGGCCGGGGGTACGGCACCCCAACCCTGTTCTGCAAAGAGGATTGCCAACTGCTCATCGAGCCAAACTTTCAGGTGTTGCAAACGTACATCTTGGTCAGGCATTGCAAGGGTCTCCGACGGCGCTAGCCGTCAAGCGGGTCATGCTTTATTATCCAGCATCTTTTTCAGACCATCGAGAGGCGTGCGGCCCACACCGCGGGCAGATGGCACGCAGGAAGCCCGGACTAATAAGATGGCATTGAAATCCCCCGCGTTTCGTAAAAAATTTCCGTTGTTGGTTACCGGCAGTCTGCTGGCCCTGCAACCTCTAGCCACTTCATTCGTGGTCGCCGCGGAACAGTATGACTGCTCAGTCTCTGCTTCGGGTGCCTGGGACTGTGCGCCAAAAGCGCCAGCGGCGGCATTGCCTCCGCGTCCCGTCCATGACGGCAGCGCAGTTTCCGCCACCGGCGAACCTGCGACCGAGAGTGGCACCAGTGAAGACACCGGCGCCAAACCCGTGCTGGTTACCGAGTCCAAAGGCCGCGGCCTGAAGTCGCGTAGTGCAGACTACAGTCACCTCGACTGGGTTCCGCGCGAGAACCTCACGGCAGCGCAACTGGCCGAGACTGGTCCTTACTGCTCTGGTTCCTATATCGAACCAATTCGTCCTGGCATGAATGACAAGACGAATAAAAGCGACGCTCCAACCTTTATCGGCGCCAAAGCTTCCCGCTATAAGCAGGATGAGCAAGTTGCGACCCTGGCCGGTGACGTCGTCATGCGTCAGGGCAGCATGCAGGTCGAAGCCGACGAAGCGAACCTGTACCAGGCTGAAAGCCGTGGCGAACTGAGCGGCAACGTGCGCATTCGCGACAACGGCGCGCTGATCGTGGGCGACCACGCCGACGTGCAGCTCGATACCGGTGAAGCCAAGGTCGATAACGCCGAATACGTGATGCACAAGTCCCGTATCCGCGGTAACGCGCTGTACGCCAAACGTGCAGAAAACGCGATCATCCGTCTCAAGGATGGTACGTACACCACGTGCGAACCGAACAGCAACGCCTGGCAGCTCAAGGGCAACAACATCACCTTGAACCCGGCGACCGGCTTCGGCACCGCGACCAACGTGACACTGCGGGTCAAGGACATTCCAGTCCTGTACACGCCATACATCTACTTCCCGATCGATGACCGTCGCCAGTCCGGCTTCCTGCCGCCGACTATCGGCACCGGCAGCGATACCGGCTTCATGCTGGTAACACCGTACTACTTCAACCTGGCGCCGAATTACGATGCCACGTTGTATCCGCGTTACATGGCCAAGCACGGTTTGTTGATGGAAGGCGAATTCCGCTACCTGACCAAGTCCAGTGAAGGTCAGTTCGGCGCAGCGTACCTCAACGACGAAGACACTGATCGCAGCAATCAGACCGACTACCAGAAAAACCGCTACATGTATAACTGGCAGCACAAGGGCGGTCTGGATTCGCGTGTATTCACGAAAGTGGACTACACAAAAATCAGCGATCCTTACTACTTCCAGGACCTGGAAACTGACCAGATCGGCGTGAAAAGCGCTGACTATGTGAATCAGCAGGGTTTGGTCAGCTACCGTGGCGACAGCTACACCGCAACGCTGAACGCCCAGGCTTATCAACTGGCAACCGTTACGAACATCACGCCGTATGATCGCTTGCCGCAGATCACCTTCAACGGCCAGCTGCCCACGCATCCAGCCGGCCTGGATTTCGATTACGAAACCGAGCTAGTACGGTTCGATCGCGACCTGAAGGACGGGGACTTCATCAATGAAGACGGCACCGCCGAGTCCCGTCTTGATAACAACGTCGCTGGCCTGGCTCGCGCCAACGGCAACCGTCTGAACCTCAAGCCGGGGGTCAGCCTTCCGCTGGACTGGACCTATGGCTTCATCAAGCCATCGCTCAAATACCAGTACACCCAGTACGATCTTGATCTGGACCGCACCGGCAAGGATCAAATCGTTGCCCAGGAGAATTTCGCTGCGGCAACGGGTACCGACAACGTCAACGGTACGTTCAGCCGCAATCAGAACCGCGGCGTGCCGATCGCCAGCATCGACAGTGGCCTGTACTTCGATCGCAATACCCAATGGTTCGGCAAGAACTATCGCCAGACCCTGGAACCGCGTCTGTACTACCTCTACGTTCCAGAAGAAAATCAGGAAGACATTCCGGTTTTCGACACCGGCGAATACACCTTCAACTATGCGTCGCTGTTCCGTGACAACCGTTTTTCCGGCTCCGACCGTGTCGGCGACGAGAACAAGCTGTCCCTGGGCGTTACCAACCGCTGGATCGAAGAAGACGGTTTCGAACGTCAACGGATCAGTGTTGGCCAGGCGTTGTACTTCAAGGACCGCGAAGTCCAGTTGCCGGGTATCGATGCAAAAACCCGCGACGACGCGCACTCCAACGTTTCACCGTATGCGCTGGAATACGAATATCGCTGGAACCGCGATTGGCGCACCACGGCCGACTACAACTGGGACCCGGACAGCCGCAGCCCTCGCTCAGGCAGCGCGATGTTCCACTACCAGCCTGAAGACAACCCGAACAAGGTCATCAACGCCGGCTATCGCTATCGTAATGACCAGGTCCGTTATGACCAGAACACCGGTAAGTGGTCGGTAGGCGGCGGTGACTATGGCACCCCTGGCCAGCCTAACTACGTGAAGGACTACTACAAGATCGAACAGCACGACTTCTCGGTGATCTGGCCGATCGTGCCGCAATGGAACGCTATCAGCCGCTGGCAGTACGACTACAACCGCAACCGTACCCTGGAAGCCTT
Organism: Pseudomonas sp.; assembly: GCF_051660785.1. GTDB lineage: Bacteria > Pseudomonadota > Gammaproteobacteria > Pseudomonadales > Pseudomonadaceae > Aquipseudomonas. Next base: position 9,629 of record NZ_JBOFQE010000012.1, read on the forward strand.
CGGTGGTTTCGAGTACGACAACTGCTGCTGGAAACTGCGCCTGATCAACCGTTACTGGGTTTCCTATGACGAATTCAGTCAGAACGCCCCTGAAAACGAAAAAGGCGACCACGGCATCTTCCTACAAATTGTTCTGAAGGGACTCGGCGGCCTCACCGGCGCCAAAGTAGAGAGCTTCCTCGACAAAGGCATCCAAGGTTATCGTGAACGTGAAGACCAAGCTTTCTGATTGTCTGCGCCCGCTAGTGCTGGGCGCGCTGTTCCTGGGTACTGCGGCGAACGCCGCAGTACAGTCCATCGATAAAGTGGTGGCCATCGTCGACAACGACGTGGTCATGCAGAGCCAACTGGACCAGCGTGTTCATGAAGTTCAGCAAACCATCGCCAAGCGCGGTGCCGCAGTACCTCCTGCCGGCGTGCTGGACCAGCAGGTACTTGAGCGTCTGATCGTCGAAAACCTGCAATTGCAGATCGGCGAGCGTTCCGGCATCCGCATCACCGATGAAGAACTGAACCAGGCCGTCGGCACCATTGCCCAGCGCAATAACATGTCGCTTGATCAATTCCGCGCCGCCCTGACTCGCGACGGTCTGTCTTACGACGACGCCCGCGAACAGATCCGTCGCGAAATGATCATCAGCCGTGTGCGTCAGCGTCGGGTGGCAGAGCGCATCCAGGTATCTGAACAGGAAGTGAAGAACTTCCTGGCTTCCGACCTCGGCAAAATGCAGCTGTCGGAAGAATTCCGCCTGGCCAACATCCTGATCCCTACGCCGGAAAGCGCCAACTCCGACGCGATTCAGAATGCGGCCAAACAGGCTGATGCGGTTTACCAGCAACTCAAGCAAGGCGCTGACTTCGGTCAGTTGGCAATCGCCAAATCCGCCAGCGAAACCGCACTGGAAGGCGGCGACATGGGCTGGCGCAAAGCCGCTCAACTGCCTCCTCCGTTCGATCGCCTGCTGAGCACCATGACGGTTGGCGACATCACCCAGCCAATGCGTACGCCGGGCGGCTTCATCATCCTGAAGATCCTCGACAAGCGTGGCGGCGAGACCCAGACGCGTGACGAAGTGCACGTGCGTCACATCCTGGTGAAACCGAGCCCGATCCGCGACGAAGCGAAAACCAAGGCCCTGGCCCAGTCGCTCTACACCCGTATCGAAGCGGGCGAAGATTTCAGCGAGCTGGCGAAAAGCTTCTCGGAAGATCCGGGTTCCGCCCTCAACGGTGGCGACCTGAACTGGATCGACCCGAATGCATTGGTGCCTGAATTCCGCGAAGTGATGGCCAAGACCCCGCAAGGTCAGCTGTCCAAGCCATTCCAGACCCAATACGGCTGGCACGTTCTGGAAGTCCTTGGCCGCCGCGCCACCGACAGCACCAGCCAGGCCCGTGAGCAGCAAGCGATGACCGTACTGCGTAACCGCAAATACGACGAAGAGCTGCAAACCTGGCTGCGTCAGATCCGTGACGAAGCGTACGTAGAGATCAAACTCCCTGGTGCAGACCAGGCAGCGCAGTGAAACCCAAGCGTTTCGCGCTGACACCCGGCGAACCGGCCGGCATAGGCCCTGACCTGTGCCTGCTGCTCGCCTCGCAAGCCCAGCCGCACCCCCTGATTGCCATTACCAGCCGCGACCTGCTCCTTGAGCGGGCCGCGCAGCTGGGTGTGGTCGTCGATTTGCTGACGGTTACGCCGGACAGCTGGCCGGATGTTCCGGCACCCGCCAACAGCCTGTACGTCTGGGATACACCGCTTAATGCACCGGTCAGCGCCGGGCAACTGGACAAGGCCAATGCGGCTTTCGTTCTGGAAACCCTGACCCGTGCGGGCCAAGGCTGCCTGGACGGGCATTTTGCCGGCATGATCACCGCCCCTGTGCACAAAGGCGTGATCAATGAATCCGGGATTGCCTTCTCCGGACACACCGAATTTCTTGCTGACCTGACCCATACCGCGCAAGTGGTGATGATGCTTGCCACCCGCGGTTTGCGCGTGGCGCTGGTCACCACTCACCTGCCCCTTCGGGAGATTGCCGATGCGATCACGCCAGAGCGTCTGGAACGGGTCACACGCATCCTGCACACCGATCTGCAACAAAAATTCGGCATCGCCCAGCCACGTATCCTGGTTTGCGGACTAAACCCGCACGCCGGTGAAGGCGGACACCTGGGCCATGAAGAAATCGACATCATCGAACCTACATTAGAGCGCCTGCGCGGCGAGGGCATGGACCTTCGCGGCCCCCTGCCCGCCGACACTCTGTTTACCCCAAAATATCTGGAGCACTGCGACGCGGTGCTGGCGATGTACCACGACCAGGGCCTGCCTGTGCTGAAATACAAAGGCTTCGGCGCGGCAGTCAACGTGACCCTGGGCTTGCCGATCATCCGCACGTCAGTCGACCACGGCACCGCCCTGGATCTGGCCGGCAGCGGCAACATCGACACCGGCAGCCTTCAAGTCGCCCTGGAAACCGCCTACCAGATGGCCGAGACCCGTTTATGACCGAGCATTACCAACACCGGGCGCGCAAGCGTTTCGGCCAGAACTTCCTGCACGATGCCGGCGTTATCGACCGCATCCTGCGTTCCATCCACGCCAAGCCTGAGGACCGTCTGCTGGAAATCGGCCCGGGCCAGGGTGCGTTGACCCAAGGCCTGCTCGGCAGCGGCGCGCAACTGGACGTGGTGGAGCTGGACAAGGACCTGATTCCGATCCTCAATCAGCAGTTCGCCGGCAAGAGCAATTTCAACCTGCATCAGGGTGACGCGCTGAAGTTCGACTTCAACAGCCTGAACGCAGCGCCGGGCAGCCTTCGGGTCGTCGGCAACCTGCCGTACAACATCTCTACGCCGCTGATCTTTCACTTGCTGCATAACGCCAGCCTGATTCGCGACATGCACTTCATGCTGCAAAAGGAAGTGGTCGAGCGCATGGCGGCAGGCCCGGGCGGCGGTGACTGGGGTCGCCTGTCGATCATGGTTCAGTATCACTGCCGTGTAGAACACCTGTTCAACGTCGGCCCGGGCGCGTTTAACCCGCCTCCGAAAGTCGATTCGGCGATCGTGCGCCTGGTGCCTCACACAGTCCTGCCGCACCCGGCCAAGGATCACAAACTGCTGGAGCGAGTGGTGCGCGAAGCCTTCAACCAGCGCCGCAAGACCCTGCGCAACACCCTGAAATTGCTGCTGAGCAACGACGAAATCACCGCAGCCGGAGTCGACGGCAGCCTTCGTCCAGAGCAGCTCGACCTTGCCGCTTTCGTGCGCCTGGCCGACAAGCTCAGTGAACAAGTTCCGCACTCCCCCGCCGTCGACTGACAGGCGACGAGCGTTATCGGGTAGGACACCAGCGCCCATGTCTGGTTTACTACCCGGTACTTGGCCTAGACTGAATTCAATCAGCTACGCCCCGCGTCCCGCTTCGTTTTTAAGGCCTCTCGCATGTCCGATCCTCGTTATCAGGTCGACGTCAGCGTCGTCACCCGCTATCTGGCAGAACAATCGCAACCCGAGCAAGACCGCTTTGCCTTCGCCTACACCATTACTGTGCAGAACAACGGCGAGCTGCCGGCCAAGTTGCTGTCACGGCACTGGGTCATTACCGATGGCGACGGGCATGTCGAAGAGGTTCGCGGTGCGGGCGTTGTTGGCCAGCAACCGTTGATCGAACCGGGCAAGAGCCACACCTACAGCAGCGGCACCGTCATGACCTCCAAGGTCGGCACGATGCAAGGCACTTACGAAATGATCGCCGACGACGGCAAACATTTTGATGCCATCATCGCTCCATTCCGCCTGGCGGTGCCCGGAGCCCTGCACTGATGGCAACGTACGCCGTTGGCGACCTTCAAGGCTGCCTTGAAGCCCTGCAATGTCTGCTAAAAAAAGTCGCGTTCGATCCGGCAAAGGATCGTCTGTGGCTGGTGGGCGATCTGGTCAACCGTGGCCCGCAGTCGCTGGACACCTTGCGTTTCCTCTACAGCATCCGCGAATCGCTGGTGTGCGTGCTCGGCAACCATGACCTGCATTTGCTGGCCGCCGGGAAGAACATCGAACGCCTGAAGAAAACCGATACCCTTCGCGAGATTATCGAAGCCCCCGATTGCGCCGAACTGCTGGAATGGTTACGCCAGCAAAAACTCATGCACTACGACGAGCAACGTAACGTTGCGCTGGTGCATGCCGGTATTCCGCCGCAATGGTCGCTGCGCAAAGCCCTGAAATGCGCCGCCGAGGTCGAGACGGCGTTGCGCGACGATAATCTGCTGCCGCCCTACCTCGACGGCATGTATGGCAACGATCCGGCGAAATGGGACAGCGATCTCCAGGGCATCACGCGCCTTCGGGTGATCACCAACTATTTCACCCGCATGCGTTTCTGTACGGCGCAAGGCAAGCTGGACCTCAAGAGCAAGGAAGGCGTGGGCACTGCGCCACCCGGCTACAAACCCTGGTTCCAGCACAAGGAACGCAAGACCAAGGGCGTGAAAATCATATTCGGGCACTGGGCCGCGCTTGAAGGCCAGTGCGACGAGCCGGGCATCTCTGCCCTCGACACTGGTTGCGTCTGGGGCGGTGCCCTGACGATGATGAATGTCGACAGCGGGGAACGCCTGTCCTGCAAATGCGACGAGCATGGCCATGCTGCCACGCCACCAGTCGCCCCACGAACTTGCGAACAAACGCCAGCCAGCGCCCAGCGCTAGACTGCGCTTTCAGCCGAGCCACAGGAGCCCGCCATGAGCGAATTCAAACGTATCCCCCCAGAACAGGCACAGGCCCTGCGCGAACAAGGCGCTGTGGTGGTTGATGTCCGCGACCCTGCTACTTTTGCCGCGCTGCACATCAGCGGCTCGAAGCATCTGGACAATCATTCGTTGCATGCCTTTATTCAGGCTGCCGATCTGGACGCACCGACCGTCGTGGTGTGCTACCACGGCAATTCCAGCCAGGGTGCCGCCGCCTACCTGATCAGCCAGGGCTTTTCCGACGTGTACAGCATGGATGGCGGTTTTGAGCTGTGGCGTACGACTTACCCTGCGGAAACAGCGCAAGGCACGTCCGAATAATTTTTTTGTAACGTGCAAGCCCCGGCCCCCGCGGGCTCGCACGGTGGCAGACGAACGGTCTGCCACAACTAATTACGTATCTCGCCTTTACCTCCCGAATAAGCAACTATCCTTAAGCGCAGGCCATCCAAAACAGGGGAGAGCCGGTACACCGGCGCGCGGATCATCGGGAGTAGCTTTCGAGGTAGTCAGCTTCGAAAGAGTTCTGGGGGGTAAACAGCGACTGCATATCCGGTTGCTGCCAGCATCGACTGAATGATCCGGCGTCGGCTCCACGTATCGAGCGAGGTGACGTCATGAGTATCTTTAGCCACTTCCAACAACGCTTCGAGTCCACACGCCAGGAAGAACTCTCGCTGCAAGAGTATCTTGAGCTGTGCAAACAGGACCGCAGCGCCTACGCCTCCGCCGCCGAGCGTCTATTGCTGGCCATCGGAGAACCGGAGCTGCTCGACACCTCGACCAACTCGAGGCTGTCGCGAATCTTCTCCAACAAGGTGATCCGCCGCTATCCGGCCTTTGAAGACTTCCACGGGATGGAAGAATGCATTGACCAGATCGTGTCGTATTTCCGCCATGCCGCTCAGGGCCTGGAAGAGAAGAAACAAATCCTCTACCTGCTCGGTCCCGTCGGTGGCGGTAAATCGTCCCTGGCCGAGAAGCTGAAACAACTGATCGAAAAAGTGCCCTTCTACGCCATCAAGGGCTCGCCGGTATTCGAGTCGCCACTGGGTCTGTTCAACGCCACCGAAGATGGCGCGATCCTTGAGGAAGACTTCGGTATTCCACGGCGCTACCTCAACACCATCATGTCGCCATGGGCCACCAAGCGCCTGGCCGAATTCGGCGGCGACATCAGCCAGTTCCGCGTGGTGAAACTCTATCCGTCGATCCTCAATCAAATCGCGGTGGCCAAAACCGAACCGGGCGACGAGAACAACCAGGACATCTCGGCGCTGGTGGGCAAGGTCGATATCCGCAAACTGGAGGAATACCCACAGAACGACGCCGACGCCTACAGCTATTCGGGCGCACTGTGCCGGGCCAACCAGGGCCTGATGGAATTCGTCGAAATGTTCAAGGCGCCGATCAAGGTGCTGCACCCATTGCTGACCGCCACTCAGGAAGGCAACTACAACAGTACCGAAGGCCTCGGGGCGATTCCGTTCACCGGGATCCTGCTGGCTCACTCCAACGAATCGGAATGGCACACCTTCCGTAACAACAAGAACAACGAAGCGTTCATCGACCGGATCTACATCGTCAAAGTGCCGTACTGCCTGCGGGTCAGCGACGAAGTGAAGATCTACGACAAGCTTCTGTTCAACAGCTCCCTGGCCAAGGCCCATTGCGCGCCCGACACCCTGAAGATGCTTGCCCAGTTCACTGTGCTCTCGCGACTCAAGGAGCCGGAAAACTCCAACATCTACTCCAAGATGCGCGTGTATGACGGCGAGAATCTCAAGGACACGGATCCAAAAGCCAAATCGATCCAGGAATACCGCGACAACGCTGGCGTAGATGAAGGCATGAACGGTCTGTCGACCCGGTTTGCGTTCAAGATCCTGTCCAAGGTCTTCAACTTTGACCCGCACGAAATCGCCGCCAACCCGGTGCACTTGCTCTACGTGCTGGAACAACAGATCGAACAGGAACAATTCCAGGCCGAAACCCGCGAACGGTACCTGCGCTTCCTCAAGGAATACCTGGCACCGCGTTATATCGAATTCATCGGCAAGGAGATCCAGACCGCCTACCTCGAGTCTTACAGCGAGTATGGCCAGAACATCTTCGATCGCTACGTGCTGTATGCGGACTTCTGGATTCAGGACCAGGAATACCGCGATCCGGAAACCGGCGAAATTCTCAACCGCGTCGCATTGAACGAAGAGCTTGAGAAAATTGAAAAACCGGCTGGCATCAGCAATCCGAAGGATTTCCGCAACGAAATCGTCAACTTCGTCTTGCGCGCCCGGGCCAACAACAATGGCAAGAACCCGACCTGGCTCAGCTACGAAAAACTGCGGGTGGTCATCGAGAAGAAAATGTTCTCCAACACCGAGGACCTCCTGCCAGTCATCAGCTTCAATGCCAAGGCCAGCAAAGAGGACCAGCAGAAGCACAACGACTTCGTCACACGGATGGTCGAGCGGGGCTACACCGACAAACAGGTACGACTGCTGTCCGAGTGGTACCTGCGGGTCAGAAAATCACAATAACCCGCTGCCGGTCAGACCGGTTGTCGTCAGCCAGAGACCTGTGCGTGCTTTTTCTGATACACAGGCCTCTGGAAGGTGTTCGAAAGTCGGTAGCGAGTTCAGGCAGCATCCAAAGCGCTTGGGGGAGCGTTGAATATCCCTTGGCACTCGGTCCGATGCTGCATCACCGCTCGCCCCTTTCAGGACAGCTTCTAAGGAGCAGTCATGAGCTATGTGATCGACCGACGTCTCAATGGCAAGAACAAGAGCACGGTTAACCGTCAGCGGTTTCTGCGGCGTTATCGTGATCACATCAAAAAAGCCGTCGAAGAGGCGGTCAGTCGGCGTTCCATTACCGATATGGAACACGGCGAACAAATCAGCATACCCGGCCGCGACATCGACGAGCCGGTGCTTCACCACGGACGCGGTGGCAAGCAGACCGTCGTGCACCCCGGCAACAAGGAATTCACCAGCGGCGAGCACATTGCCCGTCCACCCGGCGGTGGTGGCGGCAGAGGCCCGGGCAAGGCTGGCAATTCAGGCGAAGGCATGGACGAGTTCGTCTTCCAGATTACCCAGGAAGAATTTCTCGAATTCATGTTCGAGGACCTCGAGCTGCCGAACCTGGTCAAGCGCAATCTGACCGGCACCGACACCTTCAAGACCGTGCGCGCGGGCATCAGCAACGAAGGTAACCCGTCGCGAATCAACATCATCCGAACCCTGCGCTCGGCCCATGCCCGACGGATCGCCCTGTCCGGCAGCAGCCGGGCAAAATTGCGTGAAGCCAAAGACGAACTGCTGCGACTCAAGCGGGATGAACCGGATAACTTCGGCGATATTCAGGAAATCGAAGCAGAAATCGAAAAACTTAGTGCGCGCATCCATCGCGTACCTTTTCTCGACACCTTTGACCTCAAGTACAACCTGCTCATCAAGCAGCCGAACCCAAGCTCCAAAGCGGTGATGTTCTGCCTGATGGACGTGTCCGGCTCCATGACCCAGGCGACCAAGGACATCGCAAAGCGCTTCTTCATCCTGCTGTACCTGTTTCTCAAGCGTAACTACGACAAGATCGACGTTGTGTTCATCCGCCACCACACCAGCGCCCGCGAAGTGGATGAGGAAGAGTTCTTCTACTCCCGGGAAACCGGCGGCACCATTGTCTCCAGCGCCTTGAAATTGATGCAGGAAATCATGGCCGAGCGTTATCCGAGCAATGAATGGAATATCTACGCGGCCCAGGCGTCCGACGGCGATAACTGGAACGATGACTCACCGATCTGCCGCGACATCCTGATCAACCAGATCATGCCGTTCGTGCAGTACTACACTTACGTTGAGATTACCCCGCGTGAACACCAGGCCCTGTGGTTCGAGTACGAACGCATTGCCGAAGCCTTCTCTGACACTTTTGCCCAACAGCAACTGGTCTCGGCCGGGGATATCTACCCGGTCTTCCGTGAACTCTTCCAGCGCAGGTTAGTGACATGACCGCCAAAGAGCAGAAGCGCCAACCCATTTCCACCGGCTCCGAATGGACGTTCGAGCTGATCCAGGCCTACGACAAGGAAATCAGTCGCCTGGCGGCTCGCTACGCACTCGATACGTATCCCAACCAGATCGAAGTGATCACCGCCGAGCAGATGATGGACGCCTACGCCTCCGTCGGCATGCCGCTGGGTTATCACCATTGGTCCTACGGCAAACACTTCCTCAGCACCGAGAAATCCTACAGTCGCGGCCAGATGGGGCTGGCCTACGAAATCGTGATCAACTCCGACCCGTGCATCGCCTATCTGATGGAAGAAAACACCATCTGCATGCAGGCCCTGGTGGTTGCTCATGCCTGCTACGGCCATAACAGCTTCTTCAAGGGCAATTACCTGTTCCGCACTTGGACCGACGCCAGTTCGATCATCGATTATTTGGTGTTCGCCAAGCAGTACATCATGCAATGCGAAGAGCGCCACGGCATCGACGCGGTCGAGGACCTCCTGGACTCCTGCCATGCGTTGATGAACTACGGGGTCGACCGCTACAAACGCCCGTATCCGATATCGGCGGAAGAAGAACGCCGTCGGCAGAAAGACCGGGAAGAACATTTGCAGAAACAGATCAACGATCTGTGGCGCACCATTCCCAAGGGCGCGGACAAGTACAGCGACAAGGACAATGCACGCTTCCCCGCCGAACCCCAGGAAAACATTCTGTATTTCATCGAAAAACACGCGCCGCTCCTGGAGCCCTGGCAGCGGGAAATCGTGCGGATCGTGCGCAAGATCGCTCAGTATTTCTACCCTCAACGCCAGACTCAGGTGATGAACGAAGGTTGGGCGACGTTTTGGCACTACACGCTGATGAACGACCTGTATGACGAAGGGCTGGTGACTGACGGCTTCATGATGGAGTTTTTGACTTCGCACACCAGCGTAGTCTTTCAACCCGGCTTCGACAGCCCCTACTACAACGGCATCAACCCCTACACGCTGGGTTTTGCCATGTACCGGGACATCCGGCGCATGTGTGAACACCCAACCGAAGAGGATTACCGCTGGTTCCCGGAAATTGCCGGCACTGACTGGTTATCCAGCATCAAGTTCGCCATGAGCAGCTTCAAGGATGAGAGTTTCATCCTCCAATACCTGTCACCCCAAGTGATCCGCGACCTGAAACTGTTCAGCATTCTCGATGACGACCAGAAGGACGACCTGCTGGTGCCAGCCATCCACGATGAGCCGGGCTACCGGACTATCCGTGAAACCCTGGCGGCCCAGTACAACCTCGGCAATCGTGAACCCAATATTCAGATCTACAGCATCGATCGACGCGGCGACCGCTCTCTAACCCTGCGTCATCAGCAACATGACCGCAAACCGCTGGGCGAGTCCACCGAGGAAGTGCTCAAACACCTGCATCGCCTCTGGGGTTTCGACATTCACCTGGAAACGCTGCAAGGCGACCAGGTGATGAAAGTTCATCACGTTCCGCCCAGAGGTGAACACGCCGAGGGGGATTACGGCCGGTTGGACCTCGCCGTCATCCATCTTTGATCCTGTTTCTGCCTCCGCAAGTTCGACGCAAAGGTTATTCTGTCGAGCAAACGGAGGTTTTTTATGCGGATTTATAAAGTCGGCGGAGCGGTACGCGATCGCCTGCTGGGCAAACCTGTCACTGATATCGACTGGGTCGTGGTCGGTGCCACCACCGAAGAAATGCTCGCCAGGGGCTTTCGCCCAGTGGGCGCTGACTTCCCGGTATTTCTACACCCCAAGAGTGGTGAGGAATACGCCCTCGCCCGTACCGAACGCAAAAGCGGACGCGGTTACGGCGGCTTCACCTTTCACGCCAGCCCCGAAGTCACCCTCGAAGAAGACTTGATCCGTCGTGATCTGACGATCAACGCCATGGCCGAAGACGATCAGCAGGACCTGACCGATCCTTACCACGGCCAGCGCGATCTCGAAGCCCGGGTGCTTCGTCACGTTTCCCCCGCATTCGCCGAAGATCCGCTCCGGGTCCTGCGCGTTGCCCGCTTCGCTGCTCGTTATGCCGGGTTGGGTTTCACCGTCGCACCTGAAACACTGGGGCTCATGCGTCAACTCAGTGAGTCAGGCGAACTGGAGGCGTTGACTGCGGAACGCAGCTGGAAGGAGATTTCCCGGGCGCTGATGGAAGATCAGCCACAGGTGTTCATCGAAGTGCTGCGTGAATGCGGCGCACTCAAGGTGTTGATGCCGGAAGTCGACGCCCTGTTTGGCGTGCCCCAGCCTGCCGCCCATCATCCGGAAATCGACACGGGTGTGCACACCCTGAGCGTGCTCGAGCAAGCGGCCCTACACAAACAGCCACTGACCGTACGCTGGGCGTGCCTGCTGCATGATCTGGGCAAAGGATTAACCCCCGAGGAAGAGTGGCCTCGCCATATCGCCCATGAACACACGGGCCTGAAACTGATCAAAGCGGTCAATGAACGCTTCAAGGCACCGAAGGATTGTCAGGAACTGGCATTGCTGGTGGGCCAATATCACACCCACGGCCATCGTGCCCTGGAGCTCAAACCCTCGACGTTGCTGGAATTGCTGCAGAGTTTTGACGTGTACCGTCGGCCTCAGCGGTTTGAAGAGTTCATTGCGGCGTGCGAGATGGACGCGCGGGGCCGCAAAGGGCTGGAGCAGAGAAGTTATCCACAGGCGGATTATTTGCGCGGGGCGGCCACAGCCGCTAGGAGCGTGGCGGTTCAGCCGTTGCTGGAGAAGGGATTCAAGGGGCCGGAGCTGGGTGAGGCGATAAAGCGTGAGCGGCTGAAGGCGCTGAAGGCCTACAAAGAGGCGGCGTCTGCCTGAGAAGCTTCGCGAGCAAGCCCGCTCCCACAGGTTTTGCGCTACCCCTGTAGGAGCGAGCCTGCTCGCGAAGGCGGCATCCGACTCACAATAAATCCGAAGGCGTCAGCTGCTCCCCGCGCCACTCGAACGCCACCGGCGCCAACACCTGATCAATCTGCGCTTCATCCCACAACGTTGCGAAGCTTTTGCCTACGCCCGGATGCACTCTGTCCGGCGCAATCAACGACAACGGCCACAACACAAAGGCATTTTTCAGAATCTCTGTCCGCGGCAGGATCAATCCGTCGAAATTGCCCACCAGATCGCCAAACAGCAGCACATCGATATCCAGCGGCAGACCCTTGCGGTCCGGCGCATAACGGCCATTGTCCGCCTCAATGAATTTCAATCGACGGTCCAGCTCCATCAGCGGCAGATCGGTGTAAGCCGAGACCACGAAATTGAAGAACGGGCCGCTCTTGATCCCCACTGGCTGGCTTTCGAACACTGCCGAGCAACGGATATCCACCAGAAAACCCGCCAGCGCTTCTAGGCCAGCCTGCAAATGGGCTTCGCGCTCGATATTGCTACCGAGCCCGAGATACACCTGAGTCAGCGACATCCGCGCTCGATCTCCACGCCCACACCACCGGTGGCCGCCGGGACGGCGCCAGGCTTGGTCAGCTTGAGGCGCATCCAGGTGATCTTGAATTCGCTCATCAACACTTCGACCAGACGCTCGGCGAAGGTCTCGACCAGCTGGAACTGCGCCTGCTCGGCAAAGGCCTGGATGCGCGAAGAAACGCTCGCGTAATCGAGCGCCAGGGTCAGGTCATCGCCAGCAGCTGCCGGACGATTGTCCCAGGCGAAGCTCAGATCAAGACGCAGACACTGTCGGATGCCTCGCTCCCAGTCGTAGGCACCGATCACGGTGTCGACTTCCAGGCCCTCGATAAACACTCTGTCCAAGCACTTTTCTCCGCTGCACGACAAGGGCGCAATGCGCCGTTAGAATCAGGGCGTCCTCGCCCGGAATAGTTAGCATGTTTTGGTTACTGGCGACCCTCGCCTACCTGCTCGGCTCTCTGTCCTTCGCCATATTGCTCAGCCGCCTGACCGGTAACCCCGATCCGCGAATGAGTGGCTCGGGCAATGCCGGTGCCACCAACATGTTGCGCCTGGCTGGCAAGAAGCTCGCCATCCTGACGTTGATCGGCGACCTCTGCAAAGGGCTGCTGCCGGTACTGATCGCAGGTCTTGCAGGCCTTTCGCTGCAAGAACAAGCCTGGATCGGCGTCTGTGCCGTTATCGGCCACCTGTTCCCGCTGTACTTTCGCTTTCGCGGCGGCAAAGGTGTCGCCACCGCTGCCGGAATGTTAGTGGGACTCTACCCGCCCGCCGCCCTGCTGGCAGTCTGCGCCTGGCTGCTGACGTTCTACTTGACCCGCACCAGCTCACTCGCCGCACTGATCGCCACGCCCCTGACCCTGCCACTGCTGGCTTGGCAAGAACCGGCGGCGCTGCTGCCCATGAGTGTCCTCACGGGACTGATCGTCTGGCGTCATCGCGGCAATCTACGCGACCTGTTTGCCGGGCGCGAACGGCATTTTTAAATACCGGACATGAGCACCGCTCATCCCGCGCGTCGTTACAGTGCCGACAACTGCTCCATCGGCCAGCGTGCCTGCACGCTGATCGCCAGACTTTCGTGCTGACCGGCCTGCAAGCGCTGGCAACCGGCAAACGCAATCATCGCGCCATTATCGGTGCAGAACTCCGGACGGGCATAAAACACATCGCCTTTCAGGTCACCGAGCATTTTTTCCAGGGACGTGCGCAATGCTTTATTGGCGCTGACGCCTCCAGCGATCACCAGACGCTTCATGCCGGCCTGTTTCAGGGCACGTTTGCACTTGATGGTCAAAGTCTCCACCACGGCCTGCTGGAACGCCAGCGAGATGTCGCAACGGGCTTGCTCGCTGTCGTCCCCGGCGCTGACGCTCTGTTGCCAGGTGTTCAGCGCGAAGGTTTTCAGGCCACTGAAGCTGAAAGCCAGGCCTGGGCGGTCGCACATCGGACGCGGAAAGGTGTAACGCCCTGAAACGCCGCGCTCTGCCAGCTTGGCGATTTCCGGACCGCCCGGATAATTGAGCCCCATCATCTTCGCCGTCTTGTCGAACGCTTCACCGGCGGCATCGTCGAGGGTCTCGCCCAACAGCGTGTATTGGCCGATTCCGTCGACCTGAACGAGCTGCGTATGACCGCCCGACACCAACAAAGCGACGAACGGGAATTGCGGTGGTTGCGCCTCCAACATGGGCGCCAGCAGGTGACCTTCCATGTGGTGCACACCGAGGGCTGGAATACCCCAGGCAAACGCCAGCGCCTGGGCGCAGGAAGCCCCTACAAGCAAGGCACCGACCAGGCCAGGACCCGCGGTATAAGCGATGGCGTCGATCTCGGTCGGCACACAGTCAGCTTCGGCCAACACCTGACGGATCAAGGGCAGCATGCGTTTGACATGGTCGCGAGAGGCCAGCTCCGGCACCACGCCACCATAGGCGCGATGCAGGTCGATCTGGCTGAACAGCGCGTCGGCCAGCAGGCCGCGCTCACTGTCATATAATGCGACACCGGTTTCGTCGCAGGAGGTTTCTAATCCCAGTACTAGCATGGGTTTGCGCCTTGTTTAGGCTGAATTCGAAGGCGCGCATAATAGTCGCCACGGGATGCCCCGACTAGCGGTTTTCGATCAGAGGCTTTGCATTCCGGTCGATGAGGGGTTAACATCCGCAACCCTTAAAAACCGACGTCTTCAAGTGCTCTTTTGCCACGAGGATGTTGACCCCGGTAATGAATGAAGGTAGCTCTGGATGCCAGCCGTCAAAGTAAAAGAGAACGAACCCTTCGACGTAGCTCTGCGTCGTTTCAAGCGCTCCTGCGAAAAAGCCGGTGTACTGGCTGAAGTTCGTAGCCGCGAATTCTACGAGAAGCCTACTTCTGAGCGTAAACGTAAAGCAGCAGCCGCTGTTAAGCGTCACGCCAAGAAAGTACAGCGCGAACAGCGCCGCGCCGTTCGTCTGTACTAATACACAGACGTTCGTAGCAAGCTTCTGCCAAGCCCGGCCCTCAGCCGGGCTAATGGCATTTGCGGAAAACGCTTGATGCTTCACCGTCAAAGCCGCAGACGCGACCAAGACAAACCTGCTTCACAGCGTCAGACCTGGCTCTTTTGCCAGCGGTGCACGTCTTTTCTGACGAGCCTTCCAAGGCTACTGACGAGCACACCCACTGATTCCTCTCACGACGATCAGCCCAAGGCACCTCTTGCGTGCCCGCTTATGAGCTATCCGAGGCCCTTGACTGGCCGCAGCCGGATTCAGCGAAACACTTTCATATAGTCGAATACTGATTGGTACTAACGTCAGTGGATTTTCGGCAGATACACTTCCCGACAGCGATTACGCAGACGACACCGGTCGAGCCGCACATTTTGCGCGCCTCAAACAACGACCCACGTTCGGCCGCTCTTCGTTTTGGATCCATTTAAGCGCAGATGACGAGAACGCCATGGCCGGGCTAATTCCCCAGAGCTTCATTGACGACCTTCTGAACCGCACCGACATCGTCGATGTGGTCAGCTCGCGCCTGCAAATGAAAAAGGCCGGGAAGAACTACACCGCCTGCTGCCCTTTTCATAAAGAGAAAACTCCGTCCTTCAGCGTCAGTCCGGACAAGCAGTTCTATTACTGCTTTGGCTGCGGCGCTGGTGGCAACGCTCTCGGCTTCATGATGGACCACGACAACCTGGATTTCGTCCAGGCTGTCGAAGAACTGGCCAAAGCCGCCGGCATGGAAATCCCCCGCGAAGAAAGCGGTCGTCCGCACAAACCGCGACAGCCGACCGATTCGCCGTTGTACCCGCTGCTGACTGCGGCTGCCGACTTTTACCGTCAAGCCCTGAAAAGTCATCCATCGCGCAAGGCCGCTGTGGATTACTTGAAAGGCCGCGGGCTGACCGGCGAAATCGCCCGGGACTTTGGCCTCGGTTTTGCCCCGCCCGGCTGGGATAACCTGTTCAAGCACCTCAGCAGCGACACCCTGCAGCAGAAAGCCATGGTCGATGCCGGCCTGCTGATCGAGAACGCCGAATCCGGCAAACGCTATGACCGCTTTCGCGATCGCGTGATGTTCCCGATCCGCGACAGCCGCGGGCGCATCATCGCTTTCGGCGGACGCGTGCTGGGCGATGACAAGCCCAAATATCTGAACTCGCCGGAAACCCCGGTATTCCATAAGGGCCAGGAACTCTACGGCCTTTATGAAGCACGCAAGAACAACCGTAACCTCGACGAAATCATCGTCGTCGAAGGCTACATGGACGTGATCGCCCTTGCCCAGCAAGGGTTGCGCAATGCCGTCGCGACCCTGGGCACCGCCACCAGCGAAGAGCATTTGAAGCGGCTGTTTCGCGTCGTGCCCAATGTGCTGTTCTGTTTCGACGGTGACCAGGCTGGACGCAACGCTGCATGGCGGGCACTGGAGGCCACCTTGCCTTGCCTGCAAGACGGACGGCGCGCGCGCTTTCTGTTCCTGCCCGAAGGAGAGGACCCGGACACGCTGGTCCGCTCTGAAGGCACTGACGCTTTCCGCGCACGAATCAACCAGCACGCGCAGCCGCTGGCGGATTATTTCTTTCAGCAGCTGACCGAGGAATCGGATCCGCGCTCCCTCGAAGGCAAGGCTCATATGGCCACCCTCGCCGCGCCGCTGATCGACAAGGTCCCGGGCGCAAACCTGCGCATCCTGATGCGTCAACGCTTGACCGAAATCACCGGCCTCAGCGGTGAAGCCGTGAGCCAGCTGGTGCAAAGCGCACCTCAGGATGCGCCACCGGCCTACGACCCGGGCATCGATTACGACGCCATGCCGGATTACAGCGACTACCATCAGCCGCAGGCACAAGAGATGTATGTGCCGCAGCAGGAATGGACGCCGAAGAAACCCGGTGCAGGCGGCAAGAAATGGGACAAGAAGCCGTGGGACAAGAACGGCAAACGCGGCGGTGATCGCGACCAACACAGCGCACCACGCACACCGATCGCTGTCGAAGCGCCAACTCTGATAGCGCTGCGCACGCTCATTCATCACCCGGAACTGGCAGGCAAGGTAGAAACCGCCGATCACTTCGCGAATGAGAGCAACACGTACGCGCAACTGCTGGTAGCCCTCATCGGGGCGGTGCAGAAAAATCCTAAGCTAAACTCTATTCAGTTGATGGCCCGTTGGCATGGGACTGAACAGGGTCGACTGCTCAAGGCTTTGGCGGAAAAGGAATGGCTGATTGACGGCGACAACCTTGAACAACAGTTTTTAGACACCATTACTAGGTTATCGGCAAGTCAGCACACGGATAGCCTGGAAGTACTCATCAGGAAAGCAAGGCAGCCAGGATTGACTGCGGAGGAAGCAAATCAGATCGCAAATCAGATGCGCGACCTATTAAAACGCAATATGGCTGTATCAGACCCGACCTCAACTGGCGCGTGAGGTCATAGCTCAGGTATAATCCTCGGCTTGTTTTTTGCCCGCCAAGACCTTCAGTGGATAGGGTGTTATGTCCGGAAAAGCGCAACAGCAGTCTCGTATCAAAGAGTTGATCACACTTGGTCGTGAGCAGGGTTACCTGACTTACGCGGAGGTCAACGACCACCTGCCGGAGGATATTTCAGATCCGGAACAGGTGGAAGACATCATCCGCATGATCAATGACATGGGGATCAACGTATTCGAGGTTGCGCCAGATAAGGATTCCCTTATGCTGGCCGACGCCGATACCGACGAAGCCGCGGCCGAAGAGGCAGCGGCAGCGTTGGCAGCGGTCGAGACCGACATTGGTCGCACCACCGACCCAGTGCGCATGTACATGCGTGAAATGGGTACGGTAGAGCTCCTCACACGTGAAGGCGAAATCGAAATCGCCAAACGTATTGAAGAGGGTATCCGTGAAGTGATGGGCGCAATCGCGCACTTCCCTGGCACGGTTGACCACATTCTGTCCGAGTACACTCGCGTCACCACCGAAGGTGGCCGCCTGTCCGACGTCCTGAGCGGTTATATCGACCCGGACGACGGCATTGCGCCGCCTGCTGCAGAAGTGCCGCCGCCTGTCGATCCGAAAGCCGTGAAAGCGGACGACGATACCGACGACGATGACGCCGAAGCGACGGATGACGAAGAAGAAGCCGAAAGCGGTCCGGATCCGGTCATCGCAGCTCAGCGCTTTGGCGCTGTCTCCGATCAGATGGAAATCACCCGCAAGGCGCTGAAAAAGCACGGTCGTGGCAACAAGCTGGCAATCGCCGAGCTGGTGCTGCTGGCCGAGCTGTTCATGCCGATCAAACTGGTTCCGAAGCAATTCGAAGGCCTGGTCGAGCGTGTTCGCAGTGCCCTGGATCGTCTGCGTCAGCAAGAGCGCGCGATCATGCAACTTTGCGTTCGTGATGCCCGCATGCCGCGTGCCGACTTCCTGCGCCAGTTCCCGGGCAACGAAGTTGACGAAAGCTGGACCGACGCACTGGCCAAAGGCAAAAGCAAATACGCTGAAGCCATTGGTCGCCTGCAACCGGACATCATTCGTTGCCAGCAAAAGCTGACCGCACTGGAAACCGAAACCGGTTTGACGATCGCCGAGATCAAGGACATCAACCGTCGCATGTCGATCGGTGAGGCCAAGGCCCGCCGCGCGAAGAAAGAGATGGTTGAAGCGAACTTGCGTCTGGTGATCTCCATCGCCAAGAAGTACACCAACCGTGGCTTGCAGTTCCTCGATCTGATCCAGGAAGGCAACATCGGCCTGATGAAAGCGGTAGACAAGTTCGAATACCGCCGCGGCTACAAATTCTCGACTTATGCCACCTGGTGGATCCGTCAGGCGATCACTCGCTCGATCGCCGACCAGGCCCGCACCATCCGTATTCCGGTGCACATGATCGAGACGATCAACAAGCTCAACCGTATTTCCCGGCAGATGTTGCAGGAAATGGGTCGCGAACCGACCCCGGAAGAGCTGGGCGAACGCATGGAAATGCCTGAGGACAAGATCCGCAAGGTATTGAAGATCGCTAAAGAGCCGATCTCCATGGAAACCCCGATCGGTGATGACGAAGACTCCCATCTGGGTGACTTCATCGAAGACTCGACCATGCAGTCGCCAATCGATGTCGCCACTGTTGAGAGCCTTAAAGAAGCGACTCGCGAAGTACTGTCCGGCCTTACTGCCCGTGAAGCCAAAGTTCTGCGCATGCGCTTCGGTATCGACATGAATACCGACCACACCCTCGAGGAGGTTGGTAAGCAGTTCGACGTGACCCGTGAACGGATTCGTCAGATTGAAGCCAAGGCGCTGCGCAAGCTGCGCCACCCGACGAGAAGCGAGCATCTGCGCTCCTTCCTCGACGAGTGATCACAAAACCCCCGGCCCAGGCCGGGGGTTTTGCTTTCTACAGATAAAATTCCCCGCACTTCCCTCCCGCCGAATTGCCCGTCTACACTCGAACCATTCCCCCGAGCCATAACGAGACCGTTATGCCCAGACTGCCGACCGTGCTTTTTTTGCTGTCGCTGATGACCTGGACCGCAACGGCTGGCGCGCTGACTCTGACCGACGAAGAACGTAGCTGGCTTGCGGCTCACCCGGACTTGCGCCTGGGTGTCGATGCATCCTGGCCACCGTTCGAATTTCGTGATGACCAGGGCCGTTATCAGGGCCTGGCGGCGGACTATATCAACGTGATTCGCCAACGACTGGCCGTCAAGCTGACGCCCATCGAACCGGTCAGCTGGACCGAAGTCCTGCAGCAGGCCAAACAAGGCAAACTAGACATCCTGCCGGGCATCATGTCGACCCCGGAGCGCCAGTCGTACCTGTCGTTCACTCGCCCCTATCTGGATTTTCCGATTGTCATCCTCGCCCATGTCGGAGGCCCTCAGCCGCACAAACTCGAAGAGCTCTACGGACTGAAAATCGCCGTGGTGGAAAACTATGCCCCCCATGAGTTGTTGCGCACGCACCACCCCGACCTGAATCTGGTGGCAATGCCCAATGTCAGCTCTGCCTTGCAGGCACTGGCCACCGATGAAGTGGACGCGGTCGTGGGCGATCTTGCCTCCAGCGTCTGGAGCTTGCGTCAGCTTAAGCTCGACGGCCTGTACGTCAGCGGTGAAACGCCCTATCGCTACCAATTGGCGATGGCTGTGCCCCCCAACAACAAGATCCTGGTCGGCATCCTGGACAAAGTCCTCGCTGACATGACCTCAAGCGAAATCAACGCCATCCAGGAACAGTGGGTCGGCAATGTCCTGGATCATCGAACCTTTTGGTCGGATCTGCTGGTTTACGGCCTGCCCGGGCTGCTGTTTCTGATGATCATGCTGGCAGTGGTCATCCGGATTAACCGCCGTTTGAGTTCGGAAATTGCCCGGCGGGTCGATCTGGAGCAAGAACTACGCAGCAGCGAATACCATTACCGCGGGCTGGTAGAGAGCCTTTCCGCGATTGCCTGGGAAGCGCGGATCAGCGATTTCACTTACAGCTATGTGTCGCCACATGCCGAAGAACTCCTCGGCTATCCCCTGTCCCACTGGCTGATTCCGGGCTTCTGGCGCAACATCATCCACCCGGCGGACCTGACCCGGGCCCAGACATTCTGTGATCACGAAGTGCTGGCCGGGCGCGATCACAGCATCGATTATCGGGTCATCACCGCCGACGGCCGCTGTTTGTGGGTGCGCGATATCGTCAGCCTGATCGAGCACGGTCATGAGCCGGTGATGCGCGGCTTGATGATCGACATCAGCGACGCCAAACGCACCGAGGAGGCCCTGAGCCTTTCCGAGCAAAAGTTCGCCTCCGTGTTCCAGCAATGCCCGGACATTCTGGTGATCGCACGTCTTTCCGACGGCTGCCTGCTCGAAGTCAACAAAGCGTTCGAAGAACAGATTGGCCTCAAGGCCGAAGACGTCATTGGCCAGACCGCCACCGACCTGAACATCTGGGGTATCCCCGGTGTGGGTCCGGGTTTGCTGCAGCGCCTGCAGGCCGGCAGCATCCGCAACCTGGAGATGCCCTTTCGCCGCAACAACGGTCAAGTGTTTACCGGGCTGATTTCCGCCGAGCCCTTCGACCTCGATACGACTCCTGCCCTGGTTGTCGTGGTACGCGATATCAGTCAGCTGAAAGAAACCCAGCAACAACTGCAAACCTCGGAAGAAAAATTCGCCAAGGCCTTCCACGCTTCCCCGGACGGTCTGCTGCTGTCCCGACAGAGCGACGGGCTGCTGCTGGAGGTCAATGAAGGCTTCAGCCGCATCACGGGCTTTAACAGCGCGATGTCCGTGGACCGTTCGGCCCTGGAACTGGGGATATGGGTCAATCTCAACGAACGCAAGCAGATGCTCGATTTGCTGCACCGGGACGGCTTTGTTCGTGACTTCAGCTGCCATATCCGCCGCAGTGACGGGCAGATCCGCCTCTGCGAGGTCTCAAGCCGTCCGCTGCCCATCGGTGATGAGGACTGCATGCTGACCATTGCCCGAGACATCACCGAACGGCACCTGATGCAGGAGAAACTGCAACAGGCCGCCACGGTGTTCGAGAGCACCGCCGAGGGCGTGCTGATCACCGACACCCAACAACACATCAGCGCGGTCAACCGGGCTTTCACCGAGATCACCGGCTACAGCGAGAACGAGGCATTGGGCCACACTCCTCGCCTGCTCGCCTCGGGCCTGCACGACAGTGCGTTCTACGCGGCGATGTGGCACCAATTGACGGACGAAGGGCACTGGCAAGGCGAGATTTCCAACCGGCGCAAGAATGGCGAACTCTATCCGAGCTGGCTGACCATCAGCGCCGTGCGTAACCGGGAGAAGTTCATCACCCACTTCGTCGCGGTGTTCGCGGACATTTCCAGCCTCAAGCACGCGCAGGCCAAACTCGACTATCAGGCGCACCACGATCCGCTGACCGGCCTGCCAAACCGCACGCTGTTCGAGAGCCGTTTGCAGACCGCACTCAACACCCAACAGGAGAACGGCGGCCAGGGCGCGGTGCTGTTCCTCGACCTGGACCGCTTCAAACACATCAACGACAGCCTTGGCCACCCGGTGGGCGACCTGCTGCTCAAAGGCATCGCCGTGCGCCTCAAAGAGCAACTGCGCGATATAGATACCGTCGCGCGCCTTGGCGGTGACGAATTCATCATCCTGCTGCCCGGCCTGCAACAATCCAGCGATGCCGACAACATTGCCACCAAGCTGCTCAATTGCTTCGCCGCCCCTTTCCAGGCCGGCGAGCACGAGTTTTTCATCAGCGCCAGCATCGGCACCAGCCTGTATCCCAAGGACGGTTGCGACGTCGCCACGCTGGTCAAGAACGCCGATGCCGCGATGTATCGCTCCAAGGCCAAGGGCCGCAACCGGGTGGAAAGCTACACCCGCGACCTCACGGCCCAGGCCAGCGAGCGCGTGGCGCTGGAACATGAATTACGACGCGCCATCGAGCGCAATGAGCTATTTCTCTATTACCAACCGAAAATCAGCCTCGCCGACCATCGACTGGTCGGTGCCGAAGCGCTCATTCGCTGGCATCACCCGACCTTCGGTGCAGTGCCGCCGGAACACTTCATTCCCCTGGCCGAAGAAAACGGCATGATCCTGCAAATCGGCGACTGGGTGCTCGAGACAGCCTGCCGGCAGATGTACGAGTGGAATCAGGTCTATGAGTGCCTCGGCCCACTGTCGGTCAACCTCGCGGGCGCTCAACTGCGCCAGCCAAACCTGCTCGGGCGAATCGAACAACTGCTAAAGGATAACGGCCTGGCGCCCGGTTTTCTGCAACTGGAGATTACCGAAAACTTCATCATGAGCCAGGCCGAAGAAGCGCTGGCCGTGCTGCACCAACTCAAAAACCTGGGCGTGCAATTGGCGATCGACGACTTCGGTACGGGCTACTCATCCCTGAGCTACCTCAAGCGTCTGCCGCTGGACATCCTCAAGATCGACCAGTCCTTCGTCCGCGGCCTGCCTGACGATCCCCACGATGCGGCCATCGTTCGCGCCATCATCGCCTTGGGTCGCAGCATGCAATTCACCATCATTGCAGAGGGCGTCGAGACCGTGGCGCAGCAACAATTCCTTGCCGAAGAAGGCTGCGAACAGATCCAGGGCTACATCGTCAGCCTGCCTCTTCCCCCCGACGAATTCGCCGCGACGTTTCTTCGTATTGCCGTATCGGATTTTTCGGATAGCACAGCCGAGAAACCATCGTTATAATCCGCGGCCTACTGAGGGCCTATAGCTCAGTTGGTTAGAGCAGAGGACTCATAATCCTTTGGTCCACGGTTCAAATCCGTGTGGGCCCACCAAACAAGAAAGCCGCGCTGATGCGCGGCTTTCTTTTGATTTAACGAATCACGTAAATAGTGCTATCGAAGCGACTGACCGGATGAGATGGAGCGCTTCCCAGCGGCGAAAGCCGTAACCGCGCAAGGCGGTTCGCAAGTGGTGTCCGGATCTGCTTTAGCAAATCGAAGAAGACGCCTAGGGCGTCTTTTTTCGTTTCTGGCCTAGCAATACAGTCCTGCTCATCATCCTTTGGTCCACGATTCCTCGGTGTGTACCCATCAAACACGAAAGCCGCGCAAATGCGCGGCTTTTTTCTGAGACTAACGTTCGGGCTAAGAGATCAGACCAGCCGAACCACCAAGGCAACAGCAACAAAGGTCACGAGCGCCAGTGCGGCACCGAGTCCAAACGGCAGTAGGATTGCTCGGGTCGCGGTGGGGGACGGGCTACGCATGTCTTCGGCCAAGGCAGCCACGTCACGGTGTAACTGTTCAATGCTGGCTTGAATCGTGGGAGGTGTGGACATACTGCGTCTTCCTGCAGGGATCACGGGTCACGCCTAATGCGCTAACCCTTGTTAGATAAGGTGGGCTGCTAAGCGGTAAAACTCAAGCACCTCCGATCATTGGTCGCTTCCGTATGTTAGGGATTTTAAAGCTTGGACCACAGTCCGACGGCGGCGACAACGGCGGTCACGAGACCGGCGCCCACTGCAAACGGATACCAAAAAGCCTCCTGCCTGAGTTTGCTTTCTTCGGCCATAAACTTGCGGGTCTCGGCCATGAATTTCCGGATTTCGACTTGAAGCCTATCGAGCTCCAGATTATCGCGGTCATTTTGTAGCATCAGTCATCCTGTCGGGGCTCGGGTCGCGTCCAGTGCGCTACTCCGCGGCGGGAAATGCGTTTTTTCCTGTCTGCCGTCTAGGTTACATTTTGCGCTGACGGCAGATTATCGGATGACGTCTGCCAAGGTTGTAGGCAAACTCCGAGAATTGCGTAGCGGATGCGTTTGGGCACTTTTCCGCCTTGTTGGCGTTCTCTTCGACGGGATACTCTCCGGACGTCGCTGCAAATGTAGCGATCGGGTGTGGTAACCCGGCTAGACAAAGTGCAGCAGTGCTCCCATCACGGTTTCATGTGTTTTTACGCCTGTAATCCTGAGTTATGGCGGCTGTGCGTGGGAGACCTTCGGGTCTGCCGGTTTCTTTGCTCTCCCGGTTTACCACCCTGCGTACAGCTGCCACCCATTCGTGTGGTAACGAATGCGGCAGCTCCTCGTTTTAAGGAGCGAAACAATGAGCAAAACCAATTCCTCTGCACCGTCAGACCTGAAAACCATCGGTTTCACCCCACTCATCTACTGCTCGGATCAGGCGTTGTTCAACGTCCGCGCCGGCGTCCCCATCGTTGATGCATTGTCACAAGCCTCCGATCTGTTGTTCCTCGCAAAATCATTTGCCGAGGACGCAGCCTGCGCAAGAGACACCGACCGCCACGCCTGGGCCGCGCACTATCTGACGGCGATGGGTAAGGCGGTGATTGATGATGTGGTGAAGGTGCTGACACCGAGACCGCCTCGGACCGCAACGGAGTCTGAAGAATAGCGACGAACTATCCCCAAGTAGGCGCCTCGATTTTCTGGAGTCTTTAAATCACGACTGGGATAGCAGCTAGAAAGCAAAAAGCCCCGATGCTTTCGTATCAGGGCTTTTTGTAAATCTGAGTGTTGGCATTTCTATAAAAGCAAAACACAACACCGCCCGCCGCTCTCTCTCACTTGGCGGTCTGTCGAATTAGTGTTTTTTGTCTTTCGGTGACGACGGATCATTGCCATAGCTATCGCTATCTCGAATTGTTCCGTCCTTTTTGTGAATAACGACTTCAACATGATCGCGCTTTGCTTGTTCCCGGGCACGATCGATCGCTTGCTGTTGGGTGTCGGTAACAACTCCTGCGCGCCCCGCTCCCTCCTTCTTTGTAGCCCAACCGTCCGGATGCGGAACAACATGAATATCTTTCTTGTCGCCCATGTAAATTTTGCTCCATAAAGGTTTTCAGATACGTAGCGATGATGTCGCAGATGAAATGTAGTCAAGATCTCGGAAACCGTTTTCTCGCTACCTCTCAACTACTCACTGTCTACGAATGATGATCGCCATGATGGGAATTGCCAGCCCAAACACTCACCGCCGGAATAGCCTGCACCAACCCCATCCGCTCAAGCACTTCCCTCGTCAACACGCCCTCATACGTATCCGTCGCCCTGCCCCATTGCTCGACGATACCCAGGCCATCTACCAACGCCTCACCCAAGCCGCTAATCGTATCGGCCAATGCCTCCACGATGGTTTGAGTGCGTAACCACAGGCGATCCGTAATCTCTTTCAGCTCTGCCGCTATACGGGCAGACGAAGCCGGATCCGTCTCCGGGTAGGTGATGTTGCGCAGTAAGTGCCGTAATTCCCTTATTTTTGCGTAGTCCTGTTCCGCCCCAAGCTCACCCCTCAGAATGGCGGTCGCCTTCGGCTTATCGACGCGACTCCCGGACGAATGCTTTAAAGCCAATGCCTGCGCCATAGCGCCAGCAAAGAGGACCATCATCCGGGCTTCCAGATGCTCCTTCATTGCCTCAATGGAGGAAATCGAACGCGCCAAGGTAATGGAGGCGCCGGCTTGATGCCTCAAGTCCATGGTGATGGTCAGGCTCACGCCACCCGTTTCAAATCCCAGGGCCCGGGCAACGACGTAGTGGCCCATTTCGTGATTGGCAATCTGCACGGCGTGATCCCGGACAGCGGGAGGCATCTTCTTCGTCATTTTGGTCACCTCGCATCCCTCGATTTCTCATTCGACTATGACTGACAGTGGGTGTCCATCCAATAGAAAAAGCCGCGCAATGGCGCGGCTTTTTCGTACCTGCGATTCAGTCTTTACTTGGGTAAGGCGTACGCAATTACATAGTCCCCCCGATCCGGCGACTGACGTGCGCCACCTACCGTCAGCAGGATGTACTGCTTACCGGTTTTCGGCGAAACGTAAGTCATCGGGCCGGACTGACTACCCACAGGCAAGCGCGCCTTCCAGATCTCGTTGCCATTGCCGGTATCGAAAGCGCGCAGGTAAAAATCCTGAGTGCCCGCGAAGAACAACAGGCCCGACTGAGTCGCCAGCGAAGCGCCGAGGGTCGGCATGCCGATCGGAATCGGCAGGTGCATGCGGATGCCCAGCGGACCGGTGTCTTGCACCGTGCCGACCGGGACTTGCCACATCAGTTTGTGGGTCTTGAGATCGATGGCCGACATCGTGCCGAACGGCGGTTTCTGGCACGGAATGCCTGCTGCCGAGAGGAAACGTTCGCGCATCGCACCGAACGGTGTGCCTTCCTGCGGCACCACGCCCATTTCAATACCGCTGGCCCCGGCGGCGATCTTGTCGCGCGGGATCATGTAGTTGGCCAGGCCCAGGCGCATGTCGTTGACGAACATGTAATTCGTGTTCGGGTCCACCGATACGCTGCCCCAGTTCATGCCGCCCAGCGAGCCCGGAAATTGCAACGCACGATCAAGGCCTGGCGGGGTGTAGACGCCTTCGTGGCGCATGCCTTTGAACTGGATGCGGCACATCAACTGGTCGAACGGCGTGGCGCCCCACATGTCGGATTCGGTCAGGGTTTTATTGCCGATTGACGGCATGTCCACCGAGAACGGCTGGGTCGGCGAGTAGCGCTCACCAGGCACGTTGCCTTGCGGCACCTTACGTTCTTCGACGCGGGCGATCGGCACGCCGGTCTCGCGGTTGAGCAGGAAGATCTCGCCCTGTTTGGTGACTTGCGCCAGGGCTGGCTGCATTCCGCCCTTGTCGTCCGGCACGTCGTACAGCAACGGTTGCGCCGGCAGGTCGAAATCCCACAGGTCGTGGTGAGTGGTCTGGAAGTGCCAGCGCACCTGACCGGTCTTCACGTCGATGGCGACGATGGACGAGTTCCACTTGTCGTCGAACTCGGTGCGCTGACCGCCGAAGAAGTCCGGCGTGGCGTTGCCGGTGGGCAGGTACACCAGACCGAGTCTGGCGTCGTAGGACATGGCCGACCAGACGTTCGGCGTGCCACGGGAGTACGTCTCGCCAGCGGGCGGGCGTTTGGTGGTGTTCGGGTTGCCCGGATCCCACGCCCAGACCAATTCGCCGCTGCGCACGTCGTAGGCGCGGACCACGCCTGGCGGTTCGCCAGTGGAGTAGTTATCGGCCACACGGCCACCGACGATCACCACATCACCGGCGACCAGCGGCGTCGAGGTCTGCTGGTAGTAACCCGGTTTCACTTCGCCCATGTCGGTGGTCAGATCGACCGTGCCCTGGTTGCCAAACTCTTCACATGGCTTGCCGGTGTCGGCATTGATCGCGATCAGACGCGCATCGCCGGTCGGCAGAAACAGACGTTTCGTACAGGCAGTCGGCTGATTGTCCGAAGACGCGGGGGTTTCGGAATAGCCCAGGCCACGGCAACGCTGCCAGTTCGGCGCGGTGCCTTGCGGGTCGAACTTCCAGCGTTGGGCGCCGGTGTCAGCGTCCAGGGCGAAGACTTTCCCGTAGGCGGTGCAGGTGTAGACCGTGTCGCCGATCTGCAGCGGCGTATTCTGGTCTTCGGCGCCGGCGCCCGTGCTTTGCGGGATGTCGCCGGTGCGGAAGGTCCAGGCCACCTGCAACTTGTCGATGTTGCCTTTGTTAATCTGGTCCAGCGCGGCAAAGCGGTTGCCAGCGGTGGTATTGCCCCAGTGGGCCCAGTCTTTCTGCTCGGAGCCCGGTTTGACCGGCGTTACGGCCGGCTCAGTCGTGGCTTCGACAACGTGGGTCGGCACGAACATGTAGGCCATGGTTGCAACAACGCTAACGCCCAAGATGCCGGCCAAGCCATAAGCCCCACGGCCCGCCGTCGCGCCCGAAGCACGCGCCAGCGCTGGATAAATCAGCGCGATCACCAGGCCGATCACGGCAAAGGTCAACACTCGCGAAACCAGCGGCCAGTATTCAAAACCGCTGTCCCACACAGCCCAGATCGCCGTCAGGATCAACGCCACGCCATACAACCACGCGCCTTGCGGTTTACGACGGGCAATCATCAGCCCGGACACCAACATCGCCAGGCCCATCAGCAGGAAGTACCAGCTCCCGCCAAGCGCCACCAGATAACCACCGCCACCGGCCAGACCAAGCCCGATCAAGGCAATCAGGACACCCAGCCCCACCAGTAACCATTTGCCGCCGGTGGCAGCCCCAGAATTATTCATGTCGATCATTTTCCCCGTTTCTGACAAGCGCGGAATGATGTACTACCTAGTTACTTATGGCAATTTGTCGCAGATGAAAATGTCCCGAACGGTACTGATGCCAGATCACACATCCGCTGTGCGAGCCGTGCTGTAACATGCCGACTCACTGATTTGTGTTGCCGGAGACGCCCCTTGCCTGACACCCGCCCGCCTGTTCTTGACGAAATCGACCGCCAATTGATCGCGGCGTTGCAGATCAACGCCCGCGAAAGCGTGGCCATGCTTGCTCGCCAATTAGGCATCGCACGGACCACGGTGACTTCACGTCTGGCGCGGCTGGAGAAGGCCAAAGTCATCACCGGTTACGGTGTGCGTCTGGGTCAACGGGTGGTGGACGGTGGATTGCAGGCGTATGTCGGGATCACGGTGCAACCGCGCTCGGGCAAGGAAGTGCTGCGTCGGCTCAGCGCCATGGCCCAGGTGCAGCAGTTATGTGCGGTGAGTGGCGAATTTGATTATGTGGCGTGGTTGCGCACGGACTCGCCGGAGCAGCTGGATCAGTTGCTGGATCAGATTGGCAGTGTGGATGGGGTGGAGAAGACCACGACTTCGATCATCTTGAGTAGCAAGATAGATCGGGGGCAGCCGGTTTGATTTGCAGTGACCTTGAGGGCCTCATCGCGAGCAGGCTCGCTCCCACAGTGGTCAGTATGTAGCAATAGATCGTCATAGTGATCAAGTAATTGGCAAAACGACGACACATTGCGTCTTATTAACGTGTTCTACGCTCTCTAGAATGGCTGCCATCTTTTCCTATACTCAGATGCGCATTCCGCGTCGGTTCGCCAGTAAGGTCAGTCATGAACAAGAACAATCGCCATCCTGCAGACGGTAAAAAACCAGTCACCATTTTCGGCCCGGACTTTCCTTTCGCCTTTGACGACTGGATCGAACACCCGGCCGGCCTGGGCAGCATTCCGGCGCACAATCATGGCGCCGAAGTGGCGATTGTCGGCGCGGGAATCGCCGGGCTGGTGGCGGCATACGAGTTGATGAAACTGGGCCTCAAACCAGTCGTCTACGAAGCCTCGAAAATGGGTGGCCGGCTACGCTCGCAGGCGTTCAACGGGACCGATGGCATCGTCGCCGAACTGGGCGGCATGCGCTTCCCGGTGTCGTCCACGGCGTTTTATCACTATGTCGATAAGCTCGGTCTCGAGACCAAACCTTTTCCCAATCCGCTGACGCCGGCCTCTGGCAGCACCGTGATCGACCTGGAAGGCAAAACCCACTACGCACAGAAACTGGCGGATCTTCCTGCACTGTTCCAGGAAGTCGCTGACGCGTGGGCGGATGCGCTGGAGGCCGGCTCGCAGTTCTCCGATATCCAGCAAGCGATCCGCGACCGTGACGTGCCGCGTCTCAAAGAGCTCTGGAACACGCTGGTTCCGTTGTGGGACGACCGCACTTTCTACGACTTTGTCGCCACCTCCGAAGCCTTCGCCAAGCTCTCGTTCCATCACCGCGAAGTGTTCGGCCAGGTTGGTTTTGGCACCGGCGGCTGGGACTCGGACTTCCCGAACTCGATGCTGGAAATCTTCCGCGTCGTGATGACCAACTGCGACGATCACCAACACCTGGTGGTCGGCGGCGTCGAACAAGTGCCGCAAGGCATCTGGCGCCATGTGCCGGAACGTTGCGTGCACTGGCCCGAAGGCACCAGCCTCAAGTCGCTGCACAGAGGTGCGCCACGCTCCGGAGTCAAGAAAATCGCCCACGCTGCGGACGGCCGTTTTGCGGTCACCGATAACAACGGCGACACCCGCGAATACGCAGCAGTGCTGACCACCTGCCAGAGCTGGCTGCTGACCACGCAGATCGAATGCGACGAAACCCTGTTCTCGCAAAAGATGTGGATGGCCCTCGACCGCACCCGCTACATGCAGTCGTCGAAAACCTTCGTGATGGTCGACCGCCCGTTCTGGAAAGACAAGGATCCGGAAACCGGCCGCGACCTGATGAGCATGACCCTCACCGATCGCCTGACCCGCGGCACTTACCTGTTCGACAACGGCGACGACAAGCCGGGCGTGATTTGCCTTTCGTACTCGTGGATGAGCGATGCGTTGAAAATGCTCCCGCACCCCGTGGAAAAACGCGTAGAACTCGCGTTGAACGCGTTGAAAAAGATCTACCCGAAAGTCGACATCGCCGCGCGGATCATCGGCGATCCGATCACCGTGTCTTGGGAAGCCGACCCGCACTTCCTCGGCGCGTTCAAAGGCGCCCTGCCCGGCCACTACCGGTACAACCAGCGCATGTACGCGCACTTCATGCAGGACGACATGCCGGCCGAACAACGCGGGATTTTCATCGCGGGCGACGACGTTTCATGGACGCCGGCGTGGGTTGAAGGCGCGGTGCAGACCTCGCTCAATGCGGTGTGGGGCATCATGAAACACTTCGGCGGTGAAACTCACGCCGAGAACCCGGGTCCAGGTGATGTGTTCAACGAGATCGGTCCGATCGCCCTGCCCGAGTAAAAGGAGTTCTAAATGCGCGTAGCCCTTTACCAATGTCCGCCGCTGCCCCTGGATGTCGCCGGCAACCTGCACCGCCTGCATCAATTGGCGCTTGAGGCCAAAGGCGCAGATTTGCTGGTGCTGCCGGAGATGTTCCTGACCGGCTACAACATCGGCGTCGATGCCGTCAGTGTCCTCGCGGAGGTGCACAACGGTGAGTCGGCGCAACAGATCGCGCGCATTGCCAAGACGGCCGGGATCGCCATTTTGTACGGCTACCCCGAGCGTACCGAGGGCGGGCAGATCTACAACGCCGTGCAGTTGATCGACGCCAACGGCGAGCGCCTGTGCAACTACCGCAAGACTCACCTGTTCGGCGACCTCGATCACTCGATGTTCAGCGCCGGTCAAGATCAGTTTCCGCTGGTGGAGCTCAATGGCTGGAAACTCGGCTTTCTGATCTGCTACGACCTGGAATTCCCGGAGAACGCCCGACGCCTGGCCCTGGCCGGCGCCGAGCTGATCCTGGTGCCGACGGCGAACATGATTCCCTTCGACTTCGTTGCCGACGTCACCGTCCGTGCCCGCGCCTTCGAAAACCAGTGTTATGTGGCCTACGCCAACTACTGCGGGAAGGAAGGCGAGATCAATTACTGCGGCCAAAGCAGCATCGCCGCGCCGGATGGCAGCCGCATCGCCCAGGCGGGCCTGGATGAAGCACTGATTGTCGGTGAGCTGGATCGTCAGTTGATGGTCGATTCCCGCGCCGCCAATCGTTACTTGATCGATCGCCGCCCAGAGCTTTACGGCGAGCTGAACAAGCGCTGATCCATCGTTATCCGCTAGCATTGGCACTTCTCTGCTCTGGAAGTGCTCATGCCTGCGCTGAATCACCCTCGCCCCCACACTGAAACCCTGGCCGACGGCCTGCGGGTGACGCTGCGTCATGCTCCCGATTTGAAGCGCTGCGCCGCTGCGTTGCGGGTTTTCGCGGGCAGTCACGACGTGCCGCTGGCATGGCCCGGCCTCGCGCATTTTCTTGAGCACTTGCTGTTTCTGGGTACGGAGCGCTTTACTGCAGGGCAAGGGCTGATGGCCTACGTGCAAGGCCATGGCGGCCAGGTCAATGCGCGCACCAGCGAACGCACGACCGACTTCTTTTTCGAACTGCCGCCTCAGGCGTTTAACGGTGGGCTGGAGCGTCTGTCAGACATGCTCGCTCATCCGCGTATGAATCTGGACGATCAGAAGCGGGAACGGGAAGTGCTGCACGCTGAATTTGTCGCATGGTCCCGGGATGCCACCGCTCAGCAGCAGTTCGCGTTGTTCGATGGATTGTCGGCCGCTCATCCGCTTCGGGCATTTCATGCAGGCAACCGGTACAGCCTGCCGGTGCCGCAGCCGGAGTTTCAGCAAGCGTTGAAGGATTTCTATCGGCAGTTTTATCAGACCGGGCAGATGACGTTGAGCCTGACTGGCCCACAAAGTCTCGATGAGTTGAGGGCAATGGCTCAGCACTTTGGCGATGCGATTGCCGTCGGGGAAAAGGTCGCGCAACAAGCGCCTGCACCGCTGATGGATTCTTCCGACAAAAGTTATCAACAGGCTGGCGAACATCGGCTCGATCTTCTGTTCGCGTTCGAAGCGTTGCCCGACTCATCCCGCGAAGCTTTAGCGTTCCTGTGTCATTGGCTGAACGCCGCGAAACCTGGCGGTCTGCTGGCTGAATTGCGCGAGCAAGGGCTGGCGGACAGCCTGAAGGCCACGCCGCTGTATCAGTTCGCCGGGCAAGCGTTGCTGCACGTCGAGTTCACCACAGATAAACCGGGGAGCACGATCCGCGAGCGGCTTGTGGATTGGCTGGGCTTTTTTGCTGCTCACCAGAACTGGACCGAGTTGCGCAAAGAGTACACCGCCCTGCTCGACCGTCAGCAACAAGTCAGCAGCGCCCTGCAACGGGTGCGACTGGACAGCGAGCAGCTTGAAGCAGGCTTATCCGAACAGGGCGTCGTAGCGCTCCAGGACATCCTGAAGAAAATCGGCGCTGTGGATAACTTCAGCAGTGAATGGCAATTGCCAACGCCCAACCCTTTTTTACGTGCTGAAGCGCTAGTGGCCAATGCCGGGCTGATTCGTGGCCAGACCAGCAAACACCGCGGCCTGCGGACATTTGCCCAGGACCGCTCGCGCAGCCGTCGCGAAAACTCTCCGATGCAGTTCAGTCAGGCGTTACCGGATAACACCGACGAAGGCGCGATTTATTTGCGCTGGCGATTGCAGGCCAAACCTCACCCTCGTCTTCAATCGAACCTGGAACATCGCCTGCAACCCTTGAGCGAAGATGCCTGTCAGGCGGGCGTCGACTTTTCCTTCAGTGCATCCGGCAATGAATGGCTGCTGAAGATGACAGGACTGCAGGAGCCGATGCCGACCGTCCTCGAACATGCGCTGAAAGAGCTGACAAAAGCTGACGCCGGTTTCCCACAGGAAGAACCGCCAAGCGTGCCGTTGATGCCGATCAGACAGCTGCTGAAGGCGCTGCCCGAGCATTGTCTTGAGCGCACCGCTGAAAGTGATGACGTGCAGCAGCTGTGGACGAGCGCACGCTGGCAAGGTCTGGCGACGGGCCTGTCGGTACAAACTCAAGCGGCGATGGGCCTGGCTCTGAGCCGCGTGCCAGGTGTTGCGGACGATCAACCGTCGCCGCCCGCCTCGATAAACTCTCGGCGTCTGTGGAGCGCGATCGACACCGGCTCCAGCGAACACGCACTGTTGCTGTTTTGTCCGACGGCCACGCCGGACATCGCGGACGAAGCCGCGTGGCGATTGCTCGCGCACCTGTGCCAGACTCCGTTCTATCAGCGCCTGAGAGTTGAGCTGCAATTGGGTTATGCCGTGTTCAGCGGCCTACGTCAGATCAATGGGCAAACCGGGCTGTTGTTCGGCGTTCAATCACCGAGCGTTACTCCTCAGGATCTGCTGCAACACATCGAACGCTTCTTGAGCGAAATGCCTGCAATGATTGAGGGCATCGATGACGCGACCTTCATCGCCCAGCGACAGGCCTTGGCCGATCAATTCCACTGCACCGCACTGCCCCATCCTCAGGCGGCCGAGCTGCTTTGGCAGGGGAAACTGGCCGGCCACTCGTCGGATTATCTGGAGCATCTGCCTGAAGCGATTCAGGTGATCGATCGCGAAGAGTTGAAAGCCGCCACCCGACGACTGAATCAAGCCGAAGGTGGTTGGCGCTGCTTGGCAAGCAGCGCCTGCACAACGGCGCCCTGGCAAGCGGCAAAATGATCATTACCGACGCTGCAATTAGCTTTCTCAAAGATTCGCGGCCAATCGCTCTGAAATTTTGAGTAACATAGCCACCTAACTATCTGAACATCTCCGGCTGGAGGTGGACTATATGTATAGATCTCAACTGTCTCATCACCTGAAGGAGCGCTCCCATGTCCTGGTCCAAACCCGCTTACACCGACCTGCGTATCGGCTTTGAAGTCACCATGTACTTCGCAAGCCGCTAAGGTCTGTCGTTGTCATGATGTGCAACGCCTCGGTTTACCGGGGCGTTTTTATTTTCAGCGTTGAAATGATGGAGCGTCCATGTTTGTCCAGATTCTAGGTTCCGCCGCCGGCGGCGGTTTCCCCCAGTGGAACTGCAACTGCGTGAACTGCGCCGGTTTTCGCAACGGCAGCCTGAACGCCAAGGCGCGGACCCAGTCGTCCATCGCCATTTCCGATGACGGCGTGAACTGGATTCTGTGCAACGCATCGCCGGACATCCGCGCCCAACTCCAGAGTTATACCCCGATGCAACCGGGCCGCGCCCTGCGCGATACCGGCATCAGTGCGATCATCCTGATGGACAGCCAGATCGACCACACCACCGGCCTGCTCAGCCTGCGTGAAGGTTGCCCGCATCAGGTCTGGTGCACCGATATGGTCCACGAAGACCTGAGCACCGGTTTTCCGCTGTTCAAAATGCTCACCCACTGGAATGGCGGGTTGACCTGGAACCGCATTGAACTCGACCGCAGCTTCACCATCCCCGCGTGCCCGAGCCTGCGCTTCACCCCGCTGCCCCTGCGCAGCGCTGCGCCACCGTACTCGCCGCACCGCTTCGACCCGCACCCGGGCGACAACATCGGCCTGATCGTCGAAGACCTGAACACCGGCGGCAAACTGTTCTATGCCCCGGGCCTGGGCAGAGTCGATGCGCCGTTGCTGGACATCATGGCCGGCAGCGATTGCCTGCTGGTGGACGGCACGATGTGGGATGACGACGAAATGCAGCGCCGTGGCGTCGGCACGCGTACCGGACGGGAAATGGGCCATCTGGCGCAAAACGGCCCCGGCGGCATGCTCGAAGTGCTGGAACAGTTGCCCAAGCAGCGCAAGGTGCTTATCCACATCAACAACACCAATCCGATTCTTGATGAGGATTCGCCGGAACGGGCCGAGCTGGTTCGGCGCAAGGTTGAAGTGGCTTATGACGGCATGAGTATAGTGTTGTAGGGCAACGAGACCGCTGCGCGGTCTATCGCCAGCAGGCTGGCTCCCACAGGGGAATGCGATCAACTGTGGGAGCCAGCCTGCTGGCGATGAGGCCGGTCCAGACACGACAAAATCCACCGGTCGTCCCCGGAGAACCGCAATGACTGACACCCCAATGTCCCCCGCCGAATTCGAAGCGGCCCTGCGCGCCAAGGGCGCCTATTACCACATCTACCACCCCTATCACGTGGCGATGTACGAAGGCCGGGCGAGCCGCGAGCAGATCCAGGGTTGGGTCGCCAACCGCTTCTACTATCAGGTGAACATCCCCCTGAAGGACGCGGCCATCCTCGCCAACTGCCCGGATCGCGAGATCCGTCGCGAGTGGATTCAGCGCCTGCTCGATCACGACGGCGCCCCCGGTGAAGACGGCGGCATCGAAGCCTGGTTGCGTTTGGGCCAGGCGGTCGGCCTCGACCCGGATCAGCTACGGTCGCAGGAATTAGTGCTGCCCGGCGTGCGATTTGCCGTGGACGCCTACGTCAACTTCGCCCGCCGGGCCAGTTGGCAGGAAGCTGCCAGCAGCTCACTGACCGAATTGTTTGCGCCGCAGATCCACCAGTCACGCCTGGACAGCTGGCCGCAGCATTACCCGTGGATCGACCCGACCGGCTACGAGTATTTCCGTACCCGCCTGGGTCAGGCGCGCCGGGATGTCGAGCACGGTCTGGCCATCACCTTGCAGCACTACACGACGCGGGAAGGCCGGGAGCGCATGCTGGAAATTCTCCAGTTCAAACTGGACATCCTTTGGAGCATGCTCGATGCCATGAGCATGGCCTACGAATTGAACCGCCCGCCGTATCACAGCGTGACCGACCAGCGGGTCTGGCATAAAGGAATCACCTTATGAGTTTTGATCGCAGCAAGATCCCGACCTGGCGTCAGGGCTACCGCTACCAGTACGAACCGGCACAGAAAGGCCATGTGCTGCTCTACCCGGAAGGCATGATCAAGCTCAATGAAAGTGCCGCATTGATTGGCGGTTTGATCGATGGCCAGCGTGATGTTGCGGCGATCATCGCCGAACTGGACACGCAGTTCCCCGGCGTACCCGAGCTCGCTGAGGACATCGAGCAGTTCATGGAGGTTGCCCGTGCTCAGCACTGGATCGAACTTGCCTGATTCCATGTCAGGCAAGTTACCGCCCAAACCGGAAATCGGCCTGCCCTTGTGGCTGCTGGCCGAGCTGACCTATCGCTGCCCGCTGCAATGCCCGTACTGCTCCAATCCGCTGGACTTCGCTGAGCAAGGCAAAGAGTTGAGCACCGAACAGTGGATCAAGGTGTTCCGCGAAGCGCGGGAAATGGGCGCCGCGCAATTGGGCTTTTCCGGTGGTGAACCGCTGGTGCGCCAGGACCTCGCCGAGCTGATCGCCGAGGCGCGCAAACTGGGTTTCTACACCAACCTGATCACCTCCGGCATTGGTCTCACCGAACAGAAAATCAGCGATTTCAAAAAGGCTGGCCTGGACCATATCCAGATCAGTTTTCAGGCCAGCGACGAGCAAGTGAATAACTTGCTGGCCGGGTCGAAAAAAGCCTTCGCGCAGAAGCTGGAAATGGCACGCGCGGTGAAGGCCCACGGTTATCCGATGGTGCTGAACTTCGTCACCCATCGGCACAACATCGACAAGATCGACCGGATCATCGAGCTGTGCATCGCCCTTGAGGCCGACTTCGTCGAACTCGCCACCTGCCAGTTTTACGGTTGGGCGCAGCTCAATCGGGTCGGCCTGCTTCCGACCAAGGAACAACTGGTCCGCGCCGAACGCATCACCAACGAATACCGCGCCAAGCTGGAAGCCGAAGGGCATCCGTGCAAGCTGATTTTCGTCACACCGGACTACTACGAAGAACGCCCGAAAGCCTGCATGAATGGCTGGGGCAGCATCTTTCTGACCGTCACGCCGGACGGCACTGCCCTGCCCTGCCACGGCGCCCGACAAATGCCGGTGCAGTTTCCCAACGTGCGCGACCACAGCATGCAGCACATCTGGTACGACTCGTTCGGCTTCAACCGCTATCGCGGTTACGACTGGATGCCCGAGCCGTGCCGCTCCTGCGACGAGAAAGAAAAAGACTTCGGCGGCTGTCGCTGCCAGGCGTTCATGCTCACGGGTGACGCGAGCAACGCCGACCCGGTGTGCAGCAAGTCGGAACATCACGGCGTGATTCTCAAGGCCCGCGAAGAAGCCGAGCACGCGACCCAGACCATCGAACAACTGGCCTTTCGCAATGAACGAAACTCACGCCTCATCGCCAAAAGCTGAACCCTTCAGCGCCTCCCGGGCCGTCGCGGCCGGTATCGACTTCGCCGAGTTGCTGGTCGGCCAGCATGGCCTGTTCTGGAACGAATACCGACCCGAAGATGCCGCGTGCAGGATCTGGCATTGGCGCGACGGTCAGGCCCGTTGCCTTACGCCGGCCGGCTTCAGCGTCCGCAGTCGAGTGTACGAATATGGCGGTGGCGCGTTTTGTCTGACCGATGACGGGATTGTTTTCGTCAACGAGGCGGACCAACAGCTCTATCGGCAATCCCTGGCGGGCGAGACACCTGAGGTACTGACCTCGAGTGAATGCCGTTTCGGCGATCTGCAATTTACCAATGGCCAGGTGCTCGCGGTTGAAGAGAACCGTGACCGGCATCGTCTGGTCGCGATCGATGTGGCTGACGGCCGGCGTCATCTGCTGGCCGAAGGCGCCGATTTCTATGCTGCGCCGACGCTGAGTCCCGACGCGCAACGATTGGCGTGGATCGAATGGAGCCGCCCGGATCAGCCATGGACCGCGACTCGGCTGATGGTTGCCGAACGCCGGGACGATGGAGGCTTTGCTCAACCGCGTTGTGTGGCGGGCGAAGGTATTCAGGAGTCGCTGCAACAACCTCGTTTCGACAGCGACGGCCGTCTGTTTTGCCTGACGGATCGTGCCGGCTACTGGCAGCCTTGGGTGGAATCCGCAGAAGGCCTGAGCCCGTTGCCGAGCGCCGCCGCTGATCACGGTCCGGCGCCGTGGCAGCTGGGTGGCAACACCTGGATGCCGCTGGGCGAAGGCAACTATCTGGCCAGTTGGACCGAAGACGGGTTTGGCAAACTGGGCATTTGCGGTGACGCCGCTGAAGATTTCACCGCTGATTACAGCCGCTTTCGCCATCTCGCACTGGATGAGCGATTCATCTACTGCATCGCGGCATCACCCGTCAGTTCTTCGGCGGTGATCGCGATCGAGCGCGATACCCGACAGGTCAAAATCCTCGCCGGGGGCATTGCACCGTTACCCGCCGAGCAGATCAGCGTCCCGCAAACCCTGCGCTACCCGAGCGGTTCGGGCGAGGCCCACGGTTTCTTCTATCCGGCGATGACCGGCGAGGCGAAACCGCCGCTGGTGGTGTTCATCCACGGCGGCCCGACCTCAGCCTGCTACCCGATGCTCGATCCACGTATTCAATACTGGGCGCAGCGCGGCTTCGCCGTGGCCGATCTCAATTACCGCGGCAGCAGTGGTTATGGCCGGGCTTATCGCCAGGCGCTGCATTTGAGTTGGGGCGAAGTCGATGTAGAGGATGCCTGCGCCGTAGTCGCTCATCTCTCCGAACGGGGATTGATCGACGGCGAAAAGGCCTTTATCCGCGGTGGCAGTGCCGGCGGTTACACCACCCTTTGTGCGTTGGCCTTTCACAACGTCTTCCGCGCGGGTGCCAGCCTTTATGGTGTAAGCGACCCAGTAGCACTCGGCCACGCAACCCATAAGTTCGAAGGCGATTACCTGGATTGGCTGATCGGCGACCCGATACAGGATGCCGAACGCTACGCCGCACGCACACCGTTGCTGCACGCGAGCAACATCAGTGTTCCGGTGATTTTCTTTCAGGGCGAACTGGACGCCGTGGTCGTGCCGCAACAGACTCGCGACATGGTCAAGGCGCTACAGGGCAACGGCATTCTGGTTGACGCGCATTACTACGCGGACGAACGTCATGGCTTTCGCAAGGCGGGGAACCAGGCCCATGCGCTGGAGCAGGAGTGGTTGTTTTATCGGCGGGTGATGGAGTTGTCGGACTGAATTTCTGCGATCTGTGCAGATAATTGCGGTGCCTCCATCGCGAGCAGGCTCGCTCCCACAGGGGATTTGCGTCGTTTACACATCCAATGTGGGAGCGAGCCTGCTCGCGATGGCGATCTATCTAATGCTGCAGAGCTCAGCGCTTGGCGATGATGTACACCGCATGCACGATCCCCGGGATGTAACCGCACAACGTCAGCAGGATATTCAGCCAGAACGCGCCGGCGAAACCGACTTGCAGAAACACACCCAGTGGTGGCAACAGAATAGCAATGATGATGCGAATGAAATCCATGGGGCAGCTCCTGATTTGAAGTGGGCTCGTGTGAGTCCTACTGTTAATCGACCTGCGCCGTTCGTCAGGGTTCACTAGGAACCTGGCCGAATACCGGGACCTAATGAATCGCAGACAAAAAAACGCCCCACGCGAAAAGAATCAAACGTGGGGCGATGCGTTATTACCGCGAGACGGTTCTGGATTTCGTGCGGGAAAGGTCTGATCAGACCGCAATCCCTTTACGGCACTGCAGCTGCGCGGTGCGTACGCGGGAAAAGGCGCGGGACAGGCGCAGGAGCATTTCGTCGATGTTGGCTTTGCTGACGGTGAGGGCCGGGGTGAAGCGCAGGCAATCGGGTTGCGGGGCGTTGAGCAACAAGCCTTCGTACAATGCTGATTTGACTACGGCATCAGCTGAATCGTCGGACAGGGTCAGTCCCCAGAGCAGTCCTTGCCCGCGCAGTTCGCCGTGACCGTAGCGATGGGACAACCGAGTCAGTCCTTCGCGCAGGTGCTGACCGGTCTCGCTCACATGATCGAGAAAACCCTTGTCCTGAATCGTGTTGAACACGGCAAGACCGGCAGCCGTCATCAGGGCATTGCCATGATGAGTTCCGCTCAGTTCGCGCACCTCGAAGCAGCAAGCCTTGCCTCTCGCCATCAACGCAGCCAATGGCACGCCGCCGCCAAGCCCTTTGCCGAGGGCGACGATATCGGCTCGAACGCCATAGGATTGCTCGGCAAGCAAGGTGCCGCAGCGACCGATACCGGTTTGTACTTCGTCAAGGATCAGCAAAATACCCAGTTCTCGGCACAGGTGTTCGACACCCTTGAGGTAAGACTCGGTGGCCGGAATCACCCCGGCTTCGTTCTGGATCGGTTCGAGCATGATGGCCACGGT
Organism: Pseudomonas sp.; assembly: GCF_051660785.1. Taxonomy (GTDB): domain Bacteria; phylum Pseudomonadota; class Gammaproteobacteria; order Pseudomonadales; family Pseudomonadaceae; genus Aquipseudomonas. The sequence goes on from NZ_JBOFQE010000012.1 coordinate 50,235, forward strand.
CCGGGCATCGACCGCCGCGTGCATCGCCGCAAGATCATTGAAGGGAACGTGGTGCAAGTCCGACGTTGAAATCGTCTCGGGACTACGGCCATGGCAGCCGTTGCTCGCAACGATGATCCGCGAAGCCCCGCCACGATGTCGTCGACCCCATTTACGACCCAGTTTGATCGCTGCTTCACAGGCTTCGGTGCCACTGTTGAGCAGGTACGCCTGATCACTGCCAGTGCTGCTACACAGCCGCTCGGCAAGGTTGAGCATGCCGCGGTTATGCAGGCCACAACCGGGGTTGATCAGCGATTGAGCCTGCTCCGAAATCGCATTGACCAGCACCGAAGGGCTGTGGCCCAGGCTATTGGCGCCGCCACCCTGCGAAAAATCCAGATAAGCGCGGTCATCGCTGTCCCACAACCATGAGCCCTGGCCGCGGACGAAAATCTGTTTCGGCCGCTCGACACTAGGCATCAGGCACTCGCTGGAAAGGCTGTCGCTTCTGGACGACTGATAAGTATCTGCGACCAAGTCATCGAGACTCGGTGGACTGCGGCGCAAACTGAACAAATTCATCGGGACAAACCTCGTTTGAGGTTTTTTGCCTTACCTATGTAAACACCATTGCTGCAAACGGTATTCATCGTGCGCTCTGGCCCTGTAAGCCTTGTGAATGCGGTTAGACTAGGGTCAAGCACGGCGTTGAGCCATTTCGATTTCCCAGCATTTTCGATAAGCGCACCTTATGGATTTCAAGCAACTGCGTTATTTCGTCGCGGTCTACGAAGAGGGCCACGTAGGCCGGGCAGCCGAGCGACTCTCAATTTCCCAGCCGGCACTGTCCCAGCAGATCCGCCAGCTCGAACAGAACCTCGATGTGAGCCTGTTCGAACGCAGCAGCAAGCGCCTGCTGCCCACCCTGGCCGCCCATACTTTGTACAACCACGCCCTGCCCTTGCTCGATGGCTTGCAACGGGCACGCGAAGCGTTGGGCAATTTCAAAGGCCAGGCTTTACGCACCTTGGCCATTGGCGTGTTGCAGACGGTCCACACCAGCCTGGTGCCGCAGATGCTTGAACGCGTGCGCAAGGCGCAGCCACATCTGGTGGTGCAGATCTATGAACTGACGGGCCTGGAAATCGAGCGGCGGCTGCTTAATGGTTCACTCGACATCGGCATCAGCTACCTGCCGCCCCGTCAGCCGGGTTTGCATGGCGTCATGTTGTACGAAGATGAACTGACCCTGGTCATCCCGGCAGACCATCCGCTGCGTGAATTCAAGAAAGTCTCGATGAGTCAGGCCGCCGAGTTGCCCATGCTGTTGCTGGGTGAAGAATTTCAGGTGCGGCAGATCTGGCAGACACAACTGGCCAATCTGGGACGACGCCCGCAGGTGCAGGCAGAACTGAACAACATGGCGGGGATTCTCGACAGTCTGCCCCACACCCGGCTGGCCACTGTCCTGCCCGGGCGCTCGCAAAAAGCGCTCGGCAACAATGAACTGCTGTGGAAACCACTAACCGAGCCGCGAGTGCCGCTCAAAGTCGGGTTGGTGTGTCGGGATGTGCAACGGCAACAAGCCTCGCTGGCCTTGTTACGTACGCTGTTGGAGGAAGTGATGAACCGGCCGGACGAGCGCTTGAGCAACTCGACGGGTTGAGCTGAATACTTTTCTCGAGGCAAAAGAAAACCCCGCCGAAGCGGGGCTTTGCAGACTGTTTCCCTGACATCCATTTCACTCCGCCGTCCTGGCAGAATCCTACGTGTCCGTGTTGTTGCTTTGCGCTTCCTGCGCGACGTCCATGTGAAGTAGATTAGCTCTGGATCCAATCTTCGCCTATGGGAGAACGGCAGCACGTCATGTAAGAGAATGCTTACATGACGCGCCTTTGTCAGAACTGTGCAGCGTCCAGCAGGAACAGCGACTCGCTCCCCGCCTTCACCGATGCACTCAGCGAGTGAATACGCGGCAGCAGACGGGCGAAATAGAACCGCGCCGTGCCCAATTTGCTCGCGTAGAAATCGTCCTGCGCTTCTTTGCCGAAGGCTGCCTTGGCCATCAGAGCCCACATGTAGGCGTACGCCACGTAACCGAAGGTTTGCAAGTACTCGACTGAGGCCGCGCCGATTTCGTTCGGGTTGTTTTTTGCCCGGTCCAGCAGCCATGAAGTCAATTCGTCGAGGGTGGTCACGGCATCGTTCAGCGGTTTGGTGAACTCAGCCAGGTCGGCGCTGGCCGTGGCGGTGAAATGACGGATCTCATCCGCGAACAGGTTGTAGAACGCGCCGCCGGTGCCGACGATCTTGCGTCCTACGAGGTCCAGCGCCTGAATGCCGTTGGTGCCTTCGTAGATCTGGGTAATGCGCACGTCGCGCACCAGTTGCTCCTGGCCCCACTCGCGGATGTAACCGTGGCCGCCGAACACCTGCTGGCCGTGAACGGTGGTTTCCAGACCGAGGTCGGTGAGGAACGCCTTGGCCACCGGCGTCAGCAATGCCACCAGATCTTCCGCACGCTTGCGGGTGGTCGCATCTTCGCTGAACTTGGCGGTGTCCAGTTGCATGGCCACGTAAGTAGAAAACGCACGGCCACCTTCGTTCGAGGCTTTCATGGTCAGCAGCATGCGACGCACGTCCGGGTGGACGATGATCGGGTCAGCGACCTTGTCTTTGTTCTGCGCGCCGGTCGGCGAACGGCTTTGCAAGCGATCGCGGGCGTATTCAACAGCGTTCTGGTAGGAGCGCTCGCCGGTCGCCAGGCCTTGAATACCAACGCCCAGACGCTCGTAGTTCATCATGGTGAACATCGCTGCCAGGCCTTTGTTCGGCTCGCCGACCAGGTAACCGATGGCTTCGTCAAAGTTCATCACGCAGGTCGCGGACGCCTGGATGCCCATCTTGTGTTCGATCGAACCGCAATTGGCCGGGTTGCGCGCGCCCAGGCTGCCATCGGCGTTGACCATGAACTTCGGCACCAGGAACAGCGAAATGCCTTTCGGCCCCGCCGGTGCGTCCGGCAGCTTGGCCAGCACCAAGTGGATGATGTTCTCGGTCAGGTCGTGTTCGCCGCCGGTGATGAAGATCTTGGTGCCGCTGACTTTGTAGGAACCGTCGGCCTGAGGTTCGGCCTTGGTGCGGATGATCCCCAGGTCCGTACCGGCGTGCGGCTCGGTCAGGCACATGGAACCGGCCCAGATCCCGGCGTACATGTTTGGCAGGTACGCCGCTTTCAGCTCTTCGCTGGCGTGGGCGTTGATCGACAGGCAGGCGCCGGCGGTCAGCATCGGGTACAGACCGAAGGACAGGCTGGCGGAGTTGACCATTTCTTCGACTTGCGCGGAAACGGCCTTGGGCATGCCCATGCCGCCGTAGGTCGGATCGCCACCGACACCGACCCAACCGCCTTCGGCATAAGTCTGATAAGCCTGTGGGAAACCTGCCGGCGTGGTGACGGCACCGTCCGCCCAATGGCAACCTTCTTCGTCAGCCGCGCGGCTCAGGGGTGCGATGCTTTTGCTGGTGACCTTGCCGGCTTCTTCGAGAATGGCTTCGACGGTTTCCGCATCGACGGTCTCGGCCAGCGCCGGCAACTCGGCCCAGAGTTTGGCGACCTCGAAAACTTCATTGAGGACGAAGCGCATATCGCGCAGGGGCGCTTTGTAGTCAGCCATGGCAAACCTCGCAAGATCTAAACAGGTGAATCGTGGGAATGATTTTTTCGTTGGGTCCGAGTGTAACCCAACAACTTTTGCGACACATAGGGTCAGCCAGTGACCGTTTTGTAATGTTTAGTCACTGACTATTCAGTCATGAAAAAGCCCGCAACAACGCGGGCTCCTTTGTCAGTGGATTCAGGGATTAAAGCGCAAACAACTCCGCCGGCAGCTTCATCAGGCAATCGCTGCCCGCTTCAATAGCCGCCCGATGAGCGGCCGTGCGCGGGAGCAAACGCTTGAAGTAAAACTCGCTGGTGGCCAGTTTGCCCCGGCAAAAATCGGCATCGCCGCTGCCCGCGTCGAGCTGCGCCTGAGCCACCAGCGCCATACGCAACCACAGATAGCCGAGGATGATGTAACCGCTGTACATCAAGTAATCCACCGACGCAGCACCTACTTCATCCGGATTCTTCATCGCAGCCATGCCGACCTGGGTGGTCAACTCGCCCCACTGCTGATTCAGGCCATTGAGTTGCGCCACATAGCTGCCCAGTTGCGGATGCTCGGCATTCGCCGCGCAGAATTTGTGGACGATTTTGGTAAAGCCACGCAGCAGTTTGCCCTGGCTGCCCAGCACTTTGCGCCCGAGCAGATCCAGCGCCTGAATGCCATTGGTGCCCTCGTAGATCGGCGCGATCCGGCAGTCGCGAACCAACTGTTCCATGCCCCATTCACGGATGAAGCCGTGACCGCCAAACACTTGCATGCCGTGGTTGGTCACTTCCAGCCCGGTGTCGGTCATGAAGGCTTTGCAGATCGGCGTCAGGAACGCCAGCAGGTCTTCGGCGTCCTGGCGCGCCGTTTCATCCGGGCTCAGGTGCGCCGCGTCCAGCAGCTGCGCGGTGAAATAGGTCAGCGCGCGGTTGCCTTCGTTGAAGGCTTTCATGGTCAGCAACATCCGGCGCACGTCAGGATGAACGATGATCGGGTCGGCGGCTTTTTCCGGTGCTTTGGGACCGGTGAGCGAACGCATTTGCAGGCGATCGTTGGCGTACTTGATCGCACCCTGGAAACTCGCCTCGCCCAGACACAGCCCCTGCATGCCGGTGCCAAGCCGCGCGTGGTTCATCATGGTGAACATGCAGTTCAAGCCCTTGTTCGGCTCGCCGATCAGGAAGCCCTTGGCCTCGTCGAAGTTCAGCACGCAGGTGGCCGACGCCTTGATGCCCATTTTGTGTTCGATCGAGCCACAGGAAACGCCGTTGCGCTCGCCGGCTTCACCCTCGGCATCGGGTAGGAATTTGGGAACGATGAACAGGGAAATGCCCTTGGTGCCTGCCGGAGCATCCGGCAGTTTCGCCAACACCAGATGAATGATGTTGTCGCTCATGTCGTGTTCGCCGGCCGAGATGAAAATCTTGCTGCCGGAAATCGCGTAGCTGCCGTCGGCGGAAGGGACGGCGCGGGTTTTGATGATGCCCAGGTCCGTGCCGCAATGGGCCTCGGTCAGGCACATGGTGCCGGTCCATTGGCCTGCGGTGAGTTTGCTCAGGTAGGTGTTTTTCTGCGCTTCGGTGCCGTGGGCGTGGATGGCCGACATCGCACCGTGGGTCAGGCCGGGGTACATGCCCCAGGAGGTATTGCTGGAGCCGACCATTTCACTGATGACCAGGCCCAGTGAGCTGGGCAAACCCTGTCCGCCATACGCCGGATCAGCCGCCAGACCATGCCAGCCGCCCTCCACGTATTGTGCGAAGGCTTGCTTGAAACCTGTAGGCGTTGTCACCACGCCATTGTCGAAATGGCAGCCTTCTTCGTCGCCGCTGCGATTCAACGGTGCGAGAACGTTCTCGCAGAACTTCGCGCCTTCTTCGAGGATCGCATTGACCATGTCCGGGCTGGCGTCGGTAGCACCCAGCGCTGCGTAGTTCGTATGGAAGTCGAAGACGTGGTCGATCAGAAAGCGCATATCGCGCAGGGGAGCTTTGTACTCGGGCATGGTCGTTTCTCCGTCAGCAGATTCCTCAAACCTACTGCCGCCCACCCTGCCTCACAATCACAGTCCAGACGCTGAATGCGCCATCATCACTCAACCCGCAGCAGCATCCATCCGAACCGCGCCACGACGAGACTGACCGAAAGCCACCACACAATTTCGCCCGGCGCCTTTGGCGCTATAGAGCGCTTCGTCAGCGGACTTGAGCACCTTTTCGGGGGTTCGCTGCTCCACGCGTTCGGCGACACCGATGCTGACGGTGACCGACACACTTGAAGCGCCGGAGCCCGCGCGACGCTGACGCCCCTGTTGATCGTCCTGCGGGCGGGCGTCCTGATTGCGCAATTGGATGTTGTAGGTGGCAATGGACTCGCGGATGACTTCCAGGTGCGGCATGCACTCTTCGAGGGTCTTGCCCGCGAACACCAGGGCAAATTCCTCACCGCCGTAGCGATATGCCCTACCGCCGCCGCCGATTTTCGACAGCTTGCTGGCGACCAGTCGCAGGACCTGGTCACCGACATCGTGGCCGTGGGTGTCGTTGAATTTCTTGAAGTGATCGACGTCGCTCATGGCCAGCACGTAGTTGCGCCCCAATCGCTGCATCCGCTCGTTCAAGGCGCGGCGCCCCGGCAGGCCGGTGAGCTCGTCGCGGAAGGCCATTTGATAGGCCTCGTGGGCGACCGCTGCGGCAATCATCAACATCACCTGGCTGCACATGATGTTCAGGGTGAACGGCAGGATGAAGGTTTTCGGCAATGCCCAGAACAACCCGAGCAAACCCACCAGTTGTGCAGCGTGCAAAGGTCTGGGGTTGCGCCAGTATTGCCAGCTCAGCAGCAGGAACGAAGCGATGAATACAGGATAGGAAAGCTGGATCAGGCTCATCCAGGCGCCATGCAGCGCCGGCCAACGGATTTCCGACAGCCACATCAGCAAGGCCTGGGGATAACTTTGCTCCAGCCCCAACGCGACACTGCCGACGGCCAGCAATACCGCGAAACGCGCCACCATGTCCTGAAACAAATGAGTGCGTTCCTGCCAGGCCGCGAACACGCCGAACAACAGGGGGAGCAACAGACAGCAGAGATGGAACACCACGGCCGCGTCATCCCTGACTTTGCCGTTGTCGCGGTAATAGTCGGTCTGGGTATCGAGCAGAAAGTAGGCGATGTACACCGTCACCATCAGAAACAACTCGCGCTGACGTCGGTAAACCGCGCAATACGCGCCGCCGAGCAACAGCACCAGGGTTGGCAGTACGTTGAACAACGAGGTGAAGAAGACGTTGAGTTCCTTGATGTAGGCGGCCGCAAGCCCCGCAAGTAAAAGCAGTAACGACGGTAGGAAATGGCTGAAACGTACAGCGGAAGAACGCGGCAAGGGTAAAGCTCCGACCGTCATGACAATAGATGGCATTATGCCCACCTACTGTAACGGCAGAAATGCCGACTTACTGAGTCAATTGTCTGGTTTTTTTATCGAGTGCTTCGGTGGCTACAGACGGGATGGGCAGAGCCTGAATCTCATCAAAGAGCGCGGGCGACAGCTTTTACTTTTTCCAAGAACAAAAAAGCCGCTACCCCCGAAGGGATAGCGGCCTTTTGAAGAACCGCGTTATGACTTAGTAGCCCAGCGCGAAGTTCTCTTCTTTCATGTCCATCAAGTTGTTGGCACCCGACAGCATGGTTGCAACGTGAGTGCGGGTACGCGGCAGGATGCGCTGGAAGTAGAAGCGCGCAGTCTGCAGCTTGGCGGTGTAGAACGCCTCTTCCGAAGTGCCGGCAGCCAGTTTCTCGGCAGCCAGGCGCGCCATGTCAGCCCAGAAGTAGGCCAGGCAGGCGTAACCGGAGTACATCAGGTAGTCCACCGACGCCGCGCCGACTTCTTCGCGATCTTTCATGGCCGCCATACCGACCTTCATGGTCAGCTCGCCCCACTCTTTGTTCAGTGCAGCCAGCGGTGCGACGAACTCTTGAACGGCTTCGTTACCTTCGTTGGTCTGGCAGAACTTGTGGACGATCTTGGTGAAGCCTTTCAGGGCCTCGCCTTGAGTCATCAACACTTTACGGCCCAGCAAGTCGAGTGCCTGGATACCGGTGGTGCCTTCGTACAGCATCGAAATACGGCTGTCGCGAACGTTCTGCTCCATGCCCCACTCGGCGATGAAGCCGTGGCCGCCGTAGATTTGCACGCCGTGGTTGGCGGATTCGAAGCCGACTTCAGTCATGAAGGCTTTGGCGATTGGAGTCATGAAGGCCAGCAGTGCGTCGGCTTTCTTTTTCTCTTCTTCGTCTACGCCGTATTTGACGATGTCGACTTGCTTGGCGGTGAAGTAAACCATCGCGCGGTTGCCTTCGGCGAACGCCTTCATGGTCAACAGCATGCGACGTACGTCAGGGTGCACGATGATCGGGTCAGCGGCTTTTTCCGGCGCTTTCGGGCCAGTCAGCGAGCGCATTTGCAGACGATCACGAGCGTACTTCAGGCCGCCCTGGAAGCCGATCTCGGCGTGGGCCAGACCTTGCAGCGCGGTGCCCAGACGTGCGGTGTTCATGAAGGTGAACATGCAGTTCAGGCCTTTGTTCGCCGGGCCGATCAGGTAACCGGAGGCCGCGTCGAAGTTCATCACGCAGGTGGCGTTACCGTGGATGCCCATCTTGTGTTCCAGGGAGCCACAGGTCACGGCGTTGCGAGCGCCGATCGAACCGTCAGCGTTCGGCATGAACTTCGGCACGATGAACAGCGAAATGCCTTTGGTGCCCGCCGGTGCATCCGGCAGACGTGCCAGCACGATGTGGACGATGTTGTCGGCCATGTCATGTTCACCGGCCGAGATGAAGATCTTGGTGCCGGAGACTTTGTAGGAACCGTCGGCCTGAGGTTCAGCCTTGGTGCGCAGCATGCCCAGATCGGTGCCGCAATGCGGTTCGGTCAGGCACATGGTGCCGGTCCATTCGCCGGAAACCAGCTTGGTCAGGTAAGCCTCTTGCTGCTCAGGCGTGCCGTGCTCGGAAATGGTGTTCATCGCGCCGTGCGACAGGCCTGGGTACATGCCCCACGACCAGTTGGCTTCGCCAACCATTTCGCTGACCGCCAGACCCAGAGACTCCGGCAGGCCTTGGCCGCCGTGCTCTACGTCGTGGGCCAGGCTCGGCCAGCCGCCTTCAACGAATTGCTTGTAGGCTTCTTTGAAACCAGTCGGGGTTTTAACGCCGGACTCGCTCCAGGTACAGCCTTCGGTGTCACCCACGCGATTCAGCGGAGCCAGCACCTGCTCACAAAACTTGGCGCCTTCTTCGAGAATGGCGTCAACCATGTCTGGAGTTGCGTCTGCACAAGCCGGAAGGCTCTGATAGTGCGCTTCGTAGCCGAGCAGTTCGTCACGAACGAAGCGAATATCACGCAAGGGGGCCTTGTAGTCAGGCATAGCGATAAACCTCTGCTGATGTAACCGGGAATGAACGACCGTGTTGATTTGTTGTGACGGTCAAACAGTTGTTTGAAACATACGTTTACGCCCAAATCTTGTCAAGCGCCGATCCTTTGCCATTCGTCATCGCGATACGCAAATGCCGGACACGCAGCCGCGCTGCCACCGTTGACAACGCAACAGGCCATGCAGGAAAGATTAGTTGAGGGGGAAGGACTTACGCACAAAAACGCCGCGAATATTCGCGGCGTTGGCAGGACGGATTCAACGGGGGGATCAAGCGAAGGTATCGATCAACGTTCCGAGCATTTCATCGGAAGCCTTGGCGACTTTGACGCCGGCCTCAACCTGAAACTTGCCCTGTGCCATTTCGACCATGTTGCTGGCCAGGTCCGATTGTTGACTGCGGTCTACCGAACGCAGGCGGTCGACTTGTAACTCGGAAGACTGGCTAGTCGCCGAACGTTCGATGGTGCTGCTGGCGATCAGGCTTGAAGATTGATCGACACGGTTCTGCCCCGTCTGAATAGTGCTCAGACCGGCATAGAAAGCGGTGTTTCCTGAGATTTCCATAGGCGGCACTCGTCCTGCAAAGGATCAATGACGGCCATTGAACCAGACCTGATGGCAAAAGGCCCGACAAAAACACTAATGGCACAGTGCCTTGTCATAGGCAAAATCTCAATCCAGCAGATCCAGTTGCAGATGTTCCGCCACCGCTTCTGCGGTTATCGATTTGAGTTTGGGTACTCGTCCAAGACAAGGCGCAGGAATCCGCTCGGCAAGAGTTGCGAGGTTCTCCTCCAGGCGCGAGGTCTTAGGATCGATGATATTGGCCACCCACCCCGCCAGCTGCAAACCGTCCTGAGCAATCGCCTCGGCCGTCAGCAGCGCATGATTGATGCAACCCAACCGCACGCCGACCACCAGGATCACCGGCAGATCCAGCGCCATCGCCAAATCCGAAAGATTGTCCTGATCCGCCAACGGCACGCGCCAGCCTCCCGCCCCTTCAATCAAAGTGAAATCCGCCTGCATGTCGAGAATCTCGAGCATCGGCGTCAACAGTGATTGCACCGTCAGCGCCACGCCGGCTTCCCGAGCGGCCAGGTGCGGAGCGATCGGCGGTTCGAACGCCACCGGATTGACCTGTGCGTAAGTCAAAGGCACCGAGCATTCGGCCAGCAGCGCCAGCGCATCGGAATTGCGCAAGCCCTTGGGCGTCACATCACAACCGGATGCGACCGGCTTGCCCGCCGCCGTACTCATGCCCGCCGACCGCGCGGCGTGCAGCAAGCCCGCAGCGATGGTGGTCTTGCCGACATCAGTGTCCGTGCCGGTGATGAAATAGGCAGCGCTCATACGGGTTTCTCCAACACGGCGTAGACCACCTGATAAGTCGCCGGCAATCCTTCGACCTGACGAAACTGCTCATAAGCCTCGATCAAGCCGAGGATCCGCGCCCGGCCGGTCAAACCACCCGGCCGACCAGGGTTCAAGTTGTGCGCGCCCAGCGCTTTGAGTTCATGCGTCAGGCTGCGCACGTCCGGGTAATGCAGCACATGTGGACGGGTTTGCAGACTGACCACCTTCATGCCACTGGATGCGCACAGCTGTTGATAAACACCCGACTCGCGGAAGCGATTGACGTGCACCATGCCGTCCACCTGGCGCCAGCTGTCACGCAACTCAAACAACGTCCCTACGCAAAGACTAGCAAACGCGAAAATCCCGCCCGGTTTCAGTGCCCGATACGCCTCACTGAGCACCGACTCAAAATCCGCGCACCACTGCACCGCCAGGCTGGAGAAGATCAAATCACAGGTCGAATCCTGCAGCGGCAAACGCTCCGCATCCCCAGCGATGAAATGCGTGGCACCACCCAATGGCTGAGCGTGATTGAGCATGCCTTCGGCGATGTCCATTGCCAGTCCATGACCGACAGGAAAGCGTTCGCTCAATGCCCGGCTGAAATGCCCGGTGCCGCAACCCAGGTCCAGCCAGACACCCGGCACAAAATCACCGGGCAAACGGCTTAACAACTGGCTGCCAACGTCGCGCTGCAACTCAGCCACGCTGTCGTAGCTCGCCGCTGCGCGGGAAAAGGACGCCGCTACCTGACGCTTGTCCGGCAAACCGCCGGACAAATTGGGAAAGGATAAATCAGTCATCACCGGACTCGTGCAAAAAGGCCTGAATCGCCCCCGCCACACCGTGGGGGTCTTCCAGAAGAAACGCATGACTGGCCTGCTCGATCAGGCCGATTTCGACATCAGGCAGCAGCGCCAGCAACTCCCCCGCCGCTTCAGCCGGGACCAGTCCGTCGAGGCCGGCGAACAAATGCAGTTGCGGACCACGAAATGCCTGCAACGCCTGACGGGTATCCAATTGTGCGAGCACTTCCAGCCCGCTCATCAGCACCGCTTCAGAGGTATGCGGCGCCCCGCCGAGCAATAACCGCGACAGCCCGCGAGGATCTTCCGAACCTTGGGCGCAAAGGAGTGAAAAGCGCTTCAACGTCATCCGCGGGTCGGCTTTGCAACCGGCGAGAAACGCATCGAAGGTTTCGCCAGGCATCGCGCTCGGCCATTGCTCATGGGCGACAAAAGAAGGATTGCTGGCCAGGGTCAGCAAGCCGCAGCAACGATCACCACGACGCGCCGCCAGCTCAGACGCCAGCATGCCGCCGAGGGACCAGCCACCGAGCCAGGTATCTTGCGGGATCGTCGAGTCCAGCTCATCGAGCCACTCTTCAAGCTCGCTCGATTGCAGTTCCGGCAACGGCTCAATCTCGACCCGCAGATGCTCATCCAGCCCCTGCAACGCGGCTGCCAAAGGCTCCAGCGGTGAAATTCCGAGGCCCCAACCGGGCAACAGAATCAGTCGATCACGCATGGCTCGGCTCCGGTCCAAGTTGTTGGAAACAATCGGCCAGTCCATTCAACAATAGCTGCACCTGCGCCTCGCTGTGGGCAGCGGTCAGGGTCACGCGCATACGAGCACTGCCGGCAGGCACGGTCGGCGGACGAATCGCCGTGACCATCAGGCCGCGCTCGCGCAGCATCTGTGACAGCCGCACCGCACGCCCGGCATCGCCGATCATGATCGGCTGGATCGGTGTGAAGCTGTCCATCAACTCCAGGCCAATCTGCTCGGCACCGTGGCGGAACTGGCGGATCAACGTCTTCAGGTGCTCGCGTCGCCAGTGCTCGGTGCGCAGCAACTCGAGGCTTTTCAGCGTCGCGCAGGCCAAGGCCGGCGGTTGGCTGGTAGTGTAGATGTAGGGGCGGGCAAACTGGATCAGGCTTTCGATCAGTTCTTCGCTACCCGCCACAAAGGCACCCGCGGTGCCGAACGCCTTGCCAAGGGTGCCGACCAGTACCGGCACGTCTTCCTGACTCAGGCCGAAATGCTCGACGATCCCGCCACCATTGGCGCCCAACGGACCGAAGCCGTGGGCGTCATCGACCATCAGCCACGCGCCTTTGGCCTTGGCTTCCCGGGCCAGCGCCGGCAGGTCGGCGATATCGCCGTCCATGCTGAACACGCCGTCGGTGACCACCAGTGTATTACCGGTGGCCTTCTCAAGACGTTTGGCCAGACTGGCCGCATCGTTGTGCAGATAACGATTGAAACGCGCGCCTGACAACAAACCGGCATCCAGTAACGAAGCATGATTGAGGCGGTCTTCCAGCACCGTATCGCCCTGCCCGATCAACGCGGTGACCGCGCCGAGGTTGGCCATATAACCGGTGGTGAACAGCAGCGCACGCGGGCGACCGGTCAGGTCGGCCAAGGCTTCTTCCAGCTCATGATGCGGCGTGCTGTGGCCGATGACCAGGTGCGACGCCCCGCCACCGACGCCCCAGCGGGCAGCGCCAGCGCGCCAGGCTTCGATCACTTGTGGGTGATTGGCCAGGCCCAGGTAGTCATTGTTGCAGAACGCCAGCAACGGCTGGCCGTCGACCACCACTTCCGGGCCTTGAGGGCTTTCGAGCAGGGGACGCTGGCGGTAGAGGTTTTCGGCACGACGGGCAGCAAGGCGTGCGGCGAGATCGAAAGACATGCAGGCCTCAAAGGTCAGATTGTAGGAGCCGGCTTGCTGGCGATAGCATCTCCTCGGTATTCAGACAGACCGCAGTGATGCCATCGTCGGAACGCCGCCCGCAGCAAGCCGGCTCCTACAGGGTTTCGCGATGATCAGACGGCGGCGTTATAGAACTGCTCGCTGCTCTTCTGCTCAACCAGCGCCTGTTCGATCGCGGCCTGATGCACCTCGTCCGCGTGCTCTTCGCGCGCTTCCGGCAGGATCCCCAGGCGCGAGAACAGTTGCATGTCCTTGTCGGCCTGCGGGTTGGCGGTGGTCAGCAGTTTGTCGCCGTAGAAAATCGAGTTGGCACCGGCGAAGAACGCCAGGGCCTGCATCTGTTCGTTCATCGCTTCGCGGCCGGCGGACAGGCGCACGTGGGATTGCGGCATCAGGATGCGCGCGACGGCAAGCATGCGGATGAAGTCGAACGGGTCGATGTCTTCGGCATTTTCCAGCGGCGTACCGGCGACTTTCACCAGCATGTTGATCGGCACCGACTCCGGATGCTCCGGCAGGTTGGCCAGCTGGATCAGCAGATTGGCGCGGTCATCGAGGGACTCGCCCATGCCGAGGATGCCGCCGGAGCAGATCTTCATCCCCGACTCACGCACGTAGGCCAGCGTTTGCAGGCGCTCGCTGTAAGTGCGGGTGGTGATGATGCTGCCGTAGAACTCAGGCGAGGTATCAAGGTTGTGGTTGTAGTAATCGAGGCCGGCGTCAGCCAGAGCGACGGTCTGGTCCTGGTCCAGTCGACCCAGGGTCATGCAGGTTTCCAGACCCATGGCTTTCACGCCTTTGACCATTTCCAGCACGTAAGGCATGTCTTTGGCCGACGGGTGTTTCCACGCCGCGCCCATGCAGAAGCGGGTCGAACCGATGGCCTTGGCGCGAGCAGCCTCTTCGAGGACCTTCTGCACTTCCATCAGTTTTTCTTTTTCCAGGCCAGTGTTGTAGTGACCGGACTGCGGACAATATTTGCAATCTTCCGGGCAAGCGCCGGTTTTGATCGACAGCAGGGTGGAAACCTGGACGCGGTTGGCGTCGAAATGCGCGCGGTGCACCGTCTGCGCCTGGAACAACAGGTCGTTGAATGGCTGAACGAAGAGTGCTTTGACTTCGGCCAAAGACCAGTCATGACGCAGGGTTGCAGAGGTGCTGGCGCTCATGGGCGTTTCCTTGATTATGCTTGGCAGGCGGCTGGGGAACGGAATACCCACAGACGCGACACGGATGTTCGGCATATTTAAGGAAGAGCGATGCGCTGTCAACCACGATACGTAGGACCGGTTTACAACTGGTTAAACAATAACCAACACTGCCTGCTCTGTAGCGAAGCCACCGAGGAAGCCAGACCCATCTGTATGGCTTGTGAAACCGACCTGCCCTGGCTGGGCGATCACTGCCAGACCTGCGCCCTGCCCTTGCCTGCGGCAGGTCTGACGTGCGGCCCATGTTTAAAACTGCCGCCGGCTTTTGAACGGGTCACCGCGCCCTGGTCTTACAGTTTTCCGGTGGACACGTTGATCACACGCTTCAAACACAGCGCCAAGTGGCCGTTTGGCCGCCTGCTCGGCGAACTTCTGGCGCAGTTCCTGCAACATCGCTTCGATGAGGACCTTGATCGACCTGAAGCTCTGGTCCCGGTCCCGCTGGCCGCCAAACGCCTGCGCCAACGGGGTTTCAATCAGACGGCGATGCTTGCTCGCTGGCTCAGCGACAGCCTCGACATCCCTTGCGATGAAAAACTCCTGCTGAGGATTCAGGACACCAGCGCGCAACAGGACCTGAATGCCGATGCGCGCAAAAAGAACCTGCGTAATGCCTTTGCGCTGGCGCCTGACGCATCGATCAAAGGCCGCCATCTGGCGTTGGTGGACGACGTGCTGACCACCGGCGCTACAGCTCAGGCTCTGGCTCGCCTGTTGATGGATGCCGGCGCGTCGCGGGTCGACGTCTACTGCCTGGCCCGGACGCCCAAACCCGGCAACTCGGTTTAACCCAAGGACACAAAACCTGTGGGAGCGAGACCGGCTTGCCGGCGATGGCGGAGTGTCAGTCGACATTTGTGTTACCTGACACGCCGCCATCGCCGG
>NZ_JBOFQE010000013.1:0-23372 GCF_051660785.1 Pseudomonas sp.
AGCGAGCCTGCTCGCGATAGCGGTTTAGCATTCAACGATGATGTTGATTGATAGTCCGCTATCGCGAGCAGGCTCGCTCCCACAGGGATTTGTGGCCTATTCGAAAAGTGCGTCGAGGGCCTGTTCCAGTCGGGTGACGGCAATAATCTGCAACCCCGGCGGCGCTTCCTTCGGTGCATTGCCCTTGGGCACGATGGCACGTTTGAAGCCGTGCTTGGCCGCTTCCTTCAAGCGCTCCTGGCCACTTGGCACCGGGCGCACTTCGCCCGACAGCCCGACCTCACCGAACACCAGCAAATCATGCGGCAGTGGCCGGTTGCGCAAACTGGACATGACTGCCGCCATCAACGCCAGGTCGGAGGCCGTTTCCAGCACCTTCACCCCGCCGACCACGTTGAGAAAGACGTCCTGATCGTGGGTCGGAATCCCGCCGTGACGGTGCAGCACCGCCAGCAACATCGCCAGCCGATTTTGATCCAGGCCCAGGGTGACCCGGCGCGGGTTCGCCAAATGGCTGTCATCGACCAGCGCCTGGACTTCCACCAGCATCGGCCGCGTTCCTTCCCACGTCGCCATGACCACGCTGCCTGGTACTTCTTCCTGCGCCCGGGTGAGAAAAATCGCTGACGGGTTGGAGACTTCTTTCAGGCCCTTGTCGGTCATGCCGAACACGCCCAATTCATTGACGGCGCCGAAACGGTTTTTTACCGCACGCAACAATCGCAGGCGCCCATCGGATTCGCCTTCGAAGTACAAAACGGTATCGACCATGTGCTCCAGCACGCGCGGGCCGGCCAATGCCCCTTCTTTTGTCACGTGGCCGACGAGGAAAATCGCGGTGCCGCTCTGCTTGGCGTAACGCACTAGCAATGCCGCACTCTCCCGAACCTGCGACACGCCGCCCGGCGCCGATTGCAGTTGTTCGGTAAAGATCGTCTGAATGGAGTCGATCACCATGACCTTGGGCTTTTCGATCCGGGCAGTGGCGATGATGGTTTCGATGCAGGTTTCGGTCATCACCCGCAGCTGATCCTGAGGCAAGCCCAGACGGCGCGCGCGCATGGCCACTTGCTGCTGGGACTCTTCGCCGGTGACGTACAGGGCCGGCATGACTTTGGCGAGGTTGCACAAGGTCTGCAGGAGAATGGTCGACTTACCGATGCCCGGATCACCGCCGATCAGCACCACCGAACCATCCACCAGCCCACCACCCAACACTCGGTCGAGTTCGCTGGACGCGGTGGAGAAGCGCGGGATCTCTTCGACGCTGACTTCCGCCAGGGTCTTGATCTGTGCCTGCTGGCCGGTCCAACCGGTGCGTCCGCTGGGCGCTGCGGCACCACCGCTCTCGACCATGGTTTCGGTCAGCGTATTCCAGGCACCGCACTCGCCACATTGGCCGGCCCACTTGGGGAAGGTTGAGCCGCACTCGGTGCAGCCGTACATGCGCTTGGCCTTGGCCATCTGAACCCCCGGCAAAAACCGCGATAATAGCTCAGCTGACGCGGATCAGCGCGCTGAAGTTACCCAGTCGTTCTTCATTATTAACTTTCAGGACAGGTATGCATCTCCAAACAGTGCAAATCACGGAAAACCTGTACAACTTCGTCCAATAATATTTAAACATCAGCCAGCGTCTCGAAGTCAAAACTGTACAAGCCCTAAGCAATTCAAATTCAGATGTACAACTCTATCTTCGAGACCAACACATTAAACGCAACAATCCAATGGCAGAACTTTCCCTTATTCGTGAATACTAGCACTTCGCAATCAGACAACATTACAAAAATTATATTGTTAATAACGCACTTAAATTCGCCTCCACTCCAATCGGAGTTCACTACTCCCCCCAGAAAAATAGAAATGCACACGGATCGATAGTGATAAACCGAGATTGCAAGTCTCAGCGGACTTCACTGCCATGATGGCATTTTGTAAACTTTTTCCCACTGAACAGGTCGATAGCACGGCAAGCATCGTAGCGGTGGGATCGAGCAGAATGCGATTTGCTGATTTACACTGCGTTCACCAATCTCATCTGTAACAAGGAATTAACCCATGGGCGTGATAAGTGAGTTCAAGGCCTTCGCGGTCAAAGGGAATGTGGTCGACATGGCTGTCGGCATCATCATCGGCGCCGCCTTCGGCAAGATCGTTTCGTCATTTGTCGGCGATGTGGTGATGCCGCCAATCGGCCTGCTGATCGGCGGAGTGGACTTCAGCGACCTGGCCGTGACGCTCAAGGCCGCCAACGGGGATGCCCCCGCGGTGGTGCTGGCCTACGGCAAGTTCATTCAGAGCATGATCGACTTCATCATCGTCGCCTTCGCCATCTTCATGGGCGTCAAAGCCATCAACCGTCTGAAACGCGAAGAGGCCGTTGCGCCGACCCTGCCGCCGGTTCCGACCAAGGAAGAAGAGCTGTTGAGCGAGATCCGCGATCTGCTCAAAGCCCGGAACGATCAGCCCTGAAGGCTGTTTGCGTGTAGAAAGAGCGCCTTCGGGCGCCTTTTTTTTTACCAGAAGTTTTCCACCGCCACCTGACCGGGTCGTCGACTGAGGCTCAGATGCATATCGCGCTGTTTGAGCAACTTGCGTGTGTCATCGATCATCTGTGGATTGCCGCAGAGCATGACCCGCGAGTGCTCGGGTGTAAGCTCTACCCCTGCCACCCGCTCCAGTTCGCCATTTTCGATCAGCGTAGTGATTCGCCCGTTCAGGGCACCCGGGTGCTGCTCGCGCGTGACGGTGGCGATGAACTGCAATTTGTGCGCGTACCCGGCCAGATAGTCGCGCTCCGCCAGCCCTGCTATCAGCTCCTGATAGGCCAGTTCGCGGGCTTCTCGCACGCTGTAGACAAGGATGATTCGTTCAAATTTCTCCCATACCTCGAAGTCCTGCAGGATCGACAGAAACGGTGCCACGCCCGTGCCGGTGGATAACAGCCAGAGATCACGGCCGTCAACGAAGCGATCCAGTGTCAGGTAACCGAAGGCCTGACGGTCGACCAGCAGCGTATCACCGACTTCCAGGCGACTCAGTTCGCTGGTGAACTCACCGCCCGGTACGACAATGGAAAAGAATTCGAGAAATTCGTCATGGGGCGAAGAGACCATTGAATAGGCGCGCCACACCGTACTGCCGTCACTTCGGGTCACGCCAAGCCGGGCGAATTGCCCCGCCCGAAAACGAAAACCGGAATCTCGGCTGGCCCGCAACGTGAACAGGTTCGGGGTCAACGGCTGAACGTCTGTCAGGGTCTGGCGAGTGAATTTTTCTGCACTGGCGGTCATGAGGCTCTCCATTCAACAGATGACTCAGTGTCCCGCAAAGCGGACGGTTTAAACACCGGTGATTTGTAGTGTCTTTGACCTGATTATCCACCTGAAAATAGTCTTACTACCTATAAAGAATGGACTGTTTCCAACATTAACCAAGCGGTACAACACAAATTGCGGACAGTTGCATTACACACGGCATGTAAGTTTCGATTCAAAAAACCTAAGAACCAGTTATTCACTTCCCAATATTTTCAAGAGCGAAATAGTTGCAGCGCATTTGTAGGAATACTCCTACACTCGTGGCGTGCCGGATCTCGGATCCAATCGGCACCCCCAAGATGCCCGCATGGAGTTATACCAATGGAAATGTGGATGGAGTCACAATTAAGACAGATATCTAAAGCCAGGGATGTTGAGTCCGCCTATGAGACGTCACTTAATTTCGTTCGACACCTTGGCTTTAAATTTTGTGCTTTTTCAATCACATCACACTCACGAGGCCCGCGCTTCGAGAGCGTGAATCTCAACAACTATCCAACAGGTTGGGCTGCGAAATATGAAGAGAACCACTTTAGTGACATAGATCCAATACTGGCGCATTGCAAGCATTCTCCGATGCCGATTCTCTGGGAAGAAAAGGTCTTCTCGAAAACTCCTCAGCTGTGGCAGGCGCAAAAAAAACAAGGCCTGGAACATGGCTGGTCGCAATCACTGCATGACGACAAGGGACTTCAAAGCATGTTTAGCGTGGCCGGAAGCAGTCATCCCATCACGCCATATGAATTGTACGAAAACCTTGGATTCGCGCTGTTTATCGCCCACCACCTGCACGGGCTGGTCGCTCAAAATTTGCCTGAACCCGTGCAGCACTCCTGCAAGCCCCACCTGTCAGCACGGGAAATTGAAGTCCTGAAACTGTCGGCTGATGGCAAGACCGCCTGTGAAATCGCCATGATCCTCAACCTCGCAGAGCGCACTGTAAACTTTCATGTGCACAGAGCAATTGAGAAGCTGGGGGTCAACAACAAAATCGCGGCAGTCATCGCAGCAGCCAGGGCCTGCATGATCTGAGCAGTACGCCCGAATAAGGCTGAAAAACCCACAAGTATTCTGCAAAAAAAAAACGTACCATTTGCGGTCCCATCCAGAGTGATGACGAGGAAAACCCACGTCGCAGTCCACTCGGACGGCCCCGCCCGCTATAAGGCTTCAGGCAGCGGGACACCATACCCGTTGACTATCCAGAGCCCCTCGCCTCATGCCCCTGCTCGAAACGCCCTTCGCCCGACTCGATCTGATCCGTCAGCCTGAACAGCAGAACGAACCGCTGCAAGCGTTCGACGCGGCAGACGAATACCTGCTCAATCATCTGGCCGAGCAACAACCGGCCGCGGACACCCGGGTGCTGGTGCTCAACGACAGTTTTGGCGCATTGGCAGCGAGCCTGGCGGGCAAAGTACTGGTCACCAGCAGCGGCGACTCGTTCCTGGCCTTCCAGGGCCTGGAAAAAAATCTGGTTCGCAACGGCCAGGCATTTGATGCCGTGCCGAGCGTACCGGCTAACGAAGCATTTGCAGGGCCGTTTGATCGCGTGTTGATCCGGGTGCCGAAAACCCTGGCCTTGCTGGAAGAGCAATTGATTCGCCTGCAAAGCCAACTGGCTCCTGGCGCTCAAGTGATTGCGGCAGCGATGGTCAAGCATCTGCCGCGCGCCGCGGGTGATCTGCTGGAACGTTACATCGGCCCGGTACAAGCCTCGCTGGCGGTAAAAAAGGCCCGGTTGCTGATCGCAACACCTGAAGCCAAAACCCCAGCCGTGTCCCCCTACCCTTCACGCTATCAACTCGACGCGCCAGCGATCGAACTGCTCAACCACGCCAATGTGTTCTGCCGCGAGGGGCTGGACATCGGCACACGAGCCTTTCTCCCGCACCTGCCACAGAACCTCGGTACTGCGCGAGTCGCCGACCTCGGTTGCGGTAACGGCGTCTTGGCCATCGCCAGCGCCCTGCAAAACCCGGAAGCGCATTACACGTTGGTGGATGAGTCGTTCATGGCGGTGCAATCGGCCGCCGAAAACTGGCGTGCTGCGCTGGGAGAGCGTGAGGTGATCGTGCGCGCCGACGATGGCCTGGCCGGACAAGAGCCGCAATCGCTGGACGTGGTGCTGTGCAATCCACCGTTTCACCAGCAACAAGTCGTCGGCGACTTTCTTGCCTGGCGGATGTTTCAGCAGGCGCGCGAAGCCCTGGTGACAGGCGGCGCGCTGTACATCGTCGGCAACCGTCACCTGGGTTACCACAGCAAGCTCGCGCGGCTGTTCCGTGGCGTGGAGCAAGTGGCGGCTACGCCGAAATTCGTCATTCTCAAAGCCCGCAAATAATCGCAGGTAAAAAAAACCCTCCATGACAGGAGGGTTTTGAATCCGTTGCACAAGGCAACGGGATGGGAATGCGGGTGTTTCAGTGCGTGGACAGACCTGCGGCGTTCATGAACATGCGCATCAGGCTGGCCACGATAAACAGGGCCCCCACGCTACCGACCCAGATCAGCGCCAGCCAGCCGAGTCGCTGCCAGAGCGGCTTCTTCTCTGCTGCCTTGATGTCCTCCAGGGAATGTTTGCCAGCCATCATCGTGACCTCCTCTGAAACGGCGCAGGATCGGGCCCTGCGCCGTTTTCGTGTGTTCTAGTGATAACCGTCTTCGTGAGTCACCTTGCCGCGGAACACGTAGTAGCTCCAGAAGGTGTAACCCAGGATGAACGGGATGATGAACAGCGTACCCACCAGCATGAAGCCCTGGCTTTGCGGCGGTGCAGCGGCGTCCCAGATCGAGATCGACGGCGGCACGATGTTGGGCCACAGGCTGATACCCAGGCCGCTGTAGCCCAGGAAGATCAACACCAGCGTCAGCAGGAACGGCGTGTAGTTCGCATTGCGCGCCACGGCGCGAATCAGACCGTACATGGTCACCAATACCAGGATCGGTACTGGCAGGAACCAGAAAAGATTCGGCAGCGTGAACCAGCGAGCGGCGATTTCAGCATGAGCCAGCGGGGTCCAGATACTGACGATACCAATCACCGCCAACACCACGAACGCCAATGGCCGCGCCAGATCATGCATCTGTTCCTGCAACTTGCCTTCGGTCTTCATGATCAGCCAGGTACAACCGAGCAGCGCATAAGCCACCACCAGCGCCGCACCGCAGAACATCGTGAACGGTGTCAGCCAGTCCAGTGAACCGCCTGCAAACTGGCGATTGACCACCGGTAGCCCGTCGATGAATGCACCCAGCGCCACCCCCTGAAAGAAAGTCGCAGCAATCGAACCACCGATAAACGCCTTGTCCCACAGGTGGCGCTTATCGTCCTTGGCCTTGAAACGGAACTCGAACGCCACGCCACGGAAAATCAGCCCGATCAGCATGAAAATCAGCGGCAGGTACAGCGCCGAGAGCACCACCGAATAAGCCAGCGGGAACGCACCGAACAACGCCGCGCCGCCTAGAACCAGCCAGGTTTCGTTGCCGTCCCAAACGGGGGCGACGGTGTTCATCATCACGTCACGGTCGGTCTTGCCCGGGATGAACGGGAAGAGAATCCCGATCCCCAGGTCGAAGCCGTCCATGACCACGTACATCATGATGCCGAAGATGATGATCACGGCCCAGATCAGCGGAAGATCAATACCCATGACTCAAATCTCCTTGGTCAGGCTGGGATCGTGGTCGTCGTCGGCGGGATCGTCGGCGGCGGACAGCGGACGGGCCGGCGTGCGTTTCTTGCCTGGACCACCTTCGGGCGTTTCCTTGCCTTCGTCGATCTTCGGCCCCTTGCGCACCAGGCGCATCATGTAGCCCAGCCCGGCACCGAACAGCGCGAAATACACCACCACGAACAGGATCAGCGTGATGCTCATCTGCATGAAACTGTGATTGGACGAGGCGTCCGCCGTGCGCATCAGGCCATAGACCACCCACGGCTGACGGCCGATTTCAGTGGTGAACCAACCGGCGAGGATCGCGATCAGGCCGGACGGGCCCATCCACAACGCCAGATAAAGGAACGGTCGCGAGGTGTACAGCTTGTCGCTTTTGCGCAGCCACAGGCTCCACAGACCGGTGAAGATCATCAGCATGCCCAGACCCACCATGATCCGGAACGACCAGAACACGATGGTCGAATTCGGCCGGTCTTCAGGCGGGAATTCCTTGAGCGCCGGGACTTGCTTGTCCAGGGAGTGCGTGAGGATCAGGCTGCCCAGGTACGGGATTTCCACCGCGAATTTGGTCCGTTCTTCTTTCATGTCCGGCCAGCCGAACAGAATCAGCGGGGTCGGCTCATTGCCGTGATTTTCCCAGTGACCTTCAATCGCGGCGATTTTCGCCGGCTGATGCTTGAGTGTGTTGAGACCGTGAAAATCACCGATGACAGCTTGAATCGGCGCCACGATCAAGGCCATCCACATGGCCATCGAGAGCATGGTGCGGATCGCCGGGTTGTCCTTGCCGCGCAGCAAGTGCCAGGCCGCCGAAGAGCCGACGAAGAAGGCGGTCGCGACGAACGCGGCCGTGGCCATGTGCATCAGGCGGTACGGAAATGACGGGTTGAAGATCACGGCAAACCAGTCGGTTGGAATGACCTGGCCATTGATGATTTCGAAACCTTGCGGGGTCTGCATCCAGCTGTTGGAGGCGAGAATCCAGAACGTCGAGATCAGTGTGCCGATGGCCACCATGACCGTGGCAAAGAAGTGCAGGTTGCGCCCGACCTTGTTCCAGCCGAACAGCATGACACCGAGGAAACCAGCTTCAAGGAAGAACGCTGTCAGAACTTCGTACGTCAGCAACGGCCCGGTCACGGAACCGGCGAAGTCCGAGAAGCGGCTCCAGTTGGTGCCAAACTGATAGGCCATGACCAGACCGGACACCACGCCCATGCCGAAGTTGACGGCAAAGATCTTCGACCAGAAATGGTACAGATCGCGGTAAGTGTCGTTGTTCGTCTTCAGCCACAGGCCTTCGAGCACCGCCAGGTAACTCGCCAGGCCAATGGTGATGGCCGGGAACAGGATGTGGAACGAGATGGTGAACGCGAACTGAATTCGGGCGAGATCAAGCGCCTCCAAACCGAACATAAGTCTTCCTCTGTCAGTAATATCGGCTGAAGGCTTGCGGCCTGCACCCACTGCCCCCACGGATATGGAGTGTGGCGAATTTGAATTCGTTCTTTTTTTACAAGCATCACAACGTAGGGAGTCTGGCCATCTGGCCACCGGATCATTTCCACAAGGGTCTTGATCTGGATCAAGCAATGGTTGAAAGAGTAGTCCCATTTTTGACGATGGACGGTGTGGTCTTTTGACGCGTGACAGGTTGCCTCATCGCTCTGGCAATCAGTCGCAACACATTACCTGTGGGAGCGAGCCTGCTCGCGAAGCGGTGTGTCAGGCGACAGAGGTATCGACTGATACGCCGTCATCGCGAGCAGGCTCGCTCCTACAGGGGGATGTCGGTCTTTTGGGAGATCGGTGTCTAGCTAACTAAATTTTCCAGGCCTGCAACTTCTGGTTACAGGTTGGTGATAATCTCGACCCTCCCCTCGCTCAAGACTTGCCCTCAGATGCCCAGCCAAGCGCCCTTGCTGTTACGTCATCACCGACCTTTTATCGCGTTCTGGCTGGCCCGGGTGTTTACCGCCAGCGGTTTTCAGATGCTCACCGTGGCCATTGGCTGGAATCTGTATCAACTGACCGGCAATGTGCTCGACCTGGGTTTGGTGGGACTTGTGGAATTTGCCCCGCGTGTGCTGTTCATGCTGCACACCGGGCATGTCGCGGACCGCTATGACCGGCGCAAGGTCGCGGCGATCTGTCAATCCCTGCAAGCGTTGATTGCCCTGTCCCTGGCTATCGGCAGCGCGACCGATCATGTCACCCGGGAGATGATCTTCATCCTCGCGTTCCTGCTCGGCGCCGCGCGCTCCTTCGAGATGCCAACCACCCAGGCCTTGCTGCCGAGCATCGTGCCCAGCGCACTGTTCCCCCGCGCCGTCGCCGCCGCGCAGTCGGCTCAACAATCAGCCACCATCGTCGCCCCGGCCCTGGGCGGTTTGCTCTATGCCTTCGGCAGCGTCTGGGTGTATGGCCCGACGGTGATCCTCTACATCATTGCCTGTCTGCTGATGCTCAACCTGCCGGCCCGGCAAACGCCGCTGAACAAAGGCAAGGCAACCCTGGATTCATTGCTCGCGGGTATCCGCTTCATTCGCAGTCGCCCGGACATTCTCGGGGCGATTTCCCTGGATCTGTTTGCGGTGTTGCTCGGCGGTGCGACGGCGTTGCTGCCGGTGTTCGCCAAGGACATTCTGTTGACCGGGCCATGGGGCCTGGGCCTGCTGCGTTCAGCTCCGGCTGTCGGTGCGCTGCTGATGTCGCTGTACCTCGCGCGTTTTGCTGTGGAGCGCAAAGTCGGGCGGGTGATGTTTACTGCCGTCGGTGTGTTCGGCGTCGCGACCATCGCGTTCGGCCTCTCGACCTCGTTCTGGTTTTCCCTGGCCGTGCTGGTGGTGTTGGGCGCGGCGGACATGATCAGCATGGTGATCCGCGCTTCGTTCGTGCAGCTGGAAACCCCGGACGAAATGCGCGGCCGGGTCAGCGCCGTGAACGGTTTGTTCATCGGTGCTTCGAACCAGTTGGGCGAATTCGAATCCGGCCTCACCGCCCATTGGTTCGGCACCGTGCCGGCGGTGGTCATGGGCGGTATTGGCACGCTGGTCGTGACCGGTGCGTGGATCAAACTGTTCCCGACCCTGGCCAACCGCGACCGCATGCATGTGCCGGTGGAAGAGGCCAGGGTTTAAAGCAGTTTGTCGAGGGTGATAGGGAAGTCCCGCACCCGCTTCCCGGTGGCGTGATAAATCGCATTGGCCACCGCTGCCGCGACCCCGACGATACCGATTTCGCCCACGCCCTTGGAACCGAGGGCGTTGACGATTTCGTCGTGTTCTTCGACGAACAGCACTTCAATGTCGCCAATGTCGGCGTTTACCGGGATGTGGTACTCGGCCAGGCTGTGGTTCATGTGGCGACCCAATGCATGGTCGGTCTGCGTCTCTTCATGCAGCGCCATGCCGATGCCCCAGACCACGCCGCCGAGGATCTGGCTGCGGGCCATTTTCGGGTTGACCACTCGACCGGCAGCAATTGCGCTGACCACCCGGCTGACCTTCACCGTGCCCAAATCCTCATCGACCAACACTTCGACGAACACCGCCGAGTGGGTCGCAGTCGCGTAGGCATCGCGCTTCTTGTCCGGTTCGGCGTCGACCTGGATGTCGACGGTGTCTTCGCCACTGTCCCGCGCCAGACTGGCCAGACTTACACGTGCCTCACCGAAGGATAAGTGCCCTTCTTCAAAGACCGCTTGCTCCGAGGTCACTCCGCTGAATTCAGGACACGTTTGCCGTGCAACGGCGAGCAATTTTTCCTTCAAGGCTTCACAGGCTTGCTGCACCGCCGTGCCAACCGACGAGACGGTGAACGATCCGCCCTGCAAGGGCGCTGTCGGCAATGAAGAGTCGCCAAGGACAAAGATGACATCCTTCACGGAAACGCCCGACGCCTGAGCGGCGATTTGCGTCATGACCGTGTAAGTGCCGGTGCCGATGTCAGTGGTCGCGCTGCTGACCGTCAGTTTGCCGTGGTGATCGAGTGAGGCCTTGGCGCTGGCCTTCTGTTGCATTGCCTCCCATACACCACCCGCCATGCCCCAGCCCACCAATTGCCGACCCTGGCGCATGCTGCGCGGTTCGGCATTGCGCTTGTCCCAGCCAAAGCGTTTGGCACCTTGGGCATAGCACTCGCGAAGCTCTTTACTTGAATACGGTTTGTCTTCGTTCTGATTGCGCTCGGCATAGTTGACCAAGCGCAGCTGTACCGGATCGATGGCCAGGGCGCAGGCCAGTTCGTCCATCGCACATTCGAGGCCAATCAATCCCAGCGCGGCACCCGGTGCGCGCATGTCCAGTGGGGTAAATACGTCCAGCGGCACCAGTTTGTAGGTCAGCTGCACGTTATCGCAGTGATAGAGCATGCCGCTCCACTCCACCACGTGTTCGGTGAAGTCCTCGAAACGCGAAGTCTGGCCGATGGCGGTGTGCGCCACCGCGAGCAAACGACCGTTGGCCGCCGCACCCAATTGCAAGCGCTGCAAAGTGCGCGGCCGATAACCGAAGGTGAACATCTGCTGACGCGTCAACGAAACGCGCACCGAACGCTTGAGATGCAGCGCCGCCATGACCGCCAACGGCAGCTGATATTGCGGACGCAACCCCGACCCGAACGCACCTCCGACATACGCGGCAAAAATTCTGACTTGCTCTTTCTCGAGACCGAAGACTTTTTGCACATACGACTGACAGTTCTGCGTGCCTTGGGTCTTGTCATGGATGTGCAGGCTGCCATCCATTTGATACAGCACCGTACTGGCGTGCGGTTCCATCGGGTTGTGGTGTTCAATCGGCGTGCTGTAGTCGAGATCCAGACTAATGGCCGAGCCGGCGAACTCAGCCTGAAAATTCCCACGGGGCTTGGGCAATTCGGCAGGTGCGGGATGAGCTTCATCCTGCAGCGATAACAGATCGGTCTGGTGCGCTTCTGTTTCGTATTCGATCACTACCAGCGAACCGGCATAACGTGCCAGCTCAAGGTTTTCGGCCACCACCAATGCCAACGGCTGCCCGCTGTACAAGACTCGATCGTTGAACAACGGGCGAAAAGGTGAACCGTCGGCCGAGTCGGCGTCGTCGTAGTCTTTGTCGTAGCTGGCGATCTTCGGGCGGTTCGTGTGATCGATCACTGCCAGGACGCCGGGCAACGCCAGGGCTTTCGATGCATCAATGCTGACCACCCGACCGCTGGCGATGTTGCTGGAGACAACGCTGCCGTGAAGCAGACCCTCCTCGGGAAACTCACCAGCGTAGCGCGCCTGGCCCGTCACTTTGAGCTGACCGTCGACCCGATCAAGCGGTTGCCCCATAGGTTTGCTGAAAGTGTTCATCGGGCCAACCCTCCCTGTGCGGCATCGCTGAGTGCGCGGACGATAGCCCGGCGCGCCAGTTTCACTTTGAAAGCGTTATGTTCGAGCGGTTCGGCGTTTTGCAGCAGCCTGTCCGCCGCTTCGGTAAAGGATTCGGGATTGGCGGCTTTGCCTGCCAGAAAGTGTTCAACGGCGCTGTCACGCCAGGGTTTATGCGCCACACCTCCGATCACCAGGCGCGCTTCGCGGATGATCGATCCTTGCATGTCCAACGCTGCAGCCACCGATACAAGGGCAAAGGCATAGGACGCGCGATCACGGATTTTCAGGTAATGGCTGTGCTCGGCAAAACCGGTGGCCGGCAATTCGATTGCGGTAATGAGTTCGTCATCGGCCAGCTGGTTATCGCGCTCCGGCGTATCTCCCGGCAAACGGTGGAAATCGGCGAACGCGATGGACCTCATGCCGTTGCGACCTTGTACATGGACCACGGCTTCGAGCGCAGCCAACGCCACACACATGTCGGAAGGATGGGTCGCCACGCACTGCGCGCTGGCGCCCAGGATAGCGTGGATACGATTGAGGCCGTCCCGCGCCGGGCAGCCGCTGCCGGGTTCACGTTTGTTGCACGGCACGCTGGCGTCGTAGAAGTAATAGCAGCGCGTGCGTTGCAGAAGATTGCCGCCGGTGCTGGCCATGTTGCGCAATTGCGGCGATGCACCGGCCAGGATCGCTTGGGACAATAAAGGGTAACGCTGCTCAATCAACGGGTGCCAGGCAAGGTCGGCATTGCTGACCAGCGCGCCAATCATCACGCCGCCGCTGGGCGTTTCTGTGACTTCGCGTAAGGGCAACCCGGTGATGTCGATCAAATGTTCGGGCCGAGTGAGGTTCTCTTTCATCAAATCCAGCAGATTCGTACCGCCTGCGATGAAGCGTGACGCCGGACCGGCGAGATGCACGGCGTCCTGCACCGAATCCGGCTTGCTGTAATGGAAAGGGTTCATTGGCCACCTCCCTGTACAGTCCGCTGGCGGCACGCCGGCAACGCCTCTTCGATGGCATCGCGGATATTGCTGTAGGCGCCGCAACGGCAGAGGTTGCCGCTCATCAGTTCCTGAATCTGTTCAGGGGTCTGCGCCCGTCCCTCGTTAACCAGCCCCACCGCCGAGCAAATCTGCCCAGGTGTGCAATACCCGCATTGAAAGGCATCGTGTTTGATGAAGGACAGCTGCATCGGGTGCAATTCGTCACCGTTCGCCAACCCTTCGATCGTCGTCAACTCGGCGCCATTGCACATCACCGCGAGCGTCAGGCAGGCGTTCACCCGTTTGCCATTGAGCAACACCGTGCAAGCACCGCATTGGCCGTGGTCACAGCCCTTTTTGGTGCCGATCAGGTCCAGTTGCTCACGCAGCAGATCCAGCAGCGTGGTCCACGGCAGGACCTCAAGCTGGCGCTCCTGACCATTGAGGGTCAGGTGGAGCGGATGAACAGCAAAGGACGGCTGCGCAGCGTCGGGAGTGGTCACGCTCATAAACACCTCACGGTAGGTCGTGCATTCGCGGTGTTTTGGTCAACCACCGTCATAAGGGGTACGACTTCACCTTGGGGTGAGCGTTCAAGGGAATTGATGGGCGTGGAAAACCTTGCAGGGGTTCAGGCCGACTACGACCTCTGGCAAGCGGAGCAGCGTGAACAACCGTTATCGAACCCTTTGCCATTCACGCCTGACGTTTCTCAAATCACCAACTCCCCCGCCAAAGCAGCACGCGTGGCTTTGCCGCAGAGTTGCTCCACCAGCGTCAGGGCAAATTGCAGTGCGGCACCCGATCCCTGTGCGGTGATGCAGTTGCCATCGACCACAACGGGTTGGTCAATAAAGTTACAACCCGACAATTGATGGCTGGCCGATGGCAGGCAGGTCATGCGTCGCTGACGCAGGACGCCAAAGGCTTGCAGCGCCAGCGCCGGGGCTTCGGCGATGCCGGCGAACAGACGCCCGGCGGCGGCCTGGTCCTTGATCAGCTGTTGCAGGGGTTGATGGGCGGCAAGGTGTTGTGAGCCCACCTCGCCACCGGGCAGCGCGATAAGGTCGAACGGCTGGGCCAGCAAATCCACCACCATCGCATCGGCGGTCAGGCGGGTACCGCGGGCACACGTGAGCATGCGCCGCCCCTCGATGCTCGCCGCCACCACTTCAACCTTGGCACGGCGCAGCACATCGATCAGGGTCACGGTTTGCAGGTCATCGATGCCCTCGGCGAGGGTAATCAAAGCTCTAAAGGTCATGGGCGCGATCCACAGAATGATCTTTAAAGCGTAGTCAGCTTTCCTGACCCTTGTTCGAGCGCAGCCGTTACTTGATGTAAAGCTGCGTCGACATTGTGTTGCCCGGCGCGTTGATCGAGGTGTTGCTGAAAGTGAAGATGCCGTTCTGCTTGCCCGCAAGGTTCAGGACATATAGATAACCGACCGTTTTTCTCCCGGCAGTGCATTCGGTGAGATTGCCGTTATCAAAGGCACACACCGGCGTCCGGGTGCCGCTCACTTCAAAACCATCCAGCGCGACACGGGCTGCGCGGCCGTAACCGACTTCCAGCACGTAGACCTTGATGCTCGTTCCGCTATGGTCGCAGCGCGTCTGTTCCTGCCCTTCGGCAATGTCTTCAAACCCGCAGGATGGCGATTCGACTTTGAGCACTTTCACCTGGCTCAATGGCTGCGCCATCGCTGCCGAAGCAGTCTGCGCCCCCAGCCACAACGCCATCGAGACGCCAACAACCGCAACCCCACACTTTTTAATGCAATCCATAACGCCCCCCAAAACCAGCGCGCAGTATGGCTCACTTCGCTTTTGCGCAAAACATCGGCGACGATCGCAGCCATAAGCAGCCACAGCCCCACGCTGCTGGTATGATGCGCGGCTTTTTCCGACCCACAGAAAATTAACAGGCGCCTTCAACGGTCTGTGCTTTGCTGTTGGGGTCGATACATTCACGGCGCCGGGCGCGCCACGGGGAGCAGACATGCTGGAAAGGCTGTTTCAACTCAAGGCACACAACACCAACGTGCGGACCGAGATTCTGGCGGGCGTCACGACTTTCTTGGCCATGGCCTACATTCTGTTCGTCAACCCGAGCATCCTCGGCGAGACCGGTATGGACAAGGGCGCGGTGTTTGTCGCGACCTGTCTGGCGGCGGCAATCGGTTCCACCGTAATGGGCCTGATCGCCAACTACCCGATCGCACTCGCGCCGGGCATGGGCCTGAACGCCTTCTTCACCTACACCGTGGTCCTGCACATGGGTCACACCTGGCAAGTGGCGCTGGGTGCGGTGTTCATCTCCGCCGTGTGCTTCTTCCTGCTGTCGATCTTCCGCATCCGCGAATGGATCATCAACAGCATACCGCTGCCGCTGCGCTCGGCAATTGCCGCCGGTATCGGCCTGTTCCTGGCGCTGATTGCCTTGCATAACGCGGGCATTGTGGTCAGCAACCCGGCCACCATGGTCGGCCTCGGTGACTTGAAACAACCTGCTCCGATCCTCGCGACCCTCGGCTTCGCCCTGATCGTCGCCCTCGAAGCGCTCGCCATACGCGGCGCGGTGCTGATCGGCATTCTGGTGGTGACCATCGCGTCCATCGCATTGGGCTTCACCCCGTTCGGCGGCGTGATGTCGATGCCGCCATCGTTGGCCCCAACCTTCCTGCAACTGGACATAAAGGGTGCGCTGGACATCGGTCTGGTCAGCGTGATTTTCGCCTTCCTGTTCGTCGATCTGTTCGACAACTCCGGCACCCTGATCGGCGTCGCCAAGCGCGCCGGCCTGATGGGCAAGGACGGCCACATGCCGAAAATGGGTCGCGCGCTGATCGCCGACAGCACCGCGGCCATGGCCGGTTCGCTGCTGGGCACCTCGACCACCACCAGCTACATCGAATCCGCCGCCGGCGTGAGTGCCGGTGGCCGCACCGGCCTGACCGCCGTCGTGGTGGCGATCCTGTTCCTGCTGGCGCTGTTCTTCTCGCCATTGGCCGCTAGCGTTCCGGCATTCGCCACCGCACCGGCGCTGCTGTTCGTCGCTGTGTTGATGACATCCGGCCTGGCCGAAATAGACTGGGACGATATCACCGTTGCCGCACCGGTCGTGGTCACCGCGCTGGCCATGCCGTTCACGTATTCCATCGCCAACGGCATCGCCTTCGGTTTCATCTCCTGGACCGCGATCAAACTGCTGTCTGGTCGTGGCCGCGAGCTGAATTCGGCGCTGGTGATTCTGTCGATTCTGTTTGTGATCAAGTTGGGTTGGTTCAACGCATGACTTTTGATTCCCAGGCCTACGCCGTTCAGCTCGAAGAAAAGGTCACGCGCCTGCGCGACCTGCTGGCCCCGTTCGATGCACCGGAACCTGCGGTGTTTGACTCGCCGCTGAAAAATTTCCGCCTGCGTGCCGAATTCCGTCTTTGGCGCGAAGGCGGCGATCGTCATTACGCGATGTTTTCCCAGGAAGACAAACGCACGCCGATCCTGATCGAAGAGTTCCCGATCGCCAGCCTGCGCATCAATGAACTGATGCCGCAGCTCAAGACAGCATGGAAAGCCAGTGCGGCGCTGAGCCACAAGCTGTTTCAGGTGGAGTTTCTGACCACCCTGGCCGGCGATGCGATGATCACGCTCTGCTATCACCGTCCGCTGGACGAGCACTGGCATGCGGCGGCGTCGAAGCTGGCCGTCGACCTGAACGTCAGTGTTATCGGTCGCTCGAAAGGCAAACGCGAAGTGATTGGCCAGGATTACGTGGTCGAGAAACTGGACGTCGGTGGTCGCACGTTCAGCTATCGCCAGCCCGAAGG
Source organism: Pseudomonas sp. (assembly GCF_051660785.1). GTDB lineage: Bacteria > Pseudomonadota > Gammaproteobacteria > Pseudomonadales > Pseudomonadaceae > Aquipseudomonas. The sequence continues at coordinate 17,178 of NZ_JBOFQE010000013.1, forward strand.
CGCCTTCACCCAGCCCAACGGCACCGTGAACCAGAAAATGCTGAACTGGGCTTACGACGCCCTCGGCGATCGCCCGGACGATTTGCTGGAGCTGTATTGCGGCAACGGCAACTTCACCCTGCCGCTGGCGACCCGCGTGCGCAAAGTGCTGGCCACCGAAATCAGCAAGACGTCGGTTAACGCGGCGCTGAGCAACATCAGCGAAAACGCTGTGGATAACGTCACCCTGGTGCGTTTATCCGCCGAAGAACTGACCGAAGCCCTGAACGAAGTCCGCCCGTTCCGGCGCCTGCACGGCATCGATCTGAAGAGCTACGAGTTCGGTAGCGTTTTCGTCGACCCGCCTCGTGCCGGCATGGACCCGGACACCTGCGAGCTGACCCGGCGCTTCGACAACATCCTCTACATCTCCTGCAACCCGGAAACCCTGGCGGCCAACATCGCCCAGTTGCACGACACCCATCGCATCACTCAGTGCGCGATGTTCGACCAGTTTCCGTGGACACATCACATGGAATCCGGGGTGTTGTTGACGCGTCGTTGAATGGCAGTTGCTGGTACAAATAAGCCGTCATATGACGGCTTTTTTGTAGATCCGAGAATTCACTTCGGCTGCTTTCGATACTCGGTGGTGGTGATGCCCGCATAGCCCCAGTTATCGGTATCCACTTCCTCGATCACGATGTGGGTCAGCTCCGGCGGTTTGCCGAGGACGCGTTTCAAGGTGTCGGTGATTTCGGCGATGACCTGGGCTTTCTGCTCCCGGGTGACGCCGTCACGGGTGATTCGTACGCTGACGAAAGGCATGATGCTGCTCCTGTCCGGTTATCAAATTAGAGGCCGGTCAAGTAAAGCACTGCTTCGCCGATTTCATCTACAGTGGCGCAGTCCCTCATTTGATCCCCGGTGTCATCAATCATGCAGCGAGTATTTGACGATCTTCAGCTGGGCAGCATCGAACTGTTCTGCCTGGCGGCCGAGGCCGGCAGCTTTACGGCGGCCGCCTTGGTGGCCGGCGTCACACCGGCCGCCGTGAGTCGATCGGTGTCACGCATGGAAGAACGTCTGGGCGTGCGTCTGTTTGCGCGCACTACCCGCAGCGTCAAGCTCACCGACAGTGGTCGTCGCTATTACGAGGAATGTCGTCAGGCGCTGGCGCAACTGGTTGAAGCTCAGCGCGAGGTCATGGGCCAGCAACAGCAACCGTCCGGCACGCTGCGCATCAGTATTCCCACAACGTATGCGCACCACCGGATCTTGCCGTTGTTACCGGCGTTTCGAGCGCGTTTTCCAGACGTGAAAGTCGAGTCGCACATCAGCAATCGCAATATCGACTTTGTTGGAGAAGGTTATGACATGGCGATCCGCGTGCGGGCGATTCCGGATTCCGGCCTCATCGCCCGGCACCTTGAGGACGCCGAGCTGGTGATGATTGCCAGCCCCGATTACCTGAAGCGCGCAGGTGTCCCGCAGAGTCTGGACGACCTTGCACAGCACGAATGCATTCAATACGAACTGCCCAGCAGCGGTCGGCGGATTGCCTGGCTGTTCAACGACAACGGCGCAGCTCGGGAGATTCTTGCCGAGGGCAGCTTCAGTTGTTCTGACGATGTGCTCGGCGGCGTGACCCTGGCCAAAAACGCGGCAGGGCTGTTTCAGACTTACCGGTTTATTGTCGAAAACGAACTGGCCGATGGTTCGTTGGTGGAAGTGCTCAAACCTTATGGCGGACGCTCCCGGCCGTTCACCCTGCTCTATCCACAGAGTCGTCATATGCCACTGAGACTGCGAGCATTCATCGATTTCCTGGTTGAACATCTGCCGCGTTAAACATTGAGAATGTCCGATCACCGCACACAAAACCTCAATGAAACCTCTCTTCAATTGACCGAACTAACCAGCTAGTACAATTTATCTCCACCGGCTGACTACCCCAGCCCATTCCAAAAATAATAAGTGGAGAGACTTCGATGTCCCCTATCGTTCTGGTGCTCAACGGCCCGAATCTGAATCTGCTCGGCACTCGCGAACCCGCGACTTACGGGCACGAAACCCTGGCAGACATATCGGCGCTGTGCGGGCGCGCCGCTGAAGAGTTCGGCCTGGCGGTGGAATTTCGCCAGACCAACCACGAAGGCGAATTGCTCGACTGGATTCACGCGGCCCGCGGACGCTGCGCCGGGATCGTGATCAATCCGGCGGCCTGGACACACACCTCAGTGGCGATCCGCGATGCCTTGATCGCCAGCGAATTGCCGGTGGTCGAAGTCCATCTGTCCAACGTTCACGCCCGCGAGCCCTTCCGGCATCACTCCTTCGTTTCTGCCATTGCCACCGCGGTGATGGCCGGTTTCGGCAGCCATGGGTATCGCCTGGCGCTGGATTATTTCAGCCAACGTTTGAAGGGGTGAACGCCGTGACTCATACCAACGCGGTACTGGCCGGGCTGATCGGCGCCGGCATTCAGGCTTCTCGCACCCCGGCGCTGCACGAGCATGAGGGCGATGCCCAGGGTCTGCGCTATCTCTACCGCTTGATCGACCTTGATCAGTTGAAACTCGACAGCAGCGCCCTGCCCGATCTGTTGATGGCTGCCGAGCGCATGAACTTCACCGGACTGAATATCACCTTCCCGTGCAAGCAGGCGATCATCCCGCTGCTCGACGAATTGTCGGCGGAGGCTCGCGGTATTGGGGCGGTGAACACGGTGGTGCTGAAGGACGGTAAACGCATCGGCCACAACACCGATTGTCTGGGATTTGCCGAGGGTTTTCGCCGGGGATTGAAGGATGTTGCCCGTGAGCGTGTGGTCCAGATGGGCGCAGGTGGCGCAGGTGCGGCGGTGGCCCACGCGCTGTTGAACGAAGGCGTACAGCTGTTGAGTATTTTTGATGTAGAGCTCAGCCGCGCTCAAGCCTTGGCTGACAACCTCAATCAACACTTCGGCGCTGGCCGGGCCGTGGCGGGACATGATTTACCGAGCACGTTGGGCCAGGCGGATGGGTTGGTGAATACCACGCCGATGGGCATGAAAAAGCTGCCGGGCATGCCGGTGCCCGTGGAGTTGCTGCGAAGTGAATTGTGGGTCGCGGAGATTGTTTATTTTCCGCTGGAAACCGAGTTGCTACGCAACGCCCGCGCCCTGGGTTGCCGGACGCTGGATGGCGGCAACATGGCGGTGTTTCAGGCGGTGAAGGCGTTTGAGTTGTTCAGTGGCGTGGTGCCGGATGTGCAGCGGATGCTGGCGCACTTTCAAAGCATGAATGGCGAGACCTGTAGTTGAACCGGTTCTGTGGCGAGCGAGCTTGCTCGCGCCGGGCTGCGCAGCGGCCCAAAATGCGGGAGACAATCAATATTTTGTGAGTGCTGCGCACTCAACGGGTGCAAGCTCCCTCGCCACAGTTCAAGCCTGCAGGTATCGCAAAACCGACTCGCAGATCATCTCCCGATGACGCTGCTTGATGCTTTCGTCCGGCAAGTCGATCTGGAAGATCTCACCGAAGGTGTGGCGGTTCGACACGCGATAAAAGCAGAACGAGCTGATCAGCAAATGCACATCCAGTGGATCAAGCCCTGAACGGAACACGCCCGCTTCGGCCCCGCGACGCAAAATCACGCCCAGCGAATCGAGGATGGTGTTGTTCATTGCCTTGATCGCGTCGGAGCGCTTCACGTATTCAGCGTTGTGAATGTTCTCGATGCTGACGATGCGCACGAAATCGACGTTGCGATCATGGTGATCGAAGGTAAATTCCACCAGCCGCCGAATCGCCTCCACCGGCGCCAGTTCGGCCAGGTGCAGATGGTTTTCCGTGTTGCGGATATCGCCGTAGAGTTTTTCCAGCACCTCGACGTAGAGCTGTTCCTTACTGCCGAAGTAGTAATAGATCATGCGTTTGGAGGTGTGGATGCGCTCAGCGATCGCATCGACGCGAGCACCGGATAGCCCTTGCTGGACGAACTCGACAATCGCCTCTTGAAGAATGTTCTCGCGGGTCTTTTCCGGGTTGTTCTTGCGACTCTTGCGCGGCCCGGCAATCGGTTCGGCGGACATAGCGGAGAGTTCTGAAGTTATCGTCATTGCGGGCTCACGGCCATCACTGCACAGGCTGGCGATTATGGGCCGCGCCGCACAGTGAAGGAAGCCGCGCGGCAGCGGTTTGTCGCCGTGTTTACGATTTTCCTACAACTTTGCCTGACGAACGGCACCGCTTCGGGATTTGGCCATGGCCGCCAGGCGCACCGCGACGTTGGCCGCGCCGTAACCGGCGTAGCCATTTTTACGCTGGATTATTTCAAAGAAGAATCGCCCTTCGAACGGCTCTGTATAAACGTGGAACAGCTCGCCGCCCTGGGCATCACGGTCATACAGCACGTTGAAATACGCCAGCTCACTGAGGAATTCGTCGTCGAAGTCGAACCGTGCCGCGAGGTCATCGTAGTAATTGAGCGGGATATCCAGCAACGGCACGCCCGCCTCCTTGGCCCGACTGACTTCGGCAAAGATGTCGTCGCAATCAAACGCGATGTGATGCACACCGGAACCACGATAACTCGACAGCGCGTGTGAGATCGCAGTGTTGCGGTTTTCGGAAATGTTCAGCGGCAAGCGAATCGAACTGTCACGACTGCGCAACGCCCGGCTCTTCACCAGGCCGTACGGATCGGGCAACACCACTTCGTCGTCGGCTTCGAAATCCAGCAGGCTCTTGTAGAACAGCACCCAACTGTCGAGGCTGTCGGCCGGCAGCGCCATCGCCATGTGGTCGATGCGTTTGAGGCCGCCGCTGGCGACGACGGCCGGTTGCAGATTGAAGTCGGTACCGTAGACATCGGCTTCCTGGTCCACCAGATAGATCAGGCTGCCATCCGGTGCGCGCACGGCGGCCAGTTCAAGTTCGTTGGGGCCGACCAGTCCGCGATACGGCTGACCCTTATAGGCTACGGCCCGGGCCAGAGCACTGGCGCTGTCCTTGACCCGCACGGCGGTGGCGCACAGCGAAGGGCCGTGAGCTTCGAAAAAACTGTGGGCAAACGAGTAAGGCTCGGAGTTGAGGATCAGGTTGATATCGCCCTGACGCAACAGGCTGACGCTCTTGGAGCGATGTTGCCCGGCCTTGACGAAACCCAGTCGCTCAAGCCAATGGGAGAGCTTGGCGCCCAGGCTTTCATCCACTGCGAATTCAAGAAATTCGATGCCGTTGTATTCGCTGGCCTTAGGCGTCTCGAACAGAATATCGGGTGTGGTCGACGGTGTCGTTTCCTGTGCCAGACGCTGGCGGGTTTTTTCCTCCAGGTACAGCAACGAACGCAAACCGTCGGCGGCGTTGGCCCGAGGTGGTGCGGCGCGGAAACCGTCGTTGAAGATCTCCAGCGACAGCGGCCCGGTGTATCCACTCTTGATGATCGGCGCCAGGAAGCCCGGCAAATCGAATTCGCCCTGGCCCGGGAAACAGCGGAAATGCCGGCTCCATTCCAGTACGTCCATGGCCAGAATCGGCGCATCGGCCATTTGCACGAAGAAGATCTTGTCACCGGGAATATCGGCGATCGCGCTTGGATCTCCCTTGAGCGACAGGGTGTGAAAGCTGTCCAGCAACACGCCAAGGCTTGGGTGATCGGCCTGACGGACGATGTTCCACACTTGCTGCCAAGTGTTCACGTGCCGACCCCAGGCCAGTGCTTCGTAGCCGATTCGCAAGCCACGTGCTCCCGCGTGTTCGGCCAGCAGGCGCAAGTCGTCGACTAAAATCTGTTCATCACCGATGGAATCGGCCGACGCATTGCTGCACACCAGCACCAGGTCGGTGCCTAATTCCTGCATCAGGTCGAACTTGCGCTCGGCACGTTCCAGGTTGCGATGCAAACGGTCACGGCGGCAGCCTTCGAAGTCGCGGAACGGTTGAAACAGCGTGATCGCGATCCCGAGATCGGCGCACATCTGTCTGATTTCCCGCGGACTGCCGTCGTAGTAGAGAAGGTCGTTTTCGAAAATCTCCACCCCGTCGAAACCGGCGGCGGCAATGGCTTCGAGTTTTTCCGGCAGGGTACCGCTCAAGGACACGGTGGCAATGGAACGCTGCATATTTCGACTCCCGGTGGTGGAGGCTTTCTTTTCAGGCCTGACACGCTTTCGCTTTATGTTGGAGCCGGCTTGCTGGCGATGGCTTCCGCGAGATCGCCATCGCCAGCAAG
>NZ_JBOFQE010000014.1:0-84485 GCF_051660785.1 Pseudomonas sp.
AGCTCAGACCAACGCGCGACCTACCTGACGTCGTGGTTGCACGAGTACAACTGGCATCGCCCGCATGCCAGCCTGAGTTATTTGCCACCGATTAGCCGAATAGCATCCGTGAACAACGTGGTGGGTTTACACAGCTAGCTAGCTCCCACATGTGTTTTACGGTGATGTTGCGGGTTTTACCCCGCCATGGCCAACCGGTTACGCCCTTCGCGTTTGGCGACATACAGCGCACTGTCGGCCCGGCGCAACAAGCTTTCGGCAGACTCGCCCGGTAGCAGAGTCGAGCAACCCAGGCTGACGGTCAGCTCGACCATATTGCCATCGGCCTTGTAGTTCTGCGCCTGCGCCGCAATCCGCAGCCGTTCACCGACCATGGCGGCCGCTTCCCGGCTGGTGTTGGACAGCAGGATCAGGAACTCTTCGCCACCAAATCTGAACACCATGTCCACATTGCGCAATTGGTTTTTGATCGAGGCTGCGACAGCCTTGAGCACGTCATCGCCTGCACTGTGGCCGTAATTATCGTTAACGTTTTTGAAGTGATCGATGTCGAGCATCAGCAGCGACAACGGCATCAAGTGGCGTCGCGACATCTCTATTTCACGTTCCAGAGTCTGATCCATGGCGATGCGGTTGCCAGTGCCGGTCAATGGATCGCGCAATGCACTTTGAGTCGCTGCCCGGTAGAGCAGGGCGTTACGCATCGGGAACAGGAGCGTGGACAGCAGCGACTCCAGATTGCCCTGTTCAGAATCACTGAATCGCTGATTGCGTCGGAATACCAGTTCCCCCAGGTTCTCGCCCTCATGGCTGAGGTTGTAGGTGACTGAGTGATGGCCGCGCTGACCGAGCTCCAGGCGCAGGTCGCTGGCCGGGTGCTGATAAGTCAGCGCATCCAGTGGCACAACCCGCTGAATCTCGCGAAAGAAAAGTCCCAGGATGCGCTGTGGCTCAAGGCTGGTTTGCAGCTGTTGGCCGAGTTGCTGGCGAGTTTGGGCGAGGCTGAATGGCCGCTCCAGGATGGGAGGTTGCCGACCAAAGCCCAGGCGCTGCAATTTGGCATTGTCAAAGACAATTGCGTTGGTCTGGGATGGTGATTTCATATGGCGTGAGCCCCTAAGCAGTAAGGCTGTCTTACAGGCTGGGTGAGAGCGGCTTTGGGCTGCGCGTCATACTGGTCCATCAGTCCCGTAGGACATTTGGCGCAAGTTTAGTCCGCTTTGCCGAATATTAGTAACCTATCGACTGAGGCGTCTGCCCGATTGCTTTCACACGGCGTGTCTGAGCAAATTTAGAGCGAAAGTCATGCCAATGAGTTCCTTCTAATAAAAATCCATAAAAATCAATGATCTGAAAGGTTTTTACGAATTTTTGAGCGGAGAGGCGACGGTCATTTGACTGTATCGGACATAGTTACAGGGCACTTTGAGTGCCGCGCCGGATATTGGACGCGACACAAAAAGCGACGTGCGGTTGTTACTGAGCGTTAAAAGCCTGGCCGTTGATGCCCGTGCTGTCCGGACCCATCAAGTACAGGTAGACCGGCATGATCTCCTCGGGCGTCGGGTTGTTCAGCGGATTTTCACCCGGATAAGCCTGGGCGCGCATGCTGGTGCGGGTAGCGCCCGGATTGATGCTGTTGGAACGCACCGGCGCCACGGTGTCGACTTCATCGGCCAGGGTCTGCATCAAGCCTTCTGTGGCGAACTTGGACACGCCATATGCGCCCCAATACGCCCGACCCTTGCGCCCGACGCTGCTGGAGGTGAACACCACCGAAGCGTCCTGGGACAGCTTGAGCAGCGGCAGCAAGGTGCTGGTCAGCATGAACATGGCGTTGACGTTGACTTGCATGACGCGCATGAAGTTTTCGCCCGACAGCTGTTCGATCGGCGTGCGCGGACCAATGATCGACGCGTTATGCAGCAAGCCATCGAGGTGGCCGAACTCGGTTTCGATCATCGCGGCCAGCTCATCGTATTGATGGGGCAGTGCGGTTTCCAGGTTGAACGGGATCACCGCAGGTTGTGGATGGCCAGCCGCTTCGATCTCGTCATAGACCTGGGTCAGATTGGCTTCGGTCTTGCCCAGCAACAGTACGGTTGCGCCATGGGCGGCGTAGGTTTTCGCAGCCGCAGCGCCAATGCCACGACCTGCGCCGGTGACCAGGATGACCCGGTCCTTGAGCAATTCAGGGCGGGCGGAATAATCAAACATAAAAAACCTCACAACAATTCAATAGGCAGGCATCGCACTTGTGGCGAGAGGGCTTTTGTGGCGAGGGGATTTATCCCCGTTGGGTTGCGGAGCGACCCCAAAAAAGGGACTGCTGCGCAGCCCAACGGGGATAAATCCCCTCGCCACAAAGCATTCAGCAGCCAATCAGGTCAGCAGCTACAAAGGGCGCTATCCAGAACCTTGCGCAACTCCAGCGGATGATCCACCACCGCATCCGCCCCCCAATGCCGAGGGTTGTCATCCGGATGAATGTACCCGTAGGTCACCGCCGCCGTTTTGGTGCCGGCATCGCGGCCGGACTCGATATCGCGCAGGTCATCACCCACAAACAGCACGCTGGCCGGGTCCAGGTCGAGCATCTTGCACGCCAGGATCAAAGGCTCCGGGTCCGGTTTGCTGTTCTTCACATGGTCCGGGCAGATCAGCAGCGCCGAGCGTTCAGCCAACCCCAGGCGTTGCATGATCGGCTCGGCGAAGCGCACAGGCTTGTTGGTCACCACACCCCAGATCAGATTGGCTTTCTCGATATCGGCCAGCAGTTCGCCCATGCCATCGAACAGCTTGCTGTGCACTGCACAGTCCTTTAGATAACGCTCGAGGAACTCCAGGCGCAGCTCTTCGAAACCCGGGGATTCGGGGTCCATGGAAAAGGTCACGGCGACCATCGCCTTGGCGCCGCCGGAAATCTCGTCGCGGATATGCTTGTCGTTCACCGGCGGCAAGCCGCGATCGGCACGCATCGCCTGGCAGATGGCAATGAAGTCCGGCGCGGTGTCGAGTAGCGTGCCGTCCATGTCGAAAAGGACTGCTCTGATACGCATCGGCTTATTCCTCGCGCAGGGTCTGGATCATGTAGTTGACGTCCACATCGGCCGCCAGTTTGTAGTGCTTGGTCAGCGGGTTGTACGTCAGCCCGATGATGTCCTTGACGGTCAGGCCGGCCATGCGGCTCCAGGCACCCAGCTCGGAAGGGCGGATGAATTTCTTGAAGTCGTGAGTGCCGCGTGGCAGCAGCTTCATGATGTATTCGGCGCCGACGATGGCAAACAGGTAAGCCTTCGGGTTGCGGTTGATGGTGGAGAAGAACACCTGGCCGCCCGGTTTGACCATTTTGAAGCAGGCGCGAATCACTGACGACGGATCCGGCACGTGCTCGAGCATCTCCAGGCAGGTAACCACGTCGAACTGCTCGGGCATTTCTTCTGCCAGCGCTTCGGCGGTGATCTGCCGGTATTCGACACTCACGCCGGATTCCAGCTGATGCAATTGCGCGACCGCCAGCGGCGCTTCGCCCATGTCGATGCCCATGACGGTAGCGCCGCGCTGGGCCATGGCTTCACTGAGGATGCCGCCGCCGCAGCCCACATCGAGGACTTTCTTGCCGGCCAGATGGACACGTTCGTCAATCCAGTTGACCCGCAGCGGGTTGATATCGTGCAGCGGTTTGAACTCACTTTCGCGGTCCCACCAGCGATGGGCCAGGGCTTCGAATTTAGCGATTTCGGCGTAGTCGACGTTGCTCATGGTTTAAGTCCTCTAAAACTTGAAAAATCCTGTTGCCCCGGCGTTCAGTCCGGGGTGCTTACTATTCGGTGTGGCCGCTGATGCGTTGGCCCCAGGCCTTGGCGGTGACGCAAAGCTGCTCCTCGTCCAGGCGGGTCAGCCGACGGTCGTCGAGCAGTTGTTTGCCGGCGACCCAAAGATGTTTTACGCAGTCCCGGCCGGTGGCATATATAAGCTGCGAAACCGGATCGTAGACCGGCTGCTGCGCCAGGCCCGACAGATCGAACGCCACGATGTCCGCGGCTTTGCCGACTTCCAGCGAACCGACTTGCGCCTCGATCCCCAGCGCACGGGCGCCGTTGAGCGTGGCCATGCGCAGCGCGCGATGGGCGTCCAGCGCGGTGGCCGAGCCGGCGACAGCCTTGGCCAGCAACGCGGCAGTGCGGGTTTCGCCGAGCAAGTCGAGGTCATTATTGCTGGCCGCGCCATCGGTGCCGATGGCGACATTGACGCCGGCCTGCCACAGGCGTTCGACCGGGCAGAAGCCGCTGGCCAGCTTGAGGTTGGATTCGGGGCAATGAATCACGGTGGTGTTGCTTTCTACCAGCAACACCAGGTCTTCATCGCTGATCTGGGTCATGTGCACGGCCTGGAAGCGTGGCCCGAGCAGGCCCAGGCGCCCGAGTCGAGCCAACGGGCGTTCGCCGCGCTGCTCGACCGATTGCTGTACTTCGAAAGCGGTTTCATGGACGTGCATGTGAATCGAGGCGTCCAGTTCTTCGGCGATCACCCGGATTTTTTCCAGGTTTTCGTCGCCCACCGTGTAAGGCGCATGGGGGCCGAATGTGACCTTGATGCGCTCGTGATGCTTGAGATCGCCGAACAATTCGACGCCCTGACGAATGGCCTCGTCCGCCGTGCTGGCCCCTGGAATCGGGAAGTCGAGGATCGGAATCGCGATTTGTGCACGAATGCCGCTGTTATGGACCCGTTCGCTGGCAACCTTCGGGAAGAAATACATGTCAGAGAAGCAGGTGATGCCACCTTTTATCTGCTCGGCGATCGCCAGGTCGGTGCCATCGCGTACAAAGTCTTCGTCGACCCACTTGGCCTCGGCGGGCCAGATGTGGTTTTCCAGCCAGGTCATCAGCGGTAGATCGTCCGCCAGGCCCCGGAACAGCGTCATCGCCGCATGCCCGTGGGCATTGATGAGGCCGGGGCTGAGCAACATGTCCGGCAACTCGCGCACTTCGGTTGCGTTAAGCTTCAGCGCAGCTGCCCGCGGGCCGATAAACACGATAAGCCCGTCGCGGATGCCGATGCCGTGCTCTTTGAGGACAACGCCAGCGGGTTCGACGGGTACCAGCCAGGTCGGCAGCAATAACAGGTCGAGCGCAGCGGCAGTGTTCGGCATCGAGGGTCGGTTCCAGTGCTTTTGTAAAGGATGGCGAAGTATACCCGAGCGTCTTCGCGGGGGGATCGCTATAATCGGCGGCTTTTGTTCATGAGTGCGGGGTGTGGGATGCGCGATCGACTGTTGGCTGCGGAGAAGGTGAAGGCCATCGATTGGCGTGATGGCGCCCTGTACCTGCTGGATCAGCGTATTTTGCCGTTCGAGGAAACGTGGATCGCCTACACCAGCGCCGCTGGCGTGGCCGAGGCCATTCGCTCGATGGTGGTGCGCGGCGCTCCGGCGATTGGCATCAGTGCCGCGTATGCCATGGTGCTGGCTGCCCGCGCCCGAATTCTCGAGGGCGGTGACTGGCAGGCCGCGTGGGAAGAGGATTACGCGTTGCTGGCCGATTCCCGTCCAACGGCGGTGAATCTGTTCTGGGCCTTGAGTCGCATGCGTGACCGCCTCGATCGTCTAAAGGGCGATGCCGACCCTTTGGCGGCGCTGGAAGCGGAGGCCATGGCCATTCACGAAAGTGATCGCGAAGCCAACCTGACCATGGCGCAGCTGGGAGTGGACCTGATCCGCAAGCACCAGGGCAATGCTCAGGCGATCCTGACTCATTGCAACACTGGCGCATTGGCCACTGGCGGCTTCGGCACCGCATTGGGGGTGATTCGCGGGGCGTTCATCGAAGGCATGGTCGAGCGCGTTTACGCCGACGAAACCCGCCCGTGGCTGCAAGGCTCGCGATTGACTGCGTGGGAGCTGGCCAACGAAGGCATCCCTGTGACGCTCAACGCCGACTCCGCCGCGGCCCACATCATGAAGACCAAAGGCATCACCTGGGTGATCGTCGGCGCGGACCGGATCACCGCCAATGGCGACGTGGCCAACAAGATCGGCACTTACCAATTGGCGGTCAACGCCATGCACCACGGCGTGCGCTTCATGGTGGTGGCGCCGAGTTCGACCATCGACATGAACCTGGCCAGTGGCGACGAGATTCCCATTGAAGAGCGTGACGGGCGTGAGTTGCTGGAAGTCGGCGGCAAGCGGGTCGGGGCGGATGTCGATGCGTTCAACCCGGTGTTCGACGTGACCCCGGCGGACCTGATCGATGCGATCGTCACCGAAAAAGGCATCGTCGAGCGTCCGGATACCGCGAAAATGGCGCAGTTGATGTGCCGTAAGCGTCTGCATTGATTGACCGTGGTGTTCGAAAGGACGCCATCGCCAGCAGGCTGGCTCCCACAGGTTTTGTGATCGACACCGATCCTGTGGGAGCCAGCCTGCTGGCGATGAGGCCTTAAAAGTCAATAAACATCCGTAATTCAGCTGCCAATTTTTCATTCGGAGGGGCTCTAAGCCTCTCTCGTCCCCGTTAAGCCTGCCACCAGTCAACTAACTACACTCCATGCGCATCTGGGGGATAGGTGCGTGGCGGCTCTTGTGATAACATCCGGCGTTTTCCGAGGCAGTCCCACGGGGTTGTCTTTACTGCGCAAATCCATGGTCAACTTGTTGATTTGTCGTAAGTCGGTGCATGGCACTCAGCCTGCAGCGGCGAGCTTCGTTCGTCCCATATGGATGTGACGAAGTTTCACCAGAAAAAGGAATCGAGCTTCTCATGGGCGAACTGGCCAAAGAAATCCTCCCGGTCAATATCGAAGACGAGCTGAAGCAGTCCTACCTCGACTACGCGATGAGCGTAATCGTCGGCCGGGCTCTGCCGGATGCGCGCGATGGCTTGAAGCCCGTGCACCGGCGTGTGCTGTTCGCGATGAGCGAGCTGGGCAACGACTTCAACAAGCCGTACAAGAAATCTGCCCGTGTTGTCGGTGACGTGATCGGTAAGTATCACCCGCACGGTGATACCGCGGTGTACGACACCATCGTCCGGATGGCGCAGCCATTCTCGCTGCGCTACCTGCTGGTAGACGGTCAGGGCAACTTCGGTTCCGTGGACGGCGACAACGCCGCCGCCATGCGATACACCGAAGTGCGCATGACCAAACTGGCGCACGAGCTGCTGGCCGACCTGCATAAAGAAACCGTGGACTGGGTGCCGAACTACGACGGCACCGAAATGATCCCGGCGGTCATGCCGACCCGTATTCCAAACCTGTTGGTCAACGGCTCCAGCGGTATCGCCGTGGGCATGGCGACCAACATTCCGCCGCACAACCTCGGTGAAGTCATCGACGGTTGCCTGGCCCTCATCGACAACCCTGAGTTGACCATCGATGAGCTGATGCAATACATCCCCGGTCCGGACTTCCCGACCGCCGCGATCATCAACGGTCGCGCCGGCATCATCGAAGCCTACCGTACCGGTCGCGGACGCATTTACATGCGTGCCCGCTCGATGATCGAAGACATCGACAAGGTCGGTGGCCGTCAGCAGATCGTCATCACCGAACTCCCTTACCAGCTGAACAAGGCCCGTCTGATCGAGAAGATCGCCGAGCTGGTAAAAGAGAAGAAACTCGAAGGCATCACCGAACTGCGCGACGAGTCCGACAAGGACGGTATGCGCGTCGTGATCGAACTGCGTCGCGGCGAAGTGCCCGAGGTGATCCTCAACAACCTCTACGCCCAGACCCAGCTGCAAGCCGTATTCGGTATCAACATTGTTGCGCTGATCGACGGCCGTCCGCGGATCCTGAACCTCAAGGACCTGCTGGAAGCCTTCGTTCGTCACCGCCGCGAAGTCGTAACCCGCCGTACCGTGTTCGAGCTGCGTAAAGCCCGCGAACGTGGCCACATCCTGGAAGGTCAAGCGGTTGCCCTGTCGAACATCGACCCGGTTATCGCCCTGATCAAGGCCTCGCCAACGCCGTCGGAAGCCAAGGAAGCGCTGATCAGCACTGCCTGGGAATCGTCTGCCGTGGTTGCGATGGTAGAGCGTGCCGGTGCCGACTCTTGCCGTCCAGAGACCCTGGACCCGCAATACGGTCTGCGCGAAGGCAAGTACTTCCTGTCGCCGGAACAGGCGCAAGCCATTCTGGAACTGCGTCTGCACCGTCTGACCGGCCTGGAGCACGAAAAGCTGCTGGCCGAGTATCAAGAGATCCTCAACCAGATCGGCGAACTGATCCGCATCCTCAGCAGTGCCACGCGCCTGATGGAAGTGATCCGCGAAGAACTGGAAGTGATCCGCGCCGAATACGGCGACGTGCGCCGCACCGAGATTCTCGATGCCCGTCTCGACCTGACCCTGGGTGACATGATCCCGGAAGAAGAGCGCGTCGTGACCATCTCCCACGGTGGCTATGCCAAGACCCAGCCTTTGGCTGCGTACCAGGCTCAGCGTCGTGGCGGTAAAGGCAAATCGGCGACCGGCGTCAAGGATGAGGACTACATCGCTCACCTGCTGGTCGCCAACAGCCACACCACGCTGCTGCTGTTCTCCAGCAAAGGCAAAGTGTACTGGCTGAAAACCTACGAAATTCCGGAAGCGTCCCGCGCGGCCCGTGGTCGTCCGTTGGTCAACCTGCTGCCGCTGGACAGTGATGAATACATCACCACCATGCTGCCGGTCGAGGAATACACCGAAGGTCACTTTATCTTCATGGCCACCGCCAAAGGCACCGTGAAGAAGACCCCGCTGGAATCCTTCAGCCGTCAACGCAGCGTCGGCCTGATCGCGCTGGAACTGGACGAAGGCGACGTGCTGATTTCAGCTTCCATTACAGATGGCAGCCGCGAAGTCATGCTGTTCTCCGACGGCGGCAAGGTCACCCGTTTCAAGGAAACCGACGTTCGCGCCATGGGCCGTACCGCTCGCGGCGTCCGCGGCATGCGTCTACCGGAAGGCCAGAAGCTGATTTCCATGCTGATCCCGGAAGAAGGCAGCCAGATCCTCACTGCTTCGGCCCGTGGTTTCGGCAAGCGCACGGCGATCACCGAGTTCCCTGAGTACAAACGTGGCGGCCAGGGCGTCATCGCCATGGTCAGCAACGACCGTAACGGCCGCCTGGTCGGCGCGGTCCAGGTGCTCGACGGCGAGGAGATCATGCTGATTTCCGACCAGGGCACCCTGGTTCGTACTCGTGTCGACGAAGTTTCCAGCCTGGGTCGTAACACCCAGGGCGTAACCCTGATCAAACTGGCCAGTGATGAAACGCTGGTCGGTCTGGAGCGGGTTCAGGAGCCGTCGGAAGTCGAAGGCGAAGAGATTGAAGGTGAAGAGGGTGCGGTGTTCGACGGCGAAGTCGTGATCGACGACGTGGTTGAAGACCAGCAACTCGACGCCGCTGCTGACGAAGAGCCACAAGAGTAAGTGGACAAACAGGGGGCGGATGAAAATTCGCCCCCTTGTTGTTTGTCCTGTATGAAAATATCGACACTCATGGAGAGCCCTTGTGGGAGCGAGCCTGCTCGCGATGCAGGCGCTGCGGTACCTCTGAAGCACCGCGGTGATGCATTCGCGAGCAGGCTCGCTCCCACAGGTTTTCTGCTTAGGCAGGGATCCTGTGTCGATTGATGTTGTGATTTATTGCGTGATTACCACCAAATCAGAGCGAGATTGGATGTGAGCAAGAGAGCCTATAACTTCTGTGCCGGTCCTGCGGCACTTCCCGAAGCTGTCCTGCAGCGCGCCCAGGGTGAACTCCTTGATTGGCACGGCAAGGGCCTGTCGGTCATGGAAATGAGCCATCGCAGTGATGAGTTCGTGTCCATCGCCACCAAGGCCGAGCAGGATCTGCGTGATCTGCTGAATATCCCCTCGAACTATAAAGTGCTGTTTCTGCAAGGTGGCGCGAGCCAGCAATTCGCCCAGATTCCTCTGAACCTGCTGCCGGAAAGCGGCACTGCCGACTACATCGACACCGGTATCTGGTCGCAGAAAGCTATCGAAGAAGCGTCGCGCTACGGCCACGTCAACGTTGCCGCTACCGCCAAGCCTTACGACTATTTCGCTATTCCCGGTCAGAACGAATGGAAGCTGTCTGCAGATGCGGCCTACGTTCACTACGCACCGAACGAAACCATCGGCGGCCTGGAATTCCAGTGGATTCCGCAAACCGGTGACGTTCCGCTGGTCGCTGACATGTCTTCGGACATCCTCTCGCGTCCAATCGATGTTTCGCGCTTCGGCATGATCTACGCCGGCGCCCAGAAAAACATCGGCCCGAGCGGCATCGTCGTCAACATCATTCGCGAAGACCTGTTGGGTCACGCCCGGTCCCTGTGCCCGACCATGCTCAACTACAAGGTCGCGGCCGATAACGGTTCGATGTACAACACCCCGCCAACGCTGGCCTGGTACCTGTCCGGTCTGGTATTCGAGTGGCTGAAAGAGCAGGGTGGTGTTGCCGCCATCGGCAAGCTCAACGAAGTGAAGCAGCGCACGCTGTATGACTTCATTGATGCCAGCGGCTTGTACAGCAACCCGATCAACAAGTCGGATCGCTCGTGGATGAACGTGCCGTTCCGTCTGGCTGACGATCGTCTCGACAAGCCATTCCTGGCCGGCGCCGACGAGCGTGGCCTGCTGAACCTCAAGGGTCACCGTTCCGTGGGCGGCATGCGTGCCTCCATCTATAACGCCGTCGACATCGTTGCGGTCAACGCACTGGTTTCGTACATGGCAGAGTTCGAGAAGGAACATGGCTAATGTCTGAGCAAGAACTCAAGGCACTGCGCGTTCGCATTGATGCTCTGGACACGAAAGTCCTGGAGCTGATCAGCGAGCGCGCACGCTGCGCCCAGGAAGTTGCGCGAGTAAAGATGGCCTCGCTGGCCGAAGGCGAAGTGCCGGTGTTCTATCGTCCTGAGCGTGAAGCTCAGGTGCTCAAGCGCGTGATGGAGCGCAACCAGGGGCCGCTGGGCAACGAAGAGATGGCGCGTTTGTTCCGCGAAATCATGTCCTCGTGCCTGGCCCTGGAACAGCCGCTGAAAGTGGCGTACCTCGGCCCTGAAGGCACCTTCACCCAGGCCGCAGCCATGAAGCACTTCGGTCACGCCGTGATCAGCAAGCCGATGGCGGCGATCGACGAAGTGTTCCGCGAAGTGGCGGCCGGTGCGGTGAACTTTGGCGTGGTTCCGGTGGAAAACTCCACCGAGGGCGCCGTCAACCACACTCTCGATAGCTTTCTCGAACACGACATGGTCATCTGTGGCGAAGTCGAGTTGCGGATTCACCACCACTTGCTGGTCGGTGAAAACACCAAGACCGACAGCATCAGCCGCATCTACTCCCACGCGCAGTCGCTGGCCCAGTGCCGTAAGTGGCTGGACGCACACTACCCGAATGTCGAGCGCGTGGCGGTTTCCAGCAACGCCGAAGCGGCCAAGCGGGTCAAGGGTGAGTGGAACTCGGCGGCGATTGCCGGCGACATGGCGGCAGGCTTGTACGGGCTGACCCGTCTGGCTGAAAAAATCGAGGATCGTCCGGACAACTCCACGCGCTTCCTGATGATCGGCAACCAGGAAGTGCCGCCGACCGGCGACGACAAGACCTCGATCATTGTCTCCATGAGCAACAAGCCCGGTGCGCTTCACGAGTTGCTGGTGCCGTTCCACGACAACGGCATCGACCTGACGCGAATCGAGACGCGTCCTTCGCGCAGCGGTAAATGGACCTACGTGTTCTTCATCGACTTCGTCGGCCACCACCGTGATCCGTTGATCAAAGGTGTATTGGAAAAGATCAGTCAGGAAGCAGTAGCACTCAAAGTGCTGGGTTCCTACCCGAAAGCAGTTCTCTAAGGGGTAGCAAATGAGTGGCAACTTCCTCGCTCTGGCACAGCCGGGCGTGCAACAACTTTCGCCTTACGTTCCGGGCAAACCCGTGGACGAACTGGCTCGCGAGCTGAACATCGATCCGGCCCGCATCGTCAAACTGGCGAGTAACGAAAACCCGTTGGGCGCCAGTCCTAAGGCGCTGGCCGCCATTCGCGATGAACTGGCCGAGCTGACCCGCTATCCGGACGGCAACGGTTTTGCGCTCAAGACCCTGCTGGCCGGGCAGTGCCGCGTCGAGTTGAATCAGGTGACGCTGGGCAACGGTTCCAACGACATTCTGGAGCTGGTTGCGCACGCTTATCTGGCCCCCGGCCTGAACGCGGTGTTCAGCGAGCATGCGTTCGCGGTCTATCCGATCGTCACGCAAGCCGTCGGTGCCGTTGCCAAAGTGATCCCGGCCAAAGACTGGGGTCATGATTTGTCGGCCATGCTGGCCGCGATCGATGCCGATACCCGTGTGGTGTTCATCGCCAACCCGAACAACCCGACCGGGACCTGGTTCGAC
Source organism: Pseudomonas sp. (assembly GCF_051660785.1). Lineage (GTDB taxonomy): Bacteria > Pseudomonadota > Gammaproteobacteria > Pseudomonadales > Pseudomonadaceae > Aquipseudomonas. The sequence continues at coordinate 12,393 of NZ_JBOFQE010000014.1, forward strand.
GCCGAGGCGCTGGACGAATTCCTGCAGGATGTGCCTGAGCACGTGCTGGTGGTGCTGGACGAGGCGTACATCGAGTACGCCGAAGGCGGCGACCTGCCGGATGGCCTGGACTTCCTCGCGGCGTATCCGAACCTGCTGGTCTCGCGCACGTTTTCCAAGGCTTATGGCCTGGCGGCGTTGCGGGTCGGTTATGGCTTGTCCACTGCCGTGGTCGCTGATGTGCTGAACCGCGTGCGTCAGCCGTTCAACGTCAACAGCCTGGCCTTGGCCGCTGCGTGCGCTGCGCTGCAAGACACCGATTACCTGGCTGAAAGCCGTCGCCTGAACGAATCCGGCATGCAGCAACTGGAAGCGGGGTTCCGTGAACTGGGCTTGAGCTGGATTCCGTCGAAAGGCAACTTCATCTGCGTCGATATGGGGCAGGTGGCTGAACCGATCTTCCAGGGTTTGCTTCGCGAAGGCGTGATCGTGCGTCCGGTGGCCAACTACGGCATGCCGAACCACCTGCGCATCACCATTGGTTTGCCGGCTGAAAACAGCCGCTTCCTCGAGGCGCTGACCAAGGTCCTGGCTCGTGGTTGATGTCACTGCACGGCAATCTGCTGCCCCTATGATCGGTCGCCTGGTGGTGGTCGGTCTGGGGTTGATCGGCGGTTCGTTTGCCAAGGGTTTGCGTGAAAGTGGCCTGTGCCGCGAAGTGGTCGGGGTCGATCTCGACCCGCAATCGCGCAAGCTGGCGGTTGAGCTGGGCGTGGTGGATCGCTGCGAAGAAGACCTGGTGGCTGCTTGCCAGGGCGCGGACGTGATTCAGCTCGCCGTGCCGATCCTCGCCATGGAAAAAATGCTCGGCCGATTGGCCGGCATGGATCTGGGGCAAGCGATTCTGACCGACGTCGGCAGTGCCAAAGGCAATGTGGTGCGTGCCGCAACCGAAGCGTTTGGCGGCATGCCGTCGCGTTTCGTGCCGGGCCATCCGATTGCCGGTTCCGAGCAGAGCGGGGTGGAAGCCTCCAATGCCGAGCTGTTCCGTCGCCATAAAGTGATTTTGACGCCGCTGGATCAAACCGATCCGGCCGCGCTGGCCGTGGTCGACCGTTTGTGGCGCGAATTGGGTGCCGATGTCGAGCACATGCAGGTCGAGCGTCACGACGAAGTGTTGGCGGCGACCAGCCATTTGCCGCACTTGTTGGCGTTCGGTCTGGTCGATTCGCTGGCCAAGCGCAATGAAAACCTTGAGATCTTCCGTTACGCTGCCGGTGGCTTCCGCGATTTCACAAGAATTGCGGGTAGCGACCCGGTCATGTGGCATGACATCTTCCTCGCCAACCGCGAAGCTGTCCTGCGCACGCTCGATACATTTCGCAGCGACCTCGACGCCTTGCGCGACGCGGTCGATGCAGGGGATGGGCACCAATTGTTGGGCGTGTTCACTCGCGCCCGGGTTGCCCGCGAACATTTCAGTAAAATCCTGGCACGCCGGGCTTATGTGGACGCTATGAACTCCAACGACCTGATTTTCCTGGCACAACCTGGTGGCCGCCTGACTGGGCGGATTCGTGTACCGGGCGATAAATCGATTTCCCACCGCTCGATCATGCTCGGCTCCCTGGCCGAAGGCGTCACCGAAGTGGAAGGCTTCCTTGAGGGCGAAGACGCCCTGGCGACCTTGCAAGCCTTCCGCGACATGGGTGTAGTGATCGAAGGTCCGCACCACGGCCGCGTGACCATTCACGGCGTCGGCCTGCATGGCTTGAAGCCGGCACCGGGCCCGATCTATCTGGGCAACTCCGGCACCTCGATGCGTTTGCTGTCGGGCCTGCTGGCTGCGCAGAACTTCGACAGCACGCTGACGGGCGATGCTTCGCTGTCCAAGCGTCCGATGAATCGCGTGGCCAATCCGCTGCGTGAAATGGGCGCCGTGATCGAAACCGCCGCTGAAGGTCGTCCGCCGATGACCATTCGTGGTGGCAACACGCTCAAAGGCCTGACTTACACCATGCCGATGGCCAGTGCCCAGGTTAAATCCTGCCTGCTGCTGGCCGGCCTGTACGCCGAAGGCAAGACCACCGTCACCGAGCCGGCGCCGACTCGCGATCACACCGAGCGCATGCTGCGTGGCTTCGGCTACCCGGTCAGTGTCAATGGTGCAACCGCTTCGGTCGAGTCAGGGCACAAGCTGACTGCTACCCATATTGAAGTGCCGGGCGATATCTCCTCCTCGGCATTCTTCCTGGTCGCTGCGTCGATCGCCGAGGGTTCGGAGCTGGTGCTTGAGCATGTCGGCATCAACCCGACCCGTACCGGGGTCATCGATATCCTGCGTCTGATGGGGGCTGATATTACTCTGGAAAACCAGCGTGAAGTCGGCGGCGAGCCAGTGGCTGACCTGCGCGTGCGTGCAGCTAAACTCAAGGGTATCGAGATTCCGGAAGCGCTGGTGCCATTGGCCATCGACGAATTTCCTGTGCTGTTTGTCGCTGCAGCCTGCGCTGAAGGGCGTACCGTGTTGCGCGGCGCCGAAGAGCTGCGGGTCAAGGAATCGGACCGTATCCAGGTCATGGCTGATGGCTTGCTGGCGCTGGGCGTTAAATGTGAGCCGACGCCGGACGGGATCATCATTGATGGTGGTCTGATCGGTGGCGGTGAAGTGCACGGTCACGGCGATCACCGGATTGCCATGGCGTTCAGTGTTGCCTCGCTGCGTGCCACTGCGCCTATCCGTATCCATGATTGCGCCAACGTCGCGACGTCGTTCCCCAACTTCCTCGCGCTGTGCGCGCAGGTCGGTATCCGCGTTGCCCAAGAGGCTCAGTCGTGAACAGCATTGCACCGGTCATCACCATTGATGGGCCAAGCGGCTCCGGAAAAGGCACCGTCGCCGGGATACTGGCCAAGCGTCTTGGCTGGAATCTGCTGGATTCCGGTGCGCTTTACCGGTTGCTGGCGTTCGCCGCGCATAATCACGGCGTTGACCTGACCAATGAAGAGTTGCTGAAAAAACTGGCCGCTCATCTGGATGTTCAGTTCATTGCGGCGACCGACGGTCAGCTGCAACGCATCATTCTTGAGGGCGATGAAGTTAGCGACGTGATCCGTACGGAAAGCGTCGGTTCCGGCGCCTCCCAGGTGGCTGCATTGCCTGCGGTGCGTGAAGCGCTGCTTCAGCGCCAGCGCGCCTTTCAAGAGGCGCCGGGTCTGGTGGCTGATGGCCGCGACATGGGCACAGTGGTTTTTCCGGATGCGCCGCTGAAGATTTTCCTCACTGCCAGTGCCGAGGAGCGTGCGCGCCGTCGATACTTGCAGTTGAAGGGCAAAGTCGATGGTGTTAGTCTGTCGAGTCTGCTAGATGAGATCCGTGCACGCGATGAGCGTGACACCCAGCGAGCGGTAGCCCCGCTCAAGCCGGCGGCTGACGCCATACAGCTGGATTCCACGGAGTTGTCCATCGATCAGGTGCTGGAACGCATCATGAGCGAGATCGCCATTCGCGATATCGCCGGGTGACCAAGAAGGCCGCAGGGGACCAGTCATAGTCCTGTGGCGCTTCTTCTAAATGAAACTAACCCACACCGTCTGGGGTGTGGAGATGGGCGTATCCTTCGCCCTCATTCACAGGAATTAAAATGAGCGAAAGCTTTGCGGAACTCTTTGAAGAAAGCCTAAAAACCCTGAACCTTCAGGCAGGCTCCATCATCACCGGTGTTATCGTTGATATCGATTACCAAGCTCGCTGGGTAACCGTTCACGCTGGCCTGAAGTCTGAAGCACTCATCCCGCTTGAGCAGTTCTACAACGACGCTGGCGAACTGAACATCAACGTCGGTGACGAAGTTCACGTTGCTCTGGACTCGGTTGAAGACGGCTTTGGTGAAACCAAGCTGTCCCGTGAAAAAGCCAAGCGCGCTGAATGCTGGATTGTTCTGGAAGCAGCCTTCGCAGCCGAAGAAGTGGTCAAGGGCGTTATCAACGGTAAGGTTAAAGGCGGCTTCACTGTCGACGTTAACGGCATCCGTGCGTTCCTGCCAGGTTCTCTGGTTGACGTCCGTCCTGTGCGCGATACCACGCATCTGGAAGGCAAAGAGCTGGAATTCAAGGTCATCAAACTCGACCAGAAACGCAACAACGTTGTCGTTTCCCGTCGCAGCGTCCTCGAAGCCGAGAACTCCGCCGAGCGTGAAGCTCTGCTGGAATCCCTGCAGGAAGGCCAACAAGTCAAAGGTATCGTCAAGAACCTCACCGATTACGGCGCATTCGTCGATCTGGGTGGCGTCGATGGCCTGCTGCACATTACCGACATGGCTTGGAAGCGTATCAAGCATCCTTCCGAAATCGTCAACGTTGGCGACGAGATCGATGTCAAGGTTCTGAAATACGATCGCGAGCGCAATCGTGTTTCCCTGGGCCTCAAGCAACTGGGCGAAGATCCATGGGTTGCTATCAAAGCCCGTTACCCAGAAAGCACTCGCGTTACCGCTCGTGTAACCAACCTGACCGACTACGGCTGCTTCGCTGAGCTGGAAGAAGGCGTTGAAGGCCTGGTACACGTTTCCGAAATGGACTGGACCAACAAGAACATCCACCCTTCGAAAGTCGTACAAGTCGGCGACGAAGTGGAAGTTATGGTTCTGGACATCGACGAAGAGCGTCGTCGTATCTCCCTCGGCATCAAGCAGTGCAAATCTAACCCATGGGAAGATTTCTCTGGCCAGTTCAACAAGGGCGATAAAATCTCCGGCACCATCAAGTCGATCACCGATTTCGGTATCTTCATTGGTCTGGACGGCGGCATCGACGGTTTGGTTCACCTGTCCGACATCTCCTGGAACGAAGTGGGCGAAGAAGCCGTTCGCCGCTTCAAGAAGGGCGACGAGCTGGACACCGTTATCCTGTCGGTTGACCCAGAGCGCGAGCGCATCTCCCTGGGTATCAAGCAACTGGAAAGCGATCCGTTCTCCGAGTACGTTCAAGAGAACGACAAAGGCGCAATCGTTAAAGGCATCGTGAAAGAAGTTGACGCTAAAGGCGCCATCATCACTCTGGCCGACGATATCGAAGCGACTCTGAAAGCCTCCGAAATCAGCCGTGACCGCGTTGAAGACGCGCGCAACGTTCTGAAAGAAGGCGAAGAAGTAGAAGCCAAGATCATCAGCGTTGACCGCAAGAGCCGTGTAATCCAGCTCTCCATCAAGTCGAAAGACGTTGAAGAAGAGAAAGAAGCAATCCAGAGCCTGCGCGACAAGCCAGCTTCGGACACTGCTGCTCCTGGTCCTACCACTCTGGGCGACCTGTTGCGTGCACAAATGGAAAAACAGAACTAAGTTCTGTCAGACCATAGAAAAAGGGCGACTTCGGTCGCCCTTTTTTGTGCCTGGAATTTGGCAAGTCTGTTGATACGATTTCATTGCAATGACTGGCCATGAAACCAATCGCCCTGAAAGACTGTCTCTTTCTGTAATCGGATCAATCGTTTATTTGCAGCTAATCTTTAGCCTGAAACAAACGACAGTCGGGCAGGGCGCCCGGCATAAGGAAATGAATGAACAAGCTCATTGTCGCAATTGCCGTGCTGACATTGGCGGGCTGTACCACTAATGCCAAGACTCACGTCGTACGTGGCGTCAGTGGTATCGAGATTGACTGTTCGGGGTTGGGGTCGGGCTGGGAGAAATGTCGCAAGCGCGCGGACAGGGAATGCAAGGCGGCAGGATACAAGGTTGTGGCGAGGTCCGACGATGCCAAGGACGAAGACGAGTTCCCTTTTGGGTTCAACCCTGCCGGGTATCTGACGCGCACCATGCTCGTTATCTGTAGGTGAGTGGGCGTCGGGCAATCGGTGTTTCAAAGCCTGGGTGTCAGGCATCTCGTTACCTGCAAATATATGTGAAAACTCAGGCTGTTCAAATTCCTCCGGGCATGCTAAAACCTTTGAAGCGATTTTCCTAGCTGCTTGAAAAAGAAGGGAAAAATATGACGAAGTCGGAGTTGATCGAACGAATTGTCACCCATCAAGGGCTGCTCTCATCCAAGGATGTGGAGCTGGCCATCAAGACCATGCTCGAGCAAATGTCCCAATGTCTGGCCACCGGTGATCGTATCGAGATCCGTGGTTTTGGCAGCTTCTCTCTGCACTACCGCGCTCCGCGCGTAGGCCGCAATCCGAAAACCGGTCAGTCCGTCAGCCTCGATGGCAAGTTCGTCCCGCATTTCAAACCAGGTAAAGAACTGCGTGATCGTGTTAACGAGGATGAGGAGGAAGGGCTTTGACAGCCTCCGCAACTAAAGGAATAGCTCATGCGTAACCTCAAACGCGTACTTCTGGCAGTGTTTGTCCTGTTGCTGGTGTTGGCGATTCTGGCGTTTGTTCTCGAGAATCAGCAATCGGTATCCCTTCTGTTTCTTGGTTGGACGGGACCGCAGCTGCCGGTGTCGCTGATTACGGTCCTCGCATTGCTGATCGGTATGGTAATCGGCCCGATTCTTGGCTGGGTTCTGAGACGTACGTCCAGAGCCGCACGCAAGCGCTTGGTGTAATTGCGGCAAATGCATGACACACGTCGAATTTGCGCCACAGCTTGTCTATATCCATTAGTAAAACCTTCATTAAGCTGTAAAATGCTGCGCTTGTCCGATAGTGGCATATTCCCACATCGGTTCAGACTGACTCTGTCAGAAGCCTCAGCTAACTTGATGGCTTTTGCATTCATGGATTCGACAGTGCTCGGTTGGCGGCCCTGTCAGCAACTCAAGGGTATGGTTTCGCGTGAAAATTCTAGTTACCGGCGGTGCCGGGTTTATCGGCTCGGCAGTCATCCGTCATATCATTTCCAACACCACTGACGCTGTCGTTAACGTCGATAAGCTTACTTACGCCGGCAATCTTGAGTCGCTGGCCGAAGTCAGCCAAAACTCGCGTTATGTGTTCGAACGTGTCGATATCTGCGATCGCGATCAAATCGACCGCGTCCTGCGTGAACACCAACCGGATGCAATCATGCATTTGGCCGCAGAGTCTCATGTAGATCGTTCTATCTCCGGTCCGTCTGAGTTTATCCAGACCAACATCATTGGCACCTACACCCTGCTTGAAGCTGCACGCCACTATTGGGCGGCATTGGATGATGCGCGCAAAGCCAACTTTCGCTTCCATCACATTTCGACTGACGAAGTTTACGGAGACCTTGAAGGCCCGGAAGACCTCTTCACCGAAACAACGCCGTATCAGCCAAGCTCGCCGTACTCTGCGAGCAAAGCCAGTTCCGATCACCTGGTTCGTGCCTGGAGCCGCACCTACGGTCTGCCGACGCTGGTTACCAACTGCTCGAATAACTATGGCCCTTGCCACTTCCCCGAGAAGTTGATCCCGCTGATCATTCTCAATGCGCTGGAGGGCAAGCCGCTGCCGGTTTACGGCAAAGGTAATCAGGTTCGCGATTGGCTGTACGTAGAAGACCATGCCCGGGCGTTATACAAAGTCGTGACCGAAGGTGTAATCGGCGAGACGTATAACATTGGTGGTCACAACGAAAAGCAAAATATCGAAGTGGTAAATACCCTTTGTGCATTACTCGATGAACTGCGTCCGGACTCCGCTCATCGGCCGCATGCCAGCCTCATCACCTATGTTCAGGATCGCCCGGGCCATGACCAGCGTTATGCGATCGATGCCAGCAAAATCCACCGTGAGCTAGGCTGGACGCCGGAAGAAACGTTCGAGACCGGTATTCGCAAAACTGTCGAGTGGTACCTCAACAATACAGAGTGGGTGGCTCACGTGAAGAGCGGCAGCTATCAACAGTGGATTGACGAGAACTACAGCGATCGTCCAAGCAAGGCATGAAAATCCTACTGCTGGGTAAAAATGGCCAGGTGGGTTGGGAGCTGCAGCGTTCCCTTGCGCCGCTTGGCGAGTTGATTGCCCTTGATAGACATGCAGTTGATGGTTTGTGCGGTGACCTTTCCGATCTCGATGCCTTGCGTGCAACGATTCGCCAGGTCAAGCCCGACGTCATCGTCAACGCTGCTGCCTACACTGCTGTCGATAAAGCCGAGTCAGAGAACGAACTGGCAGACCGTGTGAACGGTCAGGCAACCCAGGTCATGGCTGACGAGGCCGTTTCCCTGGGCGCTTGGCTGGTCCACTATTCGACCGACTACGTCTTTTCAGGCCAAGGTTCGACGCCATGGCAAGAGACTGACGCCGTCGCTCCGGTCAATCACTATGGTGCAAGCAAATTGGCCGGCGAACAGGCAATTATCACGTCTGGCTGCAAGCATTTGATTTTCCGTACCAGCTGGGTCTACGGCGCTCGTGGCAATAACTTCGCCAAGACCATGTTGCGATTCGCCAGCGAGCGGGAAACGCTGAGTGTTATCGCCGACCAGATCGGTTCGCCAACAGGGGCCGATCTGATAGCCGACGTGACGGCGCTGGCCATTCAGCGGGTTCTGCAGCGTCCGGAGCTCTCGGGCTTGTATCACTTGGCTGCCCGCGGTGAAGTGTCCTGGCACGGTTACGCCAGCTTCGTGATTGAATTCGCCAAAGCCAATGGTGAGTTGCTCGCTGCAACGACAATCAACCCGATTGAAACGACCGCGTATCCAACGCCCGCGCGCCGCCCTTTGAATTCTCGTTTGAATACTCAAAAGCTGCGTGACAATTTTTCTCTACACTTGCCGGATTGGCAAAGTGGCGTAACTCGAATGCTTAGGGAAGTTCTGAACAAATGACCACGATAAATCGTAAAGGCATCATCCTCGCAGGCGGCTCCGGTACGCGTCTGCATCCGTTGACTCTCGGTGTGTCCAAACAGATGCTGCCGATCTACGACAAGCCGATGATTTTCTACCCGCTGTCTGTTCTTATGCTTGCGGGTATGCGTGAAATTCTGATTATCTCCACCCCGGAAGACTTGCCTTGTTTTCGCAAGTTGCTAGGCGACGGGAGCCTTTACGGTATCAAGTTGACCTATGCCGAACAGCCGAGTCCAGACGGCCTGGCACAAGCTTTCATTATCGGCGAAGAGTTTATTGGCAAGGACCCTTGCTGCCTCATCCTGGGCGACAATATCTTCTACGGTCAGCACTTCTCGGATAACTTGCGTTCCGCCAGTTCTCAACAGCACGGTGCTACCGTGTTCGGTTACCACGTTTCCGATCCGGAACGTTTCGGTGTGGTGGAATTCGATGAGACCGGACGTGCGCTAAGCATTGAAGAAAAACCGCTGAAGCCGAAGTCCAACTACGCGGTTACAGGCTTGTACTTCTACGACAACCAGGTTGTCGAGATTGCCAAGAACATCAAGCCGTCCGAGCGCGGTGAGCTGGAAATCACTGACGTCAACCGTGCGTACCTCGATCAGAAGACTCTTAATGTAGAAATGCTTGGTCGCGGCTTCGCCTGGCTGGACACAGGAACGCACGACTCGCTACTTGAGGCGAGCCACTTCGTACATACCATCGAGAAGCGCCAGGGTTTGAAAGTCGCCTGTCTTGAGGAGATCGCTTACAGCAATGGCTGGATCACGTCAGCGCAGCTGGGCGCTCAAGCCGATGCGTTGAAGAAAACCGGTTACGGCCAATACCTGCAAAAACTGCTGGACTCGCCTTCGGTCTGAGTCGGCAGATTTTTCCTTATGAACGGTCGCGTTCAATCGGTACAAGCAGGAATGGTATGCCAGTAAAACATCCCAATATTGCGGTTTTGCTGGCTGCCTACAATGGCATGCAGTGGATCGAGGAGCAGTTGGTTTCCATCCTCGACCAGGCAGGTGTCGATGTCACCATCTATATCAGTATTGATCCTTCAACTGATGGAACGGAAGCCTGGTGTGCGGCGTATTCGGCCGAACACCCCAACGTTGTCCTTCTTCCTGAGGCAGGCAAGTTTGGTGGCGCGTCGCGTAATTTCTTTCGACTGATCCGGGATGTCGATTTTAGTCATTATGACTTCATCGCTTTTGCTGATCAGGACGATAGTTGGCTGCCGGACAAGTTGCAGCGTGCGACTAGAGTAATACGCAGCAGACACTGCGATGCCTATTCCAGCAATGTCACGGCTTTTTGGTCTGATGGAAAAACCCGCTTGCTGGATAAGTCGCAGCGGCAGGTCGAATGGGATTTTCTGTTCGAAGCTGCGGGACCGGGTTGTACTTATGTATTGAGCAATCGCCTTGGACAATCGCTGAAAACCGCAGTGATCGCTCATTGGGAGGCTCTGCAGCAGGTCAGTCTGCACGACTGGTACTGTTACGCCTTTGCGCGCAGTCATGATTTTCACTGGTATATCGATCCAGTGCCTTCCATGGATTATCGGCAGCATGAACGGAATCAAGTAGGCGCCAACACTGGTTTTAGCCCCTTGATTGCACGTTATAAAACGATTCATGACGGCTGGTGGTTTGGTCAGGTCCAAATGATCGCGCGACTGGTAGGGTACAGTCAGGATCCGTTTGTTCAAAGTTGGTTACCGTTGCGACCTCGGCAACTCATGAAGTTGTCCTTCAGTGCATGGCAATGCAGACGCCGTCTACGCGACAAGATCTTCTTTTTCTTTATCTGTTGGGCGACCGCATTAGTAGGGAGTAAGGCTCAATGACAGCCCCACGGGTTTTGGTGACAGGGGCGAGTGGTTTGGTCGGAGAGGCACTGGTTCTCAGATTATTGCTGGACAGCAAGTTCCAACCTGTCGCCACTGCCAGGGGGGCAACGCGCCTACATGGCTTGTGCAAGGTCGTGCCCTTCGAGTTGACTGGCGATCAGAGGATGCCAGCGCTTGATAACATACAGGTTGTAGTTCACTCGGCCGCCCGGGTTCACGTCATGGATGAAGTCGCAACCGATGCTCTTGCCGAGTTTCGCAAGGTTAACGTAGAGGGCACGCTACGTTTGGCTCGACAGGCCGCCGAGGCGGGCGTCCAGCGATTCATTTTCATCAGTTCGATAAAGGTCAATGGCGAAAGCACGTCGCCGGGACAGCCTTTCACTGCGGATGATCGACCGGCCCCCGTCGACGCTTATGGCGTGTCGAAGTATGAAGCTGAAGAAGGACTTAAACAGATTGCCCTCAACAGCGGGATGGAAGTTGTCATCATTCGTCCACCGTTGGTTTATGGTCCAGGCGTCAAAGCCAACTTTCTTAGTCTGTTACGCTGGTTGAACAGGGGCGTGCCTCTGCCATTCGGTGCCATTCACAATCAACGCAGTCTGGTTTCTATCGCCAATCTTGTGGACTTGATTGTCACTTGCCTCAATCATCCGGCGGCAGCCAATCAGACATTTCTGGCCGGTGATGGCGAGGATCTGTCTACCACAGAGCTGTTGAAACGTCTTGGTGGAGCGCTGGGGAAAAAGCCACGCTTATTACCGATTCCCTCATGGTTGCTACACATGCTTGCGGCGTTGGTCGGCAAGCAGGCGGTTGCCAAGCGTATCTGTGGTTCGTTACAGGTCGACATCGGGAAAAATCGGGAACAGCTGGGATGGATTCCGCCCATCAGCATGGACAAGGCATTACGTCAGACGGCTGACGATTACCTGGAAAAGCAAACGAAATGAATTTCTGGTGGCTGTTACTGGCGATATTCGCCATTTCCTGGCTCTTGACGTCAGTGCTTCGACGGTACGCATTGGCCCGGAGTCTGATGGATGTGCCTAATGAGCGCAGTTCTCATTCGATACCTACGCCACGAGGGGGGGGTGTGGCGATTGTGCTTGCATTCGCACTGGCGTTGCCGCTGTTGTCCGGTCTGGACCTTATTGCGAACCAAGCGTTGTATGGCGTGTTGGGCGCGGGGTTGATTGTCGCCGTTATAGGCTTCGCCGATGATCATGGGCATATCGCAGCCAGGTGGCGTCTGCTGGGGCACTTTGTTGCGGCGGGTTGGGCACTGGTCTGGTTTCAGGGGATCGGTCCGATCAGGTTTTTTGATGCACCTGTTGATCTCGGTTTGTTTGGCAACATTCTGGCTGTCTTTTACCTCGTCTGGATGCTCAATCTTTATAACTTCATGGACGGTATCGACGGCTTGGCCAGTGTCGAAGCAATCAGCGTGTGCCTGGGCATTTGTTTGATTTACTGGCATTGCGGCACGTTGGAACTGGTTTGGCCTGCATTGTCTCTTGCCGCAGCGGTAGGAGGTTTTCTGTGCTGGAATTTCCCCCCGGCACGAATCTTCATGGGAGACGCTGGCAGCGGGTTCCTCGGGGTTGTGCTGGCGGCGTTGGCTATTCAAGCCTCGTGGACTTCAAGCCAGCTGCTATGGAGCTGGTTGATACTTCTGGGCGTCTTTATTGTTGATGCGACCTGGACATTGATGCGTCGATTGATACGCGGCGATAAGGTTTACCAGGCACATCGGTCCCACGCATACCAGTTTGCCTCCCGTCGGTTTGAAAGCCACCGGAAAGTTACATTGGCGGTACTTGCTATTAATGTCTGCTGGCTTTTGCCGCTGGCGTATGTGGCGGCGAGTGATCTGTTAAGTGGTCCGATTGCGCTGGTCATTGCCTATGCACCATTGGCCGTGTTGGCCTGCAAACTGCGAGCGGGAGCGCTGGAAGCTACCGTCTAAGCGGTAGCTTCAGATTCCCTGAGCCGTTTTACTGGCTCAGGAGTCAGGCCACTCGGAAGGCCGAACTGAAGTTGATTACCACATCCCTCTATAAAGATCCGAGTAGTCGTATTGCGGGCCGGACATGGTCGTCGTCGATATAGAGAAGAACAGCATTGCCGAGACAGCCAATGCCAGTCCGATCAGCAGCCAATGCCTGCGAAGCAATGTCTTGATTGAGCCAATATCGCTACTGAAAGCCAGCGCACAATAGATTGAAAGATGCAGGGCAAGGAAGAACCTTGTTTCAATGGCCCCTGGGATAATGGCCATGACCGGAAGCAAGGTCAGAAAGGTCCAAAATACGCCCTTGGTCGTTTGCGCGGCAGTTGCCCGCTGTGTTGCGATGGTCAGAACGATGACCAGCAAACCCGAGAATAGAATCAGAAAGTTAAAAGAGGCCAGTGCGTTTTTCTTCCACGGTTGGCCCATTGTATAAACTTCACCATCGCGCAGATCGAGCCCGTTGACGATGTGCCGTCCATAGATGCCAATGAAATCTACCGGGTTTTGAAGCGCCAGTTTCAAATAGGCGCGTAAGCCAAATGGTTCGCTACCGATTTTGTTGGCAGCAAAGAGGCGCTCACCCGCTTTGTCCAGATAGAACACCCCCGCACCGGGTGATGACTTGTCGATCGACGTCTCGTAGCGCTGCAGGGTGATACCCCAGAGCAACTGGCTTGCAAACAACGAACGATTATAAGGCGATGTCGTAATCACCATGGGAGACATTGAGTTCTGATTCTTCAGGTTGATGACAACCTGCGGGATGCTGGCGATAGCGGCACCCAGGAGAAACACCAGAGTGGCAAGCACCTTGGTCCGCGCACTGTGTTTGTTGTAAACAAAAAATGCCAGGGACAGCAGCAATACACCGGCGGGAAACAGGAAGATGGTTCGAGTGTTGTAGGCGCCGTAAGCGAGAATACCTGAGAGCGTCAGCATCGCGTAGCGTTTAACGTTCGAGTCAGCGTTAGTTGAATAAAGAGCAGAGGCTGATGCTCCAATCATCAGCGCCAGGGCGGGGAGGTCGCTCAAGGTGTGAATGATTACGCCAGGGAACAATATGGCAACCAACAGGGGGGTAATCATGCGACGTAGAAAAGTGACCGTGCCGCCGAAAACTTGCAGGTAAAAAGCAGGCACCAATATGGCAAAAAAGTAGCTATAAATCAGCGATGAAATAATGCGGTAGGGTAAGAGCCCCAGCACAGGAATCGAATCGGAAACAAACCGTGCCGGCGAAAGGAGTGCCGGATAAAAATAACCTCTGATTTCTTTCGGGAAATCAAAAAGCAGGTCGGCTGCACTGAGTTTCCAGTAACCACCCGCGTCCCAAGGGAACTCGGCCACACCTTTGATTTTGTGCAAAATCATGAAAACAAGCGCTGTCAGTAGAAACGCTGCCAATCGCTGGTGTTGATCCAGCAGGCGCATAAGGCCGTTTCGCTGGATCGTCAGGTTGTGTTCAATTGTTGTCATATAACACCGTGATGAAGTTAAACGGTGTCAAGAGCATCCTGCACACCGGGTTTACTACTTTGCCATGTTGGTTGGCATGCTGATGTTTCGCCAGAAAGCACCTGTAACCTCGTACCATCTGTGAACATTCTCGCATTAGCCTTTCTCGCTTGCGGCGCCAATCAACCAATCAATTCCGAGCTATTGAATCGGGCTTCCCAGCTGTTGGCTGATTTAAAGGTTTCGGAAAATTCAGCGGTAGTCTGGTAGTTCAATGCATTGTCGACCGCTTGAGCCATCTCTGCGTGGGTGTCGCATAGGTAAACCCCATCCTGTTCACCCCTGTAGAACATCTCACCGAAGCTGGTCGATATGACCGGCAAGCCTAATGCCCGGTATTCGTAATACTTGATGGGATCTACTGACGCGGTCAGTTCATTTTTTATAAAGGGAATGACCGCAACGTCGAAAGATAACATCCTCAGCAACGCATCTTTGTGACTGCAGGGCGGGAACAACTTTAAATTGGCCGGCAGTTTTGTGTTGTGTCGGTTAAAGATCGGACCGACAACATGAACCTGATCGTTGGGGCGAGTTTCGGCCAGATGAATCATCCAATTCCAATCGAACCACGCTCCCACAGTGCCAAGATAACCAAAGATCTTGGATGGCTCTGCTCCAGGCTGGGTCCTTGCGGGGGGGAGCAGCGTAGTATCGAGTCCGTTCGGTACGAACTTGATATTTGACTTGTGCTGTTCCCACTTCACCTTGAGCTTTGTCGAAGAGGTGAATATGAGACTCACCTTATTACCGATGGCGAGTTCCCGGCGAGCCATGGCGGCTCTGGACAGCCCGTTGTAGAACGTCGGAAAGTCATCCATGGCATCGTAGACGGACGTGCAACCTTCAAGCCGCTTGAGGACTTGCAACGCCAGCACGGTAGGTTTACCAATGACCAATAGCACTTCTTCATCATGCGAGAATTCCTCTACGGCGTTGAGGAGTTCGGACCAGTAAAGAAGGCCATTGATCAGGCCGGATGCCGGAAGTGGCTCGATGGGCAAGCCTTTCGGCTTCAAGACCGTCAGCCAGGACTCATGCTCGTCATTTTCGGTTTTGTCGCTGACACCGATTTTCTTGAAGTCATCGAGGCAAGGGAAGCGGCTGGGATAAGGCTCCAGCCACAACACATCACCGCCGGTTTTTTCATGGAACCAGCGAACGAACTTTTGTGGTCGTTGGGCAAAACTTGCCCACGGCACAGGTGACAAATAAACCAGACGCATTAAGCGCAGTACTCTTTTAGCACTGCCACGATGCGTTCTGCGCCCTTGCCATCGCCATAAGGAGAAACGCCTCTGGCCATTGCTTTATAAGCTGCAGGGCTGTCCAGCAGAGTCTGGGCTTCTGTGATGATCGGCTCGTAGTTCGGACCTACCAGTTTGACCACGCCCATGTCCACGGCTTCAGGCCGTTCGGTTTCATCACGCAGGACCAGGACAGGAATGCCCAAGGCTGGCGCTTCTTCCTGAACGCCGCCGGAATCACTGATGATCAGATAGGCTTTCTTCATCGCTGCAATGAACGGTGCGTAGTCGAGCGGCTCGCACAGAATGATGTTCGGGACATTGCCCAGAACTTCATAGGCGACGTCCTTGACGTTGGGGTTCGGGTGCACCGGATAAAGAATTTGCACGTCGCTGTTGCGCTCTGCCAGCGTCTTGAGCGCACGGCATATTTCCAGGAAAGGCGCACCGAAGTTTTCTCGGCGGTGCGAAGTGACCAGGATCAGGCGTTTGCTGTCGTCGAGTTCGATATCCAGGGTCAGGTCTTTGGCGGCTGTCATCAACAAAGCATCGATCACGGTGTTACCGGTCACGGTAATGTCTTGATCCGGGATGCCTTCGCGCAACAGATTGGCTTTCGAGCTTTCGGTCGGTGCGAAATGCCAGCGAGTCAGACGACCGGCCAGTACTCGGTTCGCTTCTTCCGGGAAAGGATTCTGCATGTCCCAGGTGCGTAGACCCGCTTCCACATGACCAAATGGAATGCGGCGGTAAAAGCAGGCGAGGGCCATTGCGAAAACCGTGGTGGTGTCACCTTGAGCCAGAACGACATCCGGTTTTTCGTCGAGCAGAACCTTGTCCAGTTCCAGCAAAAGGCGTGCGGTCAGCTCGGTCAGTGTCTGGTTGGGTTTCATGATGTTCAAATCGATATCGGGGACGATATCGAAGAAGGTCATGACCTGATCAAGCATGTGTCGATGCTGTGCGGTCGCCAGAACCCGGACATCTGCCCAGGGTTGTTCTTTGAGCGCCAGAATGACCGGAGCCATTTTGATGGCTTCTGGTCGTGTGCCAACAGTACACATGATTTTCATATTGAGTCTTTCCTTTGCAAATTTTAGCGTGGTGACGACGGTCTACGTTCGGCGCAGGAACCAGCGTGTCAGCACGAAAGTAACGGGGATGGTCACGACGATGACAACCAGCGGTGCGACGCTTTGGGGAATGCCTAACCGTTCGACGAAGACACTCAGCAGCACTGCCGACAGCAAGTACTGCACCAGATACACCAGGGGGAAGGCGAAGAAGCCTTTCCAGCTGATGGGCGTCTTGAATACGATCGTTGCATTGAACCAGTACGAAAACACGATGCCGGTGGCAAATGCCAGGGCGTAGGCCACCTGATAAGGCATGATGACTTGCAGGCCGAAATACAAGCCAAAGGTAAAGGCGGTGTTGATACCGCCGCCAATTACAAACTTGATCAGGTCGGCCAGTGACTTTCGCCTCGACATCCGGTTAAACCTGTTTTTGCGATTTGATCAGTTGTACAAACTCGCCATAGTCGCGGATGTAGTCATCTGAATCGTAGTAGTCGGATGCAAACACCAACAACATGGCGTCGGCAGAGTACTTGTACTGGATTCCCCAGGTCTTCGGCGGCAGGTACAGGCCCATGTTGGGACGATCCAGGGTGATCTCTTCGCGTGTTTCGCCGTCATCCACGACGACACGAATGCTGCCTCTGACGGCAATCAGGAACTGGTGGCACTTGTGGTGAGCATGTTCGCCACGCGTATCGGCAGTCGGTACGTCATAGACCAGAAAATAGCGTTTCGGGCTGAACGGGATCTCGCGCTCGAACTCGCCTACGGACAGGCTGCCACGCAGGTCGGGAACGGCCTTGAAGGTATGCAGCGTTACGCCGTTGACATTGGTACCGGTCACCGCAGGCTTGGACGAAGCAGAAACTTTCATGCTCTCGCTGGTGTTTCCAACCGCGTCGGCGTAGCCGATGATTTTTGCCGGGTTACCAACTACGATCGCAAAGGGCGGGACAGACCGAGTCACCACTGCGCCTGCGCCTACCATAGCGTTTTCACCGATGGTCAGGCCGGGCAGGATCGTCGCGTTAGCGCCGATCGTCGCTTTGGTTTTGACGATAGTGCGCAGGAATTCATCCGGGTATTGCTTGCTGCGCGGGAAGCGATCGTTGGTGAAGGTAGCGTTGGGGCCGATGAACACGTCGTCCATGATCTCGATGCCATCCCACACCTGAACCCCGCACTTGATCGTGACGCGGTCACCGATGACCACGTCGTTCTCAATAAAGACGTTGTCGCAGATATTGCATTCGGAACCGAGACGGGCTTCAGGCAAAACGTGCGCAAATGCCCAGATCTTGGTGTCTTTGCCGATATGAGGGGATTCGCAAAGCCCGTTAGGGTGAACGAAGTACTCCGCGTTTTCATTTTTCATGATTGAAACTCTCAGTCCTCATCGGGATGGCTAGTGGTCGGGCCTTGGTGTTCTCGTAGGTACGCCACGCGTATGAGCCCACGATTCCAAGGCCTAACAGATTTGCAGCCCCGAGAAAGACGATAACGTTGATGGTCATCGCGTAGCCCGAGACGGTGATCAGTCCCAGAAGACGCGCGATGGTAACGGCGATGCCGAAGCCGGCAGCCAGAACGGTGGTTACACCGCCCAGGCGCGTGAGCAGTCGGATGGGCAGGTCAGTAAAGGCAAAGATACTGTCCATCATGTAGTTCACCTTCTTGGAGAAGGTCCAGGCCGATGTGCCATGCTCACGTTTCAGGCGGGTATAGGAAATAGTCTTGCGACGATATCCGAGCCAGAAGATTTGTGCGATCAGCGAGCTGTGCCTTTCGTCGAGAGTCAGCAGTGTGTCGCGGAAGGCTTTGTTGCAACCGAAAACATCCACGCCGCCTTCCGGTATTTCGGACACCACGTATCGACGGTAAAGGTTCCAGAAGGTCTTGGAGGCAAGGCGCGACAGGAACGGGTCATCCCGCCCTTCGCGTACCCCGAGCACAACATCGTACTGATCGGTCAGCAGTTGCGTGTTCATCTCGAGCACGAGCTCCGGTGGCTCCTGCAAGTCCGCAGCCATGACCGCAAAACGATCGCCCCTGCCGGCCCCCAGCCCCACCCGGATTGCCGGGAACGAGCCGAAGTTACGCGAAAGCAACACGAGTTGTGATTCGAAGCGCTGTTTTGGCAGTTGCTCTCTCAAGATCTCGTAGCAACGATCCGGACTGCCGTCGATCACAAAAACCGCTTCGAAATCGCCTGCTAACTTGCTGTTCAGTCCATCGATGGCGATCAACAAATCTGGCAATGAGCCTTCGTTCTTGTAAACAGGAATGACTAACGTTAGCAAGCGATGTTGCTCCTTATTGTTCGAAGTATTTTTTGACAGCTGCGATGACAGTGTCGACCGCTTCATCGGTCATGCCAGGGAAACAAGGCAGGGTCACCAGGTTTTTGCACGAGCTGTCGGTGACTTCCATGGAGCCGGCTACGCGAGGCTGGGTGTAGGCTGCTTGCCGGTGATCCGGCACCGGGTAGTGAACGTCGGTGGCAACACCTTCGGTCTTCAGAAACTCGCGCAGTGCATCGCGGTTCTGAATGCGTGCGACGTACAGGTGCGCCGCGAATGAATCGTCTACCGAGGGCAGTGCATCAAAGCCCAGGCCGGCGAAGGCCTCATTGTAACGGGAAGCGATGTCGCGGCGAGCAGCATTCCAGGAATCGAGCAGCGGCAGTTTGATACGCAGAATGGCAGCCTGCATTTCATCCAGGCGGCTGTTTTTGCCACCGGCATGACCTACGTGATACTTGGACGACCAGCCGTATTGACGCAAGGTCTTGAGTCTGGCGGCCAGTTCGTCATTGTTGGTCACAACTGCTCCCCCGTCGCCCATGGCGCCAAGGTTCTTGGTTGGGTAAAAGCTGAAGCAGGCTGCATCGCCCCAACTGCCTGCCTGACGACCGTCGGTTTTTGCGCCGTGGGATTGCGCACAGTCTTCGATCAACATCACCCCGGCTGCATGGGCCAGGGCCAGCAACTCTTTGATGTCAGCCATCTGCCCGTAGAGGTGAGTGACGATCACGCACTTGGGTTTGAGTTTGAGGGCTTCAGCCAGGGCGTCTACCGACATGGTCATGCAGGAAGGGTTGATGTCGACGTAGAGCGGTGTAGCACCCACGGCGTGGATCGCGGTGCTGCTGTAGAAACCGGCGTTGGCCACGGTCACGACCAGGTCGCCGCGCTCGACGCCGACACTGCGCAAGGCGATTTCAATGGCATCGGTGCCATTGGCCATGGAGACGCAATGACCCACTCCGACATAGTCAGCGAATTCCGATTCGAAGCCGGTGACTTCTTCTCCCAGGACATACCAGTGGCGGTCGAGAACTTTCTTGACTGCACCAAGGAAGTCCAGGTTCTTGTTCATTGCCACGTCGGAAAAGAGGGGGATCATATCGATGCTCCTTGGGTGTTCAGTTCGGAGTTAAGTGCGGGTGTGCCGCTTTTCTTGAAAAAATGCTTTTTGAGGCGCAATGCTCGTTTCTCTATCAGATGCCATGAAGCAACACCACAGGCCAGCGCGATGGCCATGGATGTCACGCAGTTCTGCGCACCGGAAAAATGCGGGAATGCCCATGCAGTGAATTGTTGGGCTGGCCAGCCGTACAGGTAAACGCCGTAGGAGTAGTCGCCCCATTTGTCCATCCAGGCAAATTGCTTGAAGAAGCTCACCGAGCAGAAAAAAGTGACCATCAACAGGATGTAGCCAAATGGAAATCTGTCCGTGTTCAGCGTGATGCCCGCCAGAAACAGGGCGATCAACAAAAAGTACGGGCTGACAGGCACGCTTTCTCTGTTGAGGTACAAAAAAGAGCCTATGTAAAAGAACAGCGAAACATGCAGCAGCGTGGTCCCCTGAAGAGAGGTCGGAAGCCAGGTCTTGTCAGACCAGATAGCAACGATGACCACGAAAAAGAGGGTGTTGAAAAGCGCACGGCTGCGCATCAAGCCGATGAGATAGACGCCCAGGACCGCTATATAAAGCCAGACTTCGATGACCACTGACCAGATCGATCCATTGACTGCCTGGTTCGGATTCTGTGTGAACACCCCAGGCAAGAAAAAGCCGCCCTGATAGGTCAATGCCAATCCCTTGAAGTACTTCCAGGTATGGTCATCTACTAGGTACTCGGTCAACGGCAGGGTAGTCACGATGCCGCCAAGCACAAATGTGACCAGCACCAGATTCACCCAGAGCGCCGGGTAAATCCTCAGCACGCGCGATACAACGTAGTTCCTTACGCCGCTGTTCAGAATACTGGCAGTGACAAGGAAGCCGCTGATCAGGAAAAACAGGTCAACTGCCACGCCGCCAGCAAACGCGTACCCCGTCGTCACTACAATCCAGTCAGGCGTAGCGCCGGGCACGATAGCCGTGGTGTGACCGTAGATTACGGCCAGCGCTGCAAGCAGGCGAATAAAGGTCAGGTTGTTACTTTTACCAACAAAAACATCTGCAAGTGTACGCATCACTCGGTCCCTGCAATCGAAAGTTTCAGGCAGTTTGCAGTCGCTTCGGTGTCTATCAGCACGACTCGACCTTTGGAGGACACGGCGCCTTGTTGCAAACCTGGATAAAGCGGCGAGGTCTTGTCGATGACGATATTCCATACCGTATGCAGACCCATCACCGTGTCCAGATACTGTCCACTGTGCATATACCAGGGCGAGAACGCATTCGCCCCATACACACAAACAGAGGGTGCAGCATTGATGGCAGCCTTGTTTTCTTCAAGACGCTTGAAGACCTTGGCGTTGTCCGATCCCACTGCGTCATACCAATGAGCGACGCTGAGCCGTCCTGGTGTATCAACGACATACAGCGGAACGCAGAGTGCTGCCAGCAAGGCGCAAGCCAGATACGCGCGCAGAGCGGGTGTCGTGCTCGTTTTCATCACCTCTGCGAGCGCGACATACACCGAACCAATGATGAATGGCAGCCAAATCAGTTCGTAGTAAGCATTAACGTGGTTGGGCAGCACAGAATACGGGGCGATGAGCGTCAATGCCGCACCGATGACGTAAAGCGTTTTAGGCACTGTCCTGTCGCGCAGCATCACGATCAACGCCACGATGCTTGAAAAGATCATCGCCAACGCAATGATCTTGCCGTGAATCAGCATTGCCGGATGTCCGGCACCCGTCAGGTAACGCCAGACTGTTGTCGCGACGCCGGTCGGGGAGGTGTCGATGAAATAAGAGGATTGCGCGTCGCTGGCTCCCAGGAAGCTCGAAGCCGCCAGGAATTTCGCGCCCGCCACCATCAACAACGACACCGCCAGGCCGATCAGGCCCGTCAGGATCCGCTTTTTGATCGGTTTCCCGGACTTGAACAGGACGTAGGCAAAAGAAAATACGTAGAACAGGATGAAGTCTTCTTTCGCCAGTGTGGACAACAACAGAAACACCACGGACACGTAAAGCCAGGTGTCATTTTCTTCGCGATCGTCCTTGAACAGGAAGTAGACCGCAGCAAGCCCCAGGCAACCCGACATCATGTGGGTCACCATCCCTGTGTATCGGGCGTACTCGGCAACGATCGGGCTCGAGAGCGATGCGATCGCGAAAAGCAGAAGGGTTATCCAGTATTGGCGAGGCTGCATGACCTCAATCAGGATTTTCCAGCACAGGAACACGTACGTGGCGGTAAAAATCCTGACAGCCCAAATCAACCAATCCGGTCCCATCGAGGAAAACACGAAGATCAGCCAGGTCGACAATGGGCGGATCCACGACCACGCCAGTCCGCCGGCCGCGGATGAGTAATTAGTGTAATCGTCGTGGTGGACCGGAACGGAGCTCGGCAGGAAATCCGAAACGGAGTAATAAGCCATCAAATAGAAGACGGCTGAAATCAATGCAAATGAAAGGATATTCAGATGCCTTGAAAGCAAGGGGGTGGACATCGAGTTCATTGACTCACTCATTTCTTCTCTACGTTCTTGTAAGTGTGTGGAGTCCACGTGCCCCATTTGGCCTCATAGGTGGCTTTGTTTTGCTCGAACAGTGCCTGACGATCTGCGCTTCTGAGCTTGTTGAAAGAGGCGGACAAATGGTGGTGAATGAATACGTCTTCGGCACAGGCAATGCTCAGGCCAATCTGCTCGACCCGGCGGCAGTAATCGTCATCCTCAAAGAAACCACGGCCAAACGCTTCATCCAGCGGTCCGACGGTTTCATAGGTTTGACGGGAAAACATCACGCAGAAGAATGCCGCGGTCTGAATGTTCTGCAGTTTGCCGATATGGCTGTGTGTGTACTTCGCCGACTCCACCAGCATTTCATCCATGCTGTCGTAGCTGATCTGGATCTTGGCTTCGTTACCGATGTTGTTGGTGACAGGGCCGATGATGCCAATGGACTTGTTTCGCTCGAGATGGCGATAAAGGGTGCGGACCCAGCCGGGTGTAACAAAGGTGTCGTTATTGAGTAGAACCAGATACTCACCATCCGCGATGGCCAGACCCTGGTTGTTGCCGGCGGCGAAGCCCCGGTTATCCTCGTTAAGGATGATTTTGCGGTTGGTGCCCTGGCTGACCCACTCTTTGAGGAGCGCCGGAGAGCCATCGGCCGAGGCATTGTCGACGACAATGATCTCGAGGTTTTCGTGATTGGTGTGTTCGTCCAGGCTGGCCAGGCAAGCCTTGGTCAGCTCGATGTTGTTGTAGGTCACCACAATCACACTGACGCGAGGCACTGTTCGCTCGAGTTCGATGCGCTTGATCATTTGTTCGGCGCGATGACCCCAGGTCTGGTTTCTGGCGAACTGTTGGCGAGCGGGTACACGCTCCAGCGAGTCCACAGCGTTCAGCTCTTCTCTGATCGCGCTGATGAAGTCTTCGGTAGTGGGAGCGGCATGCACCAGGTTCTCGAACTGCTTGATTTCCGGCAGGTCGACGGAGACTACCGGTTTACCTGCGCTCAGGTACTCATAAACCTTGACCGGGTTCGTGGCCAGAGTCAGCGGGATGACCTGGAATGGCAGAAGGCAAACGTCGAATGCATGCAGGTACTTTGGCAACTCGCTGTACGGCATTTCACCGGTGAAGGTCACGTTGCTCAAGTGCGCCAGTTTCGCGCGAGCACCTACGGTGTCGGCACCAATCATCAGAATGCAGTGTTCCGGGAACGCCTTGGCGACATTTTCCAGAAGCGTCAGGTCGAACCATTCGGCGATGGCACCGTAGTAACCGATGATCTTGCGCTGCTGCGGATCGACGTAAACGTCGGCAGGACGAATCGCGAAGTGGTCGAACTCGCCAGCGTTGCGGATCAGTACCCGATTCTGCGTATGTTGCGAAACGATTTCATCCAGCCAGGTGGACGTCGTGATCGTGATGTCGGCATTGCGCATAAGCGCTCGCTCGATCGACAGCACTTCTTCGGAGACATTACCGAAACCTTCATGATGGTCCATGCAGTCGTACACCAGCTCGCTGTCTGGAAGCATGGCGGAGGTTTCATACCAGAATGGATGCTGGATAAGCGACACTATCTGGCGTGTATTGGCCCAGTCCAGTACTTGTCCGATCGAGCCTTTGAGTTGGTCGGCAATATCCACGCCCGGTGCCGTGGTATAGATCACCGGAGCACCTTTGGCGTACAGGTTTATCTGAAACAGACGGCCATGGGTGTCCAGTTGTTCAACGTTGAAGCCAGGGCGCGGGTCGTCCACCAGATTCACCGAAACATAAAACACCCGGCGACCCGCACCCGCCAGCGCCTGGGCCAGCTGCTGCGGCCGTTGGTGGCGGAAGTGCCAGTCAATGACGCCCCAGAAAATGTAATCGGCAAGACCCTTCTCCTGCGGTGCAGGGCGGAGCGCCGGTAGGTCGAACTGATTGCCGCTCAGTATTTGGCTCTTTACAGCGGAAATCGGCGCTTCAACGACGGTCGAATAGGACTGGCGCAAGGCTTTTTTCACGGCATCAGGCAGTGGCAACTTGTGATAGATGCTGCGGAGCCGGTTCTTCAGTGCGCGTTTGTCACCCGCCGTGAGGCCATGACGGGTCACGCGAACGGCCAGGCGCAGCGGTTTGGTGATCTTCCAGGAATGGCTGTCCACGACCTGCTTGTACTGTGCCTCGACGAACTTCAACTGGTCAAACGTCACCTTGTTGGCTTCCACGATCGCCTGATTCGCTTCCTGGCTTGCCGCCGTTGCGGCTTGGGCAGTGACCAGTGCCGCCTGGGCGGTAGCCAGTTCGGCCAGTTTACTGTCCATGTACGCGCGGACTTCCTTGAGTTCGCTGTTCTGTGTCTCGATGTGTTGGCGAAATGATGCCACTCGAGCCGTCATTTCTTCCGAGAGGGCGCCATCTTTCTCGATGTGGAAGTTCTTCAAAGACAACTGTGCACTTTGCTGGTTGGCCAGGTTTGCATAGACAAGGAGGA
Source organism: Pseudomonas sp. (assembly GCF_051660785.1). GTDB lineage: Bacteria > Pseudomonadota > Gammaproteobacteria > Pseudomonadales > Pseudomonadaceae > Aquipseudomonas. The sequence goes on from NZ_JBOFQE010000014.1 coordinate 37,256, forward strand.
TCTGCTCGCCGCGCCAGTAGTTCGGCTCGTCTTTCGAGGTGTCGACGATGCTGCTGTGCATCAGGGCCCAGTTGCCGAAGTGCGCGGGTACGTTGCCAAAGTCGAACGAGTAAAAGTGCTCGTCGATCAGGTCCTGCTCTCTGAATGGCAGAAGCAGCACGATGAATTTTTCAGCTTTGTGGGATATATGCTTCAGAACCTCCCAAGGTGACACGAAGTGCTCGAGCGTATTGGAGGAAAAAAGAATATCCCAGACCGCGCTGGAGCTTTCGGTGAAAAAGTCATCGCAGAGAAACCTGCATTCCGGATACGCAGCGCTGGCCTTGGCGATCGCTTCGGATGAAAAGTCCACGCCCACCAGATTCGGCAGGTTGAGGCGTTTTGCCAGGTTCTGGGTACCATCGCCCTGGGCGCAACCCCAATCACACATTGTCAGGTTCTGCTCACTGATCAACGAAGTGAGCCACGATGGAATGTTATTGGCCGCTACGTCGCTGAAAAAAATACTCTGCTCTCGGCCGAAATTCTCTTCCCAGTCGCTGGAGAAGCGATTGTCCCAGTAAGCTTTGGAGTTGACTTCACCAGTTTCAATTGCGTCGTCTGTAGGTTTTTTCATGGTGTAAGTGCTCCTTTACTCACTGCATTATTTTCAATGGCGATCGAGATTCTAGGCATGAACAGCCCTGAGGCATTGCTGATAAAAGAGGAAGAGAAGTACTGCGCGCCTTCCAGGTATTCGTAATAGTGAATCGACGCCGACGTTCTGTTTTCAATGGCTGCCACTAACAGATAGTCACCCGAGCACAGGTAGTTCTCGACCTCGAAGCAAACTTCCTGACCCTCACCGTTATCATCAGAAAAAGTCAGCTTTTCATTCCAGGTGCTACCGACAATAAGGTCGCTGCCCGAAAGGTTCTTGAGGGAAAACGACACCGAAAGCCCTTCGGTCGACTTCAACTGGTGCGTGTGAAATCTGATTTTTACAACCATTTTTTCATGGTCGGTGAACAGGTTTTTTCTGATGCCGCGCTCGTCGTAAATTCCGGCATCTTCGATGAGACCGATGTGCGAGCCCCAATGATTGATAGGCTGTTGGGCCTTGCGCGGTTCAGGTACTGCGTCTGGCAAGATGGCGTCGCTCACGTTCTCCGGCGAGCGATCGAACAGGTGCTCGGTGTATTGCGCGGTGATAGGAAACACCTCGCCAAGTGCGCGAACGATGCCTTTGTCCAGCCAGAGGGCCCGGTCGCACAAGGTGCGCACCGCCGCCACGTCGTGGGATACAAACAGAATACTGACGCCCGACTCTTTCATTTGCTTGATACGGTCCAGGCATTTGGCCTGGAAGCGCGCATCACCCACCGAAAGGGCTTCATCGACCACCAGAATGCTCGGCTTGGTATGCACTGCGACAGAAAACGCCAGGCGCACATACATGCCGGAGGAATACGTCTTGACGGGTTGATTGATGAACTCGCCAATTTCCGCAAATGCTTCGATGTCTGCGTACGTCGCATCAATCTCTTCCAGCGTCAGCCCCAGGATGGCGGCATTGAGGTAAACGTTTTCCTTGCCAGTGAATTCGGGATTGAAGCCCGCGCCCAATTCCAGCAGTGCTGCAACGCGGCCGCGCACCTTGATCTCGCCAGAACTTGGATTCAAGGTGCCGCACAGCATTTGCAGGAGGGTCGACTTTCCGGAGCCATTGCTCCCGATGATGCCGACGGTTTCACCCGCGTGAACTTCGAACGAAGCGCTTCTCAGCGCCCAGAACTCGCTGAAGTATTTACGCTTTCCACGGAACAGCATTTGCAGCAGACGCTTGTGCGGCTTGTCATAGACTTCGTAGCATTTGCTGAGGTTTTCGACACTGATGGCCGGTTCAGAGTACATCGGCGAACCCCTTGCGAGTCTTTTGGAACCATGCAAAGCCACACCACGCCACAATGGCGCCGGTGATAAACATGATGCACCAGACCTTGAGGTCAGGTACCTGACCGAAGATCAAGACATTGCGACTTTGCTCAATGATGTAAGCCAGCGGATTGATCCGGATCCAGAATTGATATTTTTCAGGCAGCGCGGTAATGGGGAAGAATACCGCGGACATGAACAGCATCACGGTTGTAAACATCACTGTTATCTGGCTGATATCACGCAGATAGACGCCCAGTGACGCGAACAACCAGCTCATACCCATAATGCCGAGAAACAACGGCAAGACGACGATGGGGAGCAACAGTGCAGTTAAAGGAATACTGTGGTTAATGATCAGTTGGGCAAGTAGTAATACGACCAGGCTGATGGCGGCATGGAACAGTGCGGAAGTAAATGCCACCCAAGGCAGCACCTCAAGCGGGAACACCACTTTCTTGACGTAGCTGACATTGGATGTAATCAGCCCCGGCGCTCTGTTGACGCATTCGGCGAACAAACCATGAATGAAAAGACCGACAAAAAGAATGATTGCGAAGTCGGTTTTGCTTTCGTCCGGTGAGGCCCCCCAGCGAGCCTTGAACACGACTGAAAAAACAAACGTGTAAATAATCAGCATTAATATGGGGTTGAAAAAAGACCACGACAAACCCAATGCAGAGCCGCGATAGCGCCCGAGTACTTCGCGTTTACTTAATTGCATTATTAAACGCTTGTTGCGCCAAAAGCTGCTTATCATTTCTATAGGGTGTGTAGAGTAATTTTGCATCAGTAGTTTGACTCGACTTCTTGTGCAGGTGGTCTATTTACGTTCGAACCCGGCAGCGCGGGGAGTGTCATTTGTCGGGCAAGATAGTAACCAGCCTGCAAATCCATGCTTGTACGAATCCATGCATTTTTCGCCTTGAAAGGGTTGATCGCCATGCTGCTCAACGGCTTGGCCTGACCCGTGAGCCCAACGTCTCAACCGCGCCGCGTATGGTATCGTATTGAGTGATGCTATTTCACCCTGTAATCACCGTTTTCCCGGCCTTTGCTCGCTTGCGCGCACGGCGGCGTCTATTGTCACCCTGACAGGGCGTTTTACCGCGATCCACAACCGGTCACGGTGCACAGGCGAGTTGCCCACCTGAACCACTAGTAAGTGCTCCGATTGCGTCTCGAACTGTTTCATTTATGAAACTGTAAGGGGCGATTACGGTTGCGATTCTCTTTATAGGTGTGGGGGAGAGTAATTTGAATGCGAATTTTTGCGCCGGTGGGGCAATCTTCATGAAGTTGCCGGCAACGTTGGCCCCGTTGAGTGGTCTGACAGAAGCATGGCTGCGGGGTGTTACCGTCCAGATGACAATCATTTGCAACACGCTGCCTTTGGCGTATTTCCCAAAATTTTGCATCGCCGAGCGTTTACATTTACGTACAATCACGCATCGGATTTGCAAGGGGGGCATTGTCGGGAACGACTAGATATTTATGGACAAATTTAGAGTTTTTTTACTGAGCCTGCCCCGTCGGCAGAAGAGGCTTCTGCAGGTGGCGACGGACTGCCTGCTGGTTTGGATCGCACTCTGGCTGGCGTTTATCGTTCGTCTGGGCATAGACGATATGTACAACCCTTTGCGGGTACATTTTTGGCTATTTGCCAGCGCTCCCCTTGTCGCTATTCCTCTCTTTATTCGTTTTGGCATGTATCGCGCTGTCATGCGATATTTCGGAAATGATGCCCTCATTGCCATCATCAAGGCCGTCAGTCTGTCCTCGCTGATCCTGGCAGTAGTCGTTTACTGGTACAGCAACCACGAAGCGGTCGTTCCTCGCTCGATCATTTTCAATTACTGGTGGTTGAGCCTCGTCATCATTGGTGGTTTGCGTCTTTGTATGCGCCAGTATTTCATGGGCGACTGGTTCACTGCCGCTCAGCACGTACCTTTTACCAGTCGCGACGACGGGTTGACCAAGGTGGCGGTGTACGGGGCGGGAGTGGCGGGCAATCAGCTGGTCGCGGCATTGCGCATGGGGCGGGTGATGCGGCCCGTGGCCTTTATCGATGATGATTCAAGCATTGCCGATCGCTCGATTTCCGGCTTGCAGGTTTACAAGCCAAAGCATATTCAGCAGATGATCGAAGTGACGGGGGCGCAGGAAATCCTGCTCGCACTCCCTTCCTCCACGCGTGCGCGGCGCCGGGAAATTCTCAATTTGCTCGAAAGCTTCCCGCTACATGTGCGCAGTGTCCCCAACTTTACCGACCTGGCCAGTGGCAGGGTGAAAGTCGAGGATATCCAGGAAGTCGACATTGCCGATTTGCTGGGGCGCGACGCAGTTCCGGCACAACCGGATCTGTTGGAGCGCTGTATCAAAGGAAAAACGGTCATGGTCACCGGCGCGGGTGGTTCCATCGGTTCAGAGCTCTGCCGGCAGATCTTCCTGCTGGGGCCCACCACGTTGTTATTGTTCGACCACAGTGAGTTCAACCTTTACAGCATTCTGTCGGAACTGGAGCAGCGCGCGTGTCGGGAATCGGTATCCGTGCATTTGTTGCCCATTCTCGGGTCCATCCGTCAGCAGGACAAGCTGCTCGCCGTCATGAAGGCTTGGCGCGTAGACACGGTTTATCACGCAGCAGCGTATAAACATGTGCCCATGGTCGAGCACAACATCGCTGAAGGCGTTCTTAATAACGTGATCGGGACACTCAACACTGCTCAGGCGGCACTTAAATCCGGTGTCGCCAACTTTGTGTTGATTTCCACTGACAAGGCGGTGCGTCCGACCAACGTCATGGGTAGCACCAAGCGTCTTGCCGAATTGACTCTTCAGGCCCTGAGCCGCGAAATTGCGCCCGTTCTGTTCGGCGACAAGGCCAACGTATCACGTGTCAACAAAACCCGATTCACGATGGTGCGTTTCGGCAATGTGCTGGGCTCGTCGGGTTCAGTCATCCCGCTGTTCCACAGTCAGATCAAATCCGGTGGGCCGTTGACGGTGACCCACCCGAAAATCACCCGATATTTCATGACCATCCCCGAAGCCGCGCAATTGGTAATTCAGGCGGGCTCTATGGGGCAGGGCGGCGATGTGTTTGTTCTGGACATGGGCGAGCCAGTGAAGATCGTCGAACTGGCAGAGAAAATGATCCATCTTTCCGGCTTGAGCATCCGTTCGGAAAAGAACCTGCAAGGAGATATCTCCATCGAGTTCACCGGCCTGCGCCCAGGCGAGAAGCTTTACGAAGAGTTGTTGATCGGTGACAACGTATCGGCCACTCAGCATCCGATGATCATGAGCGCCAACGAAGACCATCTGCCGTGGGATGTCCTCAAGGGACGTTTGACTGAGTTGCTGGTTGCCGTTGATCAGGACGATTACTCTCGCGTTCGCCAACTCCTGCGCGAAACCGTCAGCGGTTACACACCCGACGGCGACATCGTCGACTGGATTTACCAACAACGGCGCCTCGAACCCTGATTGTTTCACATCCTGCAACAGACACACTTTTGACAGTTCCACCACATCGCCTAAGTTTGGAGAGCAGCTTCGGAAAAGCTGCTTTCTCAACCGATGTTATGGAGCTTCATTTATGCGTACTGGTTATTTCTACTCTCTGGTTTTCGCCCTGCTGACTAGCGCCTCTATTGCTGCGATCGCCGCACCTGCGGCAAAACCGGAGGCTGGCAACGCACCCATGGTGCTGGAAATTGCGCCCATGGCGCAGTCAGGCAAAGTCGATCTCAATGGAGCGGATGCACCCACGCTGCAACGTGAGCTCTCCGGTATCGGGGAGGCCAAAGCCAAGGCTATTGTTGCTTATCGTGATAGTAATGGGCCGTTTTCGTCCGTTGACGAGTTGCTGGAAGTGAAAGGGATCGGCAAAGCGATCCTTGATAAGAACCGTGAGAAGCTGGAAGTGAACTAAGCTTTTAGATCAACGCCAAGAGGCCGGTCAGTGACCGGCCTTTTTTGCATTTGGCGTAAGGGGCAGTGTCGTGCCTTTTATCGGGTCATGAAAAATTACGGCTATCATATTGCCTTAAAATTATGCCTATAATAATTTCTGTATCCGCTGAAGCGCTTGTGCGCTCATCTTCCTGACGACCTTCCAAGGAGCACGCTCATGAATTCTGTCCAGACCCAAGGTACAGCCCTCGTCACCGGTGCTTCTTCCGGTATCGGGGCGATTTACGCCGAGCGGTTGGCGGCGCGTGGTTTTGATTTGTTGCTGGTTGCCCGGGACGAGGAACGGTTGCAGGCGGCGGCGAGCAAGTTGCGCGCCGAGCATGGCATCCAGGTGGAAGTGCTCAAGGCAGACCTGACGCAAAAAGATGATGTTCTAAAGATTGAGCAGCGCCTGCGCAGCGATTCAAGTATCAGTCTGCTGCTGAACAACGCCGGTGTCGCGGCGGATGGCCTGTTGGCAAATTCCGACATGGACCAGCTGGAAAAACTGATTCAACTGAACGTCACCACCGTCACTCGGCTGGCATCGGCAGCGGCCGCCAGTTTCGCCAAGGCGGGCCGGGGGTCGATCATCAATATCGCCTCGGTCGTGGCGTTGTTTCCCGAGCGATTCAACGCGACTTACAGCGCAAGCAAGGCTTATGTGTTAAGTCTGACTCAGTCGTTGAACGCAGAACTGGACGGAACCGGCGTCAAGGTCCAGGCCGTGTTGCCAGGCGTGACACGCACCGAAATCTGGGAACGCTCCGGTATCGATGCCTCCCAGATTCCCGCAGACATGGTGATGGAAGCGGGGGAGATGGTCGATGCGGCACTGTCGGGTCTGGACCAGGGTGAGCTGATCACCATTCCTTCGTTACCGAACGCCTCCGACTGGGACGACTTTGTGAAAGCCCGCCTGGTCATGGCCCCGAATCTTTCCAAAAGTACGGCCGCCGCGCGTTACAAGTGAGGCGCCTTTAATCGGCTTGAGGTAATTGCGGTATGAGTGATCGTCGAGTAGTTGTAACGGGCATGGGCCTGGTGTCTCCGCTGGGTAGCGGTGTCGAGGCGGTCTGGGCGCGTCTGCTGGCCGGACGCTCCGGGTTGCGTAATTTGCCTGATGAAGTGGTCGCTGACCTGCCGGCCAAGGTCGGTGGCGCAGTGCTCACTGTGGCGGAAGATCCCGAAGCGGGTTTTGACCCGGATCGGGCGACGCCGCCCAAAGAGCAGAAGAAGATGGACCGCTTCATTATGTTTGCCATGGAGGCCGCGCGTCAGGCGCTGGAGCAGGCAGGTTGGCAAGCGCTGGACGCCAAGACCCAAGAGCGCACCGCAACGATTATCGGCTCGGGCGTGGGTGGTTTCGGCGCGATTGCCGATGCGGTCCGGACCACCGACACTCGCGGTCCGCGACGCTTGTCGCCTTTCACCATTCCTTCGTTCCTGGTCAATCTCGCGGCGGGTCATGTGTCGATCCAGCATGGTTTCAAAGGCCCGTTGGGTGCTCCGGTGACGGCGTGCGCGGCCGGGGTTCAGGCGATTGGCGACGCGGCGCGGCTGATTCGTTGTGGTGAGGCGGACATCGCAGTGTGCGGTGGCGCAGAGGCTGCGATCGATCGGGTCAGTCTGGCCGGGTTCGCGGCGGCGCGTGCCTTGTCTAGTGGTTACAACGAGACCCCTGAGCGCGCTTCACGGCCATTCGACAGCGGCCGTGATGGCTTCGTGATGGGTGAGGGGGCTGGCCTTCTGGTGATCGAATCACTGGAACACGCCCTTGCCCGTGGCGCTCAACCGTTGGCCGAGCTGGTCGGTTACGGCACCAGTGCCGATGCCTATCACCTGACTGCCGGACCTGAAGATGGCAGTGGTGCGCGTCGGGCGATGTCGTTGGCGCTGGCTCAGGCGGGAATTTCTGCAGCGCAGGTACAGCATCTCAATGCCCACGCAACCTCGACCCCGGTTGGGGACCTTGGAGAGTTGGCCGCCATCAAGGCGTTGTTTGGTTCAGACAACAAGATCGCGGTGACCTCGACCAAATCCGCCACCGGGCATTTGCTGGGTGCGGCAGGCGGGATTGAGGCGATTTTCACGCTGTTGGCGATCCGCGATCAGGTCGTGCCGCCGACGCTCAATTTCGAAAACCCTGATCCAGCGGCGCAAGGTGTGGACATCGTCCACGGCCAGGCGCGGCCAATGGCTATCGAGTACGCCCTGTCCAATGGTTTCGGATTTGGTGGGGTCAATGCCAGCGTGCTGTTCAAGCGCTGGCAGGATTAGTCCTGGGGCTGCTTGAGATACTCGCGCGTCACGTCGAGGATCCGCTGGGCGAACTCTGGATTCTCGACACTGCGCGATAGCAGCAACGCCCCGACCAGGGCGGACATGATGAAGATGCTGCGGTCGGCGGCATCTTCGCCTTCAAGCGTGCCCTGTACTTGTTCGAGCCTAGAATTAAGCACCACGTCGGAGATCGGACTGGGCTGTCCACGCAAGCCCAGTTCCGATGACATGGTCGGCAGCGGGCAACCCTCATCGGGTGAAGTCTGGTGCCATTCGGACAGATAGGTATCGATGAACGTCTCAAGCGGGTGATTCTGAGCGAAAAGCTCGGCACAGATGGCGTCGCACTGTTCGCCGGCCGCCTGCAAAGCCTTTTCCACCAGCTCATCCTTGGACTTGAAATGCGAGTAGAAGCCGCCGTGGGTCAGCCCCAACGCTTTCATCAAGGGTTGCAGGCCGGTCGCGCCAATACCGTCACGGCGAAATCGCGCTGATGCTTCCTTGATTATGCGCTGATGGGTCTGGGCTTTATGGTCCTGCGAGTAACGCATCTGAAATCTCCGCAACAATGCGCCATCTTAACCAATGAAAATGGGATGGTGACTGTACTTCTACTTCTAAAAAGCATGCAGATGCGTCCAACTTCGTCCTGTCGCGTCAAATCAACTGGCATGAATAGTGATTACCCATTAGTTGACGATTGTTGAACAATCACGAGGCGACGAGCATGAACAGTGGACTGTCCCTGGCCGACCACATCACATTGGAAATTCGCGCAGACATCATAGGCGGTCGTCTATTGCCAGGCATGGCCTTGGTGGAGAACGAGCTGGTGTCTGCCTACAACGCGTCCCGCAACACTATTCGTGAAGCGTTGCACCGTCTTGGCCAGGATGGTCTGACCCGTTATGTGCGCAACAAGGGCGTAATGGTGCGCAGGCTGGGCGTTGATGACGTACGGGATCTGTTCAAGGTTCGGCGCACCCTGGAGTTGCAGGCCATCAGTCTCAGCCAGTCCTTGCGCAACGAACAGTCCATGCGGATGCTCGAGGCGCTTGAGGCCACCGAACTTGCCCGGGAGCGCGAGGACTGGCGCGCCGTCGGCACCCACAGCCTGGTGTTTCATCAACACATCGTCGGGTTACTGCACAGCCGATTGTTCGATGAGTTCTTCACCAACGTCGTTGCGCAACTGCGCCTCGCGTTCTGCACCGCTCCCGATGAGTCAAGTTTTCAGGCGCCCTGGCTGGCTCGCGACAGGCAGATCCATGACTTCCTCGTGGAGGGTGACAAGCGCGCCGCCGCAGACGCCATGAGCGTTTATCTCGATGACTCGGAACACCTTCTGTTGCAAATGCTTGCCCCAACCCCCCATCACTGATCGAGGATTTGTGCCATGTACAAAGACTATCCGGCGGCCTATAAAGTCAGCAAAGGCTCCGCCCTGCAGGTGGACAAAGCGTTCTACGAACGGATCCGCGACACCAAGGAGGGGCGAACGCTGATCGAGCAGTTCGAAGTGCCGATCCGTACCGGGCGGGCCTGGAACGTGCCAGCCGGGCATGTGTTTCGCGTCACCACTCCGGTCGGCCCGCAAGTCGGCGACTTCAACGTCTGGAATGCCAACGACCCGCGCGAGCGGCTGTGGGCGGCGCGGACCCGGCAGCTTCAGGGTGCCCATGTCAGCACCCATGACCGGCTCTGGTCGAACCTGCCTTTTCTACGGCCGCTGGTGACCATCACCGACGACAGCCTGGCCGATTACGGCATCGATGAACATGGCGGTCGTTTGCACGATTTGCTCGGCACTCGCTGCGATCCTTATGTGAACAAAATGCTCACCGGCGAGGATTTCCATCATCACTGCCACTCCAACCTGACGCGCGCCGTGCTGCCCCATGGCCTGACCGAGTTCGACGTGCACGACGTGCTGAACATTTTCCAGTGCACCGGCCTGAACCACGACGACATGTATTTCATGAAGGCCTGTCCGGCGCAGAAGGGCGATTACCTGGAGTTTTTTGCCGAGATCGATTTGCTGTGCGCGCTGTCGACCTGCCCTGGAGGGGATCTGTCGCTGGCCATGTGGGGGCCGGATGCGCAGGATCCGCTCAGCGTCTGTCGCCCGCTGGGGGTGGAGATTTATCGGCTGGAAGAGTCGCTGCTCGAGGGCTGGAGCCAACCGGAACGTGCGGCGTACAAGGGGCTGCATGGCCTTCACATTGCCAAGGCCGACTGGGAAAAGTAGAAGCGCAAAGCCCTGTCATTCGATCAGAATGACAGGGCTATTGGTTCAGCGGTCCTGCGCGTCCTTGGCGTCCGCTTCCGCGTTGCGTTCAGCGACGCGTTTACGTTGCTCTTCGGTGAGCTCGACCTTGTTGGCGGTGTCACGCAGCATCATCAAACCGCCGACGATCGAGCCGATTGCAACGACCAGAATCAACCAGGCATACCAGGGCATAGGGCTCTCCTTGAGGGCAGGCCGAGTGGCGGATTTCGCCAATCGATCGTGCATACCACTTTGAGCGATTTCATTTCGCAGTGGTTCAATTCTATGCCTGATATGACAGCCGCACTCGGCTGATTACAGGCCGGTCAACATCGCATCCGCCGGCGCATCCGCGCGCAACTGCGCGGTGAGCATGAAGTACACGAAACCCACCGCCATGAAACCGAGGAAGATCAACCCGATCAAGGTGTTGAACCAGGCCATCGCCACCAGGCAGATCACCGCCAGCACCAGCGCAATGAACGGCACCAGCGGATAGCACGGCGCGCGAAAGGTGCGCTCCAGATTCGGTTCGGTTTTGCGCAGTTTGAACAGGCTGAGCATGCTCATGATGTACATCACGATCGCGCCGAACACCGCCATGGTGATCATCGCCGCCGTCAGCGTCATGCCGCCCAGGTTGATCAAACCATCGCTGTAAATCGCTGCAATGCCGATCACGCCCCCGGCGATGATTGCCCGGTGCGGCGTCTGAAAACGTGACAACTTTGCCAGGGACGCCGGCAGGTAACCGGCCCGGGCGAGGGCGAAGAACTGTCGCGAGTAGCCGAGGATGATCCCGTGGAAACTCGCCACCAGGCCGAACAGACCGATCCACACCAGCATGTGCAACCAGCCCGAGCTTTCGCCGACCACGGTTTTCATCGCTTGCGGCAGCGGGTCGTTGATGTTCGACAGGGTGCGCCAGTCGCCGACGCCGCCGGCAAAGAACATCACGCCCATGGCCAGCAATACCAGGGTCAGAATGCCGCTGATGTAGGCTTTGGGAATCGTGCGTTTGGGGTCTTTGGCCTCTTCGGCGGCCATGGCGGCGCCTTCGATGGCGAGAAAGAACCAGATGGCAAAAGGAATCGCCGCGAACATCCCGGCAATCGCCGGCGCCCCGAACACGTCGGAACCGGCCCAGCCATTGAGTGCGAAGTGGCTGAAGCTGAACGCCGGCGCGACCACGCCCATGAACACCAGCAGTTCCGCCACGGCCAATACGCAGACAATCAACTCGAAGGTTGCAGCGAATTTCACGCCGAGAATGTTCAGGCCCATGAACACGATGTAAGCGCCGACTGCTGCGTGTTTCGGGTCGAGGGCCGGGAATTGCACATTCAGATAAGCACCGATAGCCAAGGCAATCGCCGGTGGCGCGAAGACGAATTCGATCAGCGTCGCCAGCCCGGCGATCAATCCTCCTTTCTCGCCAAAGGCGCGGCGGCTGTAGGCAAAGGGGCCGCCGGCGTGGGGAATTGCCGTCGTCAACTCGGTGAAACTGAAGATAAAGCAGGTGTACATCGTGGCGACCATGAACGACGTCACCAGGAAGCCGAGTGTTCCCGCGACACCCCAGCCGTAACTCCAGCCGAAGTATTCACCGGAAATCACCAGCCCGACCGCAATGCCCCACAAGTGCAACGTGCCCAGCGTGGGTTTGAGTTGTGTGTTCATGCGTTTGCTCCCTGAACGGTTTGGACAGCTTCGGGGAGGGCGTTTGCAGTGGGCGTGCCAGCGTTGTGACGGCAGTCGTTATGGAGGTAAAGCCGTCGCATTGGGGATGGTTGTTGCTGAATGTGTCTCAGTTGTGCGCCAGTTAGGGGCGTTATTGCCTGTCTTGCTGCCTTCGCGAGCAGGCTCGCTCCCACAGGGGATTGGTGTCATTCGGGCTGGCGCTTTCCAGCTGAGGGAGCAAGGTTCCGAGATTCAGGAAAAAACCTCGGCATCCTTGAAGAATTCTGCTGCCTGATCTTTCCCGGACAGCAGCGGAGCCTCGTCCAGTTGCCAATCGATGGCCAGATCCGGGTCATCCCAGCGGATGCTGCGCTCGGCAGACGGGGTGTAGTAATCAGTCGTCTTGTAGAGAAACTCGGCAAATTCGCTCAACACCATAAAACCATGCGCGAAACCTTCCGGCACCCAAAGCTGGCGATGATTCTCGGCGGACAAGCGCACCGCGACCCATTTGCCGAAATGCGGCGAGCTGCGACGGATGTCTACGGCAACGTCGAGCACTTCGCCCGCGGTCACGCGAACCAGTTTGCCTTGTGTATTTTCCAACTGGTAATGCAGCCCGCGTAACACGCCTTTTTGAGAGCGCGAATGATTGTCCTGGACGAATCGGGTATCCAGACCAGTCGCGAGTTGAAAGGCCTTGGCATTGAAACTCTCGTAAAAAAAGCCTCGATCGTCACCAAAAACCTTCGGTTCGATAATCAGAACACCGGGTAAATCGGTGGTGACAATATTCATGGTTTCTCCTGCAAAGGATTCGGGGGCCGACATTCTTGCTCAAACTGCAACTGGATGCGAGCAGCAGAGGTGGTTAGTTGGTCGGGCAACTGACGCCGCCAGTCGATGGTCCCCATCGTGGGCAAGCCTTGCTCTTCTAGTCAGGCCGGGCGCCCAAGCACCCCAAAAAATCCGCGAGAGGAAGTCTTGCCCGCGAAGCAGCTTGTGCAACCACCGCTGTAACAAAGCCATAAACCCACTCTTTACGCTTTCTTTATGCCCAGCCAACCCCCTCGCTCTCGTTCCTTTACAGCCTCCCTGCCGACAATGACTCCACACGCGGCAATACGCCGTAACACGGAGAACTTCCATGAGCGTTCTGGACGGGGTGTCACTGCTATTGGCAGTGGGGCTGTTCATTTATCTGTTGGTTGCGCTGTTGCGCGCGGACCGGAACTAGGAGCGGCTATGCACAGTTATGACTATTGGCTGATCCTGGCCTTCTTTGCCTTGGTGCTGATCCCTGCACCGTTTCTTGGGCGGTTCTACTACAAGGTAATGGAAGGTCAGCGCACCTGGCTGACACCGATCCTGGGACCTGTGGAACGTGGCTGTTATCGGGTGGCCGGCGTTGATCCGCAGGCCGAACAGAGCTGGCAGAAATACACCCTGGCCTTGCTCGCCTTCAATCTCGCGGGCTTCTTGCTGCTGTTCGTGATCCTGTTGTTCCAGGACCACTTGCCATTGAACCCGCAAAACCTGCCGGGGCAGGAGTGGACGCTGGCGTTCAACACCGCCATCAGCTTCATGACCAACACCAACTGGCAGGCCTACAGCGGTGAAGCTTCCCTGAGTTACCTGAGCCAGATGGTCGGCCTCACCGTGCAGAACTTCGTCAGTGCCGCCACCGGCCTCGCCGTGTTGGTTGCCCTGTGTCGCGGTATTGGTCGCAAGTCGACCAAAACTCTCGGCAACTTCTGGGTCGACATGACCCGCGCGACGCTCTACGGCCTGTTGCCGCTGTGCCTGCTGCTGGCGCTGTATCTGGTCTGGCAGGGCGTGCCGCAAACCTTCGCGCAGTACGTGAATGCCGTGACGATGCAAGGCGTCGACCAGGTGATCCCGCTCGGCCCGGCCGCCAGCCAGATTGCGATCAAGCAACTGGGCACCAACGGTGGTGGCTTCTTCGGCGTCAACTCGGCGCACCCGTTCGAGAACCCGACGGCGTGGAGCAACCTGTTCGAGATGACCTCGATCATCCTGATCCCGGTCGCCCTGGTGTTCACCTTCGGCCACTACGTGAAAGACCTGCGTCAGAGCCGCGCGATTATCGCCTGCATGCTGGCGCTGTTCCTGATCGGCGGCGCGACTTCGCTGTGGGCCGAGTACCAACCGAACCCGACGCTGAACAACGTTGCCGTCGAACAGACCGCGCCGCTGGAAGGCAAGGAAGCGCGCTTCGGCACTACCGCTACGGTGCTGTGGTCGGTGACCACCACGGCGGCGTCCAACGGTTCGGTCAACGGCATGCACGACAGCCTTAATCCGCTCAGCGGCATGGTTGCACTGGTCAACATGATGGTCGGCGAAGTGATCTTCGGCGGCGTCGGTGCCGGGCTCTACGGCATGTTGCTCAACGTGTTGATCGCGGTGTTCCTCGCCGGCCTGATGATCGGCCGCACACCGGAATACCTCGGCAAGAAACTGCAGGCCAAGGAAGTGCAACTGCTGGTGGTTACCTTGCTGGTGATGCCGGTCGGCGTGCTGGTGCTTGGCGCGATTGCCGCAAGCCTGCCGGGTCCTGTTGCGGCGGTGAGTAACCCCGGCGCCCACGGTTTCAGCCAATTGCTTTATGCCTACACCTCGGCCAGTGCCAACAACGGTTCGGCGTTCGGTGGCTTCGGTGCCAACACGGCGTTCCACAACCTGATGCTCGGTCTTGGCATGTTGATCGGTCGCTTCGGTTACATCCTCCCGGTACTGGCATTGGCCGGCAGCCTGGCGATGAAAAAAACCGCACCGATCGGCCAGAACAGCTTCCCGACCCACGGCCCGCTGTTCGTGACCTTGCTGACCGTGACCATTTTGCTGGTGGGTGGTTTGACCTTCTTGCCAACGCTGGCATTGGGCCCGATTGCTGAACACTTGAGCATGGGCTTCTGAGGATCTGATGATGAATATGCCCGTAGTTAAACCGGTTGCCGCCAAAGCGCCGGAACAACCGAAAACCGCGATCTCGGCCCTCTGGCGTCCGGCGCTGGTGCAAGCCTTCGTCAAGCTCGACCCTCGGCAATTGCAGCGTGCGCCGGTGATGCTGGTGGTCGAACTGACCGCTGTCCTGACCACCGTGCTGTGCTTCATTCCCGACAGCGCCGTGCCGACCTTTGTTGCTGCACAAATCGCACTGTGGTTGTGGTTCACCGTGCTCTTCGCCAACTTTGCCGAAGCCTTGGCCGAAGGTCGCGGCAAGGCCCGCGCCGACAGCCTCAAGGCTGGCAGCGAAGGCTTGAGCGCCCGCCGTAAAACCAGCAACGGCACCTTTCAAGTGGTGCCGGCCACCAGCCTGCGCAAAGGCGATGTGGTGCGCGTTGAAGCCGGGGAAATGATCCCCGGCGACGGCGAGGTCATCGAAGGTATCGCAGCCGTCAACGAAGCGGCGATTACCGGTGAATCCGCACCGGTGATCCGTGAGTCCGGTGGCGACCGTTCGGCCGTGACCGGTAACACCCGCCTGGTCTCCGACTGGCTGTTGGTGCGCATCACCGCCAACCCCGGTGAGTCGACCCTGGACCGCATGATCGCCTTGGTCGAAGGCGCCAAACGGCAGAAAACCCCGAACGAAGTGGCGCTCGACATCCTGCTGATCGGCCTGACCCTGATCTTCCTGCTGGTGGTCGTGACCCTGCAACCGTTCGCCCACTTCGCCAACGGCAGCCTGCCGCTGGTGTTTCTGGTGGCGTTATTGGTCACGCTGATTCCGACCACCATTGGCGGTTTGTTATCGGCCATCGGTATCGCCGGGATGGACCGTCTGGTGCGCCTGAACGTGATCGCCAAATCCGGTCGCGCCGTGGAAGCGGCGGGGGACGTCCATGTCCTGCTGCTGGACAAGACCGGCACCATCACCTTCGGTAACCGTCGCTGCACCGCTGTTTATGCAGCGCCCGGCGTGACCGCGAAAGAGCTGGCCGAAGGTGCGTTGTTCGCTTCGCTGGCCGATGACACCGCTGAAGGCAAGTCGATCGTCGAATACCTGCGCGGAACTCAGCCGCAACCTGAGCCCTCCGCTGACGTGTTGACCGCTGTGCCGTTCAGCGCCGAAACCCGCTTGTCCGGTGTCGACTATCAAGGCCGCGTGTATCGCAAAGGTGCGGTGGATTCGCTGCTGGCTTTCGTCGGCCTGAAACGTGCTGATCTGGCCCCGGCCCTGTCCCGGGAAATCGACAAGATCGCCCAGAGCGGCGGCACACCGCTGCTGGTCTGCGCCGAGGGTAAATTGCTCGGTGCGATCCACCTCAAGGACGTGGTCAAGCCTGGCATCCGCGAGCGGTTTGCCGAGCTGCGCAAACTGGGGATCCGCACGGTCATGGTGACCGGCGACAACCCGCTGACCGCCGCAGCCATTGCCGCCGAAGCGGGCGTCGATGATGTGCTTGCCGAAGCCACACCAGAGAAAAAACTGGCGCGCATTCGCCACGAACAGAACGACGGTCGCCTGGTCGCCATGTGCGGCGACGGCGCCAACGACGCCCCGGCCCTGGCCCAGGCAGACGTGGGCATGGCGATGAACGACGGCACGCAAGCCGCGCGCGAGGCGGCGAACATGGTCGACCTCGACAGCGACCCGACCAAGCTGCTGGACGTGGTGCAAATCGGTAAGGAATTGCTGGTGACCCGCGGTGCGCTGACGACGTTTTCCATCGCCAACGACGTGGCCAAGTACTTCGCCATCCTGCCGGCGTTGTTTGCCTCGATCTACCCGCAACTGGGCGTGCTGAACGTCATGCACTTGAGCAGTCCGCAGAGCGCGATTCTCTCGGCGATTGTGTTCAACGCCTTGATCATTGTGGTGCTGATTCCGCTGGCCTTGCGGGGTGTGCGCGTGCAGGCGGCCAGTGCGGCGGCGTTGTTGCGACGCAATCTGTTGATCTACGGGGTGGGCGGGATTCTGGTGCCGTTTGTGGGGATCAAGGCGATCGACATGCTGTTGACGGCGTTTCATCTGGTTTGAGGCTGAAATCCACCCCCTCACCCTAGCCCTCTCCCAGGGGGAGAGGGGACTGATCTCGGATGTCTTGCGAAATTTAGCGACCTGAAAGACCGAGGCGAATTCAGATTTTGAACAGCACAAAGATCGGCTCCCTTTCCCCTCTCCCCCGTGGGGAGAGGGCTGGAGTGAGGGGCTGGATTTCCCTGACACCCCACAACTTCCCCAAATTCGAGGATTCTGAAATGTCCACAATGATACGCCCGGCCCTGAGCCTGCTCGTGCTGATGACCCTGATTACCGGCGTCGCTTATCCGCTGGTCGTCACCGGCGTCGCTCAGGTCGCATTCCCGGATCAAGCCAATGGCAGCCTGGTGCGCGACGCCGCCGGCAAGGTCCGTGGCTCGTCGCTGATTGCCCAGGATTTTGTTGGCGATGCCTGGTTCCACCCACGGCCGTCGGCCGGTGCGTTTGCCACCGTGTCGAGCAGCGCCTCCAACCTTTCGCCGAGCAATCCGGCACTCGCGACTCGCGTGATTGACGATGCCAATAAACTGCTGGTGCCGGGGCAGGGACCCGTGCCCTTGGCGATGCTGACCACCTCCGGCAGCGGGCTTGATCCGCACTTGCCACCGGCCGCGATTGCCTATCAACTGGCGCGTGTTGCGGCGGCGCGTAATCTGCCGGTGGCGACCCTCCAGCAATTGATGGATGCGCACATCGAGCAGCCATTGGTGGGGCCGCCGGTGGTTAATGTGTTGGCGCTGAATGCGGCGTTGGAAAACCTGTAGATCGGTGGTGCTGCCAATCGCCAGCAGGCTAGCTCCCACAGGGGATCTTCGGTGTCCACAAATCTAATGTGGGAGCTAGCCTGCTAGCGATGGCGACAGAACACTCACCCCATCAACATCTGAATAAAGTGAGCTTCAAGCATGAGCGATTCCGGCCGCGCCGACGCGCTGTTAGCAGACCTGCCCCGCGATGGCCGTGGCCGGCTCAAGGTTTTCCTCGGCGCCGCGCCCGGTGTCGGCAAGACCTACGCCATGCTGCAAGCGGCCCACACCCAATTGCGCCAGGGCGTGAAAGTCATCGCCGGCGTGGTCGAAACCCACGGCCGCGCCGAGACCGAAGCGCTGCTCGGCGGCTTGCCGCAACAGCCATTGGTGCGCTCGGAATACCGTGGCGTGATGCTCGAAGAAATGGACCTCGACGGTCTGCTCGCCGCCAAGCCGAAACTGGTGCTGGTGGACGAACTGGCCCACAGCAATGCCCCCGGCAGTCGCCACGCCAAGCGCTGGCAAGACATCCAGGAACTGCTCGCCGCCGGCATCGACGTGTTCACCACGGTCAACGTCCAGCACCTCGAAAGCCTCAACGATCAAGTGCGCGGCATCACCGGCGTGCAGGTCCGCGAAACCCTGCCGGACTGGGTGCTGCAAGAAGCTTACGAACTGTTGCTGATCGACCTGCCACCGCGCGAACTGCTGGAGCGTCTGCGCGACGGCAAGGTCTACGTGCCGGAGCAGGCGCGGGCAGCCATCGATGCCTTCTTTACCCAGACCAACCTAACGGCCCTGCGCGAATTGGCGATGCAAACCGCTGCGGCTCAAGTCGACAATGACCTGGCCCAGGGTTATCGCCAGCTCGGTCAAGCCGCGCCAGCGGTGCGCGGTCGATTGTTGGTCGGCGTCGATGGCGATGCGCAGGCTGAGCGGCTGGTGCGTCATGCCAGTCGTGTTGCCCAGCGGCGGCATCTGCCATGGAGTCTGGTGCACGTAGACAACGGCAGCGTGCGCGACGAGCAATCGCGCCTGCGTCTGCAAAGTGCTCAGCAACTGGCAGAACGCCTCGGTGGCGAAGTGGTTTTGCTGCGCGCCGGCGAAGTGGCCAAGACCCTGATTCAGCACGCCGCCGAACGCCGTGCCAGTCTGGTGCTGGTTGGTCAGTCACGCCAGCGCCTGCGTCGGCGGTTGTTCGGCGGTGGTCTGGCGTCACGCTTGCTGCGCGATGCGCGCGGGCTGGAAATCAACGTCCTCGACAGCGATCACGAACAGGATCAGCCACGCCAGCGTTCGGCGCAGTCGCTGGTGTGGTTCGACTACGCGCTGGCGGTTGTGGCTACGATTTTGGCCAGTGCCTTGGCCTGGGCAGTGGCGAGTGTTTTGCCGCTGCCGAATATCTCGCTGGTGTTCCTCGCCGCCGTGTTGCTGGTGGCGGTGCGCAGCAGCCTCGGCCCGGCGCTGGCCTGTGCGGCGCTGTCGTTTCTGACCTATGACTTTCTGTTCATCCCGCCGAATTTTTCTTTCAGCATCCAGCGCGAAGAAGACGTACTGACCTTGCTGTTCTTCCTGCTGATGGCCGCCCTCACCGGTAACCTCGCGGCGCGGCAACGGCGGCAATTGCAGGCGTTGCGCGACACCCAGGAAGAGACCACCGAACTGCTCGACCTGTCACGCAAACTCACCGCCGCCACCGACCGTCAGGCCGTGGTCAGCGCCGCGGCCCAGCACCTCAATGGCTGGAGCGATCTGCAGTTGTGCCTGCTCAACCACGACGGCCAGGGCGGCTGGAAAGTCGAGACCGGTGGCCCGCTGGAGTTTTCCGAAGCCGAGCGCGCCGCCGCCGATTGGGCCTGGCAACACGATCAACCGGCGGGCGCGGGCACTGGCACGCTGCCATTCGGGCGCTGGTGGTGGTGGCCGCTTTCAGTAGAGGACGGACGCTTGGCGCTGCTCGGCGTGTGTGCCAAGGAAGGCCAGACTCTGAGCGGCCAGCGTCGACGTTTGTTGACGGCGTTGAGTCAGCCGCTGGCTCAGGCATTGGCGCGTGCGCAACTGGCCGAAGACCTGGAAGCGGCGCGCTTGCACGGCGAAACCGAGCAGTTGCGCAGCGCCTTGCTGGCATCCGTGTCCCACGATTTGCGCACGCCGCTGACTTCCATGCGCGGCAGCATCGACAGCCTGCTGGCCCTCGGTGACGCCATCCCGCAGGAGGATCGTCTTGAACTGCTCGAAGGCACCCGCGATGAAGCCGAGCGCCTCGACCGCTACATTCAAAACCTGCTGGACATGACCCGCCTTGGTCACGGCGCCTTGAAGCTGGCGCGGGACTGGGTGTCGCCGGCCGACATCGTCGGCAGCTCACTCAATCGTCTGCGCGCTGTTCTTGCACCTTTGCAGGTCAGCACTGAAGTGCCGGCGGAATTACCACTGCTTTACGTGCACGCCGCGTTGATCGAACAGGCGCTGGTCAACGTGCTGGAAAACGCCGCGCGTTTTTCACCGGCTCACGGACGATTGCAGTTACGCGCCGGAGCCGATGACAACGAGCTGTTTTTCTCGGTCAGCGATGAAGGACCGGGGATTCCGGCGGACGAGCGGGCGAAGATCTTCGATATGTTCTACACCGCTGCGCGTGGTGATCGGGGCGGGCAGGGCACGGGGTTGGGGCTGGCGATCTGTCAGGGCATGGTCGGCGCGCATGGCGGTCGGATCAGCGTTGCTGACGGTATTGAGGGGCGCGGCACCTGCATCACGCTGCACTTGCCCTTGCAGGAACAACCGGGCTTTGAAAGTGAAGCCTGATACCCTTTGGACATCTCCATGCCGCGACCGGAAACCATGAGCCAGACCGCGACCATTTTGGTCATCGACGACGAACCGCAGATCCGCAAGTTCCTGCGCATCAGCCTCGCTTCCCAGGGCTACAAAGTGCTGGAAGCCGGCACCGGCAACGAAGGCCTGGCCCAGGCGGCGTTGAATAAACCCGATTTGCTGGTACTCGACCTCGGCCTGCCGGACATGGACGGCCAACAAGTGCTGCGCGAGTTTCGCGAATGGTCGACGGTGCCGGTGCTGGTGCTCTCGGTGCGTGCCAGCGAAGGGCAGAAGGTCGAAGCGCTCGATGGCGGTGCCAACGACTACGTGACCAAGCCGTTCGGCATTCAGGAGTTCCTTGCCCGGGTGCGGGCCTTGTTGCGTCAGGCGCCCGTTGGCGAGGCTCAACAAGCGGCGCTGACCTTCGGCCCGTTGACCGTGGATCTGGCCTATCGTCGGGTGCTGCTCGACGGCACCGAAGTCGCGTTGACCCGCAAGGAGTACGCGGTGCTGGCGCAACTGGCGCGGCATCCCGGGCGGGTGATCACGCAGCAGCAATTGCTCAAAGATATCTGGGGGCCGACCCATACCGAAGACAGTCATTATTTGCGGATTGTGGTGGGGCATTTGCGGCAAAAGCTGGCGGATGATCCGACTCAGCCGCGGTTTATCGTCACCGAGGCTGGGGTTGGGTATCGGTTGTTGAGTGGAGAGGATTCTTTCGGTCAGGTTCCGCGTGCAAGTCCTAAAGGTAGTTCTTGATACTTGCCGTTCGTCGGGACTGTCATTTATGTCAGGTATGAAGAAGTGATGGGGAGTCGTATCTTCCCTTTACGACGTCACTGACACTGCGAGCAAAGGTGGCTTCGGTCAAAAACTCAATCGGTTTATTGAATTGGAGCAGGTATGAAAGACCACAAACCTTTGGTAATGGATGAGTCGGAAGCGTTTATACCGGGAATGGTTCATTCACTGCAGTTATTCCCGGATTTGGAGCCGGATTCAACGCCTGATACCACTTTTCGACGTCAGCCTACAGGCGGCAAGAAACCGTATTTTTACAAGGTGGATAATGCGCACATCGCTCATGTCAATCAGGAGGGTGTTGTCAGCGCATTACGCTCGGGCAAGGTCACCGTGGAGGTCACTGACGCGACGGGTCAGTCCAAATGTTACATCGTGAATATCCCGAACGGGAAAGCCTTTTTCCATTTTGGCACTGCAAGACTGCGTTCTTTAATGGAAGATGCCAATAGAGAACGAGTGCAACTTTCAAATATCAATGATTTGAGGGTTCTTTATCAACGCTTTGGCAATCGGTGGCCTTTGGAGGGTGGGCAGTTTTGGTCGACGACGGGTTCATCGGAAAAACCAGAGCCACCACCGTCGGACCCGATAGGGACAGGACTCAATTACTACACGAAGGACATGAAAAGCGGTATTGAACAGACAAACGACGGTGGTCATGTCTTTATTGCATTGGGCAGGAATTTGTAAAAAAAGCATCCTTAAAATCATCTAGGGGAGCTGGAAGACAACTCCCTTCGATGTGTCTTGGGCACAGTGATGCAGCAAACACTTCGGCTCATTGAACGTCACTATTTTCAGTCCCGCTCATTCTCATACCGATCCAGCGTATCCCGAGCAATCTCGCGCCCCAGCGCGATCAACTCCGGCGCCTTGTAAAACTCGAAAAACCGGCACACCCGTTTCGGCACGTTGATCAGGATGTCCGGCGGATACCCGGCGATCTTGTACTGCGCCAATGACGTCTGCATCACCTCGAAACTCTGGTTGATCAGGTCGAGCAAGGACGCCGGCCCGACGTTGTCGATGATGAACGAGCCTGTGGCGGACTTCGGTGCGCCTTCGCGTTCAGGGGCGGCCGCCGGTTGCTGGGCTTCGGGTTCGGCGGATTCGATCCAGGGGTTGATATCGGCCGCTTCGGCCATCAACGCTTCCTTTTCCAGCAGCAGCAATTGTTCCGCCTGTTTGCGCCGGAACGGCAATTTTGAACCCAGGGAATTGATCAGGCTGTCGAACCGGGTCTTGAACGCGGCCGGGCGCTGGATCACCGGCAGTTGATAGTGGCGCTGGTTGGTGGAGTTGAGGTTGACCGCGATGATCAGGTCGCAATGGCTCGACACCACGGGCACGATCGGTAAAGGGTTGAGGATGCCGCCGTCCACCAGCATGCGATTGCCCTGCATTACTGGCGTGAACAAACTGGGAATTGCCGCCGACGCACGCATGGCCTGGTGCAGGCAGCCTTCCTGGAACCAGATTTCCTGCTGGTTGGTCAGGTCAGTCGCCACTGCCGTATAGGGGATGCGCAGGTCTTCGATGTTGATCTCGCCGACGATCTTGCGGATCTGCCCGAACACCTTCTCCCCGCGAATTGCGCCCAGGCGAAAACTGACGTCCACCAGACGCAATACATCGAGGTAGTCCAGGCTTTCGATCCAGTCGCGATAATCGTCGAGTTTGCCGGCGGCGTAGATCCCGCCGACCACGGCGCCCATTGAGCATCCGGCGATGCAGGCGATGTCGTAGCCGCGCCGTTCGATTTCTTCAATGACACCGATATGGGCATAGCCCCGGGCTCCACCCGAGCCCAACACCAGCGCGACACGCTTTTTCATGAATCGCCCTCGTCTGACAAGGTTCAACAATGCACCCTTCGAGGGGCGCGCTTCAATCGCTAAGGTCGCTCGATGGGCTGAGGGCGTCGTTTTTTCGACACTCCGTGGCGGCGCACGGATATTCTTGCGACCGCTTCAGTTTCCGCGGCGGGGCCAAGGCACTTTTCACGTGCCAGACCGTCTTACCTGCACGACTGTTTACCTATTTTTGAGGTGTGAGTGATGAAAGCCTGGATCTGCGTGCCTTTGATTGCCCTGGCACTTGCCGGTTGTGCTGGCAAAACTGCTTATCGTGACAGCTGCGGTAGCAACCTCGATGCGGCGTGGCATGAACTGGATTTGGCCAAGGCCGAGGGTTTCGCCGGCAACGTCAGCTACTCCAAGGCCTTGTCGCTGTTGACGGCGGCCAAGACCCAACAGCAATTTGAAGGTTTCGAAGGCTGCACCAAGAAGGCCGAGAAGGCGCGTTTCTATATTCGTGAGTCTCGCGCCGGTCGTTGAGGCATAAGCTAGGCTTGGGGAAATTCGCTTCAGGGAGCAAACGATGTCTGCCTTGGTTGATCGGTTGGTGGCTCACGTTCTGGGTCTGGAAGTTCGCCTGCTGGCCTGCCAGGCACGCCTGAGTGCGCGCACTGACCCGGAAGCGTTGCACGATCTGCGCACCACGGTTCGCCGTTTGCGCAGCCTGTTGCGGCCATTGCGCGGGCTTCCCGGGGTCGAGCAGCTGGAAGCGGCTGCGTCCAGTGTCGGGGATTTGACCACGCCCATGCGTGATCGCGAGGTGCTGGCGGCTTATTTGCTCAAGCACGATCAACCCGAGGCGGCGCACCGGCGCATGGCGCAGATGGCCGAGGCGTATCCGGCGGTGGCGATCAGTCCCGAGGTGACGCAGTTGTTGATGATCGTCGACGCCTTTCCGCGTTTTATCCGCGCTTCCCAGCGCCAGGGTTTGCTCAAGGGCTTGCGCGAACGCATCGATAAACGCTTGGCCAAACAATGGAAGAAGCTCGATCATGCCTTGCACGATCCTGCCCACGATCGCCATCGCTTGCGCCTGTTGATCAAGCGCGTGCGCTACGGCATTGAGGCCTATCCCGAACTGGATCGCTTGCCCAAGGCGGCGATGCCGCGTTTGAAGTCGGCGCAAGGTGCCTTGGGCGACTGGCACGACTGCTGGCAATGGCTGGCCAGGGCTGAGGAGGAAGCTGATTTGCAGCCTTGCGTCGCGGTCTGGAAAACCACCATGGCCAAGGCCGAAGAACGCGCCGACCGCGTCCTCGACAAACTCAGCGCTGCCTGCTTCAAATCCTGAATCCCCAATCAACTGTAGGAGCGAGCCTGCTCGCGATAGCGGTCTGTCAGCCAGCCCTGATGCCGACTGATGCACCGCCATCGCGAGCAGGCTCGCTCCTACAGTGGTTTGGTATTGCGCCTGAGCCCAGCGGCTCATCTGTCAGTGCTTTTGGCCGGAATGAGCGCTGTGCCGGGCTCCCTGGCTCGTTAAGATCCCTACATCCTTTTTCCGCACCGAGGTTTCCATGCGCTTTTCCGATTTGCTCGACGCCGTCCGCAGCCATCCGCTGGAGCTGTCTATCCCGGCCGAATGGGCGCAGGGGCGTGCGAGTTTCGGTGGCCTGGTGGCCGCGTTGCAATACGAAGCCATGCGCGCAAAAGTCCCGGCGGATCGGCCAGTGCGTTCGTTGGCGATCACCTTTGTCGGACCGGTCGAGCCCGAAGTGCCGGTCAGCTTTGAAGTCGATGTCTTGCGCGAAGGCAAAGCCGTCAGCCAGGTGCTGGGTCGGGCGATGCAGAAGGGGCAAGTCGTGACGTTGATCCAGGGCAGCTTCGGTGCCTCGCGGCCTTCCGAAGTCGCAGTCGCGGCCGAGCCTGCACCTGAAATGAAGCACTGGGACGAGTGTCAGGAACTGCCGTACATCAAAGGCGTACTTCCGGAGTTCATGCAGCATCTGGCGATGCGCTGGAGTGTCGGCGGTCTGCCATTCACCGGCAATAAGTCCCGCGAGATGGGCGGCTGGGTGCGTTTGCGTGGGGATGTGAAAGTAGAAGCGGTCACCGAGTCGCATATTCTGGCGCTGGTGGACGCCTGGCCACCGGCCCTGTTGCCGCACCTGAGCAAACCGGCGATGGGCAGCACGCTGACCTGGACCATCGAATTCGTCCAGCCGCTGCTGGAGTTGAGCACGCTGGACTGGTGCAAATACCTGGTTGAAATCGAGCATGGCGCCGATGGCTACGGTCATGCGGCGGCGAAGCTGTGGGGCGCGGACGGTCAGTTGATTGCCATGAGCCGGCAGACGGTAACGATTTTCGCCTGATCAGTGACGACGGTGGCGCTCACGCCAAGCGCGCCACCAGCCGCCACTGAGGAAGAACCGTGGAAAGGTCAGGAACTGTTCGACCAGCAAACGCGATAACGCATCTTTACGATCACTGAACGGCTCGGAGGCTTGCGCCTCCAGGCTGTGGCCGTGGCGCTGCAAGCCCAGCGCGGCGATCACGCCAATGACACCAATGGCGAAGTTCGCGAAGTTCAGGCCGAACACCCCGGAAACAATCAAAAGAAATGCCACGATGAACAGCGGCACGGCGATCAGGTGCAACACCAGATTGGTCGGGTGCTGGTGATTGCCGGGGTAGGCGCGCCATTGCCAGGCGGGCAGGTTGGGGTGTCGTTTGCCCATGATGCTAATCCTCGATCCATGTTGAACACATGATTGAAGAATAGGCTTGGCGAATGCGGGCGGCGAATCGAGGTTGGCTATCGAAGTGATAGCGGTCATGGTCAGGATTGATGTTGCCCGGTCTGACGCTATCGCAAGCAGGCTCGCTCCCACAGTGGATCTGAGTCGATCCCGAATTTGAAATTCACTGCCGATCCCCTGTGGGAGCGAGCCGGCTCCGGGCGGCGTTCCGACGATGGGGCCCTCAAAGCTTGAGTTGCCCGATCGCCTTGTTCAGTTCCCCCGCCAACGCCGCCAACTCATTACTGGTCGTCGCCGAATCCACCGTCTGCTGCACGGTGTTCTCGGTCACATCGCGAATACTCACCACCGCCCGGTTCATCTCTTCCGCGACCTGACTCTGCTGCTCGGCCGCCACCGCAATCTGCGTATTGCTTTCGCGCATCTGCGCCACCGCGCTGGTGATTTGCGCCAATGCGACGCCAGCCTCTTGGGCCTGTTGCACGCAGTCATCGGCCTTGAACGAGCTTTCCTGCATGAAGTCCACCGCGTCCCGAGTCCCGGCCTGCAGCGCGGACACCATAATGGTGATCTCGTCAGTCGAGGTTTGTACGCGCTTGGCCAGGTTGCGCACTTCATCGGCGACCACTGCAAAACCGCGGCCCATTTCGCCGGCCCGCGCCGCTTCAATCGCGGCATTCAGCGCCAGCAGATTGGTCTGCTCGGCAATGCTGTGAATCACGCCGACCACGCCGTTGATTTTCTGGCTGTCCTCGGCGAGGCGCTGGATCATCTCGGCTGTCTGCTGCACCCCGCTGGACAATCCGGCGATGGATTTCTGCACCCGACTGACCACTTCCTGCCCGCTGCCGGCCAACATGTCAGCAGTTTGCGAGAGGTCGCGGGTGGCGCCGGCGTGCTGGGCGATGTGGTAGACGGTGGCGGTCATTTCGTTGATCGCCGTGGCGGCCTGATCGGTTTCGCTTTGCTGGCCGAGCATGCCGTGACGCACCTCGTTCATGCTCGAGGCCAGTCGCGCCGCGCCGACATCCAGATGCCGGGCGGTGCTGGCGACGGTGTTGACCACTCGCTGGTATCCGGCCTGCATCGCGTTGAAGGCATGGGCCATCTGCCCGACTTCGTCCTTGCCGGCCAGCGGCACACGGGATGACAGGTCGCCGGTTTTCTCGACGTGAAGCATCACGTCTTTCAAGGTGTTGAGCTGACTCAGCAGGAAGCGGATCAACAGTTGCGACGCACCGAGCATCGCCAGCATCAGGATGAACACCGCCACCGCGTAGTTGGCGAAACGTTCACTGAACACCTGGCTCAGGCTCGGGCCATAAGCGATGACCGCGATCTGATGACCGTCAGGACGAGACAACACTTCGGCGCCCATCAATGGGTTGTCGCCGAACAGCGGCATGGCGTTGATCTCGACCCAGCCATGGGCATCGGCCAGTTCCAGCACCGGCTGCTGGTTCAGCAACGGCGCCTGCCCGCGACTGAAGGTCAGCAGGTTTTCGGAGTTGGGCAACGGTTGCCCGGCAGGCCAGGCATTGAGCAAGCGTGCCTGCGCCTGAGCCGCTGCTTGAGAGGCATGGTTGCGGGCCTGTTGTTCGAGCTGCACGGCGTACAACACAAGCAGGAGGGTGGTGAAAAAGGCGACCGCATTGACCGCCCAGAATTTGTATTTCAGCGAGATGTTGCTAAGCCAGGCACCCATGGAGGTCTTCTCTGATAGCGGAAACAGCATTGGCAAGGTGCCAGCATTGTGCCGCTATGCAGGGATTCCGGACTTGATGTGGATCAATCATCATCACAATCCCCTGTGGGAGCGAGCCTGCTCGCGATAGCGTCGGCACATCCAACATTGAGGTGACTGACAGGGCGCTATCGCGAGCAGGCTCGCTCCTACAGGAGGATTTGTGGTTATTGGGGGATGGAGGGCAGGGCGTAGAACGCCCGAGCGCAGGCGGTGGTGTGGGCGGCCAGATCTTCTTCCGTTTCACTCCGATGCAACGCCACTTCGCGCAGCACTTCCGTCAAATACGCCGGTTCATTGCGACCGTTTTTCGGCTTGGGTCGCAAGCTGCGCGGCAGCAGGTAGGGCGCATCGCTCTCCAGCATCAAACGCCCGCGCTTGATCTCTTTCACCAGCGGATGCAGGTGCGTGCCCCGGCGCTCGTCGCAGATCCAGCCGGTGATGCCAATGTGCAAATCCAGGTCCAGGTAACTGAACAGCGCCTTCTTTTCCCCGGTGAAGCAATGCACCACCGCGGCCGGCAGCTGATCACGGTAATCACGGAGGATTTCCAGCAGTCGCTGACTGGCATCGCGCTCGTGGAGGAACACCGGCAATTGCAGGTCGACGGCTAACGCCAGGTGTTCTTCGAGGACTTTTTCCTGCTGTGGGCGCGGGGAGAAATCGCGATTGAAATCCAGCCCGCATTCACCCACCGCCACCACGTTGGGCTCCTTGAGCAAACTGCGCAGTTGCCGGGCGCTGTCGGCGTTCCAGTCGCTGGCCGAGTGCGGGTGAATGCCCGCGGTGGCGAACAACCGCTGGGCTGTTTCGTCCAGCTGCCGGCACAGCTCCAGCGCCTGCTCGCTGCCTTCGACACTGGTGCCGGTCAGGACCAATTGGCAGACCCCCGCGGCATACGCGCGATCGAGTACGGCCTGGTGCTTATCACCAAAACTGGGGTTGGTCAGGTTGACGCCGATATCGATGAGTTGCATGGTGCTACCTCGGACCAAAGGCCGGAAAGCATATCAGAGCTGTAGATTTATAAGAAAAGCCAAGAACTACAACGAGTTAAAGCTGTCTCTTGATGCCGCGAGACACGCCGGGGTGGCCAGGGTGCCATCACTGTGCCAGTCTTTCGCACTTTGTCAGCGCTCAAGGCGCTCTGTTTCTGTCGTTCGATTTCACGAAAATTCTTGAGATCGACCCAGTATTCTTTCCGGAGAGTGGATGATACGTCCCTCGATGTTGCTACTGCTGTGTTGTTCGTTACTGCTGCCGATGCCGGCGGTTGCGCGTCTGGCCGGCCCGCTGCAAGCCGTGCCGGCGGCCAAGGTCCGTGATCTGGCAGAGATTCGCAGCAGTCGCGTGTTGCGGGTGCTGGTCAACCAGAGCCGCAACAGCTCCGGCGAAGTCCAGGGCCAGGCCATCGGCGTCGAATACCACCGCCTGCGTGCCTTCGAGCAATACCTGAACGGTCACGCCCGTGACGGTCAGGAAATCACCCTCAAGATCATTCCCAAAGCCAAGGACCAACTGCTCGGTGCCTTGCAGCGCGGGGAGGGTGACCTGGTCGCGCCGGGTGAGCTGCTCGACTTGCAACCGGGCCACGCGGTCAGCAGCAGCGAACCGATTGCCAGCAACATTCCGTTGGTGCTGGTGGGCATCAAAGGTGAGCGCCGTTACACCCGGGTCGAACAACTTTCGGGCAAAACCCTGGCGCTGCCCACCGGCAGTGCCGCCGGGGACGCGGTCAGTCAGATCAATTCGAAGCTCGCCCTGCACAAACTGGCGCCAGTGAAAATTGAATGGGTCGACCCCAGTCTGGCGGTCGAAGATGTGCTGGAAATGGTCCAGGGCGGGATCTTTCACCTGACTATTGTCGAACAACCGATTGCCGAGCGCTGGGGCAAGATCCTGCCCAAGTTGCGCTTCGACAAGCAGGTGCCGATCAGCGACCCGGGCGAAGAGTTCTGGTTTGTGCGCCGCGACGCCTCGATGTTGCGCGCGAGCATCGATCGCTTCCTGACCACCTACAAGAAACCATCGGACCAGGACGTTGCGTTCCTGCGAATCTATCGACGCCTGTATCAAGTGCACTATCCATTGGCCAAGGCTGATCGCCAGCGTCTGGAAAAACTTCGCCCGGTGCTGCAAAAGCACGCGGATGCCCAAGGCATGGACTGGCTGAACCTGGCGGCGCTGGCGTTCAAGGAATCGGCTCTGCAACCCAACGCCCGCAGCGGCAGCGGCCCCACCGGCTTGATGCAGATCACCCCGTCTGCCGCCCAGCGGGTCGGGGTCAACAACATTCAGAACCTCGACGCCAATGTGCAGGCCGGGGCCAAATACCTGGCGATGATCCGTCGCAAATTCTTCGCCAGCCCCAAGCTCAACGAACGCGAGCGCATGGCGTTCGTGCTGGCGGCCTACAACATGGGGCCGGAGCGGGTGCAGGGCATGCGCGCCGAAGCCCGGCGGCGCGGTTTGAACCCCAATCAGTGGTTCTTCCAGGTCGAGCGCATAGCCATGGAGCAGGTGGGAATGGGCGCCGTCAGCTATGTTAATAGCGTGAACAAGTACTACCTGGCGTTCGATCGTGAAAGGGAATCGTTGGAGCCCCAGGGGCAGAAAGTTGCCTCACGGAAATGATCGACTAAACTGATTGTTATGCCGCAAAAATTGCGCTTTTATCATTGGTTTTATCGATTAATATAGCGGCCAACCAACACACAATCACAATGGATGACACAGCATGAGCTCACTGATCAACAAGGTACTGTTTACCCGCGCTGGCTACGGCTTGACCGTTCTGCGGATTTTCGTCGGCATCATCTTCGCCGCTCACGGCGCGCAGAAACTGTTTGGAATGTTCGGTGGCTACGGCATTGCCGGCACTGCGCAGTACATGGAAAGCCTGGGTCTGGCACCGGGTCACCTGATGGCGATTCTGTCCGGTGGTACCGAGTTCTTCGGCGGCCTGGCCCTGATCATCGGCCTGCTGGTACGCCCGGCAGCACTGGGACTGACCTTTCTTTCGCTGGTCGCCATTTTCACCGTGCACATCAGCCACGGCCTGTTCATGTCCAACAACGGTTATGAATTCGCCCTGGCTTTGCTCGGCGGCAGCATCGCGGTTTTGATCGAAGGTGCCGGCAAGCTGTCGGTAGACCGCGCCATCGCCGACTGACCGCTCTGGCTCAACGAAAAGGCCCGCATTGCGCGGGCCTTTTTTGTTGCGCGTCATTCTTGACACTGTCCGGTCAGCTTCTCTAGGATGCTGCTCATGCGCCGATTTAAACAGCTACTTGCGGGGCGCCAGGTGACTCATCCAGTTGCCGATAGAAGCTTGAAACAGGCTTCGAAATACCGCTAAAGCGCTGGTTCGGTGTTGCCTCTCACCTGCCATGCAGACTTTTGAGGCAGAGACACGACCCAATGAATGCACTAAGCCCCGTTGTACGCCCCGCGCCGATCACGGCACATCTCACCCAGCGCAATCCAAAAATCCTGCTTGGCGGCAAACATCAGCCGACGCTCCTGCGTTATCTCGATGGCTGGCCACGTCGTACCGGCGGCCCTGCAGCGTTCCTGATCCAGTTTGTCGAAGACGGTGAATCGCTGGCGCGATTTGCCAGCGACAGTTTTGATCTGGCGGTAATTCAATCGCCCAGTGTTGAAGACGCGCCGGAAGTGATCAGGCAACTGACCCGGGTTGCCCGGCAAGGTTTGATTACCCGTCGCTGAGGCTTAGAGATACTCGATCGCCACGATGTAAACGCATTGCTCACCGGTCGGTGTCTGGACCCGAACCTCGGCGTCCAGCGCCTTGCCAATGAGCGCGCGGGCGAGCGGCGAATCGATGCTGATCAGGCCCAGTTTCAAATCCAGCTCATCCGGGCCGACGATGCGGTAGCGTGATTCTTTGCCGTCCTCATCTTCGATGGTGACCCAGGCGCCGAAGTAGACCTTGTTCGGGTCGCTGGGCTTTTCGCTGACCACCTTCAGCGCTTCGAGCCGCTTGGTGAGAAAGCGCACACGGCTGTCGATCTCGCGCAGCATCTTTTTGCCATAGGTGTACTCGGCGTTTTCCGAGCGATCACCCTGTGCCGCCGCCTCGCTGACCGATTGCGTCACCTGAGGCCGACGGACATGCCAGAGCTCATGGAACTCGGCCCGCATCCGCGCTTCACCTTCGGGGGTGATCAGCGCGGTGCCAGCGGTGCGGGGAGGGCGATAACGGCTCATGGCAACTTCTTGTGAGGGGAAGGCCTTGAGTCTATCAACCCTCGCGCAACACTGTCAGGGGGCTGGCGTTCAGCGCGCGACGGGTACCGAACACGCCGGCACCGCCGATCAGCACCGCGCCAATCAACGGCAATACCAACAGCCAAGGATGCGGATGCCACGGCAGGTCGAAGGCGTAGCGGTAAAGCACCAGGCTCACCAGTTCCGAACCGAGTGCCGCCAACAATCCGCTGACCGCGCCGAGCAAACCGAACTCGATCCGCCGGGCCTTGACCAGCAATTGCCGTTCAGCCCCCAGCGCTCGCAGCAGCGCGCCTTGACGAATGCGTTCATCGAGGGTCGCTTGCAAGCCCGAGAACAACACCGCCATCCCCGCTGCCAATACAAACAGCAGCACGTACTCCACCGCCAGGGTGACCTGGGCGAGGATGCTGCGCAGCTGCGCCAGCAAGGCTTCGACTTGCAGGATAGTCACCGCCGGGAAGGACCGGGACAGGTCGACAATCTGCTGATCGTGACCCGCCGCCAGATAGAAACTGGTCAGGTAGGTCGCCGGCAGGTCCTTCAAGGTCCCTGGCTGGAAAATCATGAAGAAGTTCGGCTGGAAGTTATCCCAATTGATCTCCCGCAGGCTGGTGACCTTCGCTTCGCGATTGGCCCCGCCGACGGTAAAGACCATGTGATCGCCGAGCTTGAGCTTCAGGCTTTCGGCAACTTTGCCTTCCACCGACACGCCAGGAATCTCATCGGCTGGTTGCTCGCTCCACCAGTTGCCCGCCGTGAGCTTGTTGCCCGCCGGCAGGTCCGCTGCCCAGGTCAGGCTCAGATCGCGCTGGATGGCGCGATCGCCCGCCGAATCCTTGCTGACGATTTCCTGCACCGGCTCGCCGTTGATGCTGATCAGACGGCCGGGCACCACCGGGTACAGCGGCGCCGATTGGGCTGACAGTTCGATCAGGCGATCGGTGAAGGCTTGTTTGTCGGCAGGCAGGATGTTCAGGGCGAAATAGTTCGGCGCGTTTTTTGGCAACTGATTTTGCCAGGTATCCAGTAACTCACCGCGCAGCAAGGCGATCAGCGCCATGGACAACAGGATCAGACCGAAGGCAAGGGCTTGTCCCGCTGCCGCCAGAGGATGGCGCAGCAATTGGCCCAGCCCGAGGCGCCAGGGCAGCGAAGCGCGTGCCAGCATTCGGCGCAGGCTTTTGAGCAGCAGCAACAGCAGGCCGCCGAGTATCACCGCTGCGATCACGCCGCCACCGAGCAGGGCGAAGGTCAGCAGCAGGTCGAGGCTCAGGCGCCACATGATCAAGCCGAGGGCGCCCAAGGCGGCGCCGTAGACCATCCAGGTGCTGGAAGGAATCGGCAGCATGTCCCGGCGCAGAACCCGCAGCGGTGGCACTCGACCGAGAGCGGCCAGCGGCGGCAGGGCGAAACCGGCCAAGGCCACCAAGCCTGTGCCGATCCCGGCGATGGCGGGAAACAGGCCGCCCGGTGGCACATCGGTCGGCAACAAATCATGCAGCAACGCGAACAATCCAAGCTGTGCGAGCCAGCCGAGGAGGGCGCCGCCAAGGCTGGCGAGCAGGCCGAGTACCGTCAGCTGCAAACTGAACAGCACCATGGTTTCCCGGCGCGACAGGCCCAGACAACGCAGCAAGGCGCTGGCATCGAAGCGGCGGGTGGCGAAGCGCGTCGCCGACAGCGCCACGGCAACGCCAGACAGCAGAACCGCCACCAGACTGGCCATGTTCAAGTAACGCTCGGCCTTGCCCAGCGCGCCGCCGATCTGCCGGTTGCCGTCGCGGGCATCCTGGATGCGCTGGTTGGCGGCGAGGCCGGGTTTGATCAGTTGACGGTAGGTTTCCAGCGCCTCGGCTTTACCACGCCAGAGTTCGCGGTAACTGACCCGGCTGCCGGGTTGCACCACGCCGGTCGCGGCGAGGTCGTTGAGGTTGATCAGTACGCGTGGTGTGAGGCTGTAGAAATTGCCGGCACGGTCCGGTTCGTAGGTCAGGACTCGCGCCAGTTTCAGGGTGCGCAGGCCGACATCGATGCTGTCGCCGATCTTCAAATCCAGTGCGGTCAACAGTCGCGCTTCGACCCAGGCTTCACCGGGTTTCGGTCCGCCACCGGCTTCTTCCGGGGCGAAGGGCGCCGGGGCGCTTTTCAGTTCGCCTCGCAGCGGATAAACCTCGTCGGCGGCCTTGATGCTGGACAGCTGAATGCCGTTGTCAGTGGCGATGACACTGGAGAACTCCACCACTTGAGCGTGTTCGAGCCCCAGGTCCGTGCCGCTTTTGATCTGTTCGGTTCGCGCGGGAGAGCTGCCCTCAAGCAACAGGTCGGCGCCGAGGAACTCAGTGGCGCGCAGCATCATGGCGCCGTTCAGGCGGGCACCGAAGTAGCCGATGGCGGTACTCGCCGCCACGGCGACCACCAGGGCGAAGAACAACACGCGCAATTCGCCGGCACGGGCATCGCGCAGGAGTTGGCGGATGGCAAGGCTGAACAGGCGCAACAGCGGCAGGCGTGCCATCAAGGCTCCAGAGGGGCGACCAGCAGGCCGGCTTCAAGGCGGATCAGGCGCCGGCAGCGATGTGCCAGGCGTTCGTCGTGGGTCACCAGCACCAGGGTCGTGCCGCTTTCCTGGTTGAGTTCGAACAACAGGTCACTGATGCGTTCACCGGTGTGGCTGTCGAGGTTGCCGGTGGGTTCGTCGGCGAACAGCACATCGGGTTCGGCGGCAAACGCACGGGCAATCGCCACGCGCTGCTGTTCGCCACCAGAGAGCTGGCGTGGTGAATGGGTCAGGCGCTGGCCCAGGCCTACCCGCTGGAGCAATTCAGTGGCGCGTTCACGGGCGTCCTTGCGGCCATCGAGTTCCAGCGGCAGCATGACGTTTTCCAAAGCGTTGAGACTGTCCAGCAGTTGAAAGGACTGAAACACAAACCCGACATGTTCCGCCCGAATACGCGCGCGCTGGTCTTCATCGAGAGTGCTCAGGCCCTGGCCGGCAAGGGTGACTTCACCGCTGCTCGGCAGGTCGAGGCCGGCAAGCAGACCGAGGAGGGTGGATTTGCCGGAGCCGGAGGCGCCGACGATGGCCAGGCTGTCACCCTTGTTCAGTTCCAGGCTGAGTTCGTGCAGGATAGTCAGTTCACCTTCCGCGCTGGGAACCACTTTGCTGAGGTTCTTCGCGGTGAGAATGCTTGCGCCCATGGAGAATCCGATGCGAGTGTGGTTTTTGAGTGCTGGCCTGGCCTTGATGTGCATGGCCCAGAACGCAGCGGCGGGTACAGTCCTGATCGTTGGCGATAGTATCAGCGCCGGTTTCGGCCTGGATACCCGCTTGGGGTGGGTCTCGTTGCTTGAGCAACGGCTCAAGCGCGAAGGTTTCGACGATAAAGTGGTCAACGCCTCCATCAGCGGCGACACCAGCGCCGGAGGCCAGGCGCGGCTGCCCGCGCTGCTTGCAGAGCATAAGCCTGAGCTGGTGATCCTCGAGTTGGGCGGCAACGACGGACTGCGCGGAATGCCCCCGGCTAATTTGCAACAAAACCTTGCGTCGATGATCGACAGCTCCAGGGACAGCGGCGCCAAGGTGCTTTTGCTCGGCATGCAGTTGCCACCCAACTACGGCGTTCGTTACACCGAGGCCTTTGCGAAGGTTTACAGCGCGCTGGCCGAGGAGAAAAAAATCCCTCTGGTGCCGTTTTTTCTCGACGGCGTGGGCGGCCATCCAGACTTGATGCAGGCCGACGGATTGCACCCGGCTGCGGGCGCTCAGGACAAGTTGCTGGAAAATGTCTGGCCGACACTGAAACCGCTGCTTTGACGCTTTTCTAGCGGCGGTGTTTCGGCTAAGGTGGCGCCCCCGATTTGGAGCCCCCGATGCCGCGTCCTGCCTGGTCCCTTTTTGCCTACCAACTGATCGAGCCTGACGAACAGCTGGATCTGTTCGCCTGCCAGGAAGTGCGAGTGCATCTGGTGACCCGTCAGCTGGAGCTGGGCGGCTCGGCCGATCGAACCTTGTGTGGCAGCCTGCTGCCCGCGCAACCGCGCTGGTCGAGTGTCGATCGTCGTGTGTTCCAGGACCAGCGCCTGTGTTCGCTGTGCCGGGCCATCCTCGAATCGCAGAAGCGCGGTACCTCACCGATCTGGCCAGAGTTGCGATTCGAGCTGTAAAGCGGCAAAGATAGCTTGCTATCGGCCAACTCCCCGAAATTCCGGATGCCGGTGTACAATCGCGTTTTTATACCCTTAGTCGATCATGCGAAGGATTTTCCGGATGTTGCCGCGTTTTCCTGCCGTTACCCGCTGCCTGTCTCTTGCCGCCCTTTGTGTGGCGGGCCCCGTAGCCGCATTGGAGCTGCCCCTGCCACCACCCGGTGAAGACATCGTCGGCCAGGTGCAAGTGATCAAGGCCAAGTACGAAGACACCTTCGCCGACCTTGGCACCACTTACGATCTGGGCTACTCGGAAATGGTTGCGGCCAACCCGGGCGTTGATCCATGGTTGCCGGGTGCAGGCACCGAGATCGTCCTGCCAACGCGCTTCATCCTGCCGCCGGGCCCGCGTGAAGGCATCGTCATCAACCTGGCCGAATACCGCCTCTACTACTTCCCAAAAGGCCGCAACGTGGTCTACACGTTCCCGCTGGGTATCGGTCGTGAAGGCTGGGGCTCGCCAATCGCCCATACGAGCATCATCGCCAAGACGCCGAATCCGACCTGGACCCCTCCAGCGTCGATCAAGGCCGAGCACGCCGCTGATGGCGATCCGCTGCCGAACGTGGTGCCGGCCGGTCCGGATAACCCGCTGGGCCCGTTCAAATTCACCCTGGGCACGCCGGGCTACCTGATCCACGGTTCGAACAAGAAGTTCGGCATCGGCATGCGCACCAGCCACGGCTGCTTCCGCATGTTCAACAACAACGTGCTGGAGATGGCGGGCATGGTGCCGGTCGGCACGTCGGTACGCATCCTCAGCGATCCGTACAAATTCGGCGTCAGTGGCGGCAAGGTTTATCTGGAAGCGCACACACCACTGGATGACGCGGGCAATCCTTCTGTGGTCGACAAGCACACGGCGGTGATCAACGCGATGCTCAAGCGTGAGGACATTACCAATAACCTGCGCATGAACTGGGATGTGGTCCGTGACGTGGTTGCCGCTGAAGACGGCTTGCCGGTTGAAATCGGAGTGCCGAACTCCTCGGCGCCGATGGTGACGAGTACACCGGTCGACCCGATGCAGTAACGTTTGAAAAGAACCCGCCGACGCAGGCCGCGTCGGCGGGTTTTTTATTGCCGGCAAGAAATATCAGGCAATAAAAAAGCCGACCCATAAATGGGTCGGCTTGATAACAATCCCGAAGGACTATTACTTGCGGCTAGCTTTTTCCAGCATGCGCAGAGCACGCTCGTTAGCTTCGTCAGCAGTCTGTTGTGCTTTTTGAGCAGCAGCCAGAGCTTCATCAGCTTTACGGTAAGCTTCGTCTGCACGAGCCTGGGAGCGAGCTGCTGCGTCTTCAGTAGCAGTCAGACGTGCTTCGGTTTCTTTCGATACGCTGCTGCAACCGGTAGCCAGAACTGCGGCCAGAGCCAGAGCAGAGAATTTCAGAACGTTGTTCATCGTGTTCCCCTTCAAGGACTTTCTATTAAGTAGCTGTCTCCTCAGAGTGAGGAAATAGCCGGCGTACATACTACCCATTACTTCTAGTAAGTAAACTGACGTGTAGCAAGAAGCAAAAAAAATTGTAGGCGTTGATTCTTTTTCGAGCAACTTTTAACTGCATTGTTTAAAAAATATCCAGCTGGGAGGCCCGCGCTGAGCGATGCGGCGAAAAAAAGTTCCGTGCACTCACAGCTGTTTTTCTCAATCTTGGCTAAAGTCTGTCTATATGGATTCGTCCATACTTTTGTTCGGATTTTGCGTCGTGGCTCTCATAATCTTTATCCATCTTGATGGTGACTTTAAGAGCTCGCGTTCGTCTTAAGTCTCAACATCCGGCAATGTTCAGGCTATCGATCCGCGGATATCTCCGGTCGAGCCGTCCCTGCGTAACCCGGAGCAGCACCCGCCCCCTGAGCGCGATGACGAGCGTACCTTGAGCATTTCTGCCATTGGTGCCTACTATTTGATACGTGCCCGGTTGCGCGAGATCGGTGCGGCTCTTCTCGGTGTCCATTCAGGCACGGGGTGGCGTAGATGTTCCTTCGCCGGAAAAACATCGGTAAGGTAGGGGTCAGAATTCAAGACCCGCGAGGAGTAGTGATGAGCGAGGCGTTGTCCATCCACCATGACCAGGCTGGTCATCAGTTCGAGACCAATGTGGACGGTCATCGTGCCTACCTGACCTATATGGACCTGGGAAAGCAGACCCTGGATATCTATCGGACCTTCGTGCCCAACGCGTTGCGTGGTCGCGGCATCGCGGCAGCCTTGACCGAGAAGGCGCTGGAGTACGCCGAGGAAATGGGCTACACCGTCATTCCATCGTGTTCCTATGTGGAACGCTACATGGAGCGTCACCAGCGGCATGCCGCCAAGCTGAGCCAGTAACCGCAAAATACGAATACAAAAAAACGCCGGGTTTAGCCCGGCGTTTTTGTGTGCGGCGAAACGTGATCAGGTGCGAGCGCGTTTGGGCAGCACATCCTTGAGCTTGGCGTGCATGCTGCGCAAGGTGTTTTCAGTTGCAGACCAATCGATGCAGGCATCGGTGATCGACACGCCGTATTGCAGGTCGGCGAGGTCTTTCGGGATGGCCTGGCAGCCCCAGTTCAGGTGACTTTCGACCATCAGGCCGATGATCGACTGGTTGCCTTCGAGGATCTGGTTGGCGACGTTCTCCATCACCAGCGGTTGCAGGGCCGGGTCCTTGTTGGAGTTGGCGTGGCTGCAATCGACCATGATGTTCGGCTTGATCTTCGCCTTGTTCAGCGCTTGCTCGCAGAGCGCGACGCTGACCGAATCGTAGTTCGGCTTGCCGTTGCCGCCGCGCAGTACGACGTGGCCGTAGGCATTGCCCTTGGTGGTGACGATCGACACGCCACCTTCCTGGTTGATACCCAGGAAGCGGTGCGGACTGGACACCGACTGCAGGGCGTTGATCGCTACCGTCAGGCCGCCATCGGTGCCGTTCTTGAAGCCGACAGCCGAGGACAGGCCGGAAGCCATTTCACGGTGAGTCTGGGATTCGGTGGTGCGCGCGCCGATGGCCGACCAGCTGATCAGGTCCTGCAAGTATTGCGGGGAGATCGGATCAAGGGCTTCAGTGGCGGTCGGCAGGCCCATCTCGGCCAGGTCCAGCAGCAACTGACGACCGATGTGCAGACCGTCCTGAATCTTGAAGGAGTCATCCAGGTACGGGTCGTTGATCAAGCCTTTCCAGCCGACGGTGGTGCGAGGCTTCTCGAAATACACGCGCATGACCAGATACAACGTATCGGAGACTTCCGCGGCGAGCACTTTCAGGCGCTCGGCGTATTCGTGGGCAGCCTTGATGTCGTGGATCGAGCAAGGCCCGATGACGACGAACAGGCGGTGATCGGTGCCATCAAGAATGTTGCGAATGACTTCGCGGCCCTTGGTGACGGTGCGCAAGGCGGCGTCGCTCAGAGGGATATCACGCTTGAGCTGATCGGGAGTGATCAGGGTCTCGTTGGAGGCGACGTTTAGGTCGTTGATCGGTAAATCAGCCATCGTTTACTCGTCAGGTCACGGGTGCCGGCCGCCAGCGAACCCGCGCGGCGGAGCACAGCAAATTAAGCGCGTCGGGGAGCCGAACCTTAGCGCGTTACACCGTGGCTCGACAATGGGCAGACAGCGGTTTTAGGGGCATTCGCAACGAATTGATAACCTCCCTTAATCCAGCACAGCCTGGGCAAATGCCTTGCGAACCGTGTCGTGGGAGAACTCGTCGGCATGTTGCTGGACCCATTCGAGGGCCAGCGCCTGGGTTTCCTGCAGATCGTCGTGGGCGTCATGCAGGCGACAATAACGTTCGATCTGGCACACCTGCTCGCCCATCCGGGCACTGAACATCATCTGCTCGTCAACAAAGGCAATGCCCACCAGGTAACCGCGTTTGCGCCGCAGGCACCAGGCCACATAGCCCAGAAAACGCAAATCGGGGTTCAAGGTCGGCATGCGCACTTCCAGCGCCGTACCGTGACGCCAGGCGCGGTGGTAATTGCAAGCCATGCCCCCGAGACTGATAGTGTGCAGCTGTTGTCGTGAAATACACTCAGGTTTCAGCAACGTTAATTCGACGGGCACATCATCAGGATGAGGAATAAAACGTCCCATGAGCACGGACTCCATGTGTCGGCCATTTGACATTGTTTCCCCCAGTATAGTGGTCGAATTGGAACTGACCGATTTCGACGCCGACCAACGGCTGCTGGCGATGAGCGGTGTGTCGCTTGTGATTTTCACCAGTGTCGGCTGCGCCGGTTGCCGATTTGCCCGCGAGCAATTGCCAAGACTCGATCTGGCAATCGACCGGCTGTGCTGGATTGATGCCGGGGACAATGGCGGGGTGGTCGAGCGTTATCAGGTTTTTCATTTGCCGGCGCTGTTTGTGGTGCGCGACGGCGAGTTCTTCGGGCCAGTACAGTCGCGCCTGACCAGCACCGGGCTCAATGAAGCCGTGCGGCAGGCGCTCAGTCGAGATGCAGAGGAGTTGCCATGATGGGGGCAGTTGCCAAACCGACAATCGGTATTATCGGAACCGGCGCGATCGGCGGGTTCTACGGGGTGATGCTGGCGCGTGCCGGTTTCGATGTGCATTTCTTGCTGCGCAGTGAATTTGCAGCGGTCGCCGAGCGCGGGCTGCAAGTCGACAGTGCGGTGCACGGCGCGCTGACATTGAACCCGGTCCAGGCCTATTCATCGGCCGAAGACATGCCGGCTTGCGACTGGTTGCTGGTCGGTGCAAAGACCACCAGCAACGCTGACCTGGCGCCCGCCATCATTCAGGCCGCCGCGCCGAATGCCAAAGTCTTGCTGTTGCAAAATGGCCTGGACGTCGAAGACAGCTTGCGCGAGTTGCTTCCCGATTCCCTGCACTTGCTCGGCGGACTGTGTTTCATCTGCGTCCATCGTGAAGGGCCTGGCGTTATCACCCATCAAGCGCTCGGCGCAGTGAATGTCGGTTACCACAGCGGTCTCGCCGCCGATGAGCCGGCGCGAATGACAATTGTCGAGGAGGGCGCCGGACTGTTCCGCGCGGCCGGCATCGACTCTCAGGCGATGCCGAACCTGCACCAGGCACGCTGGCAAAAACTGGTCTGGAATATCCCTTACAACGGCCTGTCGGTTCTGCTTGGGGCCAGCACCACGCCTTTGATGGCCGATGCCGACTGCCGGGAGCTGATTCAGGCGCTGATGGCCGAAGTGGTCCAGGGGGCAATCGCCTGCGGTCACGACATCCCGGCCGGGTATGCCGACCATTTGTTCAAGGTGACAGAGAAAATGCCCGACTATTGGCCGAGCATGTACCACGATTTTCTGCATAAACGACCGCTGGAACTGCAGGCCATTTATGCGCGACCTCTGGCGGCGGCCAAAGCGGCGGGCTGTGAATTGCCGCGAATCGAAGCCTTGTATCGCAGCTTGAGTTTTATCGATCGACGCAACACGTAAGTCGATCAACCGGAGGGGGAAGGGCATGGCAAAGACGATTGACGACAAACTGGTGCTGGCGATTTCGTCGCGAGCGCTGTTCGACTTGAGCGAAAGTCACAAGGTCTATTTGTCGAGCGGCGTCGAGGCCTACCGGCAATATCAGATTGAACACGAAGACGAAATCCTCGAGCCCGGTGATGCGTTTCCGTTGGTGCAGAAACTCTTGAACCTGAACGCCAGCCTTGGTCGTGCGCGGGTCGAAGTGATCCTGGTGTCGCGCAACAGCGCCGACACCGGCCTGCGGGTATTCAACTCGATTGATCATTATGGCCTGGCGATTTCCCGTGCGGCGTTTGTCGGCGGGCGCAGTCCTTATCCGTACCTCAAGGCCTTTGGCTGCGACCTGTTTCTCTCCACCCATGCCGAAGACGTGCGCAGTGCGCTGGATGCCGGGTTCGCCGCGGCGACCATTTTGTCGGGCGGTGCCAGCCGCGCGGCCAGCGATGAACTGCGTATTGCCTTCGACGGTGACGCCGTGCTGTTTTCCGACGAGTCCGAGCGGATCTATCAGTCTGGTGGCCTGGAAGCGTTTCAGGCCAGCGAACGTGAATCGGCCCGCGAACCCTTGCGAGGTGGGCCGTTCAAAGGCTTCCTCGCCGCCCTCAATCTGTTGCAGCGCGAGTTTCCCGATGATGCCTGTCCGATCCGCACTGCCCTGGTGACGGCGCGTTCGGCACCGGCGCATGAACGGGTGATCCGCACGTTGCGCGAGTGGGACATTCGTCTGGACGAGTCGCTGTTTCTGGGTGGCCTGACCAAGTCGGCGTTCCTCGAAGCGTTTGCCGCCGATGTGTTTTTCGATGATCAGGCCGGCCATTGCGAGTTGGCTCGTGAAGTGGTCGCCACCGGCCACGTACCCCACGGCATAAGCAACGAGCAAAAAG
The DNA here is from genome assembly GCF_051660785.1 of Pseudomonas sp. Classification (GTDB taxonomy): domain Bacteria; phylum Pseudomonadota; class Gammaproteobacteria; order Pseudomonadales; family Pseudomonadaceae; genus Aquipseudomonas. The sequence goes on from NZ_JBOFQE010000014.1 coordinate 79,859, forward strand.
TTTAAGCCCGCCGTTCAACGCGTTACGCCGAGCGTCGTACTCGCCAAGGCACTGCTAAGCTGAATCAAATCTCCGCCATGTTGGCTCGCGAGGAGGTCATATGATTCGTTCGATGCTGTATGCCACTGACCTCGGTCTGTATGCACCGTTGGTGATGCAGCATGCCTTGGCGTTGGCGCGGACATTCAATGCCGACTTGTATGTGGTGCACGCGGTTGAGCCCATGGGGTTGTTTGCTGAATCGGTGCTGCAGAGTTACCTCGATGAGCAAGCCTTGAACGAGTTTCACAGTCAGGGCCTGAGCACGGTGATTGCCAACATCGAGCAGCGGGTGCTCGACAGCTTTCGTGAAGAGTTGGGGGATGAAGGGGAGCTGGACCTGGAGCGGATTCAAGCGGTGCGGGTGCTGCAGGGCGACCCGTCGCAGGTGATTCTCGACCAGGCGCAGAAACTCTCTGTGGATTTGTTGATCGTAGGTAGTCATAGCCATGGTGCTGGCGCGGAAACGCCTTTGGGCCGGACCGCTGCGCGGGTGTTGCAGTTGGCGCGGGTCCCGGTCTATCTGGTGCCGCTGGTTGAACGTCGTCGTCAGGGCGATCGCTAGAACACGAATAGTGGCAATTTGACAAAAAAGTTCTAGATTTATTCTTCAAACCATTAATATAGTTATATACCGTCGCTGATGCCCGTGGCGTCTACCTGCTTTGAGGGATTCATATGAAGCTTCAACAACTGCGCTACATCTGGGAAGTGGCGCACCACGACCTCAACGTTTCCGCAACAGCCCAAAGCTTGTACACCTCGCAACCGGGTATCAGTAAGCAAATCCGTCTGCTGGAAGACGAACTCGGCGTCGAGGTTTTTGCGCGCAGCGGCAAGCACCTGACCCGCGTCACCCCGGCCGGCGAGCGCATCATCACCACCGCCGGCGAGATCCTGCGCAAGGTTGAAAGCATCAAGCAGATCGCCCAGGAATTCTCCAACGAGAAGAAAGGCACCCTGTCGATCGCCACCACGCACACTCAGGCCCGTTATGCATTGCCGCCGGTGATCAGCAATTTCATCAAGCAATATCCGGACGTTGCCCTGCACATGCACCAGGGTTCGCCGATGCAGATCGCCGAAATGGCCGCTGACGGCACCGTGGATTTCGCCATTGCCACCGAAGCGCTGGAACTGTTCGGTGATCTGGTGATGATGCCGTGCTACCGCTGGAACCGTTGCGTGGTCGTGCCACAGGGCCACCCGCTGACCAAGCTGTCGAAGCTGACCCTCGAAGCCCTGGCCGAATACCCGATCGTGACGTACGTGTTCGGTTTCACCGGCCGTTCGAAACTCGATGAAGCCTTCAGCCATCGCGGCCTGACGCCAAAAGTGGTGTTCACTGCCGCCGACGCCGACGTGATCAAGACTTACGTTCGCCTTGGGCTGGGTGTGGGCATCGTGGCGAAAATGGCCGTCGACGCGAAACTCGACAGCGACCTGGTCATGCTCGATGCCAGCGACCTGTTCGAATCCAGCATCACCAAAATCGGTTTCCGTCGTGGCACCTTCCTGCGTGGTTTCATGTGCGACTTCATCGAGAAGTTCGCGCCGCACCTGACCCGCGAAGTCATGGCCAAGGCCATCCAGTGCCACAACAAACAGGAACTGGAAGAGCTGTTCGACGGCGTCGAACTGCCTGTTCACTGATCCTGTTCAGATCACCTCGGTGACAGCAAACTGTTGCCGAGCACCCGCTACCTGAATCTCCACCTCGTCCCCTTCAAACTTGCCCAGCAGGCTTTTGCCCAGTGGTGAGCGAGGGGTGATGACGGTGATCATCTGCCCCACCATGTCGACTTTCAGGCCTGCCGCGTCAGGGGCCAGAAACAGCCATTGCTCACGACCCTTTTCGTCTTCCAGGCCGAGCAGGGCGCCGACTTCGATGCCGCGTTGTTCGTCGTAAGGGCGCAAGGTCAGGTTCTGGCAGAGTGTGAGTGACTGCCTGATTTCTTCCACCCGTCTGGCCTGGCCGGCCGCCAGATAAGACGCCTCAAGGCCCAGAGTGTCGTACTTGTTTTCGGCGATGTTTTCTTCGTGGGTCGCGGTTTCGTACGCGGTTTGCGCGGCACGCTCGGCGATGTCGAGATCGATCCGAAGCTTGTCGATAATCAACTGGTGGACAGATTGCTTATTCATGGTCAGTCGCAGAATTGCAGGACGTTGGCGCGGCTTTTTTCGCTCGGCGCGGTCTTGTCCTGTTGCAGCCAGAACTGGCATTTCGGATTGGACAGATTGCGCCCGCTGCTACGGGCCTGATCCATGCGTTGCTGCTGCTCGTTCTTGCGCAGGTTCTCTTCGTACTGTTCGAACAGCGGACTTTGCGGCGGGATGTCCGGCACCGGTTGCACCACCACCGGCGGCTTGGCCAGTTGCTCTACCGCGGCGGCGACGGGTGCGAGTTGCTCGCTGAACAGCAGCCGCGAGGCGACCCAGCAAGTCAGCGCGATCGCGAGAAATCCAAGCCACAGACCGAGGGCAATGCTGCCGGTCAATTGCAGCGCACTGAGCTGAATCGGCAACGGGCGGCGCGGGTTGGGACGGTAGGGCATGGCTGCCTCCTGGCGGGTGGTCGCGGGCGAGTGGCGATTGTCGCACGAAGATTAATCGCCGTCGGCTCTTCTGCGCGAGGTAATTTATGCGGACAATCGGCGCCTTTGCCAACGGGAGCCTGGAATGCCTGAATTGAAAACCCGCTGGGATATTTTTTGCACCGTGGTCGACAACTTTGGCGACATCGGCGTGACCTGGCGACTGGCCCGACAGCTGGTGGCCGAGCATGCTGTGGCGGTGCGGTTGTGGGTCGATGACCTGCGCGCCTTCGAACGCATCTGTCCTGAAATCGACATCCATACCGGGCAGCAGTGGCAGCAAGGTGTGGAAGTACGTCAGTGGCCAATCGAATGGCAACCCGCTGAAGCCGCCGATGTAGTGATCGCCGCGTTCGCCTGCCAGTTGCCGAGCGCCTACATGGAGGCCATGGCCTCGCGGGAAAAGCCGCCGCTGTGGATGAACCTCGACTACCTGAGCGCTGAAGACTGGGTGATCGGCTGTCACGGTTTGCCGTCGGTAAAGTACAAGAGCGTACAGAAGTACTTCTTCTTTCCTGGATTCCAGAAAGGCACGGGGGGGCTGCTGCGTGAGAACGGTTTGCTTGAACGTCGCAGCGCATTTCAGCAAAACCCCGAGGCACAGCGAGAATTCCTGCAAGGCCTGGGGATTGATCGCGCACCGAATGCACAGCTGATCTCACTGTTTGCCTACGAAAATGCCGGATTGGCCAGCTGGCTGGACGCGATGGCCTTCGATTCGATACCCACGCATCTGCTGGTGCCCGAAGGGCGGATTCTCGGGGATGTCGAACGCTGGCTGGGCGTCGATCGACTGGCGGCTGGCGCGGTGCACGTGCGCGGCGAATTGACCGTGCAAATCCTGCCGTTCGTCCGACAGGATCAATACGATCACTTGCTCTGGTGTTGCGATTTCAACGCCGTACGTGGCGAAGATTCCTTTGTCCGCGCGCAATGGGCAGGGCGGCCGCTGCTCTGGCACATCTATCAGCAGGACGAAGATATCCATCTGGACAAGCTCGACGCCTTCCTGACTCTTTACACAAAAGGCCTGTCCGGGCCCGCCAGCGAGGCGATCAGCGGTATTTGGCGAGCGTGGAATGCAGGTCATGATGTGTCCGACCACTGGCGAACGACTTGTAAACACTGGCCAGAGCTGCAAAAACACGCCGAGATGTGGTGTCTGGAACAGGCCTTGCAGGCGGATCTTGCCGCGGCGCTGGTACAGTTTTATGTAAATTGGATATGATACGCGGCCTAGATTTTTGTAAATCCCATCCAAATTCGGATATTCGCAATGAAAACTGGTAAAGAACTGAAACCCGGTACCGTGATCCGTCTCGAAAACGATCCTTGGCTGGTTCAGAAAGCTGAATTCACCAAATCCGGTCGTAACAGCGCGATCATGAAGACCAAGCTGAAAAACCTGCTGACCGGTTACAAGACCGAGATCGTTTACAGCGCCGACGACAAACTGGACGACGTAATCCTCGACCGCAAAGAAGCGACCCTGTCCTTCATCAGCGGCGACACCTACACGTTCATGGACACCACCGACTACACCATGTACGAGCTGAACGCTGAAGACATCGAAGCCGTTCTGCCTTTCGTTGAAGAAGGCATGACCGATGTTTGCGAAGCGATCTTCTTCGAAGAGCGTCTGGTTTCCGTAGAGCTGCCGACCACCATCGTGCGTCAGGTTGACTACACCGAAGGTTCCGCTCGCGGTGACACTTCCGGCAAGGTAATGAAGCCTGCCAAACTGAAGAACGGTACCGAGCTGTCGGTTGCTGACTTCATCGAAATCGGCGACATGATCGAGATCGATACCCGCGAAGGCGGTTCCTACAAAGGCCGTGCTAAATAAGCACTGCTTCAGGAATGAAAAAGCCCGACCATTGAGTCGGGCTTTTTTGTGCCTGTCAGAAATACGCTGACTGGGAAAACGCCGCAAAACCTGTAGGAGCCGGCTTGCTGGCGATGGCGTCTTCAAAATCGCCATCGCCAGCAAGCCG
>NZ_JBOFQE010000015.1:0-11060 GCF_051660785.1 Pseudomonas sp.
CTCAGACCAACGCGCGACCTACCTGACGTCGTGGTTGCACGAGTACAACTGGCATCGCCCGCATGCCAGCCTGAGTTATTTGCCACCGATTAGCCGAATAGCATCCGTGAACAACGTGGTGGGTTTACACAGCTAGCTCCCACATTGGATTTGCTGTGGACGGTGACCGCCTCAAATCCCCTGTGGGAGCTAGCCTGCTAGCGAAGCTTTCCAGCCTTAATTCGGGTTTGGATCAGCGACGAGTCGTCCGGCATCCCTTGTCAACGACTTGAGAAACTCGGTCTGCAACTCTGGATCATTGCGGGTCAGTTCGATCAGGCTTTGCTCCAGCTCGCTGGCTTCTTCTTCCAGACCCAGTTCCGACAAGCGCTTGACCCGGTGTACCCACTGGCTCACTTCGTCGTCTTCGAGGTCGTCATAAATCAGGCCATGGGCTTCGAGCAGCTTGCCGCGCAAGCCACTGCTGACCGCCAGGGACGAGTCGGTGTGCACATCGTCCTGACCATCTTCGACACTGATCAACAGTCGGCTCAGATGATTGATGTCATGTTCGGCGAACGGGCTGTCCAGCAGGTTAATGCGTAAAACACCGTTTTTGTCGGTGCTCAGCTCGAACGTTTCCTTGCCGGCTTTCACCACCACCGGACGCTCGCTCCAGGGCAGGCTCGAGTATTCGGTGCGCTTGTCGAGCTGGATTTCATCGATCCCGGCCAGGTTTTGCTGCGCCCGCCCGTTGGACTGCACGTTCATGAACGGGTTGAGCCCGGCAAAACCGTAGCTCATCCAATCCTTGGTGACGCTGTCCGGCAGGCTGCCGAGGGCAAACACGTTGACCACGTTGGCGCCGACACCGCCCACCACTGCCACCGCGCCCAACGGGATCTCGTAGACCTCCCGCCAGGGTTGGTAAGGCGTGTAGCGGTCGTAGTGACGCGTGACTTCGAATTCGGTGACTTCGAACGTCTTCTGCTCGTGGATTTTCACCCGCCGTTGCGGCAGCTCAAGCACCTTGGGCTCACCGACATCGATCTGCAGGCTGTGATCGAGCAATTTGCGCTCGACACGCTCCTCGTGCTCGCTGCGTTGGGACATGTGATTGGCACAGCCGCTGACCAGCAGGGTGCCGCACAGGGCGGCACCACCGAGGCCTAAGGTGTTTCGCTTGAACATGACTTCTCTATCTGGTGTCAGCGGCGGATACGGGCCTGGAGGAAAGACAGCACGTCGGCAACCGGCAGCGCTTGCGCTTCAGGTTCGGTACGGCTCTTGTATTCCAGATTGCCTTCGGCGAGGCCGCGGTCACTGACCACGATCCGGTGAGGAATGCCAATCAGCTCCATGTCCGCGAACTTGATGCCCGGGCTGGTTTTCTTGTCGCGATCGTCCAGCAGCACTTCGAAGCCGGCTGCAGTCAGTTCTGCATACAGCTTGTCGGTGGCTTCGCGAACCTGTTCGGTCTCGTAGCGCAATGGCACCAGGGCAACCTGGAAGGGCGCCAGTGTGTCGCTCCAGATGATCCCGTTCGCGTCGTTGTTCTGCTCGATGGCCGCAGCCACCACGCGGGAAACGCCGATGCCGTAGCAACCCATTTCCAGGGTGACTGGCTTGCCGTTCTCGCCCAGCACTTCGCACTTCATCGCCTTGCTGTACTTGTTGCCCAGCTGGAAGATGTGCCCGACTTCGATGCCGCGCTTGATTTCCAGGGTGCCCTTGCCATCCGGGCTTGGATCGCCGGCGACCACGTTACGCAGGTCGGCAACGGTCGGAACTGGCAGATCACGCTCCCAGTTCACGCCGAAGTAGTGCTTGTCGTCGATGTTGGCACCGATGCCGAAGTCGCTCATCAGCTCGACGGAACGGTCGATGATGATTGGCAGTGGCAGGTTCAGTGGGCCAAGGGAACCGGCGCCGGCGCCGATGGCGTCGCGCAGTTCGGCTTCGGACGCCATGACCAGCGGGCTGGCAACGCCAGGCTGGTTGCCGGCCTTGATTTCGTTCAGCTCATGGTCGCCACGGATGATCAGGGCAATCAGCTTGCCTTTCTCTTCAGCGTGAACCACCAGGGTTTTGATGGTCTTTTCAATCGGCAGATTGAATTTTTCCACCAGCGCGGCGATGGTCTTGGTATCTGGCGTGTCGACCAGGCGCAGCTCTTCAGCAGGTGCCGGGCGGGTGGTTTCCCGTGGCACGGCTTCGGCTTTCTCGATGTTCGCGGCGTAGTCGGAACCGTTGCTGAAGACGATGTCGTCTTCGCCGGATTCGGCCAGCACGTGGAACTCGTGGGAACCGGCGCCGCCGATGGAGCCGTTGTCGGCTTCTACAGGACGGAACTTCAGGCCCAGACGGGTGAACACGTTGCAGTACGCCTGGTGCATGCGGTCGTAGGTGATCTGCAGCGAAGGCTGATCAGCATGGAACGAATAGGCGTCCTTCATGATGAATTCGCGGCCGCGCATCAAACCGAAGCGTGGGCGGATTTCGTCACGGAATTTGGTCTGGATCTGGTACAGGTTGATCGGCAACTGTTTATAGCTGCTCAGCTCGTTGCGCATCAGATCAGTGATGACTTCTTCGTGGGTCGGGCCGGCGCAGAAATCGCGACCGTGGCGATCCTTGAAGCGCAGCAATTCAGGGCCGTACTCTTCCCAGCGACCGGATTCCTGCCACAGCTCAGCCGGTTGCGTGCTCGGCATCAACACTTCGAGAGAGCCTGCGGCGTTCATTTCTTCACGAACGACGGCTTCGACCTTGCGCATCACTCGCAAGCCCATCGGCAGCCAGGTGTACAGGCCCGAGGCGAGTTTGCGGATCATGCCGGCGCGCAGCATCAGCTGATGGCTGATGACGACCGCGTCGGAAGGCGTTTCTTTCTGTGTGGCGAGCAAAAATTGACTGGTGCGCATGGTTGGCCGTTGTCGGTTGCTGATGACGAGAAATGACGGAGCATTGTACGGGCGAGATCCGCTGGCGTACAGGCGTGCGGTCGGCGGTGTGGCACGAGGGCGGGAATCATCGCGCCCTCTGCGAAATGTCCTACGATTCTTCCGCGACCTGGGTCGGCACCGGTTCGGGTGTCGGCGTCGGGCCTGCACGGCGGCTCTCCTGGAACCAGTGCAGGGCGATCAACAACAGCGTCGGAACGCCCAGCAGCGCCGTGATCAGGAAGAAGTTGTGGTAACCGAATTTCTCTACCATGACCCCTGAATAGCCGCCGATCAGGCGTGGCAGCAGGAGCATGATCGAGCTGAGCAGGGCGTACTGGGTGGCCGAGAATTTGAGGTTGGTCAGGCTCGACAGGTACGCGACGAACGCCGACGTCGCCAGGCCCGAACTGAAGTTGTCCAAAGAAATGGTCAGGATCAGCATGTTCAGGTTGGCGCCCATGTCGGCGAGCATCAGGAACAGCAGGTTGGTGCCGGCGGACGCGATGCCGCCGATCAGCAGGATTGGCAAGATGCCGAAACGCACGATCAGCAGGCCACCCATGCCGGCACCGACGAGGGTCATGATCAGGCCGAAGATTTTGCTGACGCTGGCGATCTGATCCTTGGTGAAGCCCTGGTCGATGTAGAACACGTTGGCCATCACGCCCATGACCGTATCGGACATGCGGTAGGTGGCGATCAGCCCGAGCAACAGGAACGCCTGCCAGCGATAACGCAGAATGAAGTCGTTGATCGGCGTCAGCACCGGCGCCAGGCCACGGCGGCCCATGGCCGACAGGCACAGAAACGTAAGCGTGGTGTAGAGGATCGCCCGCAGGAAGGCGCGGTCTTCGAGCAGCAGGTCGAGCGGGCTCACGCCTTCGAACAGCACGCTGGCGAAGTCGGTGTTGTAGAGCTGGGTGAACATGGCCGGTACGGACACCAGCAGCACGATCAGCACAAACACCGACACCAGTTGATGCATGAAACTGTAGCGACCGGCCTGAAGTTGAGTGCGCAGGGGCACGGGCGGTTCGCGCATGAACAGCGTAGTCAGCAGCGCCGGGACCATCAGGGCGCCAAACAAGATGTAGGTGCCGGCCCATGCCGAATGCTTGTAGTTGAAGCCTGTAGAACCGAAGCCTTCAGCGAAGAACAGCGCGCCGGCCGTCGCCAGCAGGGCAGCGATCCGATAGCCAGACATATAGCTGGCCGCGAGCGCGGCCTGGCGAGTGTCGTCGGCGATTTCCAGACGATAAGCGTCAACTGCGATGTCTTGCGTCGCCGAGGCAAAGGCGACGACCACGGCAATTGCGATCAACCAGGACAAATGCTTTTGCGGGTCGCAGAAACCCATCCCGATCAGGCCGAGGATTACCAACGCCTGGGAAAGAACCAGCCAGGAACGTCGTCGACCGAGCTTGCCGAGAAAGGGCAGGCGCCATTGGTCGAGCAGCGGGGACCAGACCCATTTAAAGGCATAGGCCAAACCGATCAGGCTTGCATAACCGATGGTTTCGCGGGCCACACCGGCTTCACGCAGCCAGACGGAAAGCGTCGAAAACACCAGCATGTAGGGCAGGCCGGCGGCGAAACCAAGCAACAACAACACAAGCGTCGAGGGGCTGGCATAGGCGGCGAGCGCGGCGCGCCAGGTTTTACGGGGCATGGGCTGGAGTCTGCCTCAAGAATTACGGAAACAAAGCGCGCACTCTAACCGCTGTGCTCTACCGGGCGCCAGCCATGGCGCTGAATATCAACACGATTGTTCAGGATACTGACGCCTTCGGAGCGCAATCGCGCGCGCTGCTCGTCCCCTGAAGGGCTGCCCACGGGCAGGCTGATCCGGCCGCCGGCGCCCAGTACACGGTGCCATGGCAATTTAGTGTCGCCGGGCAGTTGACTCAATGTGCGTCCCACCCAGCGGGCGGCTCGTCCCAGTCCGGCGAGCTCGGCAAGTTGACCATAGCTCACCACTTTGCCCTCGGGCACCTGCGCGAGGGTCAGGTAGAGCGCCGTGCGTCGGATTTGCGCGGCACTTTCGGTTTCAGTGGTTGAGTCGGTCACGTCCGTGGTTCCTGAAAAAGTTCGCATTACCGTCTGTAGAGTAAGTCCTGAATCAGCCATTGAGAAATGAACTCAATAGAAATAGTCGGGTCAGTCCATGCTAGGGTCTTATTCCTTCGGATAATGCCGACTTTTTTTCGCAATCTTGAGCCTGTATTTGCTTATGGTGTCCAGAACCCTGCTGTGCCTTGCTGTCCTGAGTGCTTCTACGCCCCTGCTCGCTGATACCGTCTGGTTGAAAAACGGTGACAAGCTGAGCGGCAAGATCACGCTGTTCGATGGCGGTAAATTGCTGATCCAGACCGAATACGCCGGTGCGGTCCCGATCGACTGGAAACAGGTGAAAACCCTGGAAAGTGATCAGGAACTGCTGGTCAAGCAGGATGCCTACACCGGCGAGAAGGCCAAGTCACTGCATGCGGCAGACGACGGCAAGGTGACGCTGGAAAATGGCGAAGCACCGAAGACAGTCGAACTGGCGAGTATCCAGCAGATTCTCAAACCCAAGCCGGTCGTTGAAGATCTGGTGTGGAAAGGGAATATCGACGCGGCGCTGGATTACCAGCGCGCGGAAAAAGATACCGATGACTACGACATCGACTTCAAGACCACTGCCCGCCATGGCAAATGGCGGCATATCGCTGAAGGCGAGTACAACCGCGAATTCCAGGATGACGTGGTCACCACCGACAACTGGCGGGGCGAGTACTCGCTCGACCGCTTCCTGACCGAGAAATGGTTCTGGCAGGGCCGCGCAGTCTATAAGCGCGACAAGGTTGAAGACCTTTCCCGTCAGCGCACGGTCGGTACGGGTCCGGGTTACCAGTTCTGGGATGACGAACTGGGCGCGTTCTCCCTGGGCTCGCTGATCAACCGCACGGACTATAAGTTCTCCGATGGCAGCAAGGAAAACTTCTACTCCCTGGCGATGAAGTGGGATTACAACCGCTACCTGATTGGCAAGCAGGTCGAGTTCTTCACCAACGGCGAAGTGGGCAAGCCGCTGTCGGGCGTGGCGGATTACGCGCTGGATGCCGAGGTCGGGTTGCGTTACAAAGTCACCGAGTGGGCATCGCTTAACCTGAAGGCCGAGCGAGACGTCATCAGCGGCACCGACGATGCCGATCTGGAAAAGACCCGTTACACCGCAGGGTTTGGCGTGGCCTGGTAAGACGCAAAAAATCGCAGCCACTGGCTGCGATTTTTTTTGCCTGCAAAACACTCAGGCACAAAAAAGCCCCGCTTTTGAGGGCGGGGCTTTTTACTAAAGCAAGTACAAGTTAGATAACTTGAACTTCTTCAGCTTGCATGCCTTTCTGACCGCGGGTAGCGATGAAAGAAACCTGTTGGCCTTCTTTCAGGCTTTTGAAGCCGTCGGATTGGATAGCTTTGAAGTGAACGAACAGGTCGTCACCGGATTGTGGAGTGATGAAGCCGAAGCCTTTTTCATCGTTGAACCACTTAACGGTACCAGTTTGGCGATTAGACATGGTGTAACTCCTTGAACAAAGATAACTGCGACGCAGGAAGAACCCTGGCCGAGACTGAGTGCAAAGAGCAGGAAAAATTCTTGTAGATGGTTGGATCGAAATTCAACATATCGTGTAGAGATTCTCAGTGACACAAGCAGCACAGTGGCGCCACCTTAACCCTTTTTCCGGAACGTGCCAATGCTTGCGGCGAAGGTTTCTCTGTTTTCATGACTGACGGTGCATCGATTTGCGGTGAAGGCCCAGATATCACGGGGGATCGCCGAGAATTATGCCCCGGACTTTGAACCCGGAGCGCGCGACCGGTAAGATGCCGGACAGAATTTTTCCACCTCGCTATTCAGGACACCCGCCATGAGCATCAAATCGGACAAGTGGATTCGCCGCATGGCGCAGGAACACGGCATGATCGAGCCGTTCGTCGAGCGTCAGGTTCGCGGCAGCGACGATAACCGTGTGATCTCCTACGGCGTGTCGAGTTACGGCTACGACGTTCGGTGCACCAATCATTTCAAGGTGTTCACCAACATCAACTCGGCCATTGTCGACCCGAAAAATTTCGATGCCGGCAGCTTCGTCGATATCCACAGTGACGTCTGCATCATCCCGCCGAACTCTTTCGCTCTGGCCAGTACCGTTGAATACTTCCGTATTCCGCGCAACGTATTGACCATTTGCCTGGGCAAAAGCACCTACGCCCGCTGCGGCATCATCGTCAACGTCACCCCGCTTGAGCCTGAGTGGGAAGGGCACGTGACCCTGGAATTCTCGAACACAACTAACCTGCCGGCGAAAATCTACGCCAACGAAGGCGTGGCGCAGATGCTGTTCCTTGAATCCGACGAAGAGTGCGAAGTGTCCTATAAGGACCGTGGCGGCAAGTATCAGGGCCAACGCGGCGTGACCCTGCCACGCACCTGAACGATTCATCTGGCAGGTCGCGGGAATTCTTGAGCGGGTAGACACTCTATTGGGTGTACTGCCCGGTTCGCGCACAGCGGACGGGGCCATCGCTCAGGAGTGCTTTATGAAGATCGATCCGCAAATAAGTGCCGAACTGGCAAGGCTTGAGCCCAATCAGGTTGGCGTCTTGGCCTGGTCCTTGTTGGCACATCCACCTATCAGCATGGCAGGGGGCATCCCCGGTCAGCCTGATCCCGATACCCCCAACGAACAACCGACCGAGCCCGGTGAGCCTACTCTGCCGGATGAGCCGCCTCCCGCGCCGGTAGCCTGATCTGTCATCGAAAAATGAATGGCCAGTCAGCTGTAGTCCCTGAAGACTTCAGCTGACTGGCCATATTTCGTTGTCGCCGATGACAAAGATCCGGCAGCTGTCGTCCCGTTCGACCTGATAACCGCCGGTAAACGCGCCGAAGGCCGGTAGCACGCTGATGTCCTCTCCCAATCTGAAACAGGCCAGTCGCAGGCTCTGTCGACCCCGGCCGTTCAGCCGATAAACCGGATGCACATGTCCGGCGAGCACATGCCGGTGCGGATGCGGATCGGGCTCATGTTGCAAGGCGAACGGCCCGAGCAGCAGCGGTTCAGGCACTACGCGAATGTCTAATGAGGCTGGCGGGTCTCCGGCGCGTTTGTCGTGGTTGCCGCGGATCAGTGTCATCGGCAGATCCGGGTGCCGTGCCCGCCACGCAGACAGTGCGCTTAACGTGCCGGTGGCATGGGAGCCTGGCCCGTGCAGAAAGTCCCCAAGGAAAATCAACTGTCGGCAGGGCAGGGCCGCCAACAGCCCGTCCAGCACTGCGATGTTGCTGGCGGTGGTGCCATGCGGCACCGGCTGACCCAGGCTTCGATAGGCCGCAGCCTTGCCGAAATGCACATCAGCGATCAGCAGCGCTTGTTGCGCAGGCCAGTAGATGGCTTTTTCCGGCAGCAGCCACAGTTCTTCACCGGCCAGCCGCACGGGATAGGGCGTACTCATCAGGTTTTTCCGGTTTCGGCGGTTTTCTCAAGGTCGGTAACCATGCGTCGGATACGGTCCGCGAGCTTCTCCGAACTCATGCTTTCCCGCATGCGCTCAACCAACAGCGGAAACCCCAGCGGTGTAGGACGCTTGATGTGATGCAGGTCCATTTTCAGCCGATTGAGTCGCGCCAACGTCTGTTCCAGACGCTGAATATCCAGTTCTTCCCGCAGGACTTCTTCCCCGGCCTGGGCCAGCAACAGATTCCCCGCGTCGTACTGTTTGAACACTTCAAAGAACAGCCCGCTGGAGGCTTGAACCTGCCGCGTGCTTTTCGGTGCGCCGGGGTAGCCGGCAAACACCAGCCCGGCAATTCGTGCGATTTCCCGAAAGCGGCGCACCGCGAGCTCGCCGGCGTTCAGACTGGCGAGCACGTCTTTCAACAAATGCTCGGGACTCAACAGTTCGGGGTTCAACACCTGCGACCAGTCCACAGCCGTGGCGCTGAGTAACTCCAGTCCGTAATCGTTGACCGCAATGGAAAACGTCACCGCCTGCTGCTGACTGACCCGCCACGCCAGCAAACTCGCCAGTCCCAGATGCACTTGGCGCCCGGCAAATGGGTAAAGGAACAGGTGCCAGCCTTCGCGGGACTTCAGCGCCTCGGCCAGCAACGTATTCGAAGTCGGCAGCCCGGACCAGCGTTGTTGCACTTCCAGCAGCGGACGCAACGCCCGCATCTCCGGGCCGATGAACTCGCCTTGCTCCGCCGCACTGAAACGCGTGACCACTGCTTGCGCCAGTTCGTTGGAAAGCGGCATCCGTCCGCCATTCCAGCGCGGCACCGCGGCTTTTTTCGCGGTGCTGCGTTTGACGTAAGCCGTCATGTTTTCCACCCGCACCAACTCCAGCAAGCGCCCCGCGAACAGAAAACCGTCGCCCGGCTTGAGTCGGGCAATAAATCCTTCCTCGACACTGCCCAACTGCTTGCCGCCGCCACCCTTGCTCCAGAACTTCAGCTGAATGCTCGCATCGCTGACGATGGTGCCGATGCTCATGCGATGTCGCCGCGCCAACCGCGCATCCGGTACGCGCCAGACCCCATGTTCGTCAGGTTCGACCCGGCGATAATCCGGATAGGCTGTCAGGGAAAGTCCACCGTTGCGTACGAAAGCCAGCGCCCAAGTCCAATCCGCCGCGGTGAGATCGCGATAGGCCCAGGCACCACGGACTTCTTCATACAACTCATCGGGCAGAAACCCTCCGCCCAACGCCATGCTGACCAAGTGTTGAACCAGCACGTCCAGCGGTTTGTGCGGCGACTCGCGAGGCTCGATACGGCGTTGTGCCACGGCGTCCTGAGCCGCCGCCGCTTCGATCAGCTCCAGGCTGTGAGTCGGCACCAGTGTCACCCGCGACACCCGCCCCGGCGCATGACCGGAGCGCCCGGCACGTTGCATCAGACGCGCCACACCTTTGGCCGAGCCGATTTGCAGCACCCGTTCCACCGGCAGGAAATCCACCCCAAGGTCCAGGCTTGAAGTGCAGACCACGGCTTTGAGCTGACCTTCCTTCAGCGCTCGCTCGACCCAGTCGCGGGTGTCTCGTGAGAGTGAGCTGTGATGCAAGGCGATCAGCCCGGCCCAATCGGGGCGAGCCTCCAGCAAGGCCTGATACCAGATCTCGGATTGCGCGCGTGTATTGGTGAACACCAGGCTGCTGGGGCTGGACTCTATTTCGACGACCACTTGCGGCAACATCTTCAAACCAATGTGTCCGGCCCATGGAAATCGCTCGATGGCCGGTGGCAGCAACGTATCGACCCGCAGTTCCTTGGACGTTTGGCCCTGGACGCTGATGCCGCCACCCTGCGGGATCAAAACCTGTTCGGCATGGGCTTGGTTACCCAGCGTCGCGGAAACGCCCCACACGATCAGGTCCGGATTCCACCGACGCAAACGGGCGAGGGCTAGTTGCAACTGCACGCCACGCTTGTTGCCGAGCAGTTCGTGCCATTCGTCGACCACCACCATGCGCAAGGTCGACAGCGCTGTTTGCGCATCGGCACGGGCGAGCATCAGGGTCAGGCTTTCGGGGGTAGTAATCAGCGTCGTTGGCAGGCGCCGGCTCTGTCGTGCACGTTCGCTGCTGCTGGTGTCGCCGGTGCGCAGGCCGACGCTCCAGGGGATCTGCAAATCCAGCAATGGCGTTTCCAGCGCACGAGCCGTATCCGCCGCCAGCGCGCGCATGGGGGTTATCCACAGGACTGTCAGCGGTTCGGCAAGGGGTTTTCGTTTACGAGGGTTTTCAACAGGAGCAATCGACCTGGCGAAGCGATTGAGCGCGGCAAACCAGACTGCATAGGTTTTACCGGCGCCGGTGCTGGCGTGAAGTAACCCGGACTCACCGCGTCTAACCGCCGCCCACACTTGCTTCTGAAAGGCGAACGGCTTCCAGTCGCGGGCGTTGAACCATTGTTTTGCGTAGTCGGGGGAGGTTCCCATGCCGGCGGTATGCGTCCTGAAAGTCTTCTTTCAGTGACCGCGGCGCAAGGGCAAAGGTTTAATGAAGAAACACGATCCTGTAGGAGCCGGCTTGCTGGCGATGGTGTGTCAGACGCTTTGTTGTCGACTGACACAGCATCGCCAGCAAGCC
>NZ_JBOFQE010000016.1:0-39064 GCF_051660785.1 Pseudomonas sp.
CCAGAAACGGTTAATCGGGCATTTTTATGAGTGTTCACTCGGGGCCTCCAGGTACTTGGTTTGGTTCGCACCTCCAATTTCCCGGAAAAGCCCCGAGTGAACAACCTACAGAGAGATCACAGCTAGCTCCCACATTGGAATGCGTACCCCTGTGGGAGCTAGCCTGCTAGCGATGAGGCCTTTACAGGCGCTGAGGGTATTTCAGGCTGTCGCTTCGACGGTGCCAATGAAATTCGCCAACTCCGCCGTCTGCGGGTTCGCAAACAGCACCCTCGGATCCCCCACCTCATGCACCTTGCCCTGATGCATGAACACCAACTTATCCCCAACCTCCCGGGCAAAACGCATTTCATGGGTCACCATGATCAGCGTCATGCCTTCCTTGGCCAGCTGCCGAACCACGCTCAGCACCTCATTGACCAATTCCGGATCCAGTGCCGAAGTGATCTCGTCGCACAGCAACACCTTCGGCGACATCGCCAAAGCACGGGCAATCGCCACCCGCTGTTGCTGCCCGCCAGACAATCGATCCGGGAAGGCATCAAACTTTTCCCCCAGCCCGACCCGTTCCAGCATCTCCCGCGCCAGCTCGACAGCCTTGGCCTTTGGCACTTTCTGCACCACTTGCGGGGCCAACATCACGTTCTCGCCGACGGTCAGGTGCGGGAACAGGTTGAACTGCTGGAACACCATCCCGACTTTCTGCCGCAGGCTGCGCAAATCGGCGCGGGCGGCGTCGAGGTATTCGCCATCGACTTCTATTACGCCGTCGTTGATCGATTCCAGGCCATTGAGGGTGCGCAGCAAAGTGGATTTGCCCGAGCCGCTGCGCCCGATGATCGCCACCACCTGGCCTTCCTCGACGCTCAGGTCGATGCCTTTGAGCACATGGTGGTCGCCGTAATATTTATGCAGGGCGGAAATTCTAAGCAGAGGCATGCAGTCTCCTTTCCAGGTAGCGCGCACTGAGGGACAAGGGGTAGCAAAGCAGGAAGTATCCGAGGGCGACGAGGCCGTAGACCATGAACGGTTCGAAGGTCGCGTTGGCGAGCATGCCGCCGGTCTTGGTCAGCTCGGTGAAGCCGATGATCGAGGTCACGGCGGTGCCTTTGACCACTTGCACCGAGAAACCCACGGTCGGCGCCACGGCAATGCGCAGCGCTTGCGGCAGGATCACGTAGCGCAATTGTTCCAGCGGATTGAGCGCCAGGCTCGACGAGGCTTCCCACTGGCCGTCGGGAATTGAATCGACGCAACCGCGCCAGATTTCGGCCAGATAGGCGCTGGTGAACAGCGTCAAGGCCAGCGCCGCCGCCATCCACGGTGAAATCTCCACACCGGCTAGCGCCACGCCGAAGAACACCAGAAACAGCTGCATCAACAGCGGCGTGCCCTGGAACAGCTCTATATAGGTGCGGGCGACGTTGCGCGGCAGGGACTTTTTCGAGATGCGCATGACCATGATCAGCAAGCCGATCAGCCCGCCACCGATAAACGCCACCAGCGACAGCGCCAGGGTCCATTGCAGGCCGGTGAGGAGGTTGCGCACCACGTCCCAGAACGTGAAATCGCTCATTGGCTGCTCCTTGCTATGAATCGGCGACCGATCCAGTTCAACAACTGGCGGATCAGCAGCGCCATGCACAGGTACAGCAGCGTGGTCAGGGCATAGGTTTCAAAGGCGCGGAAATTGCGCGATTGAATGAAGTTGGCGGCGAAGCTCAATTCTTCGGTGGCGATCTGCGAACAGACTGCCGAGCCGAGCATGACGATGATGATCTGGCTGCTCAAGGCCGGCCAGACCTTGCCCAGCGCCGGCAGCAGGATCACGTGGCGGAATGCTTCGAATCTGCTCATCGCCAGGGCAGCCGCGGCTTCCAGCTGCCCTCGGGGGATCGCCTGGATACCGGCGCGGATGATCTCGGTCGAGTAGGCACCGAGGTTGATCACCATCGCCAGCACCGCCGCCTGCCATTCGGAAATCTGCACGCCCAGCGATGGCAAGCCGAAAAAGATGAAAAACAGCTGCACCAGGAACGGTGTATTGCGGATCAACTCGACGTAGACACCGAAGATTGTGGAAAACGGACGAATGTTCCACGCCCGCACCAACGCCCCGACAATGCCCAGTCCCACCCCGAGTACCGCGCCAATGGCCGTCAACTCAAGGGTGAACAGTGCGCCGCGCAGCAGCAGGTCGGTGTTATGCACCACCGGCAGAAAGTCGAACTGATAGGCCATATCCAGTCTCCCGAGCGACGATCAGAGATCGGCCGGCAACGGCTCTTTCAGCCAGGTTTGTGAGTTCTTCTCCAGCGCGCCGTCGGTCTTGGCGGTGGCGAGGATCTGATTGACCTTGCCCAGCAACGCCGGCTCGTTCTTGTTCACGCCGACGTAGACGGGCGAGTCCTTGAGCTTCACTTTCAGCGCTGGCACGCGTTTCGGGTTTTTCTCGCTGATTGCCACCATCACCACGTTGCCGCTGGCGATCAGGTCGACTTGCCCGGCGAGGTACGCGGCGATGGTCGAGTTGTTGTCTTCGAAGCGCTTGATAGTCACGCCTTCGGGAGCGACTTTGGTCAGTTCGATGTCTTCGATGGCGCCACGGGTAACGCTGACGGTTTTGCCCTTGAGGTCGTCCAGGCTTTTGATGTCGGCGTCGGGCGGGCCGAACACGGCGAGGTAGAACGGCGCATAGGCACTGGAGAAATCGATGACTTTCTCGCGCTCGGGGTTTTTGCCCAGGCTGGAGATCACCAGATCAACCTTGCCGGTGGTCAGGAACGGAATGCGGTTGGTGCTGTTGACCGGGGTCAGTTCAATTTTGACCTTGAGCTGGTCGGCCAGCAGCTTGGCGGTGTCGATATCCAGGCCGCGAGGTTTCATGTCCGGGCCGACCGAGCCGAACGGCGGGAAGTCCTGAGGCACGGCCACCTTGAGGACGCCTCGTTTGACCACATCTTCCAGACCATCGGCGTGAGCGGGCGCCTGGCTCAGCATCAGGCTGGCAAACAGGGCGGTGAGAAGGGCGCTGTAACGCAGGGACATGGCAATCTCCGAATCGGCTGAAATGATTTCTTCGATTCGACAGAGCACGGGCTATGCCAAGAACAGGTATAGGGACTGCAGGCTACGTTTTTGCTGAATCCGCTCGTTATGCAAACCGATTCACTGACGCGGATTTGCACCTTCATGGCGCATTTGCGGCATCGTTGACTTGCTCCGACGCATGAAATTGCCTTCGTCGCTCCCGCCACCCCGTGACTTGAGCTATACCCAAAGTCATGCGGCACCATAGCGAGACTCAATCAACTGCACCTTCCTGAACGAGGGAAGGGCGGCTATGATGGGCCACGTTTTTTTGCTTACAACCTGGAGACTTCCATGAGCAGCGATCTTATCAAACACGTCACCGACGCTAGCTTCGACGTCGACGTCCTCAAGGCCGAAGGCGCTGTACTGGTCGACTACTGGGCTGAATGGTGCGGCCCTTGCAAAATGATCGCTCCTGTCCTGGACGAAATTGCTGAAACCTACAAAGGCAAACTGACCGTTGCCAAACTGAACATCGACGAGAACCAGGAAACCCCGGCCAAGCATGGCGTGCGTGGTATCCCGACGCTGATGCTGTTCAAGAACGGCAACGTTGAAGCGACCAAGGTCGGCGCACTGTCGAAGTCGCAACTGGCTGCCTTCCTCGACGCCAACATCTAAGCGTTGTTATAAAGCGTCAGGAAAAGGCCCCGCATATTGCGGGGCCTTTTCGTTATTGAGGGCTAGACGCTCTGAAACTCAGGTGGTACATTCGGCCCCGCACTGGTTTCTCCACTGCCCCCTGCTAGCCGTCGCCGACGCACTCCTTTTCGAATAAGTACGCGATCCTGTCGCCTTCTCTGCGGCGCGGCCTCATTAAGCCAAAAGCTTAATTTCCCCCCCTCCATAAATGATTACGTCATTCCTATATGAATCTGACTGAACTCAAGCAAAAGCCGATTACCGAACTGCTCGAATTGGCCGAACAGATGGGCATAGAAAATATGGCCCGTTCGCGCAAGCAGGACGTGATTTTCTCCCTGCTCAAAAAGCACGCGAAAAGCGGCGAGGAAATCTCCGGTGATGGCGTGCTGGAGATTCTCCAGGACGGCTTCGGCTTCCTGCGCTCCGCTGACGCTTCCTATCTCGCCGGCCCTGACGATATCTACGTCTCGCCGAGCCAGATCCGCCGCTTCAACTTGCGCACCGGTGACACCATCGTTGGCAAGATCCGCCCTCCGAAGGAAGGCGAGCGTTATTTCGCGCTGCTCAAGGTCGACACGATCAACTACGATCGTCCCGAGAACGCGAAAAACAAGATTCTCTTCGAGAACCTGACCCCGCTGTTCCCGACTGTGCGCATGAAGATGGAAGCCGGCAACGGTTCCACCGAAGACTTGACCGGTCGTGTCATCGACCTGTGCGCGCCGATCGGCAAAGGCCAGCGCGGTCTGATCGTTGCACCGCCGAAAGCCGGTAAAACGATCATGCTGCAAAACATCGCAGCCAACATCGCTCGTAACAACCCTGAAGTTCATCTGATCGTATTGCTGATCGACGAGCGTCCGGAAGAAGTGACCGAAATGCAGCGCACCGTGCGCGGCGAAGTGGTTGCCTCGACGTTCGACGAGCCGCCAACCCGCCACGTGCAGGTTGCCGAGATGGTGATCGAGAAGGCCAAGCGCCTGGTCGAACACAAAAAGGACGTGGTGATCCTGCTCGACTCCATCACTCGTCTGGCTCGCGCCTACAACACCGTGATCCCGAGCTCCGGCAAAGTGCTCACCGGTGGTGTCGATGCCCACGCCCTGGAGAAACCGAAACGTTTCTTCGGCGCCGCGCGGAACATCGAAGAAGGCGGTTCGCTGACCATCATCGCCACCGCGCTGGTTGAAACCGGCTCGAAGATGGACGAAGTGATCTACGAAGAATTCAAAGGCACCGGCAACATGGAACTGCCTCTGGACCGTCGTATCGCTGAAAAACGCGTCTTCCCGGCCATCAACATCAACCGTTCCGGCACCCGCCGCGAAGAGTTGCTGACTGCCGACGACGAGTTGCAGCGCATGTGGATCCTGCGCAAGCTGCTGCACCCGATGGACGAAATCGCTGCCATCGAGTTCCTGGTCGACAAGCTGAAAACGACCAAGACCAACGACGAGTTCTTCTTGTCGATGAAGCGTAAGTAAGACGGTTTTCCAGACCGCTAAAAATGGCGTCCTTCGGGCGCCATTTTTTTTGCGTAAAAAATGGGAGGTTTGTGATTAACTCCGGTCAGTTAGAAAACCAAAAACGATCATAAAAACAATCAACTGACTGGCCTTACTGTTTATGAGCACGCTTGCTTATCGAAGGGACATCGACGGCTTACGCGCAATCGCCGTGATTGCCGTGGTGCTGTTCCACTTTGGTGTTCCAGGGTTCACCGGCGGATTCGTCGGCGTGGACATCTTCTTTGTGATTTCCGGCTACCTGATCACCTCAATCATCTGGAACCAGCGTCAGGCCGGGCGCTTCAGCTTTGTCGATTTCTGGGCCCGCCGTGCCCGCCGAATCCTCCCCGCGCTGTTTGCGATGATCATTGCCGTGCTGGCGGTGGGCTGGTTCCTGCTGGCGCCCAAGGACTATGAAGAGCTGGGGCGCTCGGTGCGCTACCAGGTGATGTTCGTTTCCAACATCCTGTTCATGCGTCAGGACGGCTACTTCGACGCTGCTTCCGATCTCAAGCCAATGCTGCACACGTGGTCACTGGCGGTTGAAGAACAGTTCTACATCGTCTTCCCGCTGTTGCTGACACTGTTGTCGAGTCGACTGAAACATTGGCGTCTGGCGCTGTTCGCTGTGTTGCTGGTGTCCTTCGGGCTCAGCGTCTGGGCTGTTGCGCATCATCCTGAAAAAGCGTTTTTCCTGTTGCCGATGCGTGCCTGGGAGTTGTTGGCCGGCGCCATGCTGGCCGTTGCGCCCAGAAGCCAATGGCGTCTGACACCCGCTGGTGCTCAAGCGGTCAGCCTGACCGGGTTCGGGCTGATTGTGCTGGCGGTATTGGGCTACGACAGAGCCACGCCATTCCCGGGTGTTGCGGCGTTACTGCCGACCCTGGGCGTGGTTGCGCTGATCTGGGCCAACGGCCATCGACAGACTCTGGTCGGGGGCCTGCTGGCCAGTCGCGTGCTGGTCGGCCTCGGGCTGATTTCCTATTCCTGGTACCTGTGGCATTGGCCGGTGTTCGTGTTCGCCAGCTACGCCAGTGTCGAGGAGTCCGGTCCGTATGATATTGCCGGCTTGATTCTGCTCACCCTGGTGCTGGGTTACCTGTCGTGGAAATTCGTCGAGACGCCGTTCCGTGAACGGCGGCTGTTGGCGGGGCGTCGGCAGATTCTGCTGGCGGCGGGCGTCGGTGTGCTGGTGCTGGGCCTGGCCGGTCAAGCGTTGCGCTGGACCGATGGCTTGCCCGCGCGCCTGTCCGATCAAGCGCTGCAATATGCCAAAGCGAAGGAATGGCGCCCGGAACTGATGCGGTGCCTGGCCGACGATAAAACCCCTGACGACAAACTTTTCTGTCACTACGGGGCGCCAACGCTGTCCTCTCGCGTGTTGGTCTGGGGTGACAGTCACGCCACCGCGCTGATTCCGGTGTTCGAAGAGGGGGCTCAACAGCATGGCATCAGCGTGATTCTCACCAGCTCCCCGGGCTGTATTCCGGTTGAAGGACTTGAGCACGATCAACGGTGTGCGCGTTTCAATCGCCGGGTCGAGCAGGCCTTGAAACCGCAATCGGTGGACGATGTGGTGCTGGTCGCGCGCTGGAGCCTGTACCTCTATGGCGATGCGAAAGGCGATCTCGGGCATGCCCTGAAAGATCCCCGTGGTCGTTACGACTGGGCCAATGCCGAACAGCAACTGGCCGAAGGATTACAGGCCACCGTCCGGCAATTGCGTAAAGGCGGGCACCGCGTCTGGCTGATCAAGGAGGCGCCACTGCAGCCATTCAGTCCGCCATACCGCCTCAGCCGCCTGGCCATGTTGCACCGTCCGACCGATGACGTCGGGCTGGCAGTGGCCGAGCACTTCAAGCGTCAAGCGTTCATCAGCCAACTGTTCGCGCAGATAGCGGCGGCCAACCCGGGCGTGGCCGTGGTCGATCCGGCGCCGTTGCTGTGTGATCAAACGGGGCTTTGCCGCGCCGAACTCGACGGTCATTCGCTGTATACCGACGACAATCACCTGTCAGAGGTCGGTGCGCGCTTCATCGCGCCGGTGCTTGAACCGCTGTTCAACCGCTTGCAAGCCCGGACGACGCTGGGCAATGGCAACGCAAATGCGGCCAAGTAAGCAGCGATAAGCTGCCAGCGGACGGCAGAGCAGGTAGGATGTACGCCTATTTTAGGGGTGCCATCGTCAATGAAATTCAAGGATCTTCGGGATTTCGTGCAGCAGCTTGAGCAGCGCGGAGAGTTGAAACGCATCCAGATCCCCGTCTCTCCAGTGCTGGAGATGACCGAGGTCTGTGATCGCACGCTGCGGGCAAAAGGCCCGGCGCTGCTGTTCGAAAACCCGACCGGCTACGACATTCCGGTGCTCGGCAACCTGTTCGGCACCCCCGAGCGGGTCGCCATGGGCATGGGCGCCGAGGCGGTCAGCGAACTGCGCGAGATCGGCAAGCTGCTGGCCTTCCTCAAGGAACCCGAGCCACCGAAGGGCTTGAAAGACGCCTGGTCCAAGCTGCCGATCTTCCGCAAGATCATTGCGATGGCGCCGAAAGTCGTCAAAGACGCGGTGTGCCAGGAAGTGGTCATCGAAGGCGACGATGTCGACCTGGCGATGCTGCCGGTGCAGACCTGCTGGCCCGGCGATGTCGGCCCGCTGATTACCTGGGGCCTGACGGTCACCAAAGGTCCGAACAAGGACCGCCAGAACCTCGGCATCTACCGCCAGCAAGTGATTGGCCGCAACAAAGTCATCATGCGCTGGCTGAGCCACCGTGGCGGCGCGCTGGATTATCGCGAGTGGTGCGAAAAGCATCCTGGCCAACCGTTCCCGGTCTCCGTGGCACTGGGCGCTGATCCGGCGACCATCCTCGGCGCGGTGACGCCGGTACCGGACAGCCTTTCTGAATACGCCTTCGCCGGTCTGCTGCGCGGCAACCGCACCGAACTGGTGAAATGCCGCGGCAACGACCTGCAAGTGCCGGCCACCGCCGAAATCATCCTTGAAGGTGTGATTCACCCGGGCGAGATGGCCGACGAAGGTCCGTACGGCGACCACACCGGTTACTACAACGAAGTCGACAGCTTCCCGGTGTTCACCGTCGAGCGCATTACCCACCGGATCAAACCGATCTACCACAGCACCTACACCGGCCGTCCGCCCGATGAGCCGGCGATTCTCGGTGTGGCGCTGAACGAAGTGTTCGTGCCGATCCTGCAGAAGCAGTTCCCGGAAATCACCGACTTCTACCTGCCGCCGGAAGGTTGCTCGTACCGCATGGCCATCGTGACCATGAAGAAGTCGTATCCGGGGCACGCCAAGCGGGTAATGCTCGGTGTCTGGTCGTTTTTGCGACAGTTCATGTACACCAAGTTCGTTATCGTCACTGACGACGACATCAATGCGCGGGACTGGAACGACGTGATCTGGGCCATCACCACGCGCATGGACCCCAAGCGCGACACGGTGATGATCGACAACACGCCGATCGACTACCTCGACTTCGCCTCGCCGGTCTCAGGCCTGGGCTCGAAGATGGGGCTCGATGCCACGCATAAATGGCCGGGCGAAACCACTCGCGAGTGGGGCCGGGTGATCGTCAAGGACGACGCCGTGACTCAGCGGATCGATGCCATCTGGAATCAGTTAGGAATAGATTGATGCGTGTAACCTTGCAGCCCTCCGGAGCAGTGCTTGAGATTTTGCCCGGCGAGCGGATTCTCGATGGTGCGCGGCGCCTGGGCTACGAATGCCCGCAAAGCTGCCGCAACGGTAACTGCCACGTGTGCGCGGCGTTGCTGGTGGAAGGTCGGGTCGAGCAGGCCGGGCATGTGCGCGACCATGGCGAGTTCTACACTTGCATAGCAGAGCCGCTGGAAGACTGCATCGTGCTGTGGGATGGCGTGCTCGCGCTGGGAGAATTGCCGGTGCGCAGCTTGTCGTGTCAGGTTATTGAATGCAGGGACGTGGGCGGCGATACCTTTCGCGTGCATCTGCGGGCGCCGGCCGGCAAGCCACCGCGTTATCACGCCGGTCAGTATTTGATGATCGAGCGTGAGAACGGCGAGAAATCCGCCTTCTCCCTCGCCTCTGCACCCCATGGCGGGCGTGATCTGGAAATCCATGTACTGGCGCGCGAAAGCAGTGCGCAGAACTTGATCGAACAACTGCAACGCAATCCGATGGTGCGGATCGAGATGCCGTTCGGCGATACCCATCTGGCGGAATTGCCGGACGGTCCGCTGGTGCTGATCGCTGCGGGTACCGGCATGGGCCAGATCCACAGCCTGATCGAGCATTGCCGAGCGACCGGGTTCAAGCATCCGGTGCATCTGTATTGGGGCGTGCGTCGGCCGGAAGACTTTTATGAAATCGAGCATTGGGATGAGTGGCTGAAGCTGCCCAATCTGTTCCTGCATAAAGTCGTCAGCGATCAATGCGGCTGGCAGGGGCGTTGCGGGATGCTGCATGAGGCGGTGTGTGAGGATTTCCCGGATTTGAAATCCTTGCATGTGTATGCCAGCGGCTCACCGGCCATGGTCTACGGCACGCTGGATGCTTTGGTTGAAGCGGGGATGGATGCGCATCAGATGCGTGCTGACGTATTTGCCTACGCGCCTAGAGGATGACGCCGCACTCCTGTAGGAGCGACCCAGCTAGCGAGGGGGGGCAGGGACAACGCATTCATCCTGTTGCAGCGCGTTATCGTTGACCTCCATCGCGAGCAGGCTCGCTCCTAAGGTTTCTTTGGTTATAACTCTCCATATAGCCGATCGGTATTTATAGATTTATATAAATGCCGGTAGGTTATATCTCAACAAGGCGATTATTTAAGAACTGTGCCATGGCACTTAAATTGCCTTAAAACATATGTGCCTTATTGTTACAGCGGTGCGTTCTATTAAGTAATTCTTCACTCGCGGGGAGCTGAACGCTATTCGCCATGAGCGCCATTGAATCTTCGTTTTTGAATCTGGCTTACCCTCCGCGGCTCGATCTGGGGCCGCAGCTTACGCACGAACAATTGCTCAGCTCGATGCAGTCGACCATGGCGCGTCACAAGGGCGGGCCGGTTTGGTTGTTCGCGTATGGTTCGCTGATCTGGCGCCCTGAATGTGCGGCAGTCGAGCGCATGCGCGGTCGAGTGCATGGCTACCATCGCGGCTTGTACCTGTGGTCCCACGAACATCGCGGCACGCCGGAAGTTCCTGGACTGGTCTTTGGCCTGGATCGCGGCGGCTCTTGCAGCGGCTTCGCCTATCGTTTGCCCGAAGAACAACTGGAAGCCTCGCTTTATGCGCTTTGGCAACGCGAAATGCCGTTTCCGTCCTATCGCCCGCACTGGCTCAACTGCCGCCTCGAAGACGGAAGCCAGGTTCAGGCGTTGGGATTTGTTTTGGAGCGACACCTGCCCAGCTATGCCGGCAACTTGCCGGACCATGTGCTGAGCCACGTGTTCGAAAACGCTTGCGGGCGTTACGGCACTACTCGCGATTATGTCGAGCAGACCGCCAACGCCCTGCGCAGTCACGCCATGCCAGACCGGAATCTGGAGGCGCGACTCAAGCGCTGCAAATCAAAAGCCGATCAGGCAATCGCTTCGCGGCTCTGACTGGCGACTTGCTTGTGCCACAGCGTCGGTGCAAGGAAGGCCATCGCCAGCAGGCATGCGCCGATCAGCAAGACGAAACCGCCGTCCCAGCCGAAATGGTCCACGGTGTAGCCCATCGCTGCACTGGCCGCGACCGAACCGCCCAGATACCCGAACAGACCCGTAAAACCCGCTGCCGTACCGGCGGCTTTCTTCGGCGCCAGTTCCAGCGCTTGCAAGCCAATCAGCATCACCGGACCGTAGATCAGGAAACCAATCGAGATCAGCGCGATCATGTCGACAGTCGGGTTGCCGGCCGGGTTGAGCCAATAAACCAGCGTCGCCACGGTCACCAACGCCATGAACACCATGCCGGTCAGGCCACGGTTGCCACGGAAGATCTTGTCCGACATCCAGCCGCACAGCAGCGTCCCGGGAATACCTGCCCACTCGTAGAGGAAATACGCCCACGAGGTTTTATCCACGCTGAAGCCTTTGGCTTCCTTGAGGTAGGTCGGTGCCCAGTCCAGCACGCCGTAGCGCAGCAGGTAGACAAAGACGTTGGCCATTGCGATGTACCAGAGCATTTTGTTGCGCAGCACGTATTTGACGAAGATTTCCTTGGCGCTGAATTCTTCTTCGTGACTGGCGTCGTAGCCTTCCGGGTAGTCGTTCTTGTACTTCTCGATCGGCGGCAGACCGACCGATTGCGGTGTGTCGCGCATCGTAGCGAAGGCAAACACTGCGACGGCCATAGCCACTGCGGCCGGCACATAGAACGCCGCGTGCCAGTCATTGAACAAGCCCATGCCCAGCAGGAACAGCGGGCCGATCAGGCCACCGCCGACGTTATGCGCGACGTTCCACAGTGACACTACGCCGCCGCGTTCCTTTTGAGACCACCAGTGGACCATGGTCCGTCCACTTGGCGGCCAACCCATGCCCTGCGCCCAGCCGTTGATAAACAGCAGGATGAACATGATGGTCACGCTGGACGTCGCCCAGGGCGCAAATCCGAAAATGAACATCACGCCGGCCGATACCAGCAAGCCGAATGGCAGGAAGAAGCGCGGGTTGGAGCGGTCGGAAACAATGCCCATCAGGAACTTGGACAAGCCGTAGGCGATGGCAATCGCCGACAACGCGAGGCCCAGCTCACCGCGGGTATAGCCCTCTTCGATCAGATAGGGCATGGCCAGGGAGAAGTTTTTGCGCAGCAGGTAATAACCTGCATAGCCGATGAATATGCCGGCGAAGATCTGCCAGCGATGCCGTCGGTAGGCGCTGTCTATTTTTTCTTCAGGCAATGGAGCCTGATGTGCGGCAGGACGAAAGAAAGCAAACATTCAAGAGCTCCAGATTTCTTGTTTTGACTGCGGATGCGAATGTTACAGTTTCGTTACCGAAAATAGCACCGTCTCGCATCGACCAAACAGCGGAAATGTGGGAGATCGCGTGTTCCTTTATGAACATGTCGCACAGGTATAAGTGAAGGGCGTTGTGGGAAACGTCCCGAGTCGCCGTTGGTGACGCCTTTCGGTCCGGGGTAGGACAAGGCTTTGGGAAATGTCCTGCGACCGAACAGGACGTCGCGGCGTTCTGTTTCAGGCCGCGGGGTCTTAACCTTTGTGCTGGTGCCGGGATTGGCATTTCAGTGGGAAGGGGAGGGGTTATGCGGTGGTTGGTGTTTGTGCTTTTGTTGGTTGGGTCGATGGGTGTTTGCGCTGGGGAGGTATTTTTGATTCCTGAAAACAATCCGAAGCCGATTTATCCGAGAGAGCTGTTCAGAGCCGGGATCACGGGTGAAGTCAGGGTCAGATTCACGGTGTATGCAGATGGCTCGGTCCACAAATTGAGCATTCTGCGCAGCGACCATCCCGATCTGGCTGAAGCGGCCCGAAAGGCGATTGCGCAGTGGCGCTTCAAGCCGTGGGCGGTCGAGGACAACATACCCGCCGAACAGGAAGTGACGGCCCCAATGGTTTTCCGACTGGACCTGGACACGCCCATTCACACTAACAAGTGGCTCAAGCAGGTGAAGTGTCGTGACATCAACGAGGCGTTGGTTGATTTTCCGGAGTACGCGTGGGTTGATTCCGCCGTGTTTGATTACACGCGGGCCTATTTGTCGAACGTGATTTATACGACGCAGTTACAGAATGAGGAGCGCCTGGCATTAATTGCCAAGCTGAATAAGCGCGTACCGAAAATTGTCAGGGATTGTCGGGCGAGCCCGGTTCGCAAGTACATGAGCTTGCTGCCGGAGGAGATTCGGAAGTTGCTTTAATCCCGGACAGTAAAATGCGAACGGTGAGGTTAATCGGGGATTTGGGGCATGGCTGCTGGCGGATCCATTGACCAACAAATGCGCCAGACTCGTTTCCCTGATCGCATCGTCGTACGTGTTTTATTTAGGATTAATCCTACTGCCATCGCCGCCTTATCTTATTTAGTAGGCATCCGCGCTGCCCTAATCTCCTGCTCTGGCTCGTGAGGGCAATCTAATCGTCAGAGGCGCTCCGATGAAGTTCTTTTTTGTCCTGTTTCTATTAATGATGTCGGTGGCGTACTACGCGGACTTCATACATCGCCCAGCAAGTCCGCCAATTTCCGCGACAAGCATCGGATGAGGTCACAGGCCTCCCGATGTGAGCGGGAGGTCGTATTTATCTGAGTTTAGGCTCGACTCACACTCGAGCGAATGAACTACCTGACCTGAACCACCACCTTCCCGACCGCCTTGCGCTGGCCAAGATCATTGATCGCCTGCGCCGCATTACTCAGCGGGTACACTTGCGACACCAGCGGCTTCAATTTGCCCTCGGCAAACCAGCCAAATAACTGCTGGAAGTTCGCCGCGTTGTCCTGCGGCTGACGTTGGGCAAACGAACCCCAGAACACACCGACCACTGCCGCGCCCTTGAGCAGCGCGAGGTTCACTGGCAGTTCCGGAATGCGTCCGCTGGCGAAACCCACCACCAACAGTCGGCCGTTCCAGGCGATGGCGCGGACGGCCTGGTCGAACAGGTCACCGCCGACCGGATCGTAGATCACGTCAGCGCCCTGGCCGTCGGTCAGGCGTTTGATTTCGTCCTTGAGGCTGGTCTCGCTGTAGTTGATCAGCTCATCGGCGCCGGCAGCCTTGGCTACCGCAAGTTTTTCCGCGCTGCTGGCGGCGGCGATCACGCGGGCGCCCATGGCTTTGCCGATTTCCACGGCGGCCAGGCCGACACCGCCGGAAGCGCCGAGTACCAGCAGGGTTTCACCCGGTTGCAGGTTGCCCCGTTGCTTGAGTGCGTGCATCGACGTGCCGTAAGTCATGCTGAACGCGGCGGCAGTGTTGAAGTCCATCGAGGGCGGGATTGGCAGCACGTTGTAGCCCGGCACCGCGACTTGTTCGGCAAAGCTGCCCCAGCCGGTCAGGGCCATGACCCGGTCACCGACCTTGAGGTGGCTGACCTTTTCACCCACTGCGCTGACCACGCCGGCCGCTTCGCCACCCGGGGAAAACGGGAAGGGTGGTTTGAACTGGTATTTGCCCTCGATGATCAGCGTGTCCGGGAAATTCACCCCGGCGGCATGCACATCCAGCAGGATTTCATTCTTCTTCGCGACAGGACTGGCGACGTCTTCCAGCACCAGCGATTCGGCAGGGCCGAAGGCTTTGCACAGCACGGCTTTCATCAGGGCTATTCCTTTGGGAGTGATGGCCGATAAGTGTAGGTGTGTGAGTCGATGGGTCAACGAGCATGCCCGACCCTGATAGCCAGCCATAAGCTTGTGCTTGAGCGGCGGGTCGTTATGCTAGGCCGCAAACCGGATAAGGAGCGAATTGTGAAAGCGTGGATCATGTTGTTGCTGGCCCTCTCTCTGCCCGTGGCAGCGATGGCCGAAGAAGCCAAAGAAGGTGAAGCTCCGAAGGTCAATTACATCACCCTGAGCCCGCCGTTCGTGGGTAACTATGGGCTGGACGGCACGCCGAAGCTCAAGGTCTACAAGGCCGATGTGGCCTTGCGCGTGACCGGTGAGGACGCGACCAAAGCGGTGAAGGCCAACGAGCCGTTGATCCGTAACCAGCTGGTGGCGTTGTTCGCGCAGCAGACGACCGAAGCCATGAGCAACGTCGAAGCCAAGGAAAAGCTGCGTCAGGAAGCCCTGAAACAGACTCAGCAAGTGATGAGCGATGAGACCGGCAAGCCGGTGGTTGAGGATTTGTTGTTCAACAACCTCATCATCCAGTAATGCTGGATCTGTAGGAGCCGGCTTGCTGGCGATAGCGGTTTAACATTCAACATCCATATTGATTGTTACATCGCCATCGCCAGCAAGCCGGCTCCTACATAAAGCGTGTCAGCGCAATGCAATCACCGCCGCCCACTGCTCAGTAGTAACCGGCATCACCGACAGTCGCGAACCCTTCTGCACCAACGGCATCTCAGCCAACGCCGCCTGCTGCTTCAAATAATCCAGCTTCAGCACCTTGGCAAACGTCTCGACATGCGCCACATCAATCGCGCTCCAGGCGTTTTTCTCCGCTGTGGCCTTTGGATCGTAGTAATGACTGTCCGGCTCGAGCGCCGTCGGGTCTGGATACGCCGCTTCAACAATCTTTCCGATCCCGGCAATCCCGGGCTCCGGGCAGCTGGAGTGATAGAAGAAAAATTCGTCGCCCAGCGCCATCGCCCGCAAAAAGTTACGCGCCTGATAGTTGCGAACCCCGTCCCAGCGCGCTTTGCCAAGCTTCGCAAGATCGTTGATCGAGAGTTCGTCAGGCTCGGATTTCATCAGCCAATAGGCCATGGTTTTTGCTCCTTGCGAGGTGAGTGGGCAAGTTGTCGGGCAATTTTATGACAAACCGACAGTCGGTTGACGCCAGCGTTTGCGTGTCAGTTCACGTTGTCGCAAAATGCCGGCCTTCTAAGCTTGACGCTGCTGCACGGCCTACACCTACAACGGAAACCGCTGCTGTCATCGTGTTGATATGCCTTTGGGGGGCAATCGATGAAACGCAAACCGGATTTACTATGGATTTTGGTTATTTTGTTCGGCCTCGGCGTCGTGACCACCGGCTATGCCCAAAGCCTGTGGAACAACAAGACCGACTCGCCGATTGAAATCGCGCAGCAACAACAGCCGCCAGCCTTCAAGCGCTGAGCCTGTCTTTCGGACGCCGCTGATACTGGTGGCGTCTAACCTGCGAAATACCACGCCTTGTCTGTAACCGTTCCTTGCAACGGTACATCCCAGCTCGCCTGAGCCAATCGTTCTACCTTCTGACATTCATGGGCCAGCCCCAGCAGTGTCGGCTTGCGCCAGTTTTTTCTGCGCGCCAGGTAAGCGAGGCTTCGATCGTAGAAACCACCGCCCATTCCCAGGCGGCCGCCGACGTCGTCAAACCCCACCAATGGCAGCAGCACCAGGTCCAGCGCCCAGACTTTGCGCTGCCGGGCGAGGTTGTGCCGGGGTTCGAGAATACGAAAGCGGTTGGGTTTCAGTTTTTCACCGGGACGAATCCGCTGGAACACCATTTTGGTTCGCGGCCAGGGGCTGAGCACCGGTAGATAAGTCGCCTTGCCCCGACGTTGAGCGGCACGCAGCAAAACACGAGGGTCGATTTCACCGTCGGTGGGCAGATAAAGAGAGATGTGTTTTGCACGGCGAAACAGCGGTTGCTGGGCCAGTTGCTTGTACAGCCCGCGAGCAGCCTGACGCTGCTGACTGGGTGTCAGTGCGCGGCGGGCCTTGCGCAGCATGCGTCGAAGTTGCGGGCGGGGCAGCAGCGCAGGTTCGGTCATGGATTCAGGCTTCGACAGGACGGATACACAAAGCGTACCCGTAAAAAAGCCGATGCCGGTATTTAAACCGGCATCGGACTGGAATCAGGCTCCCCGGATGAACCGCTGCTGACTTAGCCCTTGAACCCGAAAGTTCAAGGTGGAAGATGCAGTAGGCTTTAAGGCTTTCCGTCTAGCGGACATGCACACCAGCCCAACGTGCAGCCTCCAGGGTAGTGCGAATCGGCTCAGGGACGTGGTCAACTGGCAAGCACCCCAGGGAGTGTTGCGAGTATACCCCAAGCGGTTTCGTGTTTCAGCCCTTGGTGACGTCCGGATCAGTGGCGAGCACCAGATCGACGCGATCCAGCAGGTCGCGAACCTGCTCGCGAGTCGAGCCGCTGGCCTGCACATCCGGGCGTTCTTCTTTGTGCAGAAGATCGTGGGTGATGTTCAGCGCGGCCATCACGGCGATGCGGTCGGCACCGATGACTTTGCCGCTGCTGCGGATCTCACGCATCTTGCCGTCCAGGTAACGGGCGGCGCTCACCAGGTTGCTGCGTTCTTCCTGGGGGCAAATGATCGAATACTCTTTATCGAGGATCTGCACGGTAACGCTATTGCTTGAACTCATGAGTCTTGCTCCAGGGCCTTGAGGCGCGAAATCATTGATTCGACCTTACGCCGGGCGATTTCGTTCTTTTCAATGAGGTGAGCGCGTTCCTCGCGCCAGGTTTTTTCCTGAGCTAATAGGAGTCCGTTTTGACTCTTAAGTTGCTCGACTCGGCTAATTAGCAGTTCGAGTCTGGCCATCAGCGCTTGCAGGTCGGTGTCTTCCATTGTGTCCACTGAATTTGAGTCTGATGAGTGGTAGCTGGCGGACAGCCTTTAATAGTCTTGGCGAGTCTGTCGATGTAGGATACAAGGCCTTCATTCTAGACATAGCGCCGTCTGGCGCCTAGCTGCCCATGCCCATTCAGAATTCCCCGTACCAAGCCTTCGCCACCCTGCTGACTTCCAGCGGTCATAACGTCTCGCCTGCCGAACTGCATGGCCTGCTCCTCGGCCGCAGTTGCGCCGGTGCCGGCTTCACTGCAGAAGAATGGCTGATCGATGCCGCCGAGCTGCTCGAAAGCGAGCCACAGGACAATGTCCGCAATGCCTTGATCGGCCTGCAAGAGATGGTCAAGGGCGAGCTCACCGGCGACGACGTGACCGTCGTTCTGCTGCTGCCGACCGATGACGAGCCGCTGGCTGACCGTGCTGCTGCACTGGGCGAATGGTGCCAGGGCTTCCTCAGCGGTTTCGGCTTGAACTGCCGTGACAGCAGCATGCTGAGCACCGAAGCCACCGAAGTGTTGCAGGATCTGGCCGCCATTTCTCAGGTGCAAGACGCCCTGGAAGAGTCCGAAGACGGCGAAAGCGACTACATGGAAGTGATGGAATACCTGCGCGTTGCGCCGCTGCTGCTGTTCTCCGAAACCAAAAAAGCAGATGCGCCGGCTGCGGCCAAGCCGTCGCTGCATTAATCGCGAGCAAGGGAAAGCCATCTGCCCATGATTCATATCCCGAAATCGGAATACAGCCGTCGCCGCAAGGCCTTGATGGCGCAGATGGAACCCAACAGCATCGCCATTCTGCCCGCCGCCGCGGTGGCCATTCGCAACCGTGACGTCGAGCACGTTTACCGGCAGGACAGCGACTTCCAGTACCTCAGCGGCTTCCCTGAGCCTCAGGCCGTCATCGTGTTGATGCCCGGTCGCGAACATGGCGAATACCTGCTGTTCTGCCGTGAACGCAACGCCGAGCGAGAACTGTGGGACGGCCTGCGCGCCGGCCAGGAAGGCGCCATCCGCGACTTCGGCGCCGACGATGCTTTTCCCATCACCGACATCGACGACATCCTGCCGGGCCTGATCGAAGGCCGCGACCGCGTGTATTCGGCCATGGGCAGCAACCCGGAATTCGACCGGCACCTGATGGAGTGGATCAACGTGATCCGCTCTAAAGCGCACCTTGGCGCCCAGCCGCCGAACGAATACGTTGCCCTGGATCATCTGCTTCACGACATGCGCCTGTATAAATCGGCGGCAGAAGTGAAGGTGATGCGCGAGGCCGCACGTATTTCCGCCCAGGCGCATATCCGGGCGATGCAGGCCAGCCGGGCCGGGTTGCACGAGTTCAGCCTTGAAGCCGAACTCGATTACGAGTTCCGCAAGGGCGGGGCGAAGATGCCGGCTTACGGCTCGATCGTCGCCGCCGGGCGCAACAGCTGCATCCTGCATTACCAGCAGAATGACGCGGTGCTCAAGGATGGCGACCTGGTGCTGATCGATGCCGGTTGCGAGATTGACTGCTATGCCAGCGACATCACCCGCACCTGGCCGGTCAACGGCAAATATTCAGCGGAGCAGAAGGCGATTTACGAGTTGGTGCTGGCCTCGCAAGAAGCCGCATTCGCCGAAATCGCCCCGAACAAACACTGGAATCAGGCGCACGAAGCCACGGTCCGGGTGATTACCGCCGGGCTTGTGAAGCTGGGCCTGTTGCAGGGCGACGTTGACGAGTTGATCGCCAGCGAAGCCTATAAGGCGTTTTACATGCACCGCGCCGGCCATTGGCTGGGCATGGATGTGCATGACGTCGGCGAATACAAGGTCGGCGGCGAATGGCGCGTGCTGGAAGTCGGCATGGCGCTGACCGTGGAACCGGGCATCTACATTGCCCCGGACAACCAGAACGTAGCGAAGAAATGGCGCGGCATTGGCGTGCGCATCGAGGACGACGTAGTGGTCACCAAAAACGGCTGTGAAATCCTGACCCAGGGCGTGCCGAAAACGGTCGCCGAGATCGAGGCTTTGATGGCGCAAGCGCGGACAAAAGCGGCATGAGTCGAGTCAATCTGGCAATTATCGGTGGCGGTCTGGTCGGCGCCAGCCTGGCGTTGGCGTTGCAGGCCGGGGCCAAGGCCCGTGGCTGGAAAATCGTGTTGATCGAACCCTTTGCCCCAGGCCACACCTATCAACCGAGCTACGACGCCCGTTCTTCGGCGTTGTCCTACGGCGCCAAGCAGATTTATCAACGGTTGGGCGTGTGGCAGGAAATCTCCCGGCGCGCCGAGCCGATCAAGCAGATTCATGTCTCCGACCGTGGGCGTTTCTCCACCGCGCGATTGTCGGCGATGGAAGAGGGCGTTCCGGCGCTGGGTTACGTGGTGGAAAACGCCTGGCTCGGTCAATGCCTCTGGCAGGGGCTGGACAAGGACGTAGTCGCCTGGCGTTGCCCGGCGGAAGTCACGCGCATGGAGCCGTTGACCGATGGCTATCGCCTGACCCTCAACGATGAAACCACCCTGGAATGCGACCTCGCGGTGCTCGCTGATGGCGGCCGATCCGGTCTGCGCGAGCAGTTGGGCATCGGCATCAAAAAGCGTCCGTACAACCAGAGCGCGCTGATTGCCAACATCACCCCGAGCGAGGCGCACAACGGCATGGCCTTCGAGCGCTTCACCGACGACGGCCCGATGGCGTTGCTGCCGCTGCCGGAAAACCGCTGCGCCCTGGTCTGGACCCGATTGGGCATGGACGCGCAACGGTTGGCGGCGCTGGATGATCGTGGCTTCCTCAGCGAGTTGCAGGGCGTGTTCGGTTATCGCCTTGGCACCCTGAAACAGGTAGGCGTACGGCATCTGTACCCGTTGACGCTGATCGAAGCCGAAGAACAGGTGCGCCCGCATCTGGCGATCCTCGGCAACGCCGCGCACAGCTTGCACCCGATTGCCGGCCAGGGTTTCAACCTGTCGTTGCGTGATGCGCAGGCCTTGGCCGATGCGCTGCTGGCGAGCGAAACATCGCCCGGCGACTTCGCGACCTTGCAGGCGTATCGCGAGCGTCAGCGCATGGATCAGAACCTCACCGTGGGCTTCTCCGATCAGGTGACCCGCTTGTTCGGCAGCACGCAACCACTGGTTTCGTTGGGTCGTAACATCGGCCTGCTTGGTCTCGATCTGCTGCCGCCGGCCAAGCGCTGGTTCGCCCGGCAAGCCATGGGCCTGGGTACGCGTCCCGATGCTTAACTGGCTGGTTGGCACGTTCGGCAAGGCACGGTTGATGCGTTGGTTCATGACCTTTTACCCGCCATACCTCGGCGCCGGGGTTCGTGTGCGGCACATCAGCGATGATTTCCGTGACATCCAGGTGTCCATGGGCCTGAGCTGGTACAACCGCAATTACGTCGGCACGCAGTTTGGCGGCAGTCTGTATTCGATGGTCGACCCGTTCTACATGCTGATGTTGATGGAAAATCTCGGGCGCCAATACATCGTCTGGGACAAGGCTGCCGACATCGATTTCATCGCGCCGGGCAAAGGCCCGGTGTTCGCCCGATTCAGCATCGACGAGACCTTGCTTGACGAGATCCGCCACCAGACGGCAAGCGGCGAAAAATACCTGCCGCAGTTGCAGGTCGATATTCATGACGGTGCCGGCGCCCTGGTGGCGCGGGTCCGGAAAACCCTTTACGTGCGGCTCAAGCCGCAAGCGAGACAGGCTTAAAGCATGGAAATGCGCGCAGATCTGCTGATTGTCGGGGCCGGAATGGTCGGCAGCGCCCTGGCGCTGGCGTTGCAGGATAGCGGGCTGGAAGTCCTGCTGCTGGATGGCAGCCCGATGAGCGTAAAGCCCTTCGATGGCCAGGCGCCGTTCGAACCGCGGGTGAGCGCCTTGTCGGCCGCCAGCCAGCGAATTCTCGAACGCCTCGGTGTGTGGGACGGCATAGCCAATCGGCGCAGCAGCCCTTATACCGAAATGCATGTCTGGGACGGCAGCGGCACCGGGCAGATCCATTTCTCGGCCGCCAGTGTGCATGCCGACGTGCTGGGGCATATCGTCGAAAACCGCGTGGTTCAGGATGCCTTGCTGGATCGTCTGCACGACTGCGACCTCGGGATGCTGGCCAATGCGCGCCTGGAGCAGATGCGCCGCTCCGGCGATGACTGGCTGCTGACCCTGGCCGATGGCCGCACCTTGCGTGCGCCCCTGGTGATTGCGGCGGATGGCGCCAATTCGGCGGTTCGGCGCCTGACCGGCGTGGCCACCCGCGAATGGGATTATCTGCATCACGCGATCGTCACCAGTGTGCGCAGCGCCAAACCCCATCAAATGACGGCCTGGCAGCGCTTCACCGACAACGGTCCGCTGGCGTTTCTGCCGCTGGAGCGGGACGGCCAGCAGGATTGGTGTTCGATTGTCTGGTCGACCACACCAAGTGAAGCCGAACGGCTGATGGCGCTGGACGACGGCGGTTTCTGTCTTGAACTGGAACGCGCCTTTGAAGGCCGGCTCGGCACGGTGCTCAGCGCCGATCCGCGTGTGTGCGTGCCACTGCGTCAGCGCCATGCCAAGCGTTACGTGGCTGAAGGCCTGGCGCTGATCGGTGACGCGGCGCACACCATTCACCCGCTAGCCGGGCAGGGCGTGAACCTCGGTTTCCTCGATGCCGCCGTGCTGGCCGAAGTGCTGCTGCAAGCGGCGGAGCGCGGTGAGCGGTTGGCGGACGTGAAGGTGCTCAGCCGTTATGAGCGTCGGCGCATGCCGCACAACCTGGCGTTGATGGCGGCGATGGAAGGCTTCGAGCGCTTGTTCCAGGCTGATCCGTTGCCGGTTCGCTGGTTGCGCAATGCCGGGTTGAAGATGGTCGACCAGATGCCGGAAGCCAAGGCGTTGTTCGTGCGAGAAGCACTGGGGTTGATCGGGGATTTGCCGGCGCTGGCCAAGGCCTGAGATTTTCGCTGGGGCTGAAGTCTTCATCGCGAGCAGGCTCGCTCCCACAGTTGAAATGCATTCCCATGTGGGAGCGAGCCTGCTCGCGATGGCGTCGGTAAATTCACCACCCATGTCGACCATGCAACATCTGGTAACTCCTCCGCCAACTGATCGATTGAGATGGTAAATGTGAGTCCTTATCATTTGGCCTCACTTTTTCCAATCGAGAGACCGCTCCCATGTTGGCACCGAAGCGTCTACTGACCGCACTCGCCCTGACCCTGATCGGCAGCACCGTTGCCCAGGCCGCCGACGAGGTGGTGGTTTACTCCTCGCGTATCGACGAGCTGATCAAACCGGTCTTCGACGCCTACACCGCGAAAACCGGCGTGCAGGTGAAGTTCATCACCGACAAGGAAGCGCCGCTGATGCAGCGCATCAAGGCCGAGGGCGAGAACGCCACCGCCGACCTGCTGCTGACCGTCGATGCCGGCAACCTCTGGCAGGCCGAGCAGATGGGCATCCTGCAACCGTTCACCTCCAAGGTGATCGACGCCAACATCCCGCTGCAATACCGCTCCTCCGCACACGCCTGGACCGGCCTGAGCCTGCGGGCGCGGACCATCGCCTACTCCACTGACCGGGTGAAGCCGGGCGAGCTGACCACCTATGAAGGGCTGGCCGATAAAAACTGGGAAGGCCGTCTGTGCCTGCGCACGGCGAAGAAGGTCTACAACCAGTCCCTGACCGCCACCATGATCGAAGTGCACGGCGCCGATAAAACCGAGAAGATCCTGAAGGGTTGGGTGAATAACCTGTCCACCGATGTGTTCTCCGATGACATCGCGGTGCTGGAAGCGATGAACGCTGGCCAATGCGATGTGGGCATCGTCAACACGTACTACTACGGTCGCCTGCACAAGCAGAAGCCTGACCTGGCGGTGAAGCTGTTCTGGCCGAACCAGGGCGATCGCGGCGTACACGTCAACCTGTCGGGCATCGGCCTGACCAAGCATGCACCGCACCCGGAAGCGGCCAAGGCTTTGGTTGAATGGATGACCACCGCTGAAGCGCAGAAGATCTTCGCTGACGTGAACCAGGAATTCCCGGCCAACCCTGCCGTTCAGCCTTCTGCTGAAGTGGCGAGCTGGGGCAAGTTTGTGGCGGATACACTGCCGGTGGAAATTGCTGGCAAGCGTCAGGCTGAAGCGATCCGGATGATGGATCGGGCGGGTTGGAACTGAGTCTGTCGTTATTACGTTGTTGGGTTCAAGATCCACCCTCACCCCAGCCCTCCCGAAACGTCGGACCGCCCCACAGGGGAGAGGGGGAAAGGGAGCAGATCTCGGTCGTTTCAGAACCTGAGTTCGACTCGGGATTCCAGGTCGCAATATTTCTAACTAACTCCTCGGTCAGTCCCCTCGCCCCTTTGGGGAGAGGGTTAGGGTGAGGGGTCGATCTTGAACCACACACAAAACTCACCGTCTCAGAGACTTTAACGTGGCCCACCCCGCCCAACGCCGCTGGTATCCCTTGGTCTTCGCCATCGCCGCGCTGGTCCTGCTGCCCCTCAGCGTTCTGTTTTTCTCCTGGCAAACCATCGATCACCAAATCTGGTCCCACCTCTGGGACACCCAGATGCCGCGCTTGCTGGGCAACACGCTGACGTTGGTGATCGGCGTCGGTATCGGCGTCACGCTCCTGGGTGTGAGCCTCGCCTGGCTGACCAGCCTCTGCGAGTTTCCCGGTCGGCGGTGGCTGGACTGGGCGCTGATGCTGCCTTTTGCGATTCCGGCTTATGTGCTGGCCTTCGTCTTTGTCGGCCTGCTGGATTT
Source organism: Pseudomonas sp. (assembly GCF_051660785.1). Taxonomy (GTDB): domain Bacteria; phylum Pseudomonadota; class Gammaproteobacteria; order Pseudomonadales; family Pseudomonadaceae; genus Aquipseudomonas. The sequence continues at coordinate 24,203 of NZ_JBOFQE010000016.1, forward strand.
CGCCGGCCCTGTGCAAACCCTGCTGCGGGAATGGTTTGGCACCGGACTGCGATTACCGCGAGTGCGTTCCACCGGCGGCGTGATCCTGGTGCTGGTACTGGTTTTCTATCCCTACGTTTACCTGTTGGCACGCAGTGCATTCCTGGCCCAGGGTAAAGGTTTGATGGAAGCGGCGCGCGTGCTGGGGCAATCCCCTTGGCAGGCGTTCTGGCGAGTCGCCTTGCCGATGGCGCGGCCGGCCATTGGCGCCGGCGTGGCGTTGGCGCTGATGGAAACCCTGGCGGACTTCGGTGCGGTGTCGGTATTCAACTTCGACACGTTCACCACGGCCATCTACAAAACCTGGTACGGATTCTTCAGCCTCTCCACTGCCGCGCAACTGGCCAGCCTGTTGCTGCTGGTGGTGATGGTCGTTCTATATGGCGAGCGCCGTGCTCGCGGGGCCAACCGAACGAGCAACGAAAGACCCCGGGTCAAGGCGCTGTACCACCTGCGTGGCTTCAAGGCGGTGGCGGCCATGAGCTGGTGTGGCCTGGTGTTCGCTTGTGCCTTCGTCATTCCGATGCTGCAACTGGTGGTGTGGTTCTGGCAGCGTGGGCGCTTCGACCTGGATGAGCGCTACGCCGGGCTGATCGTTCACACCCTGTACCTGGGCGGCATGGCAGCGTTGATCACCGTCAGTGTTGCCCTGGTGCTGGCCTTTGCCCGGCGACTGGCGCCGACCCGGGCGATCCGCGCCGGTGTCAGCCTGGCCAATCTCGGCTACGCCCTGCCGGGATCGGTGCTGGCGGTGTCGATCATGCTGGCGTTCAGTTATCTGGATCGCGAGCTGGTGATCCCGGTGTCGGGTTGGCTCGGCGGCGCCGGCAAGCCACTGCTGCTGGGCAGCCTGTCGGCGTTATTGCTGGCCTATCTGGTGCGTTTCATCGCGGTGGCTTACGGGCCGCTGGAAAGCAGCCTGGCGCGAATACGGCCATCTTTGCCCGAAGCGGCACGTAGCCTTGGCGTCAGTGGGCCACGACTGTTTTTCAAAGTGTATCTGCCGTTGTTGCTACCCGGCACGTTGAGCGCCGCGTTGCTGGTGTTCGTCGATGTGCTCAAGGAAATGCCCGCGACCCTGCTAATGCGCCCGTTTGGCTGGGACACGCTGGCCGTACGGATCTTTGAAATGACCAGCGAAGGCGAGTGGGCGAGGGCCTCTCTGCCGGCCCTGACTCTGGTTTTGGTCGGGTTGTTACCGGTCATCGGATTGATTCGACGTTCGGCGCATCGAAACGCCTAGGTGTCAGTCCTACACCTTGAGGCTACAATGCGCGGCATTCGGTGCGGTCCGTCCTGCGGATCCGGTAGCTGAGATCGGCTGGAAGCCCTCTATTTCAAGGCTTTCGTCCGTGAAGCACCTGCCTGCACCTTCGCCACGCCCGGAAGGAGAAACCCATGGGACAGCGTACGCCTCTGTATGACCTTCATCTCGCCCTCGGCGCGAAGATGGTCGATTTTGGCGGTTGGGATATGCCTCTGCATTACGGCTCGCAGGTCGAGGAACACCATCAGGTGCGCCGCGATTGCGGGGTTTTCGATGTATCCCACATGACCGTGATCGACGTCAGCGGCCCTCAGGCCAAGGCCTGGCTCCAGCATTTGCTGGCCAATGACGTCGAGCGCCTGCACAGCCCTGGCCGTGCCTTGTACAGCACCATGCTCAACGAGCGCGGCGGCATCGTCGACGACATGATTGTCTATCGCCTCGACGACGGTTACCGTTTGGTGGTCAACGCCTCCACCCGTAATCAGGATCTTGCCTGGATGCAGGCTCATATCGATGGTTTCGATGTGCAGCTCAATGAGCGCTCCGAACTGGCGATGCTGGCCATTCAAGGGCCTCAGGCGCGGCACAAGATTTCCGAACTGGTGACCCAGTCCCGTGGCAACCTGATCCAGATGCTCAAGCCTTTTGAAGGCCAGCCTGACGGTGACTGGTTTATCGCGCGTACCGGTTATACCGGCGAAGATGGCCTTGAAATCGTTCTGCCCGCCAGTCAGGCTCCAGGATTTTTCAACGACCTGGTGGGCGCGGGCATTTCTCCCATCGGTCTGGGAGCCCGGGATACCTTGCGGGTCGAAGCCGGCATGAACCTGTATGGCCAGGACATTCATCAAGACGTTTCACCGCTGGCCTCGAACATGGCCTGGAGCATTGCCTGGGAACCGGCCATTCGCCAGTTCATCGGTCGCAGTGCCCTGGAAGCCGAGCGGGCGGGTGGTGTGCAGCACAAACTGGTCGGTCTGGTCCTTGAGGAACGTGGTGTTTTACGCGCTCATCAAGTGGTCCGTATCGCCAATGTTGGCGAAGGAGAGATCACCAGTGGTAGTTTCTCTCCTACGCTTAGCAAGTCGATTGCACTGGCGCGCGTGCCGATGGCGACTGCCGACCGCGCAGAAGTGGAAATCCGTGGCAAGTGGTACCCGGTCCGAGTGGTCAAACCGACCTTCGTACGCCATGGCAAAACCTTGATCTAACCTTTTTTGGCGGGCAACGACCGCTGACAATTTCTTGAGGACACAGAACATGAGCGATATCCCTGCCGACCTGCGTTTTGCCGAAAGTCACGAATGGGCCCGCCTGGAAGCCGATGGCACCGTCACCGTGGGCATCAGCGATCACGCTCAGGAAGCCTTGGGCGATGTGGTGTTCGTCGAACTGACCGAAGTTGGGAAAGTCTTCGCTGCCGGTGATCAATCCGGTGTCGTTGAGTCGGTTAAAGCTGCATCCGACATTTACTCTCCGGTGTCCGGTGAAGTTATCGCGATCAACGAAGAACTCAGCGCTAACCCGGAACTGCTCAACTCCGATCCGTACGGTGCCTGGATCTTCAAGCTCAAGCCTAGCGACAAGGCTGAGCTGGACAAGCTGCTCGATGCAGCCGGCTACAAGGCCGCCATCGGCGAGTAAGCCTTCAGCGTCATCCCCAAAGCCCCGACTTGTCGGGGCTTTTTATTGCCTGACAGATTACCCTCTGTGGGAGTGAGCTTGCTCGCGATGGCGGCTGCGCATCCAATAAAGAGGTGACTGACACACCGCTATCGCGAGCAGGCTCGCTCCCACAGGGTAAGTGCCGATCTGCCTAAAGGTTCGCTGTCGGCAGCGGCTGCTATGCTGGTTTGACCGTGTTGCATCGACGTTGAGCGCCAGTCAAGAGAGAGCCCGTCATGTCCCAGTTGCCGTCCTTGAGCCAGTTACGCGACCCCAATGCCTTCCTTCGCCGTCACCTCGGGCCCGATGCCACCGAGCAACAGGCGATGCTCGACAGCCTCGGCCTCGGCAGTCGGGTCGAACTGATCGAGCAGACGGTGCCGCCGGGAATCCGCCTTAACAGGCCGCTCGATTTACCGCCCGCTCTAGACGAAGAAGCCGCGCTGGCCAAGCTGCGTGGGTACGCCGAGCAGAATCAGGTCTGGACCAGCCTGATCGGCATGGGTTACCACGGCACCCTCACACCGACCGTCATTCTGCGCAACGTGCTGGAGAATCCCGGTTGGTACACCGCCTACACGCCTTATCAACCGGAGATCGCCCAAGGCCGGCTTGAAGCGCTGTTGAATTTCCAACAGTTGACCATCGATCTCACGGGGCTCGAGCTGGCCAACGCTTCACTGCTCGATGAAGCCACAGCGGCAGCGGAAGCCATGGCGTTGGCCAAGCGGGTCGCCAAGTCCAGAAGCAATCTGTTCTTCGTCGATGAGAACTGCCATCCGCAAACCATTTCCGTGGTGCAGACCCGGGCCGAAGGGTTCGGTTTCGAGCTGATCATCGACGCTGTGGATAACTTGAAACAGCACCAGGTGTTTGGCGCGCTGCTGCAATACCCCGACACCCACGGCGAAATCCGCGATCTGCGGCCATTGATCGATCACCTGCATGCCCAGCAGGCGCTGGCCTGTGTCGCGACGGATCTGCTGAGTCTGCTGTTGCTGACCCCGCCGGGGGAGCTGGGCGCCGACGTGGTGTTCGGCTCATCCCAGCGTTTTGGCGTGCCGATGGGTTATGGCGGGCCGCACGCGGCATTCTTTGCCAGCCGCGAAGAGTACAAACGAGCGATTCCCGGGCGGATCATCGGCGTCTCGAAAGATGCTCGCGGCAATACCGCGTTGCGCATGGCCCTGCAAACCCGCGAGCAACATATCCGTCGGGAGAAGGCCAACTCGAACATCTGCACCGCCCAAGTATTGCTGGCCAACATTGCCAGTTTCTATGCGGTCTACCACGGCCCGGAAGGGTTGAAGCAGATTGCCCAGCGCGTCCATCGGCTGACTTGCATCCTTGCCGCCGGCCTCGAGCGTCACGGCATCACCCGGCTCAACGCCCACTTTTTCGACACGCTGACGCTAGAGGTCGGAGGCACACAGACGGCAATCATCGAAAGTGCCCAGTCCGCGCAAATCAATTTGCGCATTCTCGGGCGCGGGCAGCTGGGGTTGAGCCTCGACGAAACCTCTGACGAAACCACGGTAGCGAAGCTGTTCGATGTGTTCCTCGGATCCGATCATGGGCTGAACGTCGACGAACTGGATGCTGAAGTCATTGCTTCCGGCATTCCTGCAGGTCTGCTGCGCACCTCGCCGTATCTGCGTCATCCCGTGTTCAGCGCCCATCACAGCGAAACCGAGATGCTGCGCTACCTCAAGCAACTGGAAAACAAAGACCTGGCGCTCAATCAGTCGATGATCCCGCTGGGCTCCTGCACCATGAAACTCAATGCCACCAGCGAGATGATCCCCATCACCTGGCCGCAGTTCGCCAACTTGCACCCGTTCGTGCCGAAAGAGCAGGCGGTGGGTTATTCGCTGCTGATTGAGGAACTGGAACGCTGGCTCTGCGCGATCACCGGTTTCGACGCGATCTGCATGCAACCCAACTCCGGCGCGCAAGGCGAGTACGCCGGGTTGCTGGCGATCCGCAAATACCACGAGAGCCGTCATGAAGGGGCGCGAGACATCTGCCTGATTCCGTCCTCGGCCCACGGCACCAACCCGGCCTCGGCGCAGATGGCCGGGATGCGCGTGGTGATTGTCGAGTGCGACGAGGCGGGTAACGTCGATCTGGATGACCTCAAAGGTAAGGCCGCGGAGGCGGGCGACAAGCTTGCCTGCCTGATGGCGACTTATCCGTCGACCCACGGCGTGTACGAGGAAGGCATCAGCGAAATCTGTGAAGTTATCCACAGCCACGGTGGCCAGGTGTACATGGATGGCGCCAACCTGAACGCGCAGGTTGGATTGGCGCGGCCGGCGGACATTGGCGCCGACGTGTCCCACATGAACCTGCACAAGACCTTCTGCATTCCCCATGGCGGTGGCGGGCCGGGCATGGGGCCGATTGGTGTGCGCGCGCACCTGGCGCCGTTCGTTGCCAATCACCCGGTGGTGCCGATCGAAGGGCCGCTGCCACAGAACGGCGCGGTCAGTGCGGCGCCTTGGGGCAGTGCGAGCATTTTGCCGATCAGCTGGATGTACATCGCCATGATGGGCCCGCAATTGGCGGATGCCAGTGAGGTGGCGATCCTCGCTGCGAATTACCTGGCGCAGCATTTATCCGGGGCATTCCCCGTGCTCTACACCGGGCGTAACGAGCGGGTGGCACACGAATGCATCCTGGATTTGCGGCCACTGAAGGCGCTGACCGGGATCAGCGAAGAGGACGTGGCCAAGCGCCTGATGGATTACGGTTTCCATGCGCCGACCATGTCGTTCCCGGTGCCGGGAACGCTGATGGTCGAACCGACCGAGAGCGAGTCAAAGGCCGAGCTGGACCGGTTTATCGGGGCAATGCTGAGCATTCGCGCGGAAATCACCGAGGTGCAGAACGGTAACTGGCCGGCCGAGGACAATCCGCTGAAGCGAGCGCCGCATACCCTGGCCGATATCACCGGGATCTGGGAGCGGCCGTACAGCATCGAGCAAGCAGTGACGCCGGATGCGCACACCAAGGCGCACAAGTATTGGCCGGTGGTGAATCGGGTGGATAACGTCTATGGGGACCGGAATCTGTTCTGCGCCTGCGTGCCGGTCGACGATTACCGCTGACTCCCGCACTACGCAAATCCATTGTGGGAGCGAGCCATAATAAATGCCGCTCATGTGAGCGGCATTTTTATAAGTAGAAAATCAGAACGACACGCGTGCCTCGACGTACAGATTCTGCTCGCGAAGCTTGCCCTTGAGCTGCTCGTCCCGCGCATTGATGCGGTTGGCGAAGGTGTTGTAGCCGGTTTCGATATCGCCCATGTCGACAAAGCGATAGCCCGTGCCGACGGTAACTTGCTGCGTTAACTTGAGGTCTGCGCCGACGCCCAGGGCATAGGCGAAGTTGTTCTGGCTGTTGTCGGCGAATCGGCGCGAGGTGTTGGATTGATAACCCTCGGAATTGATGTGAGCCACACCCATCCCGACCATGGCGTACAGCGACAGATTGTCTGTCAGGGGAAAGTCCTTGTAGCCATTGATCATCAGTCGCCTGGACGAAACCTGCATGTTGTTGACGTTGGCATTGAAGGGCGCCCAGTAACTCTTGAACTCCGAGTCCTGTTTGATGGTGTATTCGCTCTCCAGGCGCCAGCCACCGTTGAACCCGTAACCGAATGCTATGGAGCCTCCGACGTCTTTGTTGCTGTCCGGGCTGATGATACGGTTGCTCACTCTGGGACTTGTGAGCAGGGCATCGGCCAGGTCTTGCTGGACGCTCTGGATTTTTATCGAGCCATACAGGCCTTCGGCGTGGGACACGTGGCTGAAGGCTGCGGCCAGTATCAGTAAAGAGAGGTTTGGTTTGTTCATAGGGTCGATCGATCCGCTTTGAAAAGGTAATTCGAATCGATGAAGTTTGAGTGCACAGCGCTGGTGCTCATATCGGAGCATTCTTTGCTGCAGGAGGAAAAACTCGTCGTCTTACCAGCGGTTTGGCATTTTGACTTGTAGGAAATGGCATCACCTGTTCCTGTGGCACAAAAAAATGCCGCTCATGTGAGCGGCATTTTTATTCAGCTGAAAAGCTTATTCCGATGCAACGGCATTCTTCGCCAGAATCGCGTTCGCCAGTTCCATGTCCGTTGCCTGCAGGCCCGGATTGTCGGCGCGGACCTTCTGCATCGCGGCCTCCAGATAAGGGCCGCGGATGCCGCCGTCACTGGCGACGAAGCTGCCGGCGTCGTCCTGCGCGGCAACGATCAGCTTGTGATCCTTGAAGGTCAGGTAGGTCGAACCGGTGGTCGCACCGGAAGAGATGACGTTACGCCAAAAGCTATCGGCCATCGCCGAACCAACAGGAAGGGACAACAAGGCGATGGTAGCGACAGCAAGTTTGAGACGCATGATGGGTGACTCCACTGGTTAACTACGGGGTTGGATCGCGATTCCCCCAATCCAGTTCCATAACGGCCGCGCCTACTTTTGTTCACTCTGCGGAGTCACTCGCAGCACCTCCTCGATCGTCGTCAAGCCTGCCGCTACTTTCTGCGCCCCCGACAACCGCAAACTGCGCATGCCTTCCTTGAACGCCTGACGCCGCACCGCCAGTAAATCGGTGTCGGGATTGATCAGCGCTTTGACACCGTCAGTCAACTGCATGATTTCGTAGACCCCGGCGCGACCGCGGTAGCCGGTATCGCGACATTCCAGGCAGCCGATGGCGCGCTGGGCATTGGTGGGCAGCGGCGCCTGCCAGGGTTTGGTCAGGGTTTGCCAGTCTTCTTCACCCAACGTCAGTGGAGCCTTGCAGTGTGGGCACAAGGTTCGCACAAGGCGCTGGGCCATGACGCCGAGTACCGTGGCTTTGATCAGGTAATGCGGCACGCCAAGTTCCAGCAGACGGCTGATGGCGCTGGGCGCATCGTTGGTGTGCAGCGTCGACAGCACCAAGTGACCAGTCAGTGCTGCCTGGATCGCCATTTCCGCGGTTTCGAGGTCGCGGATCTCGCCGATCATGATGATGTCCGGATCCTGTCGCATCAGCGCGCGCACACCGGCGGCGAAGGTCAGGTCGATGTTGTGCTGGACCTGCATCTGGTTGAACGCCGGTTCGACCATTTCGATCGGGTCTTCGATGGTGCAGAGGTTGACCTCCGGCGTCGCCAGTTTCTTCAGCGTGGTGTAGAGCGTGGTGGTTTTGCCGGAACCGGTCGGTCCGGTCACCAGAATGATGCCGTTGGGCTGACTCGTCATGTCCTGCCAGCGACGCAGGTCTTCTGCGGAGAATCCCAGCTGATCGAAATCCTTGAGCAGCACTTCCGGGTCGAAGATCCGCATGACCATTTTTTCGCCGAACGCCGTCGGCAAGGTCGACAGCCGCAATTCGACTTCGCCGCCGTCCGGGGTCTTGGTCTTCACCCGGCCGTCCTGGGGTTTGCGCTTTTCCGCGACGTTCATCCGCCCGAGGCTTTTCAGGCGGCTGACGATGGCCATGGTCACCTGCGGCGGGAATTGATAGACGTTGTGCAGCACGCCGTCGATGCGAAAGCGCACCGTGCCTTGTTCGCGCCGGGGTTCGATGTGGATATCACTGGCGCGCTGCTGGAAGGCGTACTGGAACAACCAGTCAACGATGTTGACGATGTGCGCGTCGTTGGCGTCCGGTTCCTGGTCGCTGGCACCGAGGTTGAGCAGTTGCTCGAAGTTGCCCAGGGAGCTGGTTTGCTGATCGGCGTTAGTCGCGCCGCTGACCGATTTGGCCAGGCGGAAAAACTCGACGCTGAAGCGCTGGATGTCCACCGGGTTGGCCACGACGCGTTTGATCGGCAGCTTCAAAACGTGGGTCAGGTCGGCTTCCCAGCCGTTGACGTAAGGCTGGGCGCTGGCCACGGTCACTGCGTCGCGGTCGATGGACACCGCCAGAATCTTGTGGCGCTGGGCGAAGGCATAGGACATCAGCGGGGTAATCGCTGCGACGTTGATCTTCAGCGGATCGATGCGCAAGTACGGCTGGCCGGCCTGTTGTGACAGCCACAGGGTCAGGCTTTCGAGGTCGAGGTGTTTGCCCGGACGGCTGAGGTCGTCCAGGTGTTGGCTGGCGATGAACTCCAGTGGGTGCATCTGGCCATTGGCGGCATGCCGGCGGCGGGCATTGAGCGCGTGTTCGGCCGAGTCCTGGCTGATAAAGCCTTGGGCGACCAGTTCACGCAGCAAATCATTGAGATCCAGCCAGCGGTCCTGAATGGCAAGTTGAACGGACATGCGGGCTCCTCATGAACAACAGTTCGCAAAGGATAGTCGCGGACCCGCCGACCGTTGGGCCACTACCCGACGAAGCCGTGTCGAGGTTTGTCAGCCAGCTGCCTGAGACGGCGCTTCCCATGTGGAATCGGCCGCTTGCAGCTCGACCGAGCACACGCTGATCAGGTTACGTAATTTTTCCGCAATCACTTCGGCCCGATGCCAGCTCAGTCCGTCCATGACGATGTCAATTAACATCAAGTCGTCCATTCGCTGCGCATTGACCTGCTGCGGCGTCAGAAACTGTAAAGCGAAAAAGTTGAGGGCCCGGCACAGCAGGTCCGGCTCGGCTTCGGCCAGCAGTTGGTAATGAACGCGGCAGTGCGCATTGCCGGCGTTCCAGACATCGGCGCGAGCGAGCGAGGTGTTCACGGCTTCCAGGTGCGGCATGGTCGGTCTCCAAATCGATGGAGAAATTTTTACATTCGCCGCGGGGCATTTCTTATCTATGATTGGGCTTATTGGCTGTTTTTCGAATGGTTTGATTCGGCTATCTATAAATCACGGGTTTATTTATGCACAACGAGCTGGATAGCTACGACCGCAAGATTCTCGCGTTGCTGCAGGAAGACGCTTCGCTCTCCAGCGCGCAGATCGCTGAACAGGTAGGGCTGTCCCAGTCGCCGTGCTGGCGGCGGATTCAGCGAATGAAGGAGGAGGGGATTATTCGCGGGCAGGTGACATTGCTCGACCGCAAGAAGATCGGGCTGAACACGCAGATCTTTGCGGAGATCAAACTCAACGCCCACGGGCGTTCGAACTTCACCGAGTTCACCGAGGCGATTCGCGGCTTTCCCGAAGTGCTGGAGTGTTATGTGTTGATGGGATCGGTGGATTTCTTGCTGCGGATTGTCACGGCGGACATCGAGGCGTATGAGCGGTTTTTCTTTGAAAAGCTGTCGATGGTGCCGGGGATTCAGGAAGTGAACTCGATCGTGGCGTTGTCGGAGATCAAGTCCACCACCAGTTTACCGATCTGAAGTTTCACGGTGAATTTGCTGGCCTCATCGCTAGCAGGCTAGCTCCCACAGGGGAACGCATTCCAATTGTGGGAGCCAGCCTGCTGGCGATGGCGGTGTTACATACGCAGCAGCATCTTCCAGGCACGATTCTGATAAACCGCAATCGCCTGCTGCTTGCGCGCGTCCAGCGATTCTTCGGTAATTGGCTCGTTAGCCAGTTGCGCCAACAGTTTCAGTTCACCGTACAGGCGATCCATTTCCGGGATGTCCAGCACGCCACGGGCATGGTGCAGCCAAGACTGAATGCGCTCAATGCGCGGCAGTTGCTCGGCCAGATCTTCCGGCTGTTGCTGATAACGCTGCAATTGCAGGGAGGTCGCTTCTTCACCCAGCAAGCGCGGCAACCAGCTGCCCAAATGTGCAGCGCCCTGGCGATTGCCACGGACGTTGCGATCAGCCGCCCAGGTGCGGGCCAGCAACCAGCGCGAAGTGTTCAGCGAGAACAAGCCCCAACGCGGATCTTCCAGTTCTTCGAGGAACTGCTCCGGCGCGGCTTTGCGCACGTCTTCGTCGTCGATCCCGGCCTGCACCAGTGGGCGCCAGTCTTCAAGCAGAGCATCCAGTGCGACGCGCAGGTCGTGCGTCGACTGACGCGGTGCGGCCTGGCCCAGGCTACTGAGCAACGCGCGCAATTCAGCGAGGTTCTCGACCCAGTCCTGCAACAGGCGCCAGTGGCCGTTGAAGCGATACTGCTCGGCCAGACGCTGGCTGCTGCTCAGCAAGTGCCAGCTCAGCGCGGCGAATGCATCATCCAGCGGAGTTTCAGCGTTGATTAGCGGCGCCGGCAGGCTCAACGAATAGCTGTTGGCATCGTACAAACGATAACCACGCTCGGCCTTGCTGATGTCACACGGCATCAGGGCCAGGGTCGCGGCCAGTTCGGCAGCCAGTTCCAGCAGGGCTGCGGGCTCGCCTTCGCGCAGTTCCAGTTCCAGCTCGCAGATTTCTTCTTTCTGTTTGCCGACCACCACGTGGCCGAGGTCCAGCGCGGCTTCGATGACCACTTTGGTCTTGCCGCGGCCCCAGGCGATTTCGGCGCGTTCGCGAACAAAATCGGTGGTGAAGATCGGTTTCAGGGTTTTCTTGTCCAGCTCGGCCAATTCTTCTGGCCAGCATTCGCCGTCGAGTTTTTTCACGTCGAGCTTGGCTTTGGGCAGGTTCCAGTCGTATTCGTTACGCTCGGACAGACCGGCGACGCTCTGGCCACGGGTCTTGAGCGTTTGAATCACTTCTTCGCCATCCTTGCGCAGGCGCAGGGCAACCTTGGCGCGGGCCAGGTCGCGTTCAGGCGTGTCGAAGTACTGGTTCATCAACTCACGGCGTTCCCAGCCACTTTTGTTGCGTTTTTTCAGGAGCGGATGCTCGCGCAGGGCGGCGAGGGTTTCGCGGCTGACGCGGAGTTTGATTTCGGTTTCTTTCTGCATGGCCGGAAAATCCAGGATCGGGAGCGCAGCCGGGGGAATGTGTGGCTGCCAAGGTCGTGCAGTGTACAGGACTCACCCAAGATAGGGTCTGTTGACGCTTGGTGACGGCCGCGATGGGCCCCCCTTGGCGCAGGGCCGCGTTGCTCAGAACTTATTTGGGACAACCAAACTACGTTCCTCGCGCCTTGCCCTGCACCAAGGGGGGCTCCATCGCGGCTCGTCACCAAGCGCCAACAGACCCTACCCGCGCCGCAGCGGTTTATTCCTGTCACCGGATGGTTCTATGATGGTCTTCAATTCGCGAGTTGGAGTCAGCGATGCCTTTGCCGTCCATGAAAGATCAGTTCGCTGCGCTGATTGCCGCGCCGTCGGTCAGCTGTACCCAGCCCAGCCTTGATCAATCCAATCGTCCGGTCATCGACTTGCTGGCGACGTGGCTCGGTGACCTGGGTTTTGCCTGCGACATCCAGCAGGTCAGCCCCGGCAAGTTCAACTTGCTGGCGAGTTTCGGTTCCGGCCCCGGTGGCCTGGTGCTGGCCGGGCATAGCGACACGGTGCCATTCGATGGCGCGCTGTGGCAGACCGATCCGTTGAAACTGACCGAAGTCGATGGCCGTTGGGTGGGCCTGGGCAGTTGCGACATGAAAGGCTTTTTCGCCCTGGCCATCGAAGCAGTGATTCCTTTGCTGAGTCAGCCGTTCAAGCAACCGTTGCTGATCCTCGCCACGTGCGATGAAGAAAGCTCGATGTCCGGAGCTCGCGCCCTGGCCGAAGCAGGCCGTCCGTTGGGGCGTGCGGCAGTGATTGGCGAGCCGACCGGGCTGAAGCCGATCCGCATGCACAAAGGCATCATGATGGAGCGCATCGATATCCTCGGGCAGAGCGGCCATTCCTCGGACCCAAGCCTGGGCCACAGCGCCCTTGAAGCCATGCACGATGCCATCGGCGAACTGCGTGGCCTGCGCCTGTTGTGGCAGCGTGAATTCCGTAATCCGCAGTTCGGTGTGCCAACACCGACCCTGAACTTCGGCTGCATTCATGGCGGTGACAACCCCAACCGTATCTGCGGCCAGTGCTCGCTGGAATTCGACTTGCGGCCGTTGCCGGGCATGGACCCCAAGGCCCTGCGTGCGGAGATTCTGCAGCGGCTCAATCCGGTTGCCGAACGCCATCAGGTGAAGATCAACTACGCGCCGCTGTTCCCTGAAGTGCCGCCATTCGAGCAGGCAGAGGACGCTGAATTGGTCCGGGTTGCGGAAAAGCTCACAGGCCATCGCGCCGAAGCAGTGGCGTTCGGCACCGAAGCGCCTTATCTTCAGCGTCTTGGCTGCGAAACACTGGTGCTTGGCCCGGGCGATATCGCCTGTGCGCACCAACCGGGGGAATACCTCGAAATGTCACGTTTGCAGCCTACCGTGCATCTATTACGACAACTGATTGAACATTACTGCCTGACACCGGCCAAAACGCCAGTGTCAGTCGGTTGAGGCGCAGAACCTGTGGGAGCGAGCCTGCTCGCGATAGCGGTATTTCATTCATCATCAATGTTGACTGGTCTGGCCTTATCGCGAGCAGGCTCGATCCCACAGGGGGCTGCGTCATGGCTGACAGCCTTTGTAAATTGCCAGTGTCCCAACCCGTATTCATGAGGAGAGCGCGCGTGTCGCCAAGCCTGTTCCGACGATAACCATCAGCCCGCTGTGCGTTTTCAGTTTCGCCCATTTTTTTGGCTGCTATTTATTACAGGCCCAGGTTCATGCCCGAATACGTTAATTGGCTTCGTCACGCTTCGCCTTACATCAACGCCCACCGCGATTGCACCTTTGTCGTCATGCTGCCCGGCGACGGCGTGGAGCATCCGAACTTCGGCAACATCGTCCACGACCTGGTGCTGTTGCACAGCCTCGGTGTGCGCCTGGTGCTGGTTCACGGCTCCCGTCCGCAAATCGAAACCCGCCTCGCCGCGCGTGGCCTGACCCCGCATTACCACCACGGGATGCGCATCACCGATGCGGCAACCCTTGAATGTGTGATCGATGCGGTCGGCCAGCTGCGCATCGCCATCGAAGCGCGACTGTCCATGGACATGGCCTCATCGCCAATGCAGGGTTCACGCCTGCGGGTGGCTGGCGGCAACCTGGTGACGGCGCGGCCGATCGGCGTGCTCGAAGGCGTCGACTATCACCACACCGGCGAAGTGCGCCGTGTCGACCGCAAGGGTATCAACCGCCTGCTGGACGAGCGCTCCATCGTGCTGCTGTCGCCGTTGGGCTACTCGCCGACCGGGGAGATCTTCAACCTCGCTTGCGAAGACGTCGCCACCCGCGCGGCTATCGACCTGGGTGCGGACAAGCTGCTGCTGTTCGGCGCGGACCTTGGCCTGATCGATGAAAACGGTCGGCTGGTTCGCGAGCTGCGTCCGCAACAAGTCCCGGCGCATTTGCAGCGACTGGGCAGCAACTATCAGGCAGAACTGCTGGATGCGGCGGCTGAAGCCTGCCGCGGCGGTGTCGCACGCAGCCATATCGTCAGCTACGCCGAAGACGGCGCGCTGTTGACCGAGCTGTTCACCCGCGACGGTGGCGGTACGCTGGTGGCTCAGGAGCAATTCGAGATTGTGCGCGAAGCGGCGATTGAAGATGTCGGTGGTTTGCTGGATTTGATCAGCCCGCTGGAAGAGCAGGGCATTCTGGTGCGTCGCTCCCGCGAGGTGCTGGAGCGCGAGATCGAGCAGTTCAGCGTGGTCGAGCGCGAAGGCATGATCATCGCCTGTGCGGCGTTGTATCAGATTGCCGATTCGGACGCCGGGGAACTGGCCTGTCTGGCGGTGAATCCGGAGTACCGCCATGGTGGTCGCGGTGATGAGCTGCTGGAGCGCATCGAAACCCGCGCCCGGGCCCAGGGTTTGAATACCTTGTTCGTGCTGACGACCCGGACCGCTCACTGGTTCCGCGAGCGTGGGTTCGTACCGAGCAGCGTTGAACGCCTGCCGTCGGCGCGAGCGTCGCTGTACAACTATCAGCGTAATTCGAAGATCTTCGAAAAAACCCTGTAATCGCAGGCTTTTGTGGCGAGGGGATTTATCGAAACGTCGCACCGCCCCGTTGGGCTGCGAAGCAGTCCCATCTTTTGGGGCCGCTTCGCAGCCCAAC
>NZ_JBOFQE010000017.1:0-55972 GCF_051660785.1 Pseudomonas sp.
CCTGCCTACAGTGCTGTGTCCCACCTTCAAGTCCCGGCTGATCTGGCGATAGGTTTTTCGCTGGCGACGTAGCTCAAGCACTTGTTCCTGGCACTTCTCAGGAAGCGCGTGCGGACAGAGCTTGGGGCGGGACGAACGATCCTGCAGTCCTTCCTCGCCTTCAGCGCGATAACGATTAAGCCACTTGTAGGCCGTGCGAACACTGACTCCTTGGGACTGAGCTACCTCAACAGGTCTTAGGCCTTCTTTAAGTATTCGATGAACGAGAAGGGCTCGACCAGAAACGGTTAATCGGGCATTTTTATGAGTGTTCACTCGGGGCCTCCGGGTACTTGGTTTGGTTCGCACCTCCAATTTTCCGGAAAAGCCCCGAGTGAACAACCTACAGAGAGATCACAGCTAGCCTGCTAGCGATTGCGGTGATTCAGGCAATAAATCTGCTGAATGTGAACCCGCAATCGCCAGCAGGCTGGCTCCCACAGTAGGGTCAGTGTTTATCGGGGTATTCGCGATGCATCTGCGCAAGCAACGCATCCTTGTCTTCCCACAACTGATTGATCCAGCCCTGAAACTGCAATCGATACTCCCCATCCTGGTCGTAGTTCTTGCCAATGAACTGCGGCGGAATCTTCAACTCCTGAAAATGCACCACCACATCCCTCACATTCCCACAGAGCAAATCCCAATACCCGGGACGCCCGGCCGGGTAGTGAATGGTCACGTTGACGATCGACTCAAGCTGTTCACCCATCGCATCCAGCACAAACGCAATGCCGCCGGCTTTGGGCTTGAGCAGGTACTTGAACGGTGATTTCTGCTGCGCATGCTTGCCTTCAGTGAAGCGCGTGCCCTCGACAAAGTTGAAAATCCCCACCGGGTTATTGCGGAACTTGTCGCAGGTCTTGCGGGTGGTTTCCAGGTCCTTGCCTTTCTTCTCCGGGTACTTTTCCAGATAGGCCTTGGAGTAGCGCTTCATGAACGGAAAACCGAGCGTCCACCAGGCCAGGCCAATCACCGGCACCCAGATCAGTTCCTGTTTGAGAAAAAACTTCAGCGGCTGGATGCGGCGGTTGAGCACGTACTGCAACACCATGATGTCGACCCAGCTCTGGTGGTTGCTGGTGATCAGGTACGAGTGTTGATAATCCAGACCTTGCAGGCCGCTGAGGTGCCAGCGGGTGCGGCAGACCAGGTTCATCCAGGCCTTGTTGTTGCTGATCCAGGCTTCATGGGTATGGCTCATCAACCAGAGCGTGAAACGCTGGGTGAGGGCAAAGGGCAACACTTTGAAGATCGCCACGCAGAACAGAAACGAGCACAGCAGGATGGTATTCAACGCCAGCAACAACGATGCAATCACGCCGCGCACGGCGGCAGGTAGAAAAGCCAGCATTTAAAGATCCATAGGTCGGTTGGCAGCTTGAATCGCGGTCAACGCGATGGTGTAAACGATGTCATCGACTTGCGCGCCGCGCGGCAGGTCGTTTACCGGTTTGCGCAGGCCTTGCAGCATCGGCCCGAGGCTGACGCAATCGGCACTGCGCTGCACGGCTTTGTGCGTGGTATTGCCGGTGTTCAGGTCGGGGAACACGAACACCGTGGCGCGCCCGGCGACCTGGCTGTTCGGTGCCAGTTGCCTGGCCACGGTTTCGTTGGCGGCGGCATCGTACTGCAACGGGCCGTCGATCAGCAGCGAGTTCTGCTGTTCGTGGGCCAGCAGCGTGGCTTCGCGAACCTTCTCGACTTCTTCGCCGCTGGCCGATTCGCCGCTGGAGTAACTGATCATTGCCACGCGCGGAATGATGCCGAACGCGGCAGCCGAGTCAGCACTTTGCAGAGCGATCTCGGCCAGTTCGCTGGCGCTCGGGTGCGGGTTCATCACGCAGTCGCCGTAGACCAGCACTTCTTCCGGAAACAGCATGAAGAACACCGACGAAACCAGCGTGCAGCCCGGTGCGGTTTTAATCAGCTGCAGGGCCGGGCGAATGGTGTTGGCGGTGGAGTGGATGACCCCGGAGACGAGGCCGTCGACCTCGTCCAGCGCCAGCATCATGGTGCCGATCACCACGGTGTCTTCCAGTTGCTGCTCGGCCATCGGTGCGTTGAGGCTTTTGCTTTTGCGCAGCGCCACCATCGGTTCGACGTAGCGCTCGCGAATCAGGTCCGGGTCGAGAATCTCCAGCCCCGGCGGCAGCTCGATGCCTTGGGCGCGGGCCACGGCTTCGACGTCTTCCGGCTTCGCCAGCAACACGCAACGGGCGATGCCACGGGCCTGACAGATCGCCGCCGCTTGCACAGTCAACGGCTCGCTGCCTTCAGGCAGGACGATGCGCTTGTTCGCGGCCTGGGCACGCTGGATCAGTTGGTAGCGGAACACCGCAGGCGACAGGCGCATTTCGCGCGGCGTACCGCAACGCTGGTGCAGCCAGTCGGCATCCAGATGACTGGCGACGAAGTCGGTAATGATCTCCGCGCGCTCGCGGTCGTCGATCGGGATTTCCTTGTTCAAACCGTTCAACTGGTTGGCGGTGTCGTAGGAACCGGTGCTCACCGACAACACCGGCAGGCCCGCCTGCAGCGCGCCACGGCACAGGTCCATGATGCGCGGGTCGGGCAGGGTGTCGCTGGTCAGCAACAGGCCGGCCAGCGGCACGCCATTCATGGCGGCGAGGCTGACGGCGAGGATGATGTCGTCGCGGTCGCCGGGCGTCACCACCAGCACGCCGGGCTTGAGCAGCTCCACGGTGTTGCGCATGGTGCGGGCGCAGATGATGATTTTGGTCATGCGCCGGGTTTCGTAATCACCGGCATTGAGGATTTGCGCGCCCATCAGGTCCGCGACGTCGCGGGTGCGCGGCGCGTTCAGTTCCGGCTGGAACGGAATGCAGCCGAGCAAGCGGAAATCACCGCTACGCAGCAATGGCGAGTGCTCTTTCAGGCGCGAGGCGAAGGCCTCCATGCTTTCTTCGGTCTTGACCTTGTTGAGGATCACGCCGAGGACTTTCGGGTCTTTCGGCCCACCAAACAATTGCGCCTGCAATTCCACCCGGCCAGACAATTCGGTCAGCACTTCGTTTTCCGGTGCCGAGACCAGGATCACTTCGGCGTCGAGGCTCTTGGCCAGATGCAGATTGACCCGGGCCGCGTAACTGGCGCTGCGGGTCGGGACCATGCCTTCGACGATCAGCACGTCCTTGCCGACGGCCGCTTGCTGATAGAGGGTGATGATTTCTTCGAGCAGCTCATCCAGCTGACCGTCGCCGAGCATGCGCTCGACGTGAGCCAGGCCGAGTGGCTGCGGAGGTTTCAAACCGTGGGTGCGCGCCACCAGTTCGGTGGAGCGTTCCGGGCCGGTGTCACCCGGGTGCGGCTGGGCAATCGGCTTGAAAAAGCCGACTTTGAGGCCGGCTCGCTCAAGGGTGCGCACCAGCCCGAGGCTGATGGAGGTCAGACCCACACCAAAATCGGTGGGCGCGATAAAAAAAGTTTGCATGCGGATTCTCTAAGGGAGCATGGCAAAGGCGATCATCTATATCTGACGATCTACCGAAATTCAGTCGCCAAGGTTATCGCTAACCGAGCCTTGTGCGCACCAACCGCAATCAAAGGGCTGGCCTATTTTTTCAATACGTTGCGCGGGGTCCAGGACCCAGGCACGCGATTGCCACGGTGGCTGGTGACGCAGGTGCTGGGTGTGGCCGCAGGACAGCTCGGCCACCCAATGCCCGTCCTCATCCTGATGGAAACCGGTGACCGTCGAGCCTTGCGCCGCAATCCGTCTGTCCGGGTTGTGTTCGCTTTCGGACGATTGCTTCGCTAAACTTGGCCTTTCTTCATTCTTATGCAAAAGGTCTCGCCCCATGCTGATCGCCGCCAATAAGGCTGTCTCCATCGACTATACCCTGACCAACGACGCTGGTGAGGTCATCGACAGCTCCGCCGGCGGCGCGCCGCTGGTCTACCTGCAAGGCGCAGGTAACATCATCCCGGGCCTGGAAAAGGCCCTGGAAGGCAAAGCAGTCGGCGACGAGCTGACCGTAGCCGTTGAACCTGAAGATGCCTACGGCGAATACGCTGCAGAACTGGTCAGCACCCTGAGCCGCAGCATGTTCGAAGGTGTCGACGAACTGGAAGTGGGCATGCAGTTTCACGCTTCCGCGCCGGACGGCCAGATGCAGATCGTCACCATCCGCGATCTGGACGGCGACGAAGTCACCGTCGACGGCAACCACCCGTTGGCCGGTCAGCGCCTGAATTTCCAGGTCAAGATCGTCGACATCCGTGATGCCAGCCAGGAAGAAATCGCTCATGGTCACGTCCATGGCGAAGGTGGCCATCACCACTGATTTTCTGCGCTAAGCTCAGAGAACTGGAGAGGCGCCCGAGGGGCGCCTTTTTAGTCCGCGGCTGTCCCTGGCGACATCGCCAAGTGGCTGTTTCGAGTAGAACACGGGAATCTGGAGTTCGTCATGAGTGCTTTTCACGACCTTAAATTGACAGCCCTGGATGGACAGGAGCTACCGCTGGCACCCCTCAAGGGGCGCGTCGTGCTTGTGGTCAACGTCGCCTCCAAATGTGGTTTGACCCCACAATACGCGGCGCTGGAAAACCTCTACCAGCAATATAAAGACAAAGGTTTCAGCGTGCTGGGCTTGCCGTGCAACCAGTTTGCCGGGCAGGAACCGGGCTCCGAGCAAGAGATCCAGGATTTCTGCAGCCTCAACTATGGCGTGACCTTTCCGTTGTCCAGCAAGCTGGAAGTCAACGGTCACGATCGTCATCAGCTGTACCGTTTGCTGGCGGGCGAGGGCGCTGAGTTTCCGGGGGACATTACCTGGAACTTCGAAAAATTCCTGCTCGGCAAAGACGGACGTGTGTTGGCGCGGTTTTCGCCGCGTACGGCTCCGGATGATCCGTCGGTCATCCATGCGATTGAAAAAGCGCTGAGCTGATCCCCAAAATCGCAGCCAACACGCTGCGATTTTTTATGCCTGCCTTTTGACCCTTAATCATTCAGATCAATAGTGCTGTGCATGGCCTTCGACTGCGCATATTATCGCCGTCATAAAATTTGTGTCCCGTCGATATCGTTTCCGTGGAGCGTCCCATGCCCGTCAAAGCCCTGTTCAAACCGTTCCATCTCGGCTCCCTCGAATTGCCGACCCGCGTCGTCATGGCGCCAATGACCCGTTCGTTTTCGCCGGGCGGCGTTCCTAATTCCAAAGTGATCGAGTACTACCGTCGTCGCGCCGCTGCCGGCGTAGGCCTGATCATCACCGAAGGCACCACCGTCGGGCACAAAGCCTCCAATGGCTACCCGAACGTGCCGCATTTCTACGGTGAAGCCGCGCTGGCGGGCTGGAAGAAAGTGGTCGACGCGGTCCATGGCGAGGGTGGCAAGATCGTTCCTCAGCTGTGGCATGTGGGCAGCGTGCGCCGCATCGGCACCGAGCCGGATGCCAGCGTGCCGGGTTACGGTCCGTCGGAGAAACTGAAGGACGGTCAGGTCGTGGTGCACGGCATGACTAAACAAGACATCCAGGATGTGATCGCCGCGTTCGCCCAAGCCGCTAAAGATGCCCAAAGCATCGGCATGGACGGTGTTGAAATCCACGGTGCCCACGGCTATCTCGTGGATCAGTTCTTCTGGGAAGGCAGCAACCAGCGCACCGACGAATACGGTGGCGACCTGGCCAATCGTTCGCGTTTTGCCATCGAACTGATTCAAGCCGTGCGTGCAGCAGTCGGCGAAGGCTTCCCGATCATCTTCCGTTTCTCGCAGTGGAAGCAGCAGGATTACACCGCGCGTCTGGTGCAAACCCCGGAGGCGCTGGGTGAATTCCTCAAGCCGTTGTCCGACGCCGGCGTGGATATTTTCCACTGCTCGACGCGACGTTTCTGGGAGCCGGAGTTCGACGGTTCCGAACTGAACCTGGCCGGCTGGGCCCGCAAGCTCACGGGCAAGCCAACCATCACCGTGGGCAGCGTTGGCCTGGACGGCGAGTTCCTGCAGTTCATGGTCAACACCGATAAGATCGCGCAGCCGGCCAGCCTGGAAAAACTGCTGGAGCGGTTGAACAACGATGAGTTCGATCTGGTGGCGGTAGGGCGTGCGCTGCTGGTCGATCCGGACTGGGCGCAGAAAGTGCGTGACGGTCGTGAGGAAGACATTCTGCCGTTCAGCCGAGAGGCGTTGATGACCTTGGTTTAATCGGCGACTGGCAAGGCCTCATCGCCAGCAGGCTGGCTCCCACAGGGGTTCTGCGGTGTACACGGAACCTGTGAGAGCCAGCCTGCTGGCGATGACTGACTCAATGTCACCCTAGGCTCGGGGCAAGGTTGGTGCATTCGGCACCACCTGCTCCCCCACACAAGCCCCTCGCAACTGCCCCTCAAACTGCTCGATAATCGCCGCCCAGCCCTGCCGACTCGCATGCTGGCGCGCATTGAGCCTTACGCACCTCAACGTCTCGCGCTCCTCCAGCAACCACGTCGCAGCGTCGCAGAACGCCTCTTCATCCCCCGGCATCGCCAGCACACCGTTGTAGCCATGGCGAATATGCTGAGCAGCGGCTGCCTGATCGTAGGCCACCACACCCAATCCCGAGGCCAGCGCTTCAAGCACCACATTGCCGAAGGTTTCGGTCAGGCTCGGAAACAGAAATACGTCCGCTGATGCATAGTGACTGGCCAACGCTTCGCCACGTTGTGAGCCGCAGAAAATCGCTTCAGGCATCTCCTTTTCCAAGAAACCTCGCTGCGGCCCATCGCCGACCACGATCAATTTCAAGTTGCGCTGTGGATAAGTCGTTTTCAGCGCGTCGAAGCAGCGCTTGAGCACGCCAAGATTCTTCTCCTGCGCCAGACGTCCTACATGGATGACCGCGATGTCCTTCTCGCCCAAACCCCACTGTTCGCGTAGCGATTGCAGGCGTTTGACCGGATGGAACAATTGGCTGTCGACCCCTCGGGACAATAACGCCAGACGTTCGAAATGACGCCGCTCCAGTTCCAGTCGCTGGCTGATGCTGGGCACCAGCGTCAACGTGGATCGATTGTGAAACCAGCGCAGGTAATGAGTCAGCAAGCGCGACAGCAATCCGAGCCCGTACTGACTGGAGTACTGCTGGAAATTGGTATGAAAGCCGCTGACCACGGAAATCCCCAGACGCCGTGCCGCGCGCAATGCCGACAACCCCAGCGGGCCTTCCGTGGCGATGTAGAGCACGTCCGGGCGATTGCGCTTCCAGCGCCGCAGCAGCTTGTGCATCGACGACTGGCCCCATTGCAAACCGGGATAGCCCGGCAGCGGCCAGCCGCGACACAGCAACAACTCATCGTTGCTGGCCGCCAGCTGATCGCAGCCCTGACGTGGCCGCACCAGCTCGACCTGGTGCCCGCGCGCGCGCAAGCCATCGCACAAGCGGCCGAGGGTATTGGCCACGCCGTTGATTTCCGGTGGGTAGGTTTCGGTGATCAGAGTGATGTGCAGAGCTGTCGTCATGACCTCAGTGTCGGCTGAGGCCATGTCGTCATTGTGGCGGTTCGATGATGGATTTGTGACGGTGTCAGCGTTGGGTCACCAGATTCTCCGCGCCACGCTCACGCACCCAGAACAGGGTCGCACCCGCCACGGCGGCTGGCATCATCAGGATGTTGACCACCGGAATCAGCAGCACCAGATACACCATCCCGCCGAAACTCATGCTCTGCCAGCGCTTCTCGCGCAGCCAGGCGAGCATCTCGTTCCAGCCGAGCTTGTGGTTGTCCGCCGGGTAGTCGATGTACTGGATGGCCATCATCCACACCCCGAACAGCAGCCACAACGGCGCAGCAATGATGTTCACCACGGGGATGAACGAGAGAATGAACAGCCCGATCGCTCGCGGCAGGAAATAACCGAGTTTGCGCATCTCCCGAGAGAGGGTGCGGGGAACCATGGCGATCAGTTCGCCCCAGCTGAAGGCCGGGAAGTCGTCGGTGCCGCGCACTACCACCTCGACTTTTTCCGCCAGAAAACCGTTGAACGGCGCGGCGATGACGTTGGCGAGCATGGTGAAGGTAAAAAACACCATCAGCACTACCAGCACCACAAAAATCGGCCAGAGGATATAACTGAGAAAACTCAGCCAATCGGGCAGGGATGGCATCAGCGTATCCACCCACAAGCTGAATTGATGGCCGGCCAGGTAGATCAATCCGACGAACAGCACAAGGTTGATTACCAAGGGCAACAACACGAACAAACGCAGGCTGGGGCTCAGGACCAACTTGAGGCCTTCGCGCAGGTATTGCGGGCCGGACAGAACGGGGGCGGGCATAACGTGCTCCGAGCAAAGGGGAAACGCGCCGACCTTACCGGCTTTGCCTGACAGGCGAAAGCGCGGCAGCGACATCGACATTAACTGTAACAAAGGCGCCTATAAATCCATCGTAACCGGATAGAGACCGCCTATGAGCTGGATTGTTAAACCGTATTTCCTTAATCTTCGCCCCCTCGATACGCTGCACCCATTCTTTTTACAGGACTGTCGAACCCGAGCCTTCCCCAAGGCATTCAACGGTCCTTTTTTATTCCCGCCGGCAATCCGGCGTTCCGCGCCAGGTGTTCCGGGCCGGTCAACAGGAGCAGGTCATGTCTGAAGTCCGTCATTCGCGAGTGATTATTCTCGGTTCCGGCCCTGCCGGTTACAGCGCCGCGGTCTATGCCGCCCGTGCCAATCTCAAGCCACTGCTGATCACCGGCATGCAGGCCGGCGGTCAACTGACCACCACCACCGAAGTCGACAACTGGCCGGGCGATGTCCACGGCCTGACCGGCCCGGCGCTGATGGAACGCATGAAGGAGCACGCCGAGCGCTTTGAAACCGAGATCGTTTTCGATCACATCAATGCCGTGGACTTCGCTGCCAAGCCGTACACCCTGATCGGCGACAGCGCGACGTACACCTGCGACGCCCTGATCATCGCCACGGGCGCCAGCGCTCGTTACCTCGGTCTGCCGTCGGAAGAAGCGTTCATGGGCAAAGGCGTTTCGGCCTGCGCCACCTGCGACGGTTTCTTCTACCGCAACAAACCCGTGGCCGTGGTCGGTGGCGGCAACACCGCTGTCGAAGAAGCGCTGTACCTGGCCAACATCGCCAGCACCGTGACCCTGGTCCACCGTCGCGAAACCTTCCGTGCCGAGAAGATCCTGATCGACAAGCTGAACGCCCGGGTTGCCGAAGGCAAGATCATCCTGAAGCTGAACTCGAACCTGGACGAAGTCCTGGGCGACAACATGGGCGTGACCGGTGCCCGCCTTAAGAACAACGACGGCAGCTTCGACGAGCTGAAAGTCGACGGCGTGTTCATCGCCATCGGCCACACTCCGAACACTTCGTTGTTCGAAGGCCAGCTGACGTTGAAAGACGGCTACCTGGTTGTCCACGGCGGCCGTGACGGCAACGCAACGGCCACCAGCGTTGAAGGCATCTTCGCGGCCGGTGACGTGGCTGACCATGTTTACCGTCAAGCGATCACCTCGGCCGGCGCCGGTTGCATGGCGGCACTGGACACAGAACGCTACCTCGACGGTCTGCAGAACGCTTCGTTCTGATTCTGTTGAAATGAAAAAACCGGCTTCGGCCGGTTTTTTTGTGCCAACAGAAAGTGCGGCCAACACAAACCCTTGTGGGAGCTAGCCTGCTAGCGATGGTGTGTCAGTCACATCGATGTAGCTGACACACCATCGCTAGCAGGCTAGCTCCCACAGGGACTGCAGGGACTTTATATTCAGGCCAGTTTCTTCAGGCACGCCTCAAGAATATCCAGCCCTTCCTCCAGCACGGCAGCCTCGGTGGTCAACGGCGCCAGCAGCCGGATGATGTGGCGCGACTTGCCGCTGGGCATCAGCAGCAAGCCCGCGTCGCGCGCCAAGCTCAGGAGTTGCGCCAACTGCGCCGAGGCCGGCGAACCGTCGGCATTGCTCAACTCGATGCCGCGCATCGCGCCCACGCCGGTCAAACGCCCCAGGTACGGTGAAAGTTTGCTGTCGCGCCAGGATTCGTAGCGACTGACAATCGCTTCTTCCTGCTGCGAACTCCAGGCCTGCAAATTCGCATCGGTCATTTCGTCCAGTGTTGCCAACGCGGCGGCGCAGGCGATGGGGTTGCCCGAATAAGTGCCGCCCAGTCCACCTTTGGGCAACGTGTCCAGCAGCGACTTGCGCCCGACTACCGCACCCAGAGGCACACCCCCTGCAATGCTTTTACCCAGCAGGATCAGGTCCGGCTCAATGCCCAATCGCGAAAATGCAAAACGCTGTCCGGTGCGGCCAAAGCCGGACTGGATTTCATCGGCAATCAACAGGATATTTTTTTCATCGCAGAAGCGCCGAAGCGCTTGAGCGAACTCGACGTCCATCGCCAGAAATCCTGCTTCGCCCTGTACCGGTTCGACGATAAAGCAGGCCACATCTTCAACGTCGATCTCGACACTGAACAGTCGATCCATGGCCTTCAAGGTTTCGGCGCAGGTCACGCCGTTGTCCTTGCTCGGGTACGGCAAATGAAACACCGGCCCCGGCAGCACGCCGACTTTCTGTTTGTAAGGCGCGACTTTGCCGTTGAGATTGAGAGTGGCGAGGGTGCGGCCGTGGAAGGCGCCGTCGAAAGCGATGACCGCAGTGCGACCGGTGGCACCGCGCACGATCTTCAGGGCGTTTTCCGCTGCTTCCGCGCCGCTGTTGGTGAGCATGCCGCTGACCGGGTAGTCCACCGGGATGAATGCGCTGAGACGATCCATCAGTTCGAGGTAGGGCGCATGCGGGGCGGCGTTGAATGCGTAGTGAGTCAGCCGGGTGGCTTGTTCGCGAATGGCGTCGACGATACGCGGATGACAATGGCCGAGGTTCAACACGCCGATGCCGCCGACAAAGTCGATATAGCGTTTGCCGTTGGTGTCCCAGACCTCGGCATTTCTGCCGTGGCTGAGCGTGACGGGATGAACGACATTGATCGACTGGCTGATGGTTTCGCTGCTCATGGATGACCGACTCTGAAGAAGGGATGCTTCTTTTTATCTAAGCCGTGAGCAGTGGTTTCGGGCAAACGAAATAAAGTGACCGGGTCAATCTTAAAAGTCGGGATGTGCCCTGGTACCGATCGATGGCGACGCATAATCTGTGGCGAGGGAGCTTGCTCCCGTTGGGTTGCGAAGCGACCCTGCTTAATCTTAAAAAAGAAGGGGACCGCTGCGCAGTCCAGCGGGAGCAAGCTCCCTCGCCACAGGTTCAGTGTCTCTCATGACGTGTTTTGCGGGCTTCAGTCAGCGGCGAGTCAGTGGTTGTTGGGTGAATTTGACGCCGGCCAGGCCATGAACGATCAACGCCCGAATGTTGCCATGGTCACTGCCTTCAGGCGTGGCCAACACCGAGCGGTAATGCTCGCCGAATGCCAACAGCGCTTCCTCATCGCTCAGGCCTTCCAGCAGCGCCAGGCTCAGGGTCTTGCACGAGCCCTCGTTCTGCCCGGCTGCGTTTTCCACGCCGCCGTTGTTGAACGCCTGAGGCTGGTAGTCGTAACCCGCGGCGATGAACGCCAGGGTGTCGGCGAAAACGTGTTCGCCGCTCTTGAGGCTGGCGCGCAGGGTGTTCCAATCACTCATTGGGTTTTCCTTTGGCAAACGCCGCTTGTTGTTCGGCATTGGCTTCTTGCTGGTATTGGGCTTTCCACTCGGCGTACGGCATGCCGTAAACCACTTCGCGGGCGTCATCGAGGCTGACCTCGATCTGGCGTTCATCGGCAGCGGCCTTGTACCACTTGGACAGGCAGTTGCGGCAGAAACCCGAGAGGTTCATCAGGTCGATGTTCTGCACATCCTTGCGGCTGTCCAGGTGGGCGACCAGCCGGCGAAAGGCGGCGGCTTCGAGTTCGAGGCGTTGTTGGTCAGTCATGATGGGCTCTGTGCTATTCAGTCGTGCGCGAGATGATAAAAGTCTGACGGACAATGCGCCAGACGCGATCAGCGGCTCGCGGCCAGGGTAATTGACACCGACTCGGCGAATCGCAGCGCATGTGGCTTATCGACTTCGACCTCGGCGTACAGCACCGACGCGTTGGCCATCACCAGATCGAGGATCTCCTGGGTCAGGCGTTCGAGCAGGGCGAAGCGATTGCCTTCCACGTGGGCGATGATCGCCTTGGTGATCGTCCGGTAATTCAGCGCGTGATCGATGTCGTTGTCACGCACTGCTTCCTGAGCGGCATACAGGATGGTCAGGTTGATCAGCACATCCTGCTTGTTGAGGATTTCATCCTCGTTGATCCCGATGAAGGTCCGCAGGCACAGGTCCTTGACCCTGATGCGAGCCATTCCTGGTTGAAGTTGTGGCATTGCTACTTGCTCCGTCCAATCAATTGCAGGAACTCCTGGCGGGTGTTGCTCGACTCGCGGAAGGCGCCGAGCATCACCGAGGTGTTCATGGTCGAATTCTGTTTCTCGACGCCGCGCATCATCATGCACATATGCCTGGCTTCGATGACCACCGCGACACCCGCCGCGCCGGTCACTTGCTGCACGGCGTCGGCGATTTGCCGGGTGAGGTTTTCCTGGATCTGCAGGCGACGGGCAAACATGTCCACAAGCCGCGCGATTTTAGACAGGCCCAGCACCTTGCCCGTCGGAATATAAGCCACATGCGCCTTGCCGATGAAGGGCAGCATGTGATGTTCGCAAAGCGAGTACAGCTCGATGTTGTCGACGATGATCATTTCATCGTTGTCTGACGCAAACAGTGCGCCGTTGACGATCTCTTCGACACTCTGGTCGTAGCCATGGCAGAGGTACTGCATGGCCTTGGCCGCGCGAACCGGGGTGTCTTGCAGTCCTTCGCGGTCGGGGTTTTCACCGAGGCCGATGAGGATGTCGCGATAGCTCTGGGACAGCGCGTTCTGGGGCAGGGATAACGTCATGGAACATCCTCGCGGGGACCGCTTATTTGATGTGCCGTCCGCCATTGACGGTCAGGGTCGTGCCGGTGACATAAGGGTTGTCGAGCAAATAACGCAGGCTCTGATAAATCACTTCGCTGCCGGGTTCGATGCCCAGCGCGGACTTGGCCAGGGCCTTGGCGCGGTACGCCGCATCGTCTTCGGGGTTGAACATTAGCAGGGCCGGCGCGATTCCGTTGACCTTGATTGTCGGTGCGTATTTCGCGGCGAAGGACAGGGTGAGGCTGTCGAGCCCGGCTTTGCTGGCGCAGTAGCCAATGTGCTTGCTGCTGCCCCTGCGGGTCACGTCATCGCTGATGTGCACGATGTCGGCGGGGCTTGAGCGTTCGAGCAAGTCGGCACAGTGCAGGTTGATCAGGTAAGGCGCGAGCATGTGCACGCTGAACATGCGGGTGAAAGCTTCGGCTTCGGTGTCCGGGGTTTCGGCCAGCCATTCGGAAGCGTTATGAACAATGGCGCGCAGGCTATCAGTGTGGGTTTTCAGTTCGGTGATGAACGCGAGGATTCCCGCTTCAGTGGCGAAGTCCGCAAACACTGCGGTGGCGCCAAGATCGCGCAAGGTCTGCACGCCGGGGCGATCGCTGCGGTAGCTGAAGATCACCGGATGGCCGTCTTCAATTAATCGCTGCGCACAGTGCAGGCCGACACGCTGGCCGGCACCGGTGATGAGGATCGGAGCTGCGGAAGAGGTCATGAACGGCTCGCGTCGCGGTAAGAGCAAAACTATACCAGCGCGCGGCGGCATTCACCTATTGCGGGAGCGAGCCTTTGTGGCGAGGGGATTCAGCGACACGTCGCACCGCCCCGTTCGGCTGCGAAGCAGTCGTAAAACCATTGGCTGCGGTGTATCTGATTCATCGCGGTGTTGGTATCGGGGCCGCTTCGCAGCCCTACGGGGATGAATCCCCTCGCCACAAAGGCTGGCTCCCACATGGGGATCAGTGATTTTGGGTGGAGGGCTCGGCGGGCAATGGGCGCGCTGGCGCGCTGTTCAGCCAACTGGCCAGCAGGCGGGTCGACAGCGGAATGAAGAAGTAGACCATCAGCGGCGTCAGGCACAGGGTGCTGATGAGCACGCGCGGCAGCAGGCTCATTTCGCCCAGCAACGGCCCCACTACATAGTTGAACAGCAACGAAACCGGAAAAAACGCCAGCCAGATCGCTACGGCCTGTTTCCAGCGTGGTGGACGCTGGCCGACGGCACCGAACCAGCCTTCGATCCCGCTGACGCGATGTTCGGTCTTGTGCGCAAACAGATCACTGCCACGTGCCAGCCACGCGGTACGCGAAGCGGAATGCTCCCAGGCGTGCATGGTTTGCTCGTCGGCAAAGCGGAAAATAATCTGGAATTCGTTATCGCCGGGCGGCGGAGCGAGCACGCCTGAGCCGAGATAACCGGGGAAATCGGTGGCCAGTTGTTCGCCTTCGCGCAACCAGGCCATCAGGTCCTGATAGCGCCCATCGGCGACGCGGCGCGCAACCATCAGCGTGACGGGTGAGGTCGACATTGTGTATCTCCGTATGACAAACGCGTTACTCCGGGTAGGAGTTTCGCCAGGCGCAGCGCCGGGGTGATGGGCTGCGTCTTGAAACAAGCAAGGATTATTCCTGATTCTGATAATTACACCAGCGGCATTCGTCGTGATCAAAGTATTGAGTAGTGATGGGGCATGGGAGTTAGAATAGGATCCAATTTCGTACATGGACGTTAATTGCCACATGCCTGTCCTGACTGAAAATGTCCCCGCCTCACAGGTGGATCTTTCCATTGAGCGCGAAGATCTGTTCCCTATTCGTGAGGTAGCGCGCCTGACGGGTATCAACCCCGTCACGTTGCGAGCATGGGAACGGCGCTATGGTCTGATCCAGCCCACACGCACCGAAAGCGGGCATCGGCTGTATTCGATGGCCGATATTGAAAAGGTTCGCAGCATTCTTGGCTGGATCGACCGCGGCGTCGCGGTCAGCAAGGTCGGCAAGATACTGGCCAGGACCGAACCGCTCAAAGCGCTGGCGAACATCATTCCGGACGAACTCGTTCAGGCCGACTATGCCCAGTGGCAGCAGCAGGTCAAGTTGGCGGTGACGGCGTTTGACGAGGTTCAGCTGGAACAGGTCTATGGACAGATTTTTTCCAGTTACCCCCTGACAGTGGTGTTCCAGGACATCCTGATGCCGATCTGGAAGCTGATGCTGCAGCGCCATGAAGCGTTCGGTCAGACCAGCGAATGGCTTTTTCTGGATGGTTTTCTGCGGTCTCGGGTACTGCAACGCATGCTGTTGGTGCGGGTCATGCAGCCACGGCGTGTGATTGTCTGCGCCTTGGCCGATCAGGCCCATGAGCTCGAAGTGCTGGTGACGGCGCTGTACCTGAGCAGTGTCGATTCGGCGATTCAATTGCTGGCAATCGGTCAGCCATTCGATGAGTTGACCCTGGTTTGCGAGCGGATCAAACCCTCGGCACTGGTGCTGGTGTCCAATCACGCGCCGGCTCCCGAGTTGCCTCGACGCTTGAATCGACTGGCGCTGAGCCTGGATTGTCAGCTGTTGCTGGCCGGTGATGCGTCGGACCTGGCACAGGACAGCCTGGCTGGAACGTCGATCGGATGTCTGGGAAACGAGGGGGTGGTGATGCGTCAGCGTCTGAAGCAATTCCTGGCGGGAACCCTCGATACCTGAGCTCAGATGTGCAGAGAGGGATGTGTCAGACGGTGCTGTTGAAGGATGTACTGACGCAAGCGCTCGGTCTCGTCCTTGTCGCTCTGGCTCAATTCGTAGGCGTAGAAACCTTGTTCGGTTTCACGCTCAAACGTGCCCCGCAGAGCAATGCGCTCATAGCCTGACGGACTGAACCACAACGCGAAGTGCTTGGGCGGTTTGGTCTTGTTGCGCACTTCCAGCAAAACCCCTTTGAACGATATTTCGTGCACCCACATCGTGCCGGGTTGGCCTTTGGCATTTTCCAGCGCCACCGGCTCTTCAAGCGTCAGGCGCCATGGCCGAACCATCGGCCCGTCTTCATAAATACTCGGCACGCCCAAGCGTAAATGCAGCGCATGAAACTCGTCTTCCACCAGGTGCAGCGGAAAGGTCATCTGCTGATTTTCGAAGTTGGCCTGGATGGTGACTTGCTCATGTGCCGCCAGGCGCGTGAGCAAATCACGGATTTGCGATCCACCGTTGACGAGCAGACTCGACGTCGCATCCCGCACATTGAGTTGCGGGTTGTGTTGCATGGTCTGGATGAAATCCAGCTCATCCTGTGTCAGGAGTGCGTCGCGTTGCATGGCTAACTCGAAAGAAAAAGTTACAAAGTCATCGGTGATTGTAGTTAATGACAATTAATTCGCCGTTTTGTTTTCGCCGTTCGTCGCTTTCAACGCAGCCAGCTCGGCTTGCGTCTCAGCCAATTGAGCTTCCAATTGCGCAACTCGCTGCTGTGCCTTGACTTGCACCGTAACGTCTTTTTGCACGCCAACAAAATAAGTTTGCCCGTCGCTCGGGTTCTTCACTGTAGAAAGGGACAGTTCATTCCAGAACGGCGTGCCGTCCTTGCGGTAATTTCTCAATATTTCCCGGCAGGAGCCGCCACGGGTCAATGATTCGCGAATCGTAGCGAGGGCCTCTTGATCGCGGTCGCCAGATTGCAGGAAACGGCAATCCTGGTAGAGGATTTCTTCGCTGGTGTAACCCGTCAGACGCTCAAACGCCGGGTTTACGTAGATCAGGATGTTGTCCTGATCTCCTTCCTTTTCGGCAATCACGATGCCGTCGTTGGACGCGTTTATCACCATTTGCAGCAGTTGAGCGTTGATCATCGGAGAATCCTTTCCGTATTGATTGAGATTTGCATTCTAAAAGATCAAATGAGCCTGTGCTGTTAATATCTTTGTCTTTTACTCAGCTTCAGGATCGATTCATGAAAGTTGCCATCATTTCCGGCTCGGTATACGGCACGGCTGAAGAGTTTGCCCGCCACGCTGCAAGCATTTTGAACGCCGCAGGTTTTGAAACCTGGCACATCCCGCGCGCGTCGCTTGCCGATATCCAGGCATTCGGCCCGGAAGCGTTTCTGGCCGTGACATCGACCACCGGCATGGGTGAACTGCCGGATAACCTGCAACCGTTGTATTCGACGATTCGAGATCTTCTACCCGCCGCCTGGCGTGGTTTGCCAGGTGCCGTAATCGGCCTGGGCGACGCGAGTTATGGCGATACGTTCTGCGGTGGCGGTGAGCAGATGCGTGAATTGTTCGGCGAACTGGGCCTGCGCGAAGTGCTGCCGATGTTGCGCCTGGACGCCAGCGAAAGCGTGACCCCGGAAACCGACGCCGAGCCGTGGCTGGCGGAGTTGATTACCGCGCTACGGGGTTGACCGGCCATGGGGCGCGGGGCTTGTCATGGTTCTGACGAGCCCGTTACATCTGTTTGCCGCGCCCTTATTGGCGGCAGTCCTATGACATGGATCCAGGCTTTCTTCTGAACTGACTCGTTAGGCCATCAAGCTGGCTGCCAATGCAACTACACGAAATCCGGGGGCTGACTAGACTGCTGTAACGACAGTAAAACAATAAGAACAGGAGGTCCTTGCCGTGAATGTTGCTCCCGTCCAATCCCCCTACAGTGTCAAAGACCAGGTCAGTGCCGCCGAGTGGCAGACCCGCGTCGACCTCGCCGCCTGTTATCGCCTGGTCGCCGCGCATGGCTGGGACGATCTGATCTTTACGCACATCTCGGCGAAGGTGCCGGGCACCGAAGATTTCCTGATCAACCCGTTCGGGTTGATGTTTCACGAGATCACCGCGTCGAGCCTGGTCAAGGTCGATCAGGCCGGCAACAAGCTGATGGACAGTCCTTACGAGATCAACCCGGCGGGTTACACCATCCACAGCGCCGTGCATGAAGTGCGTCACGATGTGGTCTGCGTGCTGCACACCCACACCGCCGCGGGTGTGGCGGTGTCGGCGCAAAAACAGGGCATTCTGCCGATCAGTCAGCAATCATTGTTTGTGCTGTCCAGCCTGGCTTATCACGCCTATGAAGGCGTTGCGCTAAACCATGAAGAGAAGGCGCGGCTGCAAGCCGACCTCGGTGAAAACAATTTCCTTATGCTGCATAACCACGGCTTGCTGACCTGCGGCAGCACCATCGCCGACACGTTCCTGATGATGTTTACCTTCCAGCGTGCCTGCGATATCCAGGTGCTGGCGCAGAACGGTGGCGCCGAGCTGATTGCCATCGAGCCGCAGATTCTGGCGGGTGCCAAGGCCATGATCGCCGGCGTGACCAAAAGTGCTCAAGGGATGGGTGGCGCGTTGGCCTGGCCGGCGTTGCTGCGCAAACTCGATCAACAAGACCCGGGTTATAAACTCTGATGGCACTCGCTGAGATCCCCCTGTGTGTCTGGCGCAAGCGCGGCCAGACGTTCGTCTTCCGTGGCCAGACCATCCGTTACTGGACGGCGGGGCAGGGTGAGCCGCTGCTGCTCATCCATGGCTTCCCGACCGCCAGTTGGGACTGGCATTACCTGTGGCAACCGCTGGCGCAGCGCTATCGAGTGATCGCTTGCGACATGCTCGGCTTCGGCGACTCGGCCAAACCGGTCAACCATGAGTACAGCCTGTTGGAGCAGGCCGATCTGCAACAGGCCTTGCTTGCGCATCTGAACGTCGAGGAGCCGGTGCATGTGTTGGCCCACGATTATGGCGACAGCGTGGCTCAGGAACTGTTGGCCCGGCATTACGAAACCCGCATTGATATCGCCAGTTGTGTGTTCCTCAACGGTGGCTTGTTTCCTGAAACCCATAGACCGGTATTGATGCAAAAACTGCTGCTCAGCCCCTTGGGCTGGATGATCGGGCGCGCCTTTTCCCGCGATGGACTGGTGAAAAGTTTCCGACAGATATTTGGCCCGCAGACGCGACCCAGCGAAAGCGAGATGGATGATTTCTGGGGCTTGATCGAAAGCAATCACGGCCCGCGGATCATGCACAAACTCATCGCCTATATCCCCGAGCGGCGTGTCCAGCGCGAGCGTTGGGTTAGCGCCATGCAGCGCGGTGAAGTCCCGTTGCGGGTCATCGATGGAGAGGTCGATCCGATTTCCGGCGCGCACATGGTCAAGCGCTATCGGGAGTTGATCCCCGAACCGGACACGGTCCTGCTGCCCGATATTGGCCATTACCCGCAAACCGAAGCGCCAGCGCAGGTGCTCAAGCATTACCAGGAGTTTCGGGATCGGCTGGTTTCACCGCCGCGAAAGGTGGCTTGTTCCTGATTATCCCCCAGCCTTATCGGGCACCATTCAGCTCTACCTGTGTTTATTGTGACCAGCAGCCTGGTGCCTGACACTCGGACTTATTGTCCCTGGTCTGCTGGAGTCCTCCCCAATGAATGAGTCTGTGCGCTTCGAAGATAAAGTAGTGATCGTCACGGGTGCCGGCGGCGGTCTGGGCCGGGCTCACGCGCTGCTGTTCGCCAAACAGGGCGCCAAAGTGTTGGTCAACGATCTCGGCGGCTCGGCTCAAGGTGAAGGCGCGAACGCTTCGGCAGCCGACCGCGTGGTGGCGGAAATCCGCGAGGCGGGCGGCATCGCCGAAGCCAACCACGATTCCGTCACCGACGGCGACAAAATCGTCCAGCACGCCCTCGACGCCTTCGGTCGCATCGACGTTGTGGTCAATAACGCCGGGATCCTGCGCGACAAGACCTTCCACAAAATGGACGATGCCGATTGGGATCTGGTTTACCGCGTCCACGTCGAAGGCGCCTACAAAGTCACCCGCGCAGCCTGGCCGCACATGCGCGAGCAAAACTATGGCCGCGTGATCTTCACCGCATCGACATCGGGCATCTACGGCAACTTCGGCCAGTCCAACTACGGCATGGCCAAACTCGGCCTCTACGGCCTGACCCGCACCCTCGCCATCGAAGGTCGCAAAAACAACATCCTGGTCAACGCCATCGCGCCCACCGGCGGCACTCGCATGACCGAAGGCCTGATTCCGCCGCAAGTGTTCGAGCAACTCAAGCCGGAGCTGGTCAGCCCGTTGGTGGTGTACCTGGCCAGCGAGAATTGCCAGGAAACTTCCGGACTATTTGAAGTCGGCGGCGGCTGGATGGGCAAGGTGCGCTGGGAACGCAGCCTGGGCGCCGGGTTTGATCCGCGGGTGGGTTTCTCGCCGGAGGATGTGGCGGCGCAGTGGGAGCAGATTTGTGATTTCGAAGGGGCCGCGCATCCTAAGGACAATATTGAGGCGTTGAAGGAAATGATGGGGAATTTGCAGAGGTATTCGATTTAAAAGTGGCGTAGAGGGAGCAAGCAGGAATGCTTGCTCCCTTATGTTTATTCTTCGGGTTTGAAGCCTGGTTTTCCGTTTGCGGCTCGCCAGACTTTTACTTTTTCAATGATGGCTTCAGGCGTGGACTCTGCGTCTGAATCTGCGTAGTAGATTAAGTCAGATCCGTCTGGATGCTCCGTCAGCGCCTCAAATAAGACTACTGCGTTTATTTGGTCTTTTTCAGTCAAGTATTCCGAGTTGCAAATTTCGGCTAGAAATTCAAGAAATTCTTGTTCGGTATAATCAGAAATATTGGGTTTACATTCTTCGGGTTTGAAGCCTGGTTTTCCGTTGGCGGCTCGCCATTCCTTGATGGCTTTTAGTACGCCAGCAGGGCTGTCTTCAACGCCCGGTTCAGGATAATACAAAATACCTGTGCCGTTTGGGTGTTCTGAGGTGGTTACGATGTGGTCGACAATTGCATCGTGTTCTTGCTCCGATAAGTAGTCGCTTTCAATTAATCGGTTTATCAGCCTTATATATTCGGATTCTGTGTATTCTTCGAATTTTTTTTGAAAGATCATCTCATTTATCTCCTGTTTTGGAGTGGATCCTGATGTGCTGTTTTGGTGTTAGTACTCGAAGATTATCTAGATCGTAGACCGAACCACCTTCGCTGATTGGCTTGATGTGGTGAATTTCAAACTTTTGCCGCCCACCCACTTGTTCTGATGGCAGAGCGCTTGGAGAAAGCCCTCTCCTGATATCAATCTTGTTGAAGAAGGAGAATTGGTCCAGCAGAAGCTCGTCTTTTGCCACCGTCCTCCAAAACTCTCTCCGAAAAGCATCGAAACTCGAAAACTCCCTCCCACGAAGTTTATCCGCAATCTGCTTGGGAATTGGCGCGCCTTCCAGAGTCGCGGCAGCACCCAACCAATTTCCTGAAACCGACTGACCAGCGCCGATGGCCATACCGGAATCCTGCCGTCGATCCCTGAGCAGGGTGAAGATCGGTGGAAGGCCGGAGTCGATCGGAAAGACGGTGATAAATCCGCCAAACCCGTAGCGATCAAACGCTGGAAATGGATCGATTCGTCCGGTGTGGGGAGTGACAGTGGCGCCTTCATAGATCGGCAGATCTGTTTCGGTCAGGGGGAAGTCAGTCGACGTATTTTGTGGGTCAACCAATGGCGTCCAGGTAATGACGGGACCGTTGATGACGTTGCTGCCGGAGACGTAAACATTCTTTTGTGGGTCAAAGTGAGCAAGCTTCACTGGCACTTTGTTAGGGACTGCCACTCCGTCAGTGGCAACGACGAAGAGTTCTACTCTATTGCGATACGTCTTCGAGCCGAGTGTCACCGGCAGGTCAATTTCTCCTCCGGTGACTGCTTGCTCGTACAGATTGGCAGTCGGAAGGGGCGCGAGTTCTGTCAGAGGAATACTGACAGAATAAAGATCACTGTTGCCCAGCCTGGAGGGAACGATCAGCGCGGCGAAACCCATAAGGGTCGGCGCCGTTGCTGTTGCGAGCGCTTCGACAACGGCGGCTACCGCAGTTCGCAGCGCAGCCTTAAGGGCCAAAGAGGCCTCGCGGCTAACGTCCACGGTTCCGTTTGTTCCGGAAAATACGGGGCCTGATGCCGCTGTCGATCCTGCGTTGGCGAACGTCAGACTGGCCTGGTACGCCTGCGTGCTCCATAGCGCATGGAGGCGCGTCTTTTCTCTCTCCGCCTGTTGCTTTTCAACTCGCGCCTGCTCGTTTTGCCGAACGAACTCGGCATGCTTTTCCATCAACTCCCGTGAGTTTGCTTCTCTTTGTTTGCGGAACCGCTCCCATTCGGCTTCCCATTTGGCCTTGGCTTGTGCCTCAAGACGAGCCCGTTCCACAGCAACCTGCTGCGCGGCCGCTTGCGTCGCGACCCGAGCTTGTTCCGCCGCCACTCGCCGCGCATTTTCCAATGCTGCAAGCCGCGCTTGCTCTCGAGTCCTTGCCGCCGCTTCCTCGTTTATGCGCACCAACTCAGCGGCGGCCTTCTGTGCTTGCTCGTTGGCCTGCACAGCACTGAGAAAGTTCTGCACATTGACGTTCTGCTGTCTGAGTAATTCGAGGCCTTGAGCCAACAATCTTGCATCGTGGGCCGCCCGAAGGGATTGAAACAATGCCTGCATGGCAACGCCGTTCGGCGCAGGCCTTTTTTCGATAGTTGTGGCTTTGTTCATGAATTCGTTGATGTGTCTGTTAAATGGATCTCCTCCATAAAAAGAATGGGCAACCGCTGTCTTGTTTTGGAACTCAGCGGTTTTTCGAGCGGTGAGTCTGCTTCGTACGTCTAGCTCGCGAATGATCGACTGCACAGGCGCAAGCGGATCGGTTGGCCCCTCAAGCCGAGTGGTGGCAAGTTCATTTTCAATGGTTTGTGGCAGTTGGCTGGACTTGGTTTGATATTCTTGCTCCAGCGCACTGGAAGTGGCTTTGATTGTATTGAGATTTTGGTAGTAAACCGGTATGCCGTGTCCGTGTGGGCCTGTAATCACTGTAGTTGCTGTTCGGGGTGCCGGTGTTATGTGATCGGGTGCTTGGCCGATCGTATGGACCGGCTCACTGATATCCAGAAAACCTGGTGTTGGTGGCTTTTGCATATTCATATCCTTTTGAATGTGCAGGAACGATTTAGCGGGCGCGCTGGTGGTTTTTCTTGAAAAGAGATTCGAGTTGTTGCATCGCGCTATTTAAAGTTACAACCAAAACCGAAAGTCTGGGTCCGAGAGATGTGTGGGCTGTTACATACAGAATTGAGAGAAGTTTCGATGCGGCAGGAATAAAACCGTGAAAGTCTTTCGCGTAAAGAGATGTTTCTTATCCCGTTATAGGAAATATCTTGCAGGAGGATCTTGAGCGAGAAATCCCTGTCACCCCACCAGCCACAAGACTGCGCCCATAAAAAAAGGCCGCTGCAAACGCAGCGGCCAAAGTAAGACGTTGGATCAAGGAGCTACAAATCAACGTCGGTGTACCTGGGGCGATCAATCGATAAGGCATCGATTCATCTGGATTCTGTCGCCAATGGCGCGGGTTGATCACACGCCATCGCTTCGCGCTTCCAGGCTGTGCACCTGAAAGCCCGGCAAGAATAAGGCCTTGAGCCCAAAGGAAAAACAGCCATTCGCGACATGCTCTGTTGCAGTCTGAGCAACAGTTCGCCCCGCACGGCCCCTGTAGCAGTTGCTCGGCAGCTGCTACACGATCGATTGCCATCCCTGCCCATGCATCTGACTGATAACCCTCCATCCAGCCCATCCATGCCCGGCGCAAAGCCCCGTACCGCCAGGCCATTCATCCTTTAGAGGTACATCACGAATACCTCCTTGGTGCGCTTATCGCTCCCAACCTGCGGCAGTAGGGTGGGGCCTTCTGTCACTCACCGGGGAAGACGCATGACAAAAACAACAATGCGCGCCATCTTCACACCGCAAGCGCTCGCCGCTGCGGTTGCCTTGGGCTGCTGTGCCCAGGCGCAAGCGGTTGCATTCAACATCGGCGAAATCGAGGGCACATTCGACTCCTCGCTGTCCGTCGGCGCGAGTTGGGGCATGCGCGATGCCGACAAGTCTTTGGTGGGCACCGTCAACGGCGGTACCGGTCAGTCTTCGACCGGTGATGATGGCCGGCTGAATTTCAAGAAGGGCGAAACCTTCTCCAAGATCTTCAAGGGCCTGCACGACCTCGAACTGAAATACGGCGACACCGGCGTGTTCGTCCGTGGCAAGTACTGGTACGACTTCGAGCTCAAGGACGAAGACCGCGAGTTCAAGCCGATCAGTGACAGTGGCCGCAAGGAGGGCGCCAAGTCGTCCGGTGCGCAGATTCTCGACGCCTTCGTCTATCACAACTATTCCATCGCCGATTTGCCGGGCACCGTGCGCGCCGGCAAGCAGGTGGTCAGCTGGGGCGAAAGTACCTTCATCGGCAACTCGATTAACAGCATCAACCCGATCGACGTGTCTGCGTTCCGTCGTCCGGGCGCCGAGATCAAAGAGGGTCTGATTCCGGTCAATATGCTGTTCGCCTCCCAGGGCCTGACCGATCAACTCTCGGTGGAAGGTTTCTATCAACTGGAGTGGGATCAGACTGTCGTCGACAACTGCGGCACCTTCTTCGGCAACGACGTGGTGGCGGATGGCTGCAACAACAACTACACGGTCGGCAGTCCGGCGATTGCGCCGTTGGCGCCGTTAGCCGCGGCGTTCGGCCAACCGATCCAGGTAACCCGCGAGGGTGTGGTCGTTCCCCGTGGCGGCGACCGCGATGCGCGGGATTCCGGGCAGTGGGGCACGGCGTTGCGCTGGCTCGGTGACGATACCGAGTACGGCCTGTATTTCATGAACTACCACAGCCGTACGCCGACAGTCGGCACCACCACCGCCGGTTTGTCGACGCTGGCCAGCCTGCCGGGCATGGTGAGTGTGGCCAACCGTCTGGCACCGGGCAGCGGCGCGGGTCTGGCGCAAAGCGTGATGCTCGGACGCGGTCAGTACTACCTCGAATACCCGGAAGACATTCGTCTCTACGGCGCGAGTTTCTCCACCACCCTGCCAACCGGCACCGCGTGGAGCGGTGAGATCAGCTATCGCCCGAATGCGCCGGTGCAGGTCAGCACCAACGACCTGACTTTGGCAATGGTCAATCCGATTGCCGGCGGCGCCGCATCACCGATCGCCACCACCCCGGGAGCTGACAACAAAGGCTATCGCCGCAAGGAAATCACGCAGATCCAGAGCACCCTCACGCAGTTCTACGATCAGGTGTGGGGCGCCCAGCGCTTGACCCTCGTCGGCGAAGCGGCAGTGGTCCACGTCGGTGGTCTGGAGTCGCGCAGCAATCTGCGTTATGGCCGCGACTCGGTCTACGGCCAGTACGGTTTCGGCGGCGATACCGAAGGTTTTGTCACCTCGACCTCCTGGGGCTACCGCGCCCGGGCAATCCTCGATTACGCCAACGTGATCGGCGGGATCAACCTCAAGCCCAACCTGTCCTGGTCCCATGACGTCGCCGGCTACGGCCCCAACGGGCTGTTCAACGAAGGCGCCAAGGCCATCAGCGTCGGCGTCGATGCCGACTACCGCAACACCTATACCGCGAGCCTGAGTTACAC
The DNA here is from genome assembly GCF_051660785.1 of Pseudomonas sp. Classification (GTDB taxonomy): domain Bacteria; phylum Pseudomonadota; class Gammaproteobacteria; order Pseudomonadales; family Pseudomonadaceae; genus Aquipseudomonas. The sequence continues at coordinate 25,429 of NZ_JBOFQE010000017.1, forward strand.
CGATTTCTTCGGCGGTGACTACAACACCCTGGAAGACCGCGACTTCCTGGCACTGAGCTTCGGCGTGAACTTCTGATCTGGCTGAGAAGGATGAATTTGATGCGCAAGATGATTCTGCAATGCGGTGCCCTGGCACTGAGCCTGCTGGCGGCCAACGTGATGGCGGCGGTGTCGCCGGACGAAGCGAACAAACTCGGCACCACCCTCACGCCGCTCGGCGCCGAGAAGGCCGGTAACGCTGACGGCTCGATCCCGGCGTGGACCGGTGGCATCCCGAAAAACGCGGGCGCGGTGGACAGCAAAGGCTTCCTGGCTGACCCGTTCGCCAGCGAAAAGCCGCTGTTCGTGATCACCCCGGCCAACGTCGACAAGTACAAGGACAAACTCTCGGAAGGTCAGGTGGCGATGTTCAAACGCTACCCGGAAACCTACAAGATCCCGGTCTACCCGACTCACCGCACCGTGGCCGTGCCACCGGAGATCTACGAGTCGGCCAAGCGCAGCGCGTTGAACGTGAACAGCATCAACGAGGGTAACGGCCTCGCCAACTTCACCGGCAACCGCTACTACGCGTTCCCGATTCCGAAAACGGGCGTGGAGGTGTTGTGGAACCACATCACCCGTTATCACGGTGGCAACCTGCGACGCATCATCACTCAGGTAACGCCGCAGACCAACGGCAGCTACACGCCGATCCGCTTTGAAGAAGAGATCGCCGTCCCGCAATTGATGAAGGACCTGGACCCGGAAAAGGCCGCCAACGTGCTGACCTTATTCAAGCAGTCGGTCACGGCCCCGGCGCGTCTGGCAGGTAACGTGTTGCTGGTGCACGAAACCCTCGACCAGGTGAAGGAGCCGCGCCTGGCGTGGATCTACAACGCCGGCCAGCGTCGCGTGCGCCGCGCACCGCAAGTGGCCTACGACGGGCCGGGCACCGCCGCCGACGGTTTGCGTACCTCCGACAACTTCGACATGTTTTCCGGCGCGCCGGATCGCTACGACTGGAAACTGGTCGGCAAGAAGGAAATGTACATCCCCTATAACAGCTACAAACTCGATTCGCCGAGCCTCAAATACGACGACATCGTCAAGGCTGGCCACATCAACCAGGACCTGACGCGCTATGAACTGCACCGTGTCTGGGAAGTAATCGGCACGGTCAAGCCGAGCGAGCGGCACATCTACGCCAAACGCCACATGTACATCGATGAAGACAGCTGGCAGGTGGCGCTGGCGGACCACTACGACGGTCGCGGTCAACTGTGGCGAGTGGCCGAGGGGCACGCGCAGTACTACTACGATCACCAGGCCCAGGCGTACACCCTGGAAGCGCTCTACGACATCATTGCCGGTCGATACATTGCACTGGGGATGAAGAACGAAGAGAAGCACAGCTTTGAATTCGGCTTCGAAGCCAAGGCCGCGGACTACACGCCATCGGCGTTGCGTGCCGAGGGTGTCCGGTAAGGCAATTGATACATTCGCAGTACAAAAGGCGACCGCTGGGTCGCCTTTTTTATGGCCGTCAATCAGCGTCCTGAATACTTCTAAACAAGCGAGTAGGAGAGGGCTAGGGTTGCCGGACAATTTTAAACAGGCACGCCGCAATGACCGCCATGACCCCGTGTCTTGACCGTTCTGGATTCCTGCCCCGTCTGTCCTCCCATCACCTGTCGCGTGATCGGTTGACCGAGCCTTTGCTGGCTTCCACATCGCGAGTGAAATTACTCTGTGCGCCGGCCGGCAGCGGCAAGACCGCGTTGCTCGCCGACTGCCTGCTGCAGGCGCCGCCACAGTGTCGGGTGTGCTGGTTGCCGTTGTCTGGCGTGACGATGAACGCAGCGGATTTTCGTCAGCGTGTGGCGGAAGCGCTGGGGTTGGCTTCGTCGGAAGAGTCGGTAATGCTCGGCGCGCTGGCTCGATTGCAAGCGCCGACCTGGCTGTTTCTCGATGACTATTGCCGCGTTCCGAACCCGGAACTCGATCAACTGCTGGATCGCATGCTGGCCGTCAGCAGTCCGATGCTGATCTGGTGGCTGGGTGCCCGCCGTCGTCCGCAATGCAACTGGCCACGGTTGCTGCTCGATGACGAATTGTACGAATGCGAGCGCGCCACGCTGGCCTTCAATCAAGTCGAAATCGCCTCGCTGTTGCATCACCTGACACCGGCCGATGCCAGCACCGCCGCCAGCAAGATTATCCAGCGCAGCGGAGGTTGGTGTGCCGGTGTCCGCGTTGCGCTGCTGCAGAAATGCGACTGGTCACGCAACGACCCGCATCACAGCAGGCAGGACACGTTACTCGATTACCTCGAACACGAACTGTTCACCAGCCTGACCCCGGAGTTGACGGAGGCCTGGCGGGTGCTCGCGCATTTGCCGCGATTCAATGCGCGGCTGTGCGATCACCTGTTTGGCGCGGGGGAGGGCGCGCAATGCCTGAAGACGTTGCAGGACCTGGGTTGCTTTATCGAGCCCTGGCAGGACTCGGCGGACTGGCTGCAGATCTTCCCGCCACTCACGCAATTGATGCGCGATGAACAATGGCCGGCCGGACGCTCCTGGCATCGCCGCGCCTGCCAGTGGTTCGCCGCCGAGCTGGACTGGAAGGCCGCGTTCGAACAGGCCTTGCTCGCTGAGGAATTTGAAGTCGCGGTCAGCCTGTTGCAGCACTTCAGTTTCGAGCATTTGTTCGAGGAGCAGACGGTCGTGCTGTTGTTGCGGTTGTACGAGCAACAAGGCGAAGCGCTGATGTTCGGCTCGCCACAACTGGTCGGGTTGATCACGGCGGCGTCGTTGTTTGCCGGGCGCTTTGAGCAAGCCGGAGATTGCATCGAGCAGTTGTCACGATTCACCCCGCAGCCGTCGGCGATTCTGCAACGGCAACTGATCGCGCGGTGGCAGGCTCAGCAAGGCTGGCTGTTACATCTTCAAGGGCGGATGGACGGATCGCGCGCGCATTTTCTCGATGCGCTGCAAGTGCTGAGCCCCGACCTCTGGACGGCACGTCTGATGTGCCTCTCCGGTTTGACTCAACAAGCCTTGCTGCGGGGCGAACTCGATGTCGCGCAAGCCATCAACCGGGAGGCGTTGTGCCTGGCGCGAGCACAAGGTTCGCTGGTCTTCGAAGGGTTGCTGGAACTCGATCACGCGCAGTTGCTGGAGCAACGTGGTGCGCCTCAGCGTGCCGAAAGCCTGCTCGCGAACATCCATGACTTGTTCACCCGACAGCGAATTGCCGAGCCTTTGCTGGGGCGTATTGCCTTGCATCGAGGGCGTTTGAGTTTATGCCTGGGACGCGATGACCACGCAGCCGGGCATTTCGAAGCCGGGCTGCAAATCTGTCTGCGCAACCACGACAAGCGGGTGCTGTACGGTTTTCTCGGTCTGGCACAGTTGGCGGCCAATCAACGCGACTATGATCTGGCGTTTGCGCATCTGCGCGACGCGGACCGCCTGATGCAGCAGCGACAAAGCCCCGACACCGTTTACCGCGGAGTGCTGTTGCAAATCAGCAGCCAGATCTGGCTGCAACAAGGCCGCCCCGAACTCGCCCATCAAGCGCTCAGCCGCGTGCTGCGCCACTACCGTGGCGCACAGGCACGACAGGCTCCACCCGCGACAGTGATGTTGATTGCGCGGATCGAATATTTGCTGGTGTTGGCGCAAGTTTATCTGCATCAGGCCAAAGACCCGATGATCCAGCTCGCGCAGGCACTCGATCAGTCGCAACGCTCTGCCATGTTGGCGCTGGAGGTCGAACTGCTGTTTGCGGGCGCTGAAGTGGCCTGGTTGAGCGGCGACCCGGTTAGCGCCCGGGAGTCCTTGGGCAGGGGCTTGAACCTGGCCGAGCGTTGCGGCTTGCGGCAAGCGCTTCGCGAGTTGCGACTGCGTCAGCCCGATCTGATGCCCACTCTGGACGTTGTCGAGCCATGTCTTGAAAGCATTGAGCATGCGCGTGATAACCCGCTCAGTCAGCGCGAAGTTGAGGTGCTCAAGTTGATTGCGCTGGGGAATTCCAATCAACAGATCGCCGAGCAACTGTTCATTTCGCTACACACCGTCAAAACCCATGCTCGGCGCATTCACGGGAAGTTGGGCGTTGAGCGCAGGACCCAGGCGGTCGCGAAGGCAAAGGGGATGGGCCTGTTGGGTTAATTCGGCGCGTTTAGTTTTTGTCGGTCGAGCCCGTTGATTGATACCCCATCCGCCAACTCACGGCCCGCGTCGCCGCCAGCAATCGCTGCGCCGCCGGGCCGTTTTCGTCGGCGTGAAACAACGAAGTCGGGCCGACGATGGTCAAGACCGCCGCGACATTCCCCACGGCGTTGAATACGGGGGCCGACAAGGCGTCCACCCCCGGCATCAGCAGCCCATGCACATGATGCAGGCCGCGTTCGCGGATCTGTTCGCACAAGGCCGCATAGATCTGGTCGTCCGCCAAGACGTGGCCGGTAGCGTTTTGCAGTTCCTGATCGCGCAAGTCCACGGTTTCGCGCTTCGGCAGAAACGCGCCAAACACCAGGCCAGTGGATGAGCTGAGCAACGGCAACACCGAGCCCAATTGCGTCACCACCGTCACCGCACGGACCGCCGGTTCGATGTGCACCACGGTTGCGCCCTGATTGCCCCACACCGCCAAAAAGCAGGTCTCGTTCAGTTCATCGCGCAACTCGGCCAGGGGCAGGGCGGCGACTTTCAGCACGTCCATACTGTTGAGTGCGGCAAGGCCGACGCGCAGTGCTTCACGGCCCAGGCCGTAATGGTTGGTGGCGGTGTTCTGCTCGGCGAAACCGCTGGCAATCAGCGCCTGCAAATAGCGGTGAACCTTGCTTGCCGGCATCTGCACGTGTTCGGCCAGCCGCGACAACGAGGTGGAGGGCGACAGCTCGGCCAGTGCCTTGAGGATGTCAGTACCGACCTCGGCCGAGCGGACTTTCTGTTTATCGTTGTTGCGCGGCGTTTCCATGAAGGCGGTCTGATCCCGGGACGAATGGGCGTCTTTATAGCTTGACGGTCAATACCAATCAAATTACGTTATGCGTAATCGAATTACGATAAAAATAACCCAGGCGTGCCGAGACCTCTGCAGCAGAGCGACAGGCCATTGCCTACTCCCTGTTCAGGAGGCTCCATGAACCTCGATTCAACGGCGCCAGCGCTGGCTTATCAGTCAGGCTTCGGCAACGAATTCAGCAGCGAAGCGTTGCCCGGCGCACTGCCTGTGGGCCAGAACTCCCCGCAAAAAGCCCCCTACGGCCTCTACACCGAATTGTTCTCCGGCACCGCGTTCACCATGGCCCGCAGCGAAGCGCGACGCACCTGGATGTACCGGATTCAGCCGTCGGCCAATCACCCGGCGTTCGTCAAACTGGATCGGCAACTGGCGGGTGGTCCGTTGGGTGAAGTGACCCCCAATCGCCTGCGCTGGAACCCGTTGGACATCCCGAGCGAGCCGACCGACTTCATCGACGGGCTGGTGAGCATGGCCGCCAACTCGGGCGCCGACAAACCGGCCGGGATCAGTATCTACAGCTACCGCGCCAACCGTTCCATGGAGCGCGTGTTCTTCAATGCCGACGGTGAAATGTTGCTGGTACCCGAGCAGGGTCGCCTGCGCATCGCCACCGAACTGGGCGTGCTGGAACTGGAACCGCTGGAAATCGCCGTGCTGCCGCGCGGGTTGAAATTCCGCGTCGAACTGCTCGATCCGCAAGCGCGCGGCTACATTGCCGAAAACCACGGCGCGCCGCTGCGCCTGCCAGACCTGGGGCCGATCGGCAGCAACGGCCTGGCCAATGCCCGGGACTTCCTGACGCCCGTCGCGCACTACGAAAACCTCAAGCAACCGACCACCCTGGTGCAGAAATTCCTCGGCCAGCTGTGGGGCTGCGAGCTTGATCATTCACCGCTCAACGTGGTCGCCTGGCACGGCAACAACGTGCCGTACAAATATGACCTGCGCCGTTTCAACACCATCGGCACGGTCAGTTTCGACCATCCGGATCCGTCGATTTTCACCGTCCTGACGTCGCCGACCAGCGTCCACGGTATGGCCAATCTGGACTTCGTGATCTTCCCGCCACGCTGGATGGTGGCCGAGAAAACCTTCCGTCCACCGTGGTTCCACCGCAACCTGATGAACGAATTCATGGGCCTGATCAAGGGCGAATACGACGCCAAGGCCGAAGGCTTCGTGCCCGGCGGTGCGTCGTTGCACAGCTGCATGAGCGCGCATGGCCCGGACGGCGAAACCTGCACCAAGGCGATCAACGCCGAACTGGCACCGGCGAAAATCGACAACACCATGGCCTTCATGTTCGAGACCAGCCAGGTGCTGCGCCCGAGCCGTTTCGCCCTCGATTGCCCGCAACTGCAAACCAACTACGATGCTTGCTGGGCCACACTGCCCGCCACTTTCGACCCGACCCGGAGATAACCCATGACTCAGACTTCCACCACTCGCAGCTGGGTTTCCTCCGCCAACGGTCATGCCGATTTCCCACTGCAAAACCTGCCGCTGGGCGTGTTCAGTTTGAAGGGTTCGGCGCCGCGCAGTGGCGTAGCCATTGGCGAGCACATCTTTGATCTTGAAGCGGCACTGGACGCCGGCCTGTTCGATGGCCTGGCAAAAACCGCCGTAGAAGCCACCCGTGGCGGCCAGCTCAATGCGTTTTTCGAATTGGGCCGTGAGGCTCGTGTTGCCTTGCGTGAACGTCTGCTGGAACTGTTCGCTGAAGGCAGCACCCTGCACGGCAAGATCGAAGCCCAAGGCGCAAAACTGCTGCCACTGGCGGCCAATTGCGAAATGCACCTGCCGGCAAAGATCAACGATTACACCGACTTCTACGTCGGCATCGAGCACGCGCAGAACGTCGGCAAACTGTTCCGTCCGGACAACCCGTTGCTGCCGAACTACAAGTACGTGCCGATCGGCTACCACGGCCGTGCCTCGACCATTCGCCCGTCTGGCACCGACGTTCGCCGCCCGAAAGGCCAGACCTTGCCGGCCGGTCAGACCGAACCAACCTTTGGCCCGTGCGCCCGTCTGGATTACGAACTGGAACTGGGCATCTGGATCGGTCAGGGCAACGAAATGGGCGACTCGATCGCCATTGGCGACGCTGCCGATCACATCGCCGGTTTCTGCCTGCTCAACGACTGGTCGGCGCGCGACATCCAGGCCTGGGAATACCAGCCGCTGGGGCCGTTCCTGTCGAAAAGCTTCATCACCAGCATCTCGCCGTGGGTCGTGACGGCGGAAGCGCTGGAGCCGTTCCGTCGCGCTCAACCGGCGCGTCCTGAAGGTGACCCGCAGCCGCTGCCGTATCTGTTCGACAAGCGTGATCAAGCCGCTGGCGCTTTCGATATCGAGCTGGAAGTGCTGTTGCTTACCGAAGGCCTGCGCGAGCAAAAACTGCCGGCCCATCGCCTGACCCTCAGCAACACCAAACACATGTACTGGACCGTGGCGCAAATGGTCGCGCACCACAGCGTCAACGGTTGCCAATTACAGGCCGGTGACCTGTTCGGCTCGGGCACGCTGTCGGGGCCGGAAAACGGTCAGTTCGGCAGCTTGCTGGAAATCACCGAGGGCGGGAAAAAGCCGATCGAGCTGGCGTCGGGCGAGGTGCGCAAATTCCTTGAAGACGGCGACGAAATCATCCTGCGCGCCCGTTGCAGTCGCGACGGTTTTGCCTCCATCGGTTTCGGCGAATGCCGAGGCAAAGTGATCGCGGCGCGCTAAGAGGATCGGGTCATGGAGCTCTATACCTACTACCGTTCGACATCCTCTTACCGGGTGCGCATCGCGTTGGCGCTGAAGGGCCTGGATTACCAGGCGCTGCCGGTCAACCTGATCGCGCCGCAAGGTGGCGAGCATCGGCAAGCGCCATATCTGGCCATCAACCCGCAAGGCCGGGTGCCGGCTTTGCGCACTGAAGAGGGCGAATTGCTGATTCAGTCGCCGGCCATCATCGAGTACCTGGAGGAACGTTATCCACAGGTGCCGCTGCTGTCCAAAGACCTCGCCGCACGCGCTCATGAGCGTGGCGTTGCGGCTGTAATTGGTTGCGACGTGCATCCGCTGCACAACGTCAGCGTGCTCAACAAACTGCGGCAATCGGGTCACGATGAACCGCAGGTGGTGGAGTGGATAGGTCACTGGATCAGCCAGGGACTGGCGACGGTTGAACAGTTGATTGGGGATGAGGGGTATTGCGTTGGGCCGCAACCGGGCCTGGCGGACGTCTATCTAATACCTCAACTGTACGCAGCTGAGCGGTTCAGCATTTCGCTTGAAGCGTATCCACGGATTCGTCGGGTAGCGGCGCTGGCGGCGCAGCATCCCGCGTTCATCAAGGCCCACCCGGCCAACCAGCCAGACACCCCCTAAAGCCTCACACCGGCCCCTGTGGGAGCGAGCCTGCTCGCGATAGCGGTCTGACTGACACATTGATGTTGGATCTACTACCGCCATCGCGAGCAGGCTCGCTCCCACATTGGATCTGCGATCAGTGGACGATGGAGTTCGGCGGCAGATGCCCCAGCCGTTCAGTCAGGCGAATCCGCTGGATCGGATCGTCGCTGAGCAGCAGTGCATGTTCCAGGTCGAAGCGTTCGGCGTTCGGGCAGTCCAGCCGCTGATAGAGGCTGGCCCGGGCCAGGTAATCGGCGGTGTTGGCGTTGCCCAGTTCCAGCACGCGTTCGGCGTCGATCAGGGCGCCGATGTAGTCATCGTGGGAAAGGTGCAACTGACGCAGGTTGCGTGACAGCCGTTGCAGCATCTGCATCGGCTCGGCGGTCAGCATATGCTCGGCGTTGAGTTGCATGTTCGGGCCGTACTGACGCTGCAGCAATTCACGGCAGTCGTTGGGGTACAAGCGGCGCCCACCGCACGGGTCCAGCAGATGATCGGCGCCCGGTACCCGCAGCAGGAAGTGCCCGGGGAAATTCACCCCGACCATCGGGATCTCCAGGCGTTTGGCCAATTCCAGCGCTATCAGCCCCAATGACAGCGGCTGACCGCGCCGCAGTTCCAGCACCTTATTGACCAGTGCCACTTGCGGACGCAGCGGCGTGAAGTCGTCCTGGGCAAACCCCAAGTCATTCATCCGCCGTAACAGCGGCTGGGCCAATTCGCTCACCGGCAGCATCGGCAAGCCATAGCTGACTCGCTGCTGCAGGTCCTGGAAGTCGGCCAGTACCTTCTCGGGATTCACCTCTTTGTCATGCTCGACGGCCATCCACAGCGCCGCTTCGAACAGCGCGGGAGGTGATCGTTGCAGGCAGTCGAAAAAACGTTGGCGCGGCGTCATCAGAATCTCCGGGCAATGCCTCGTTTTAGCCTCGTCTGCTGCGTTCGTCCAGTGCTGCACACATGCGGTACCAGGTTATGTCCGAAAGCCATTATGGCGGCGCTGCTTATTCCGGTGCGCTTCTGCAAATTTTGGGCGCAAGCCTATACTGGCGACTACAAGAAGTGATTCGGGAGCCCTACGATGTTCGCTCTCATGCAAAGCACTCGCCTTGAATCGCTGCATCTGAGCGTCGACCCGGTTACCGGGTTGAAGGCGGTCATTGCCATCCATAACAGCCGTCTGGGGCCTGCCCTGGGGGGATGTCGTTACCTTGCCTATCCCAGCGACGAATCTGCGGTCGAGGATGCCATTCGCCTGGCGCAGGGCATGAGTTACAAAGCGGCGCTGGCTGGCCTGGCCCAGGGCGGCGGGGTAGCAGTGATTGTTCGACCGGTGCATGTGGAAAACCGCGCCGCGCTGTTTGAAGCCTTCGGACGCTGCATCAATCAGCTCGACGGGCGCTACATCACCGCGATCGACAGCGGCACCTCGGTGGCGGACATGGATTGCATCGCCCAACAGACCCAGCACGTCACCAGCACTACCTCGGCGGGCGACCCGGCACCTCACGCAGCGATGGGGGTGTTCACCGGCATTCGTGCCACCGCCATGGCTCGCCTGGGCAGCGATAACCTTGAAGGCCTGCGAGTCGCCATCCAGGGTTTGGGCAACGTCGGTTATGCCTTGGCCGAACAGTTGCACGCCGCCGGCGCCGAACTGTTGGTCAGCGACATCGATCACGGCAAGGTGCAATTGGCGATGGAGCAATTGGGCGCTCATCCGATCGCCAACGATGCGCTGCTCAGTACACCGTGCGACATTCTCGCGCCCTGCGGCCTGGGCGGCGTGCTCAATAGTCACAGCGTGACGCAACTGCGCTGCTCGGCGGTAGCCGGTTCTGCGAACAATCAGCTGACCCATCTGGAAGTCGCCGATCAACTGGAGCGGCGAGGCATTTTGTATGCGCCGGACTACGTGATCAATTCCGGCGGGCTGATCTACGTTTCGCTCAAACACCGTGGCGAAGAACTCACGACCATCACCGCGCACCTGTCGAAAATCGCCTCGCGCCTGACCGAAGTCTTCGCTCACGCGCAGGCGGAAAAACGTTCGCCGGCACGGGTGGCGGATGAGTTGGCGGAGAAAGTGCTGTACCGCTGAATCCTGCTTTTGCTGCGGACATGAAAAAGGCCCTGAGTCATTTGACTCAGGGCCTATTCAATTCGGCATTACTTACTTCGGCGTCTTGGCGGCTTTGGCTGGCTTGGTCGGCTCAGCGGCGGCAACTTCTTCAACCGGTTCAGACTTTTCAACCACTTCAGCCGGTGCATTCAGCAGTTCGGACAAGGCATCCGGCTGGCTCTTGAATGCCTTGGCAAACACATCGCGATTCTTCGCCATGTAGATCCCGGCTTCTTCCACTTGCTGTTCGGTCAGGGACGGAACGGCTTTGTGCAACACTTCAGCCAGCAATTCAGCCAGTTCGAGCATTTTGTCATGACGGTCAGCTTCGGCTTTATCCATGAACAAGCGCTCCAGATCTCGGCTGCTGCGGTATACCACTTCGACGGCCATTCACCACCTCACATGCCTTCACATTAGTTGTCTGTTTCGACCACTGTATTTATATACAGCGAAAAGGATAAGCGAATCCCTGCGCTTTGGGTAGTGGCTTTTTAATGTAGACCGAAATCAGGGTTTGTCAGGTGAACCTAGGTGGACCTATCGCGAGCAAGCTCGCTCCCACAGGTTTGTATGCGATCGGGATGGGTGCGACCAAACGCCACGGAGCGTGATTTAGAGCACCTCGCCATCATGTGGCAGGTGCCACTGGCCTTTTTTCTGCATGCAGAACAACCGTCACGTCAAACCCGCATCATCCGCTCGAACCGAGCTAAGGAAGAATCATCGTGAAAATCAACTGGGCCGAGAAACTGCGGCAGAACGTGCATCAATTGGCCGAGTCCCTGGGCAACCTGTTCGTCGAGACCTTCCATTACCTGGCCCTGTTCGCCATCGGTGCAGTGACCGCGTGGGCGGCGGTGATGGAGTTTCTGGGGATGATCGAAGAGGGGCACATCAAGATCGATGACATCTTGCTGCTGTTCATCTACCTGGAACTGGGGGCGATGGTCGGGATTTACTTCAAGACCAACCACATGCCGGTGCGCTTCCTGATCTACGTGGCGATCACGGCGCTGACGCGGCTGCTGATTTCCAACGTCTCGCACCACAATCCGCCGGACATCGGCATCATCTATCTATGCGGCGGAATTTTGCTGCTGGCGTTTGCGATTCTGGTGGTGCGCTACGCCTCGTCGCAATTCCCTTCGGTGAAGATCGAACACCCGCAACGCAAGATCGGTGCGGGTTCCGGTGAGCATCCCGAAGTGGAGAAGGGCGAGATCTAAAGTCCCATGGTCGGGCGAGGCTTGGCTTTGACTTGGGGTGGCGGCAGGTTGCGATTGTCGCCATCGGTCATGGCTTCGAGGATGGCCACGGCGCTGTGGCCCTGTTCGATGGCGATGCCGAATTGAATGCTTTGCACCAGGCGCTTGAGGCGCTTGGGGTCATTGCGTTGTTCGGCGCTGATCAACCGCTTGGCAACCACGTGGCCGCTGTTGGAAAGGGTCAGCATGATGCTGCCGTCCAGTCCCTGAATGCTCAGGTTGATCTGATAATCCGTTGCAAAGGCATCGGTAATGAGCTGAAAAGGGTTGTCCATGATGCGTCACCGCCTGATTGAACGTGCAGTTGTTGACCGGCCATGATCGGGTTGGTTCGCAACACCGGACCATCGGCAGGCCGCTCGCTGAGGTTTTCAAAAGTCCTTTTGCCTCAGACTGGACGTAGCAAGGGCCATGCCGGGAAAACTGTCGAACATGGATCGTGGCAAAAACAGTGCTCGCCCCGTGGCTATTCCTGAGTATTCAAGCCCCGATACGATCCCTGTAGCAGCTGGCGAACCCAGGCTTCGCCAGCTGCTACACAGTCCGCCTTCTTTTTGCCTGCCCGTTTCAGGGCACGAATGAGTAGATGATCGCTGACAGTGCAATCAACCGATCAGCATTCCACCCAGCTGACAGCCAGGCCACCCCGTGAAGTCTCTTTGTATTTGTCGTGCATGTCGGCGCCGGTATCGCGCATGGTGCGGATCACCCGGTCCAGGGAGATGAAGTGTTTGCCGTCGCCGCGCAGGGCCATTTGCGTGGCGTTGATCGCCTTCACGGCCGCAATCGCATTGCGCTCGATGCACGGCACTTGCACCAGGCCGCCGACCGGATCGCAGGTCAGACCGAGGTTGTGTTCCAGGCCGATTTCGGCGGCGTTTTCCAGTTGCTCGGGCGTGGCGCCGAGCACGTCGGCCAGACCGGCGGCGGCCATCGCGCAAGCGGAGCCGACTTCACCCTGGCAGCCGACTTCGGCGCCGGAGATGGATGCGTTTTTCTTGCAGAGAATGCCTACGGCCGCTGCGCCTAAAAAGAACGCGACGACGTCATCGTCCGACGCGTCCGGGTTGAATTTCATGTAGTAGTGCAGCACCGCTGGAATGATCCCTGCCGCGCCGTTGGTCGGCGCCGTCACCATGCGTCCGCCTGCAGCGTTTTCTTCGTTCACCGCCAGGGCAAATAGATTGACCCACTCCATGGCCGACAACGTGGAAGTGATGACATTCGGCTTGCCGATTTCCAACAGGCTGCGGTGCAGTTTCGCAGCGCGACGGGGAACATTCAGACCGCCGGGCAGGATGCCCTCGTGGCGCAAGCCTTGCTCGACGCACTCGCGCATCACCGACCAGATGTGCAGCAAGCCCTGGCGGATCTCCGCCTCGCTGCGCCAGGCCAGTTCGTTGGCCATCATCAACTCGGAAACCCGCAGACCGTGCTGGTTGCAGAGCCTGAGCAGTTCGGCGGCGCTGGAAAAATCGAAGGGCAGCACCACGTCGCTGGTCGGCGCAATGCCGGACTCGGCTTCAGCCGCTTCGATGATGAAACCGCCGCCGATCGAGTAGTACGTTTGCTCCGACAACTCTCCGGTTTCGCCGAAGGCTGTCAGGGACATGGCGTTGGGGTGGTAAGGCAGGCTCTCGTCGAGCAGCAGGAGATCGCTTTGCCAGTTGAAGGCGATGGTCTTGCTGCCGGCCAGAGACAATTCGCCGGTTTCGCGCAGGGTCTGGATTCGGCTATCGATGGTGGTCGGATCGATGCTGTCCGGCCATTCGCCCATCAGGCCCATGACGCAGGCACGGTCGGTGGCGTGGCCGACACCGGTCGCCGACAGCGAGCCATAAAGCCGGATTTCTACGCGCCGTACGTCGGCCAGCAATTGTTGGTCAATCAGGGCTTGGGCAAAGGTCGCAGCGGCGCGCATCGGGCCGACGGTGTGGGAACTGGACGGACCGATACCGACTTTGAAGAGATCGAAAACACTGATAGCCATGCTAAAGCCTATACAAGCAATGGAAGAGAAATCGCTGCCATTTTTGTAGGACAAGCGCAATGTCGGCGATACTGCCTGCCTCGGTCCGACAGGACCAACGAAACTTCCTAAGACAGCCTTTAGCAGGACTAAACAATGAGTCGCCAATTGCACGCCCAGACTTACGTCTGGCTGCACGTGTTCTCCTGTGCCGCTCGGCACTTGTCGTTCACCCGTTGCGCCGAAGAGCTGCACATCACGCCGGGTGCGGTCAGCCAGCAAATCCGCCAACTGGAAGAGCGCCTGGGCTTTCGCTTGTTTCACCGCCGTGCGCGCGGTGTGGAATTGAGCGCCGAGGGCCAGCGATTGGCTATTACGGTCAACGAGGCTTACGGCAGCATCGATGCGGAATTGCGACGACTGGACGCGGGAATGATCAGCGGAATTCTGCGGGTGCGTTCGATTCCGTCGTTCCTGAGCAAGTGGCTGACCCCGCGCTTGCCGCGTTTGCAGCAGCGCTTTCCGGACATTCAATTGCGCCTGGTGGCCGAGGACAGCAGCGTGCCGTTGCACGAGGGTGACTTCGACCTGGCGATCGACCTGAACGACGGCAGTTATCCCGGATTGTTATCCACAACCTTGCTCGACGAGCAGATCTTCCCGGTGTGCGCGCCGAGTTTGTTGCGTGGACGACCACCGTTGCACGGTCCGGCGGACCTGGTGCACTTCCCGCTGCTGCATGACATCACCGCCTGGCGCGGCAGTTACGAGTACGCGGAATGGGAGTTCTATCTCAATGCCATCGGCTTCGAGGGCGCCGACGTACGGCGCGGGCATACCTTCAATCGCAATCACCTGACGATTGAAGCAGCGATTGCTGGCATGGGTGTGGCGATTGCGCGGCGGACGCTGCTCAACGATGAGTTGGAACGGGGGGCGTTGATCGTGCCGTTCGGCCTGGCGGTACCCAATCACAAGCGCTACATGCTGCTCTATGCGCCGGGTGCGCTGAGCCATCCGGGCGTACGCGCGGTGCATGACTGGCTGGTAGAGGAGGCGGGGATTTTCCGGAGCCTGCACCCACTGGCGGAGGGGCAGATGTGAGCAATTATGACAAAGAAGCGAGGCGACCCAACTCCCGACCTTAACAGCGCTTTTGGCTGTTGTCCGGCTTTTTTTGCGAATCCATATTTATCTTTTTTTAGGGGTTGAAATGTTCTGCGCACAGACCGATTGTGTAAGTAAGAGGTCACGGTGATGACGCCCAAGGGCTAGCCGAAGGGCCTCTCGCGAGCTAGCTGAAATAAGGGATGAACTATGCAAATCCAAGTCAACAGTGATAACCATATTCAAAGCAGCATCCGACTGGAGGAGTGGGTACGTACTACCATTGAGAGCACGCTCGAACGTTATGAAGAGGACCTGACACGCGTCGAGGTTCATCTACGGGACGAGAATGGCGACAAGCCAGGTCCCCATGACATGCGCTGCCAACTGGAAGCGCGGCCAAAAGGCCACCAACCGATTTCTGTAACCCATAAAGCCGCGAGCCTGGAACTGGCGATCGACGGTGCGGCGGAAAAACTTGAACACGCGCTTGAGCATCTTTTCGGCAAACTGCGGGGCAAACCACGTGCCGCTGTGGTGCCGTTCGAAAGGCCCACCGCTGACAAGCTGCTGGAAGACGAATTTCTCGAGAACGAACAGGCTGCGCAAAACGGCTGAAGCCTGATTCACTTTTTTACCTTTCCACTGACAACGGGCCTGCTAATGCAGGCCCGTTTTTGTTTCAGGGTGGGTGATTTATATAGTTTATGAATACCTAGTGGCGAGGGGATTTATCCCCGTTGGGCTGCGAAGCGGCCCCCGGCATTCTCCCAGACAAACTATCCAACAGGATTGGCGACTGCTTCGCAGCCGAACGGGGATAAATCCCCTCGCCACAGGGGTTGTGACAATCTCAAGTAATGTCGGCGGTAATCAAAACGCCACGGATGTCTGCACATATACCGTCCGCGGTTCCCCCACGTACTTGCCCTTGTTGTTGTCATCAAACGAGCGGGTGAAGTACTGGTGGTTGAGGATGTTTTTCACCCCCACCGCCACATTCAAATCTGACAGCTTCGGCCCGAAGTCATACGCCGCGCGGCTGCTGAACAGCATGTACCCGGGAATCTTGCCCGTGCTGCCATCAGCGCTCTCGACCGAGGTGTTGGCGTTGTCGGCAAATTGGTTGCTCTGATAACTGCTGTCCAGATTCAGCTTCCAGGCGCCTTCGGTGTAACCCACCCCAATCGTGCCTTTGTGTTTCGAGGAGAACGGTACACGATTGCCCTTGTTCGGCCCGTCTTCGCGGATGGTCGCGTCCACATAGGCGTAGGTGGCGTACACATCGAAGCCGGCCAGCGACGGGCTCAAGTCATCCAGCGAGTAGTTGATGCTGCTTTCGATCCCTTGATGACGCGTCTCGCCGCGGGCGATCACCGAGTCATTGGTCTGATTACTTTCGTACTGGTTGTCGAAGTTGATCAGGAACGCACCGATCTCGGCTCTCAGCGCCCCGTTGTCGTAACGGGCGCCCAGTTCCCAGGTCCGCGCTTTCTCGGGTTTGACTTCGCCGCTGGTCACCCGGTTTGGCATCTGGCTGTATTGCACGCTGCCGAACGAGCCTTCGGTGTTGGCGTAGAGATTCCAGGTGTCCGTCACGTGATAGAGCACATTCAACGCCGGCAGCGCCGTGTTGTAGTCGCCCTTGTATTTCACGTTGGTCAGGTTGTTGGTCTGCTGCGAATCGATCATCTCGTAGCGAATGCCTGGCGTGATCGTCCACTTGCCGATGTCGATCCGGTCGTCGACGAAGAACGCGTTGGCTTCGGTGCCGCCACGGGTGTCGCGGTCATTGCGGCTGTTGGTGGTCGGGTACGTATTGTTGGCGATCGGCTCGCGGTAGCGCAGTTCGTGGCCGGCTTCGTTGATGTAGCGATAACCGATGCCGACTTCGTGGCTGGTCGGGCCGAGGTCAAAGCCCTGGGCGAAACGGGTTTCCAGGCCGCGCACCCAATACTCGCGTGGCGACAGCGACAGGAACGAGCCCTGATCCAGATAGCCGCTGCGCAGGGTTTTGGTGAAGAAGGTGTTGGCGGTGAATTCGCGGCGGTCTTCCTGATAGCGATAGCCGAAGTTGAACATTGTCCGGCGACCCCAGAACTGATCTTTCGGGCGCGTCGACTGATACGGGTCGGCGTCGTAATCGGCGACATTCAGACCGCCGGGCATGTCCGCCTTGCCTTCGTAATACTGAGCCATCGCGTTGAAGCTGTTGGCGTCATCGAGCTGATACTTGCCCTTGAGGATCAGGTCGTCGATTTCGGTATCGCTGTTTTCACGCCAGTCGCCACCGCGGGTGCCGGAATACAACAGCGCGCCGCCCAGACCGTTGTCAGCCGTGCCGCCGGCCAGCAAGTTGCCGGTGGTTTTGAAACCGTCGTGGCTTGAGGACGGACTGGTCTCGGTCTGGAAACCACCTTTTACCGTCGGCTCATCGGGAATCGCGCGGGTCACGAAATTGACCACGCCGCCGACGTTCTGCGGACCATAACGCACAGCACCGCCGCCGCGCACCACGTCCACCGCGTCCATGTTGCCGATGCTCACTGGCGCGAATGACAGCTGCGGCTGGCCATAAGGTGCGAAGGGCACCGGGATGCCGTCCATCAACACGGTCGAGCGCGAAGCCAGACGCGGATTGAGGCCACGAATGCCGAAGTTCAGCGCCATGTCGTGGCTACCGGTGCCGTTGTTGTCAGGCGCGTTCACCCCGGGAATGCGGTTGAGCACGTCCTTGGCCTGGGTCGCGCCTTGGCGCTCGAACGCCTCGCGGCGGATCACATCACGTGCGCCCGGGTGCTCGAAGACGTTGATTTGCGCGGCGTCACCGAGCCAGTCGCCGACCACTTTCGAGGTGTCCAGCTCCAGCGAAGTGTCGCCCGCCGGTTGCAGGCTGAAGGCATTGTCACCCTCGGCGCGCGCTTGCAGGCCGGTGCCTTCGAGCAAAGCGTCCAGTCCCTGGGACGGAGTGAAGTTGCCTTCCAGACCACGACTCTGCACACCGCTAGTGACTTGCGAACCAAAGGTGATCAACACGCCGGCTTCACGGCCGAACTGGTTGAGGGCGTTTTCCAGCGAGGACGGTGCGATGTGGTACGGCTTGGCATCGGCGGCGAGTGCGAGCGGCAGCGCGCCGAAGCTCAGGCTGGCGCCGAGCAGGAGGTGACGCAGGGTTCGGGCCAGCGGAGTGAGGCGGGTGGGGTGCATGGAGGACGATCCTGAGAAGGTGGAATCACGGGGGCTTTCCTTCTCTGTCACGCCAGATCTGAAAAACGGCTCACGTAGAACAAAACTTTTTTGCGCGGATCGCTTTTGTGGCGAGGGGATTTAGCGAAACGTCGCACCGCCCCGTTGGGCTGCGAAGCAGCCCCGAACCAGATGAACGCATTCCTTCAGGTAATTTACGTTTGCAGGTTTGCGACTGCTGCGCAGCCGAGCGGGGCGGTGCGACGTTTCGCTAAATCCCCTCGCCACAGGGTTTGTATTTTGCCTTGGGCTACACCTTTGCCTCGACGGTCACCCAATACCTCGTAAAGCGCCTGACCTTCACCGGCAAACTGATTTCCAGCAGATCCAGAATCCGCTCGCTGTCGTCCAGAGGATACGTCCCGGAGATCAACAAATCCGCCACCTTCGCATCGCAATGAAGCTGCCCGCGACGATAGCGGCCGAGTTCATCGAGAAAATCCCCAAGGCGCATGTGTGCGGCGACCAGCATGCCGTCGGCCCAGGCGCCGCTGTTGGCGTCCAGCGGCAGCGGTTTACCCACGCCACCCGCCCCGAATCCCAATTGCCGAGCGGCAGGTAAAACCAGTGGGGCGCCACCGTTCGGCATCAGCTCAACGCTGCCCTCGAACACCGCCACCTGCGTGTGATCAGCAAATTGCCGCACGTTCAAGCGCCCACCTTGCATCGTCAAAACACCCTGCGCGGTCTGCACCTGAAACGCCTGGGTAGCGGTCAACAGCAGTTCGCCCTCCAGCAAACGAATCAGCCGTTGCTGGCCCTCCATCCGCACATCCGCCGAACTCGCGGTGTTGAGCTGCAACTGATTGCCTGCGCCGAGCGCCACCTTGCGCCGCTGGCCGGTGGGGCTGCGGTAATCAGCGAGCAACGGCGGCAGCATGTTGTGTTCGCGCATGCCCCAAGTGACCGCAGAACCTGCGCCAAGAATCAGCAACAGTTTCAGCGCCTGACGGCGGCTGCCGGACTTCGGCGCATTGAGCGCCGCGTGGGCCAGCGGTGACGACAAACCACGCAGCCGCTGATTGACCCGCTGGATATGTTCCCACGCCCGCTGATGCTCGCTGTGCCCGTCGTGCCAATGCTGCCAGGCCTGTTGCTGGCGCGGGTTCAGCGGGCCTTGCTGCATTTCCATCAGCCAGTGCACCGCCTGCTCGGCGACCTGGGAAGAAAAGTCCGGAGTGCCGTTCATAGTGCGAAGTAGCAGCGCATGGCTGCTTTACTCAAGTGGCGTTTAACCGTGGCGATGGAAATGCCCAGTTCCGCCGCGATCTGTGGATAAGTCAGGCCATCGACCTGCGCCAGCAGAAAGGCGCGCTTGACCCTTCGCGGCAAGCCGTCGAGCAAATGGTCCAGCTCTATCAGGGTTTGCAGGATGATTGCCCGCTCTTCCTCGGAGGGCGCGTACACCTCAGGCAGTTGCGCCAGTGCTTCGGCGTAGGCGCGTTCCAGGTCCTGGCGACGGTAATGGTTGAACAACACACGTTTGGCGATCGTGGTGAGGAATGCTCGCGGCTCGATGATTTGCGGTGTTTCCCGGGCGGTCAGCACGCGGATGAACGTGTCCTGGGCCAGATCCGCCGCGCTATCCGGGCAGCCAAGCCTGCGCCGCAACCAACCGGTGAGCCAGTTGTGGTGAGCGTGATAGAGGACTTCGACGGGATTGGCTGGCTGCAACAGAACCACTCCGACACAAACGGATACGTTAGATAACAAGAATTGTTCGCATTGTAGGGGTGTGCGACGGCCCCCGGCAATCGGATCTGTTTTGCGTATGAGAATATTTATCATTAGTATTGCGCGCTTGCTGGCCCTTGATCTTCATGCGGCCTCACCCGGTTTCAAGGTCGAAACATGAAAGGCAAAATCAGTACGCTCCCCGTTACCTATCGATTGGCCGTCACTTCGCGAGTGTTGGCCGCGGTGGTGGGCGGCTATATCGTCGCGGCGCTGGCCAGTGTCAGTCTGAGCCTGTGGTTGCCAATGGCCCGCGCCGAAGCGGTGGTGACCGGGATGATGACCTCGTTCCTGGCTTATCTGGTTGCGGTGCTCTGGTGTTTTGCCTGTCGCAGTGCGTGGCGGGCGTGGTCTGGATTGATCGTGGCGAGCCTGGTGCTGGCAGCAGTGGCAGGGTTGGCGCACTGGATGGGCCGCTCATGAAAGAGGGCTTCCGCCAGGCGATGGCCTGGTTGCACACCTGGACCGGGTTGATCTTCGGCTGGTTGTTGTTCGCAATTTTCCTCACCGGCACGCTCGCGTATTTCAAGGACGAGATCAGTCACTGGATGCAGCCCGAAATACCGGCGCGTTCGGAGACTGCCGAAAGCAGTCTGACGCTGGCGCAAAACTATCTGCAGCAGCACGCCCCGGGCGCCTCACGCTGGCTCATCAATTTACCAAGCCCCCGCGAGCCAGGCCTGTCGGTACGTTGGCAACAGTCGCCGCCCAAGCCGGGTGAGCGCGGCCGATTCACTGAAAAACTCCTCGACACGCAAACCGGCGCCGAAGTGCAGGGCCGCGAGACGATGGGCGGCGACTTCTTCTATCGCTTCCACTTCCAGCTGCAAATGCCTTATCCGTGGGGCCGCTGGTTGTCGACCATCGCGGCCATGGTGATGTTCATCGGCCTGATCACCGGGATCATCACCCACAAGAAAATCTTCAAGGACTTCTTCACCTTCCGCCCGCGCAAAGGCCAGCGCTCCTGGCTGGACGGGCACAACGCAGTGGGTGTTCTGGTGCTGCCGTTTCACCTGATGATCACCTACAGCAGCCTGGTGATTTTCATGTCGATGGTGATGCCGGCGAGCATCCTGGCCTCGTACAAAGGGGATGTCCGGGCGTTTTTCGACGACGTGTTTCCAGCCTCCAGCACACCGGAACTGGCGGGCAAGCCGGGGCAGTTGGCTCCCCTGGCGCCCCTCCTGGAACGTGCGCGCGAGCAATGGTCGGGCGGGCGTGTGGCGCGTTTGACGGTGAACAATCCGGGCGATGCGAACGCCTCGGTGGTGCTGGTGCGTGACGGCGCGGATCGGGTGGTGCATGACGCGGGCAGCGCGGTGACGTTCAACGGCGTGACCGGGCAACAACTCAGCGCCACACCGCAGCAACCGGTGCCGATGGTGATTGCCGGCAGTTTTTACGGTTTGCACATGGGCCATTTTGCGAGCCCGGTGTTGCGCTGGCTGTACTTTATTTTCGGTCTGGCGAGCACCGCATTGATCGGCACCGGGCTGGTGGTCTGGCTCGGCAAGCGCCAGCTCAAACATGCGAAAAGCGCCGTGATGCCCTTTGAGTTGCGGCTGGTGGAAGTGCTGAACATCGCCAGCATGTCCGGGCTGGTGGTCGCGGTGGCGGCGTTCTTCTGGGCCAATCGGCTGCTGCCGGTCGAGATGGCCACTCGGGCGGATTGGGAGGTGAATAGCTTCTTCATTGTCTGGGGCTTGAGCGTAATTCATGCGGTGGTCCGCCGTGGTCGCGCGGCATGGGTCGAGCAATTGGCGTTGGCCGCGGTGCTGTTCTGCGGCGTGCCGTTATTGAACGCACTGACCACGCCGTACCACTTGGGCGTGACGCTGGCTCA
Organism: Pseudomonas sp.; assembly: GCF_051660785.1. GTDB lineage: Bacteria > Pseudomonadota > Gammaproteobacteria > Pseudomonadales > Pseudomonadaceae > Aquipseudomonas. The sequence continues at coordinate 47,139 of NZ_JBOFQE010000017.1, forward strand.
AGGCGACTGGACGCTCGCCGGGTTCGATCTGACCAGTCTGGTCAGTGGCGTGTTCCTGGCCTGGGCTGCGTGGAAAATGCAGCGAGCCGGGCAGACCGTCCGCGTCGCGAAAGAACGCGCCCGACCGATCACGCTTGAGCAGAAGGTGAACTGAATGTTGCTGGCCCTGCTGCTGTGCTACGGCGGTTTCACCGCGCTGTGTTTATCGATGGACCGGCATCACGCTGAACTGCTGGGGCGCAAATCGTCGGCCCGGCGGCGCAAAGCGTTCAAGCTGAGCGGCTGGTTGTTGCTGGCGGTTTCGTTATGGGCGGCGGTGTCGAAAACCGGTTGGGGTCTCGGGTTGGTGGAATGGTTTGCGGTGTTGATGCTCAGCGCTTTGCTGCTGGTGCTGTTGATGCCGTATCGCCCGCGCCTGGCCCTGGCATTGGCCGGGTTGAGCCTGCTCGCCAGCCCCGTCGCCGTGTTTGCGCAGGGATGATCACCAATCCACCTGAATCACACGATGAGGAGCATCGCGGCGCCCGCGCGCATTTCCTCCAGGTGTTCCTGTCCCAGCGTTCGCAGATGGAAGCGCTGGTGAGCCGGCGTGTCGGCTGCCGAGCGACCGCCGCCGATCTGGTGCAGGACTTGTTCCTGCGTTTCTGGCGGCGGCCGCTGGTGCAGGTCGAAGAACTCAGCACTTACCTGCTGCGTTGCGCCGGCAACATCGCCATCGACCATTTGCGCAGCGAAGGCACGCGAGTGCGGGTCAACGAAGGCTGGATGCCGGATGAACCGGACAGCCAGGGCAGCGAGCCGCAAGCGGCGCTGGAGGCGGGCAACGACCTGCGTCACGTCGAAGCGGCCTTGCGCGCGTTACCGGAACGCACTCGACAAATCTTTCTGCTCAACCGCATCCACGGCCGCAAATACGCCGAGATCGCCAAGGCCATGGGCCTGTCCCAAAGCGCCGTGGAAAAACATATGATGCGCGCCCTCGATGCCTGCAAGGCCAGCCTGCAGGAACCGCCCACGCGCACGCCAGGGAAAGCACCGTGAATCAGCTCGACCGCGTCGTCCCGACGCCCGCTCAGGAGCAGGCTGCGCTCGCCTGGCTGAGCCTGTTGCACGACCAGCCGAGCAGCGGCGATCAACTCACGTTCAGCCGCTGGCTGCAGGCCGATCCCGCCCACGCGGAGGCTTACGCCCAGGCACAAGTGCTGTGGGAATTGAGCGAAGCGCCGGCGCGAACCCTGGCCGACGAAGACGCTTTCGCCTTGCAGGGTTACCTCAACGCCATGAACCGGTCTCGACGTACCAGCGTGCGGCGCTGGTCGGGCGCGCTGGCCATGGCCGCATGTCTGGTGCTGATGATCGGCCTTGGCGCGGGTTGGAAGCCGACGCGCTGGATCGATGATCTGGGAGCGGACTATGTGTCTGCGCCGGGGGAAATTCGCACCGTTACATTGGCCGATCAGTCGCAAGTCACGCTGGATGCAGACAGTGCCATCGCCGTGGATTTCAGTCGCGGTGAACGCCACGTTCAGCTGCGTCGCGGTGCCGGGTTTTTCAGCGTGACTCACACGGGCGATCCGTTTGTGGTCGACGCTGAAAAAGGCCAGGCGCGGGTGCTCGGTACGCAATTTGAAGTGCGCCTGCAACCGCACGGGGCGCAAGTAACGGTGCTGTCCGGACGGGTTGGCGTGACGGCGGACAAGCACGCCGAGCAGCAGATTCTGACCGCTGGCCAGCAAGTGGCGTATGGCGAGGGTTCGGCGCAAAAGCTGCGTGCAGTGGACAGCGAAGCGCAGCTGGCGTGGCGTCAGGGATGGCTTAATTACTACAAGGCCACGCTGGCTGAGGTGGTGCAGGATCTGGGGCGGTATTACCCGGGGCGGATTGTGTTGCTCAATGATGAGCTGGCGGCGCGGCGGGTGAGTGGCAGTTTTCCGAGCAAGGATCCGCAGGCGGTGTTGAGTTCGTTGCAGGGTGTTTTGGGGTTTGAGCAGACCAGCGTTTTGGGGCATCTGATTATTTTGCGTTGAATCAAACGGCCCCATCGCGAGCAGGCTCACTCCCACATTTGAAATGCGTACCCTGTGGGAGCGAGCCTGCTCGCGATGAGGCCAGATCGAACACCACTGACTTCCCAATAAAATTATTTTCAGAATTTTGATGAGGTAAACCCAATCCCCATCCGTGTAGTGACTGAAACTGCGAGTCATTCGCATCCCGTAGGTTCTACACAGGTCATTGAGCAATGAAGTCCAGGGCAAAATCGGGTTCGGTCAAACAGTGGTTGGGTGCCTCTGCACTGAGTATGTCGGCGTTGGCCTTGCTGCCATCGGGCATCGCATCCGCCGCAGAGGTGGCCAACACGCAGCAGCGCACCCAATTCAGCTTCGCCATCGCTGCCAAACCGCTGCCCCAGGCCTTGAGCGACTTCAGCCGGGTCACCGGCATCAGCGTGGTCTACACCGATGAAGCGCCGTACGGCCTCACCGCCCCGGCGGTCAATGGCCAATTGAGCGCCGAGCAGGCCCTGCAGCGTTTGCTCGGCGGTTCGGGGTTCACCTTCCGCCGCAGCGACGCCCACACGCTGGTGCTGGAACCTGTGCCCACCGCCGGCACGTTGAATCTGGGCACCACCACCATCAATTCGGTGGCCGATCAATCCATGAGCTATCAGCCGCCGCCCACCAGTTCGGTGATGCGCTCATCGGCCTTGCTCCAGGAAATCCCGCAGACCGTCAACGTCATCCCGGCCCAGGTCATTCGCGATCAGGCACCGCGTAATCTGGATGATGCGCTGGCCAATGTCAGCGGCATCACCCAGGGCAACACGCTGGCGAGCACCCAGGATTCGGTGATGACCCGCGGTTTCGGCGACAACCGTAACGGCTCGATCATGCGCGACGGCATGCCGATCGTGCAGGGTCGTGGCATGAATGCCACCGTCGACCGGGTCGAAGTGCTCAAGGGCCCGGCCTCGCTGCTGTACGGCATTCAGGACCCGGGCGGCGTGGTCAACATGGTCAGCAAGAAACCCGAGCTTGAGCAATACAACGCCCTGACCCTGCGCGGTTCGACCTACGACGACGGCAAAAACGGCAGCGGCGGGGGACTCGACAGCACCGGCGCCCTTGGTGATTCCGGTTTCGCTTACCGCATGGTGCTGGACCACGAAGACGAAGATTACTGGCGCAACTTCGGCACCCACCGCGAGACGCTGGTGGCGCCATCGCTGGCCTGGTTTGGCGAAAGCACCAAGCTGTTGTTCTCCTATGAACACCGCGAGTTCCTGACCCCGTTCGACCGCGGCACGATCATCGATCCGCGCACCAATCACCCGTTGGACATCTCGCGCAATGAGCGCCTGGACGAGCCGTTCAACAACATGGAAGGCCGCTCGGACCTGTACCATTTCGAGGCCGATCACGAGCTCAACGATAACTGGAACGCCCACTTCGGCTACAGCTGGAATCGTGAAACCTACGACGCCAGCCAGGTGCGCGTCACCGCCATCGACACCCGACGCGGCACGCTGACCCGCAGCATGGACGGCACTCAAAACGCGATCAGCACCGACCGTTTCACCACCGCCAGCCTCGAAGGCAAGGTTAACGTGCTGGGCATGCAACACGATCTGGTGTTCGGCGTCGATGACGAATACCGCAAGATCTACCGCGAAGACCTGATCCGCCAGAGAAGCCTGGGCACCTTTAGCTACGTCAACCCGGTCTATGGCCGCGAAGTCGCCGGCACCACCGTCAGCCCGGCGGACAGCGCGCAGACCGATAAACTGCGCAGCGATTCGCTCTTCCTCCAGGATTCGATCCACCTCACCGATCAATGGATTTTCGTCGCGGGCGCACGCTTCCAGGAATACGACCAGTATGCCGGCAAAGGCGTGCCGTTCCAGGCCAACACCGACAGCAACGGCCAGAAGTGGGTGCCGCGTGCCGGTCTGGTCTATCGTTTCACCGATGAGTTGTCGTTCTACGGCAGCTACACCGAATCGTTCAAACCCAACTCGACCATCGCACCGTTGAGCGGCAGCAGCACCGTGCTCGACGGCAGCGTTGCGCCGGAAGAAGCCAAGTCCTGGGAGCTCGGCGCCAAGCTCGACATGCCGGGTCGTGTGACCGGTAACGTCGCGCTGTTCGACATCAAGAAACGCAACGTGCTGGTGGCCAACTCCGAAGGTCCGGTGACGATTTACAGCGCCGCCGGCGAAGTGCGCTCCCGTGGTCTGGAAGTGGATTTGAGCGGCCAGCTCAGCGACCGCTGGAGCATGATCGGCAGCTATGCCTACACCGACGCCGAAGTCACCGAAGACCCGGTCTACAAGGGCAAACAACTGCAAAACGTCGCGAAGAACAGTGGCTCGCTGTCGGCGGTCTACGACTTCGGCACCATCGTCGGCGGCGATCAATTGCGGGTCGGCGCGGGTGCGCGGTATGTCGGCGAGCGTGCGGGTAACGCCGTGAATGATTTCGACCTGCCGAGCTACACCGTGGCCGATGCCTTCGCGACCTATGACACCAGGGTTGAAGGGCAGAAGGTCAAGTTTCAGCTCAACGTGAAGAACCTGTTTGACCGTACCTACTACACCTCGGCGGCGAGCCGGTTCTTTGTGTCGATGGGGGATTCGCGGCAGATCTCGTTGTCGAGCACTTTGGAATTCTGATCGGAAACCGCGTCATCGTTCATCGCGAGCAGGCTCGCTCCCACATTGGTTTTGTGAACGCCACAGATCAAATGTGGGAGCGAGCCTGCTCGCGATGGCGCCCTGACAGACACCGATAATCTCCGAGCCTAGCGCAAAAACGCCTGCCGATACTCCCCAGGCGTCCCTCCCAAAACCTGCCGAAACCGATTGGTGAAATGACTCGCACTGGCAAACCCACACGCCAATGCAATTTCCCCCAACGGCTGCGATGTCGAACGCAACAACTCCCGCGCCCGGCTCAGCCTGCGAGCCAACACATACTGATGCGGCGGCAAGCCAAAGCTCTCGCGGAACATCCGCGCAAAGTGATATTCCGACAGTGCACACAGCGCGGCTAACTGCCCGAGGCTGATGGCCTCGGCCAACTGATTGTCGATGAACTCCACCAACTGCCGCCGTTGATGCGCCGCCAGTCCACCCTTGAGCCGCAAGCCCTCACGCATCCCGACCTGACCGAGCAACACGTGGCTGAGCATTTCGTGAGCGAGGCTGCTGGTGAGCAGGCGTTCGCCGGGTTCGTCCCAGTTGAGGGTGAGCATTTGCCGAAAGCGCCGGGCCTGTGCCGGGTCATCGAGGAAAGTGGCTTCGCGCAACTGCAATTCACGCGGTTCGCGGTCCAGCAGCGTGACGCAGCCGATGGCGAATTGTTCGGGGCTGAAATACACGTGGGCCAGGCGAATGTCGCCGTTGATCACCCAGCCGGACTGATGCTCGGCGGGAAGGATGCATAGCTTGTCCGGGCCGCCCTTGGTGCCGGGCTGGTCGCGGCGAAAGGTGCCGGTGCCACCGGCGATATAGCACGACAACGTGTGATGGCTTGGCGCCTCGTAGTCTTGGGCGTCGTGATGGTTGCTCCACAAGGCTGCAGCCATGCCGTCACCGAGCTCGGCGCTGTGCTCGAGGCGAGCATTGGGCGAGCGGTTGAGGGCTTGAAAGACTTGAAGGGTTTCCAGTGCGGGCATGATCGCTTCTCTCCGACGCTTTGCATCCTACTCCGTAGACCTTGCGCTGCCAGCCACTGCGCCGACAAAAGCGCAAGTTTATGCAAGTGCACCCACGATCAGCGCCGCACAATGGATCCCTAATCAGGCAATGCACTGTGGCGAGGGAGCTTGCTCCCGCTTGAGTGCGCAGCACTCACAATACCTGGCGAAATTGCCAGGATTTTGAGGGCCGCTACGCAGCCCGGCGCGAGCAAGCTCGCTCGCCACACAGCATTGCCCATTCCGGAGCTGTTGCCATGAACCTTTCGTTGTATTTATTGACCGTGCTGATCTGGGGCACCACCTGGATTGCCTTGAAATGGCAGCTGGGCGTGGTGGCCATTCCGGTGTCGATCGTCTATCGCTTCGGCCTGGCGGCGCTGGTGCTGTTTGTCCTGTTGCTGCTCACCCGCCGACTGCAAGTGATGAACCGTCGCGGGCATTTGATCTGTCTGGCTCAGGGCTTGTGCCTGTTCTGCATCAACTTCATGTGCTTCCTGACGGCCAGCCAGTGGATTCCCAGCGGTCTGGTTGCCGTGGTGTTTTCCACCGCGACGTTATGGAACGCGTTTAATGCGCGAGTGTTCTTCGGCCAGAAAATCGCCCGCAACGTGTTGATGGGCGGTGCACTGGGTTTGTTCGGACTTGGCTTGCTGTTCTGGCCTGAGTTGGCCGGTCATACGGCCAGTCCGGAAACCTTGCTCGGCCTGGGCCTGGCACTGCTTGGCACCCTGTGTTTCTCGGCCGGCAACATGCTCTCGAGCCTGCAACAGAAGGCCGGCCTGAAACCCCTGACCACCAACGCCTGGGGCATGGCCTATGGCGCCGCGATGTTGTCAGTGTGGTGCCTGGTCAAAGGCATTCCGTTCGACATGGAATGGAACGCGCGCTACATCGGCTCGCTGCTGTACCTGGTGATTCCGGGTTCGGTCATCGGCTTCACCGCGTACTTGACGCTGGTCGGGCGTATGGGCCCGGAGCGAGCGGCCTATTGCACTGTGCTGTTCCCGGTCGTGGCACTGAATGTCTCGGCGTTTGCCGAAGGTTATCAATGGACCGCGCCGGCATTGGTCGGGTTGGTGCTGGTGATGCTGGGCAACGTGCTGGTGTTCCGCAAACCCAAGGTGCGCGTGTTGCAGCAGACTGGAAATCTGGCCTGATAGTTCTGGAGATCGAGCGCGATACGCTTCAGCGCTCGATCTTTAACGCGATATACATCAATAACGGCAACATGAAATCAACGATATGCCGGGCCCAATCCTTGGCATTCCATGTTTGTGATTTATCCATGTTGAACCATTCAACGCCGACGACCTGCAAACAAACGTAATAGATGAACAAGCCGATCAGTAAGCCGATAATCGAGAACTTTTTTGCTTCATGGAATTCTCGGGCTGACGCATTCAGTTTGTGATAGAGGTGGTAAGTGCCTACCAGGCAGTAAACGGTGTAGGTGACTTCGAGGGTGATGATGAGCCAGTAGATCCGGTGGTGCAGCATGGGCGACGTGATGGCCCGGTAGGTTGTTCGTTCATTGTTGTGGGTTGTGTCCATGCTCAGGACGTGGGCGACATATTCGTAGTTTGTGGCGTAGTCGGTGAAGTTGCTATACATCACCAAAAGTCCAAAGAAGCTTATATAAGCCATCAGTGCAATCTTGCTGACTCTGATGAGCTTTTCAGTGGTGTAGTTGTTCAAGCTTTAGTTCTCCATATACATAGTCCGGGGTCGGGTAAGTGGAGGGGAGTCTAAAGCGCCTGACTTTTTTTAGTTTGTTGACTGAATTGCAAGTTGTGTAAATAACGGGCAGACACTTTATAAGTGTCTGCCCGTTTTAATTAGCCTTTCCAGACTTGCGGGTTGACCAGATCTTGCGGCCGCTCGCCCAGCAGTGCGCTGCGCAGGTTGGCCAGCGCGCGGTTGGCCATGGCCTCGCGGGTTTCATGGGTGGCGGAGCCGATGTGCGGCAATGTCACCGCGTTTTTCAGCTGGAACAATGGCGACTCGGCCAGTGGTTCCTTCTCGTAGACGTCCAGCCCGGCGCCGCGAATGCGGTTGTTTTGCAGCGCTTCGATCAGAGCGGGCTCATCGACGACCGGGCCGCGGGCGATGTTGACCAGGATGGCGCTTGGCTTCATCAATGCCAGCTCGCGGTGGCTGATCAGGTGTCGGGTTTTTTCGCTGAGCGGGACGACCAGACAGACGAAATCGGCTTCTGCGAGCAGTTGGTCGAGGCTGCGGAATTGAGCGCCGAGTTCTTGTTCCAGCTCGGTCTTGCGGCTGTTGCCGCTGTAGATGACTGGCATGTTGAAGCCCAGGCGACCGCGTCGGGCGATGGCCGCGCCGATGTTGCCCATGCCGACGATGCCCAGGGTTTTGCCGTGTACATCGCAGCCAAACAACGGTGCGCCGACGGTGGCTTGCCATTGGCCGGCCTTGGTCCAGGCATCGAGTTCGGCGACGCGGCGGGCGCTGCTCATGAGCAGGGCGAAGGCCAGGTCGGCGGTGCTTTCGGTGAGGACATCCGGTGTGTTGGTGAGCATGATGCCGCGTTCGTTGAAGTAGGCGACGTCGTAGTTGTCGTAGCCGACGGAGACGCTGGAGACGACTTCCAGTTTGGCGGCGTGTTCCAGTTGTGTGCGGCCGAGTTTGCGACCGACGCCGATCAGGCCGTGGGCGTGGGGCAGGGCTTCGTTGAATTGGGCGTTGATGTCGCCGTTTTTCGGGTTGGGGACGATGACGTCGAAGTCTTGCTTCAGGCGCTCGACCATTTCCGGGGTGACGCGGCTGAAGGCGAGGACGGTCTTTTTCATGGGAGGAGGGCTCGTCGGGGCTTGGAGAATGCCAAGCACGCTAACATTCTTCCTCGTTGTTGTGCGAGTCCGCGGATTGCCCGGGAGTTTCTGTGGGAGCTGGCCTGCCAGCGATGGCGGCCTTTGGGCCGACCATGTTGTGTTTGACCGGGTACATATCCATTTCTGCGGTAACGGCTGCTTATGGTTTCGCCCTTACGGCGACTCACTTTTTTTTCAAACGCCAAAAAAAAGTAAGCAAAAAAAGGCTCGCCCCAAGCGTCCGGCCCCTCGCTTAGGCTCGGCGTACCTTCGCTCCGGCATTCATCCGGGGGCATCGCCCTC
>NZ_JBOFQE010000018.1:0-10607 GCF_051660785.1 Pseudomonas sp.
GCGAGCCTGCTCGCGATTGCGGTGTGTCATTCAGCGTTGCAGGTACTGATACACCGCTATCGCGAGCAGGCTCGCTCCCACAGGGATTGAGGCGTGCCTTCAGTAGTCGAAGAACACCGTTTCCGCATCAGTGCCCTGAAGGATCACATTCCACTGATAAACACCTGACGCATCCTGCTTCGCCAGCAACGTACTGCGGCGCTCGGCCGGCACGCATTCCAGCAATGGGTCCTCGACATTCGCCGGTTCGCCCTCAAAATAAATCCGCGTCAGCAAGTGCTTCACCAACCCGCGAGCGAACACCAGCACCACCAGATGCGGCGCCTGGGTCGAGCCCTTCAGGCCTTCCACTGTTCCGGGCTTGATGGTGGTAAAGCGAAAGCGCCCTTCGGCATCCACCGGCACCCGGCCGAAGCCTTCGAAGTTCGGATCCAGGAGTTTGGCCTGGTCGTCTTCGGGATGGTCGTACTTGCCGGCGGCGTTGGCTTGCCAGACTTCGAGCATCGCGTCGTTGACGACGTCGCCGTTGCCGTCAATCACTTGCCCGGTGATCGCCACGCGCTCACCGAGGGTTTGTTCGACTGTCAGGTCTTCGCGGTTCAGCCAGGTCAGGCCGATGTGGTAATACGGCCCGACGGTGTGGGACGTGGTCGCAGTCAGCGTCATCTTATTTCTCCATCGGCGTGGCTTCGCGGCCGCGCAAGACGATGTCCCAGCGATAACCGAGGGCATAGGAAGGGACGGTTTTTTCCAGGTCGAACGTGGCGATCAAACGCTCTTTGGCGCGGGTATCGGGCACGCAGTTGTAGATCGGGTCATACGCCAGCAGCGGGTCACCCGGAAAATACATCTGCGTGACGAGGCGCGTCAGAATGCTCGGCCCGAACAGCGAGAAATGGATGTGCGCCGGGCGCCAGGCGTTGTGGTGATTGCCCCACGGATAAGCGCCGGGCTTGATGGTCTGGAACTGGTACCAGCCATCGGCGTCGGTTACGGTGCGGCCGGTGCCGGTGAAGTTCGGGTCCAGCGTTGCGTCGTGCAGGTCGCGGGCATGGTTGTAGCGACCGGCGGCATTGGCCTGCCAGATCTCCACCAGAATCCCCGGCACCGGCAAACCGTCCTCATCCAGCACGCGGCCGTGAATGATGATGCGTTCGCCCAACGGTTCGCCATGATGCTGGGCGGTCAGGTCGTTGTCCTTCTCGTTGACGCGTTCAGCGCCGATGGTCGGACCGGTAATTTCCGACAACGAATGAGGCAAAAACACCAACGGCTTGGACGGCGAGCGCAGGTTGGTGGATTGATAAGTCGGGTGCAGGTAGTCCGGCTGGGTGCCTTCCTGCGGGCGACGGTAACCAGGCTTGTCAGTCATTTCGCTTTCCTCTGTTCTTATTAGTCTGCCGGGCGTCAGACGCGTTCGATGGCCAAGGCCAGGCCTTGGCCGACGCCGACGCACATGGTCGCCAGACCTTTCTTGCCACCGGTTTTTTCCAGCTGATGCAACGCCGTCAGCACCAGGCGCGCGCCACTCATGCCCAACGGATGGCCCAAGGCAATGGCGCCACCGTTCGGATTGACCTGAGCCGCGTCATCCGCCAGCCCCAGTTCGCGCAGCACCGCCAGACCCTGGCTGGCGAAGGCTTCATTGAGTTCGATCACGTCAAAATCGCTGACGGCCAGACCCAGGCGTTCAGTCAGTTTGCGCACCGCCGGCACCGGGCCGATGCCCATCACCCGCGGCGCTACACCGGCGCTCGCCATGCCCAGCACTTTGGCACGAGCGGTCAGGCCGTGTTTCTTCACCGCTTCGGCGGAAGCCAGAATCAGCGCTGCCGCACCGTCGTTCACACCGGAAGCATTGCCGGCAGTGACGGTTTTATCGGGACCGTTGACGGGTTTCAGCTTGGCCAGGGTTTCCAGCGTGGTATCAGCGCGAGGATGCTCATCCTGGCTGACGACGGTTTCCCCTTTCTTGTGGGCAATGCGTACTTCAACGATTTCTTCAGCGAAAAATCCTGCAGCTTGCGCGGCGGCTGTCCGCTGTTGACTGCGCAGGGCGAAAGCGTCCTGATCTTCGCGGGACACTTCGTAATCGTCGGCCACATTGTCGGCGGTCTGCGGCATCGCATCGACGCCGTATTGGGCTTTCATCAACGGGTTGATAAAGCGCCAGCCGATGGTGGTGTCTTCCAGCTTCATGGTGCGCGAGAACGCCGCATCAGCCTTGCCCATCACGAACGGCGCGCGGGACATCGACTCGACGCCACCGGCAATCGCCAGCTCCATTTCACCGCTGGCGATGGCGCGGAACGCCGTGCCGATCGCATCCATACCCGAAGCACAGAGGCGATTGAGCGTGACGCCCGGAATAGTTTCCGGCAACCCGGCCAACAGCAGCGCCATGCGCGCGACGTTGCGGTTGTCTTCGCCGGCCTGGTTGGCGCACCCGAGGAACACCTCGTCCACCGCGTTCCAGTCCACCGACGGGTTGCGGTCCATCAAGGCCTTGATCGGCACGGCGGCCAGGTCGTCAGCACGAACCGCCGACAGGCCACCGCCAAAACGGCCGATGGGGGTGCGAATTGCATCGCAGATATAAACGTCGCGCATCACGCTTCTCCGGGTGCTTGGCCGTGGGCGGCGGCGGTGCGGGCTTCCAGATCCCTGAGCGCCTTCAATTCAACGTCGGTGGGCTCGGCGGTATTTTCAACCGTGTCTGCGAAACGAATCGCCCAACCGGTGGCGGCAATCACTTGCTCGCGGGTCACGCCCGGGTGCAACGCGGTGACCACGAATTCATGGGTGTCCGCTTCCGGTTCCATGATGCACAGGTCGGTGATGATGCCGACCGGACCTGCGCCCGGCAGACCGAGACGCTTGCGCGAATCACCGCCCTCGCCATGGCCGACAGAGGTGATGAAGTCGAGCTTGTCGACGAAGGAACGCGCCGACTGTTTAAGGATGACCAGCACGCTTTTGGCGGAGCCAGCAATCTCCGGCGCGCCACCGGCACCCGGCAAACGGACTTTCGGGGAGTGGTAATCGCCCACCACTGTGGTGTTGATGTTGCCGAAGCGGTCGACTTGCGCGGCACCGAGAAAACCGACGTCGATGCGCCCGCCCTGCAACCAGTAGCGAAAAATCTCACCGGTCGGCACGACGGTGTCGGCGGTTTCCGCCAGTTCGCCGTCACCGATGGACAGCGGCAGTACGCTCGGCTTGGCACCGATCGGACCCGATTCGTAGATCAGGACCACATCCGGCGAAGAAGTCAGCCGCGCCAGGTTGGCCGCTTTCGACGGCAGGCCGATGCCGACAAAGCACACCGAACCGTTCTTCAGGCGGCGCGCGGCGGCGACGGTCATCATTTCATTGGTGGTGTAAGTCATTACTTGGCCTCCGAAGCAGCGGCCAGCTTGGCCTGAAACTCGCTGAAGTCAGCGCAGCCGTGAATGTATTCATTGATCCACGCGGTGAAGGTGTCACGGTCGCGGGCAATCGGGTCCCAGGCCTGGTAGAAGCGGTTGTCGCGCTCGTTGTAACCGTGGGCGTAGGACGGATGCGCGCCGCCAGGGACGTGGCAAACCGCGCTCAAGGCCCAGGTCGGCAGCACACAGGAGTTCATCGGTGCATTGAGGTCGTCGACGATTTCTTCGACGGTGACGATGCAGCGCTTGGCGGCCAGGGCGGCTTCTTTCTGCACGCCGAGAATGCCCCACAACAGCACGTTGCCTTTGCGGTCGGCTTTCTGCGCGTGAATCACGGTGATGTCCGGGCGCACCGAAGGCACGGCCGCCAACACTTCACCGGTGAACGGGCAGGTGACGGTCTTGATCAGCGGGTTGACCTTCGGCAGGTCAGAACCGGCGTAGGCACGCAGCACCGCGAACGGTAGGCCGGAGGCGCCAGCGACGTAGGCATTGGCCAGGTCGGCGTGGCTGTGTTCTTCGATTTCCAGCGCGTGCGGCCACTGCTTCTCGACGGCGTCACGCAGACGGTGAAGGGAACCGACACCCGGGTTGCCGCCCCAGGAGAAAATCAGCTTGCGAGCACAACCGGCACCGATCAATTGGTCGTAGATCAGGTCAGGCGTCATCCGCACCAGCGTCAGATCTTTCTTGCCCTGGCGAATGATTTCATGACCCGCCGCCGTAGGGATCAGGTGAGTGAAGCCTTCGAGCGCGACGGTATCGCCGTCGTTGACGAATTGCTTCACCGCGTCGTGCAGCGAAAGGATTTCAGCCATGGGGCAGGCTCCCGTTTTGTTATGAACCGACAGTGGTAGAAAAAGGCGCGATGCGCGCGCCGGAATGACTGAAGGTTAAGCCTGTGCAAAACGCCAAACAATCCGATAATCGACTGAGTGTTCGTTTATCGAACAGATTGTTGTCTCGCTACCGAAGATAAAAAGCATCGCGAGCAAGCTCGCTCCCACAGGGATCACGCATGCCCTGTGGGAGCGAGCCTGCTCGCGATGAGGCCCTCAAACGCACCAAAGAATCTGGATCAGACTGTCAGGTCGCATCCGCATGACTGACCATGCCCTTGATCACCACCGCCGTGGTCGCCACCGCCGCCGGAATCACCAGCGCCGTCAGCACCTGTTCAAAATTCCAGCCCAACCCCAGCAGCGTCGCGCCCATCCACGCCCCGAGAATCGCGCCGAAGCGGCCAATCCCCAGCATCCACGAGACCCCGGTCGCACGCCCCTGTGTCGGATAAAACCGCGCCGCCAACGAAGGCATCGCCGATTGCGCACCGTTGACGCACATCCCGGCCACCAGCACCAACGTCGCCAACATCGTGATGTTGCCCAGGCTCTGCCCTACCGCGTAGGCAAACACCCCGGCCATCAAGTAGAAAATGCCGATGACCTTGTGCGGATTGAACCGGTCCATCGCCCAGCCCACACCCACTGCGCTCAGCACCCCGCCAAACTGGAACAGCGCACCAATGAACGCCGCTTGCTCCATGCTCGCGCCGCTGTCACGCATCAGCGTCGGCAGCCAACTGGTCAGCAGGTAAACGATCACCAGGCCCATGAAGTAGGTCAGCCACAGCAACAAAGTGCCGGCGCTGTAAGTGCCGGAGAAGATCACCGCGAACACGTTGCGGGCCTTCACGGTTTTCAGTTCCGGCACGCTGAAGCTCGACGCCTGGGCGACGACGACCGGATCGATCGGCGCCAGGGTCTTGCGCACCTTGTCGGTGCCCCGATTGCGCACGACCAGGTAGCGCGCCGATTCCGGCAGCCAGAACAGCAAGACGACGGCGAGGATCAACGGCAGGATCCCGCCAATCAGCAGCAGACTGTGCCAGCCGAAGGCAGGAATCAGCTTGGCCGAAATAAACCCGCCACCGGCCATGCCGAGGTTGAAGCCGCAGAACATGCTGGTCACCAGCAGGGATTTCTTGCGTTCCGGGGTGTATTCCGACAACAGGGTGGTGGCGTTCGGCATCCCGGCGCCAAGGCCCAGGCCGGTGAGGAAACGCAGGACCAGTAGCTGATCAACGTTGGTGCTGTACGCCGAAGCCAGGCTGAAGGCGCCGAACACCAGTACCGCGCCGACCAGTACGACTTTTCGCCCGAAGCGGTCAGCCAAGGGGCCGGAGCCCAGTGCACCGAAGACCATGCCAATCAACGCGGCACTCATCACCGGGCCGAGACTGGCGCGGTCGATGCCCCAATCCTGCGACAAGGCAGGCGCGATGAAGCCCATGGCCGCAGTGTCGAGGCCATCGAGGAAGACAATCAGGAAACACAGGATCACCACTCGCCACTGGTAGCGCGAAATGGGTTGAGCATTGATGAAGGACTGCACGTCGAGGCAGTTTCCTACAGCAGACTGAGGCTGGTTCATTATTTTTATTCCACGCAAGAACGCAGTCGGACAGGTGCCAGCCTGAGGCTGGCGCTGCCGCGACATTAGTGATCTTGGGGAAAGAGCGTCAATTCGATAAACGCGACTCTGTGCGTTTATCGAACAGCTTAGGCAAACAACTGGGCGCTGAGGTCACGACTGGCACTCAGCAGGCCAGGCAGGAAACGTTGCTCCAGCTCGTTGCGGCTGACCCGCCCGGCGTGGGTACTGACGTTGAGCGCCGCCACCACCTGACCGGAAGCGTCGTACACCGGAACGGCAATCGAGCGCAGGCCTTGCTCCAGTTCCTGATCGACGATGCACCAGCCTTGTTGCCGCACTTCCTGCAAACATTCGAGTAGCGCTTCGGGGGTGTGCAGGGTTCGGCTGGTCTTGGCCTGGAACTCCGCGTGGTCGAGGTATTCGCGTAGCGACGTGTCATCCAGTGCCGCGAGAAGGATCCTGCCCATGGACGTGCAATACGCCGGCAACCGCCCGCCCACAGACAAGTCGACGGAAATCAGACGCTGGGTAGTCGCCGAACGAGCGATATATAAAATGTCGTCGCCTTCCAGCGTGGCCATGTTGCAGGCCTCATGAAGTTGCTCGCTCATGCGGTCCAGATACGGTTGGGCGGACACCGCCAAAGGCGTTGAGGACAGGTACGCATGGCCGAGTGTCAGCACTTTGGGCAGCAGCGAGTAAGTGCGTCCGTCAGTGGTGGCGTAGCCGAGTTTGATCAGGGTGTGCAGGCAACGTCGCACTGCGGCGCGGGGAATTTCGGTGCGATGACTGATCTGGGCAATGGTCAGGTGTCGCTTGCGCTCCTGGAACGCTTGGACCACCGCCAATCCCCGAGCCAGGGAGGTCATGAAATCCGGGTCGCCGGTCAGGGCCTGGATTCGCTTGGCGGGCGAGGCCACGATCGGCGGCGCCACTGAAGCGAAGGAATTGCGCATTTGATCGTTCATTTCAGGTCCTTTTCCCACACGGATCAGCGGCTATTACATGCGGCTTCGGGTCCGGTACACAAGTCACAGGCCGCAAGATTGGGCGATTATCGAACCATCGACCGATAATCGCAATCAGCCTCACAGACGATGGCACCTGCGCGCACTGATTTTTGCAGTGCCCATTACATACTTTTATTCTTCGCTGATTTAAAGGGCGGATGTAATGGGGTTAACTTGTTCGACTTTATGGCGCCAGAAAGACATCGTTGCAATGTGACATCACTCACACCCTAGTTACCGCTGAAAGTTGCGAGTAACAAAACAATCACACAGCTGGAACTACTTTTAACTCTCGAGAGATAGTGTTCTTCGGATCGACCGCTATAATGCACCTCAGTGGCGAAACGGTTTTTACGTGCCGACTCCGCCACTCCGCAGCCCGGTATTCCATCGTCGCTGCGTGCAGCAAGCGCTTGACGCTCGTTTCATATGCTCCGCCAACGCGCTCGCTGAAACAGGTAACTGATGCTACGTCAGCTGTTTTTCTCTGGTGCCGTGGCCGCCTGCAACATGGAAGTATTGTTCGTACGCCGTAAAAACGATGCCTTTTCGGGCATTGTCCTTTCGACGGGTGTGGTCAATGGGTTCCATGCAGCGCGTTTCACCAGAATTTATCTCAACTCATACAGGTAGCACTGTGACGAAAGACGAACTGCGCGCGGAACTTGAGCGCCAGGAACAACGTTACAAGGAAGTTTACGGCGGGGAAGTCACCACCTACGCCGCTCAGCCCGAACCCGAACGCAAACCCTGGCGTAAACGCGCCACCGTTCAGGATCAGGCGTTCACCCAGGAATTGCAGAAGATGGAAAAGGAACTCAAAGCCGAAGAGCCATGATCACTCCGGCCTGAATCCTTACAAGGGTCTGCATCTGCACCCGTTAAAAGCGGGTTATCTGGATGATGCCTTTCGCGCCCGCTACAAGCGGGCAGCGGCCACCTCACCCTATGGATGAGGAAAACGGCACATGCCTGACCCTCTTCTCAGATATTTCACACAAGCGTTCAAGTCTCTCGTCCTCACGAGCGAAACCCTTGTGGCTGCGGCCTTTTCATCTGAATTCAATGACTTGCAAAACCCGGTAAAAACCTCGGGGATAAGCTATCGTCACAAACTAATTCATTGAAGAATGTTACCGATGAGCACCTAGTGCATCGATTAGCAGTCTTTTCTGGCATAATCGCGCCCCCTTATGACCGGGTCAGAAAACCTTCATGATCGATTTATTCAGCGGACTGGATGCTTGGGTGCTTGTGAGCCTCTTGCTCGCCCTGGCCTTTGTCCTCGCCTTCGAGTTCATCAACGGCTTTCATGACACCGCTAACGCGGTGGCCACCGTTATCTACACCAAAGCCATGCCGCCTCATCTGGCGGTATTCTTTTCCGGTGTGTTCAACTTTCTCGGCGTGCTGCTGGGCGGTGTCGGCGTGGCATATGCCATCGTCCACTTGCTGCCGGTAGAACTGCTGATCAATGTGAACACCGGTCACGGGCTGGCGATGGTGTTCTCGCTGCTCGCCGCCGCCATCACCTGGAACCTGGGCACCTGGTACTTCGGTATCCCGGCCTCCAGTTCCCATACGCTGATCGGTTCGATCCTCGGCGTCGGCCTGGCCAACGCGTTGATCAACGACATTCCGTTGGCCGATGGCGTGAACTGGCAGAAGGCGATCGATATCGGCGCGTCCCTGGTGTTCTCGCCGATGGCGGGTTTCCTGGTCGCGGCTTTGATATTGATCGGCCTTAAATGGTGGCGTCCCCTGTCGAAGATGCACAAGACACCGGAACAGCGCCGCAAGATCGACGACAAGAAACACCCGCCGTTCTGGAACCGACTGGTACTGGTGATCTCGGCCATGGCCGTGAGCTTCGTACACGGTTCCAACGACGGCCAGAAAGGCATCGGCCTGATCATGCTGGTGTTGATCGGTATCGTGCCGGCGCAATTCGTACTTGACCTGGGCAGCACGACCTACCAGATCGAACGCACCCGCGATGCGACCCTGCACCTGAGCCAGTTCTACAAGCGCAACGCCGACACACTGGGCGAATACCTGGCCCTGGGCAAAAGCGTGGAAGGTGATCTGCCGGAAAAATTCCGTTGCAACCCGCAACAGACCGAACCGACCATCACCGCCCTCCTCGGCACCCTTAAAGGTGTAGCGGACTACCACTCGCTGCCGCCGGACAGTCGCATCGAAGTCCGTCGCTACCTGCTCTGCCTGGACGACACGGCGAAGAAAGTCGGCAAGCTGCCTGGCCTCGCTGCCCGTGAAAAGGCTGACCTGGACAAACTGCGCAAAGACCTGACCACCACCACCGAATACGCCCCGTTCTGGGTGATTCTGGCGGTAGCCCTGGCCCTCGGCCTGGGTACCATGGTCGGCTGGAAACGCGTAGTGCTGACCATCGGCGAGAAGATCGGCAAGCAAGGCATGACCTACTCGCAAGGCATGTCGGCACAGATCACCACCGCAAGCCTGATCGGCATGGCAAACATCTTCAGCCTGCCGGTTTCCACCACCCACGTTCTGTCCTCGGGCGTTGCCGGCACCATGGTCGCCAACAAAAGCGGCCTGCAAGGCGGCACCGTGCGCACCATCCTGCTGGCCTGGGTCCTGACTTTGCCTGCGACAGTGGCCTTGTCGGCCGGCCTGTTCTGGCTGGCGTCGAAGGCATTGGGTAGCTGATTTATTGCTGCGACAAAGAGGCGCGTTCCGTGAGGTTCGCGCCTTTTTATTGCCTGCAATTAGGCATTGCGGTTCTGTAGAAAGAGATTGGTTGGCCGTGAGGCCGCCATCGCTGGCAAGCCAGCTCCCACAGGTTCGGTGAACACCTGCAAGAAATTGGTCGGCTGTCAGGCCGCCATCGCTGGCAGGCCAGCTCCCACAGGTTCGGTGAACACCTGCAAGAAATTGGGCGGCTGTCAGGCCGCCATCGCTGGCAGGCCAGCTCCTACAGGTTCGGTGAACATCTGCTAGAGATTGGTCGGCTGTCAGGCCGCCATCGCTGGCAGGCCAGCTCCCACAGGTTCGGTGAACATCTGCTAGAGATCGGTCGGCTGGCAGGCCGCCATCGCTGGCAAGCCAGCTCCCACAAGGGTTCGGTGAACACCTGCAAGAAATGGTCGGCTGTCAGGCCGCCATCGCTGGCAGGCCAGCTCCCACAAGGGTTCGGGGTACATCTGCAAGTTAGTGGTCGGCTGGCAGGCCGCCATCGCTGGCAGGCCAGCTCCTACAGGGGTTCGGTGAGCATCTGCTAGAGATTGGTCGGCTGGCAGGCCGCCATCGCTGGCAGGCCAGCTCCTACAGGGGTTCGGTGAGCATCTGCTAGAGATTGGTCGGCTGGCAGGCCGCCATCGCTGGCAGGCCAGCTCCCACAGGTTCGGTGAACATCTGCTAGAGATCGGTCGGCTGGCAGGCCGCCATCGCTGGCAGGCCAGCTCCTACAGGGGTTCGGTGAGCATCTGCTAGAGATTGGTCGGCTGGCAGGCCGCCATCGCTGGCAAGCCAGCTCCCACAGGTCTGGTGTACATCTGCAAGATGTTGGTCGGCTATCAGGCCGCCATCGCTGGCAGGCCAGCTCCCACAATAGATCGGCGTACGGCTTTTGCTTCTCACCACTCATCAGGCCGAGCGTTAGCTCGCCTTCAGCTTTTGATCTTGCTTTTGATGTTGATCTGCCCGCCCCGTTCGGGAGGCTGAGTGGAGGTGTTCATCCGGGGATTGGCGC
>NZ_JBOFQE010000019.1:0-41913 GCF_051660785.1 Pseudomonas sp.
TGCTCGCGATTGCGGTGTGTCAGTCGGCATTGTTGTCACTGATCCACCGCAATCGCGAGCAGGCTCGCTCCCACAGGGGACAGCGTTCAATTTCAGGCGGGTTGCGCGGCCAGCCACGTTTCGTCGCAGCAGGCCTTGAGCGTTTCACGCAGCCAGCGATGCGCCGGATCCTTGTCGAAACGCGGGTGCCAGGCCTGGGTCAGCATCAAGGTGGGCAACGGAATCGGCAGGGTAAACGAGCGCAGCTTCAACCCCAGGCGTCGAACGCTCAACAGCGCTTCCTTGGGCACCGGCAAGATCAGGTTGGAATCTGGCAGCGCAAACATCGCCGCGTGGAAGCTCGGCGCAATGACCGCTACCCGCCGCTCCAGTCCGAGGGCATTGAGTGCGGTGTCGATGGGCCCGCGAGCAATGCCGCGCCGGGACATGCTGATATGGGAGAAACCGGCAAACCGCTCGGCCGTGATCTCTTCGTCGAACAGCGGATGGTCTTCGCGAACCAGGCCAACGAAATGAGTGGAGAACAGATTCTGGATCTTCACTTCCGGGGTCATTGGCCGGGTGTTGCTGACGCTCAGGTCGATCCGCCCCTCGCGCAGCGCTTCATCATCGCCATCGCCTTCGGGCACGAAGCGCAGCTCGCAATGCGGCGCCTGACGGTCCAACGTGTCAAACAGCTTGCCGCCGTAGACGCCGACGAAGAAGTCGTTGGCGCGGATGCTGAACCGACGGCGCAACGAACCCAGCTCCACCGCATCGGCCGAGCGAAACAGCAGCGCGGCCTGTTCCACTACATCGCGCACTTGCTCGCGCAGCTCCAGCGCCTTGGGCGTCGGCACCAGGCCACGGCCGGCGCGCACCAGAATCGGGTCACCGATGGCCTCGCGGATTCGTGTGAGTGTTCGGCTCATGGCCGCCGGGCTGAGGTTCATCCGCCGTGCGGCGCCCACCACACTGCCCTCGTCGAGCAAGGCGTCGAGGGCGACCAACAGGTTCATGTCCGGGAGTTGCATGCTGAGCACTCGTGTCTGGGCTGGGTTGATTCAGACGCAATGCTAGCAAACATCCCCGATTATTGTGTTGGCAGGTCTGGCCTCATCGAGAGCAGGCTCGCTCCCACAGGGGATCTTCAGTGGTTGAAAATTTTGTGTACGACAGAGAACCTATGTGGGAGCGAGCCTGCTCGCGATGAGGCCAGCTGACACACCACAAATCTTACCGCTGCATGCCCCACCGCTTAACGGTCACGCGCTCGAGGGTGTCAAACACCAGATTCTCCACCAGCAACCCAATCAAAATCACCACCGCCAACCCGGCAAACACCTTGTCGGTGTACAGCTCATTACGATTCTGAAAAATGTACCAGCCCAACCCGCCTTTACCGCTGGTGGCGCCAAACACCAGTTCAGCCGCGATCAACGTTCGCCATGCAAACGCCCAGCCGATTTTCAACCCGGCAAGGATCGATGGCAGCGCCGCTGGAATCAGGATGAACAGCACGAAACGCATGCCCTTGAGGCCGTAGTTGCGACCGGCCATGCGCAGGGTTTCCGAGACACCGAGAAACCCGGCATAGGTATTCAGCGCCAAGGCCCAGAGCACCGAATGCACAAGCACGAAAATCAGGCTGTTCTGCCCCAGGCCAAACCACAGCAGCGCCAACGGCAGCAGCGCGATCGCCGGCAGCGGATTGAACATCGAGGTCAGCGTGCTCAGCAGATCGCGTCCGAACTGCGTCGACACCGCCAACGTGGTCAGGCCAAACGCCAGGACGATGCCAATCAAATAACCCTTGAGCAGCACCACCAGCGAAATCCAGACTTTTCCCAGCAACTCGCCACTGAGTAAACCGTCATACAGCGCGCTGCCGGTTTGCAGAAAGCTTGGCAACAGCAGGTCGTTGTTCTGCACACGGGCAACCACTTCCCACAGCACTGCGAGCAAAATCAGGATCAGGCTTTTACGCAGCCAGGCCTGCTGCCACAGGCGTTGGCCGAGCGGTAACTCGCGCTCCACCGGCACGCTGGTCAATGGCTGCAAAACGGTTTCGAATTCTTCTCGCGCAGATGATAAATGGCTCATCGGGCACTCCTCTCAATGGCTCAATAAGCGATGCGAATGTCGGAAAAATCCAGCTCACGCTCGGTTTCCGGCGACTGGCCTTCATCGAACAACAACCGATGAATCCGTCGCGCCGATTCCTGAAACGCCACGCCGCCGAGGCTGTGCAAATCGTATTGATGGCTGTGGACTTCGGCCCGCACCCGCCCCGGATGCGGCGACAGCAACAGAATGCGGTTGCCCACCACCAGCGCTTCTTCGATGGAGTGCGTGACGAACAGCAGCGTGAAACGCACCTCCTCCCACAGCAGCAGCAATTCTTCCTGCATCTTGCGGCGAGTCAGCGCATCAAGGGCGGCGAAAGGTTCGTCCATCAGGAGAATTTTCGGCTGCATCGCCAACGCCCGGGCGATCGCCACACGCGCCTTCATGCCGCCGGACAATGTATGCGGATAGGCATCGGCAAACGCCGCCAGACCGACCTTGTCCAGATAGTGCAGCGCCCGTTCTTCGGCTTCTTTGCGCTTGAGGGTTTTCGAGGCGAGCAGCGGAAACATCACGTTCTGTTTGACGGTTTTCCACGGTGGCAGCTGATCGAATTCCTGGAACACCACAATCCGGTCCGGCCCCGGCGCATGAACGGTATGCCCTTGCAGCCGGATCTCGCCCTCGCACGGCTGAATGAACCCGGCGACCGCTTTGAGCAGCGTCGATTTACCGCAACCCGACGGACCCAGTAGCACAAAGCGGTCCGCCGGATCGATCTCAAAACTGACTTGGTGGGTCGCTCGAACCACACGTTGCGGCGTGCGGTATTCGAGGCTGACATTGTCGACCGACAGCAGCGTCTGGGCTGCTGCGATCGGGTTGCTGGCCGTGTGGCCTTGCAAAGGGGCGTTCATCTCGATCAGCTCCCTTGCAGCGGTTTGGCGTCCTGGAAGAAGTAATCCTTCCACGAATCCGGTTTGTTTTTTATCGCGCCGACGCGGTACAGGAATTCGGCCAATGGGTAGGTATTTTTCGGCGTGACGCTGAATTCGAACTGCGGGTTGTCGATGATTTTCAGCAACGCGGCACGGTCGATTTTCGCTTTGGTAACCCGGATGTAAGTGTCCGCTGCGGCGCCTTTATCGTTCTGGGCAAACTGCGCGGCTTCGGTCAGCGCTTCAACGAAGGCTTTGTAGGTTTTCGGGTTCTCGTTGCGGAATTTCTCGGTGGCGAACAACACTGTCGGTGAGTTGGGGCCGAGCAGGTCATAGGTGTTCAGCACGACATGGACGTTGGGGTTGCCCAGCGCCTGATCCTGGAATGGCGGGTTGGAAAAGTGTCCGCTCAACTCGGTGCCGCCGGCGATAAGTGCAGCCGTGGCGTCTGGATGCGGTACGGCAATGGTGTACTTGTCGAGGCGATTGAATTCCTTGTCACCCCACTGCTTGGCGGCCGCGTATTGCAGGAAGCGCGACTGCACCGAAACGCCGACTGCCGGTACCGCGATGCGATCCTTTTCGGTGAAGTCGGCAATGGTTTTGATCTTGGGGTTGTTGCTCACCAGGTAGTACGGGAAGTTGCCGAGGGAGGCGACGGCCTTGACGTTTTGCTTGCCGTGAGTGCGATCCCAGATGGTCAGCAGCGGACCGACGCCCGCACCGGCAATATCAATCGAGCCTGAGAGCAGCGCATCGTTGACCGCTGCACCACCGGACAGCTGGGTCCAGTCGACTTTGATGTCGATGCCTTCCTGCTTGCCGTACTTCTCGATCAGGTTCTGATCGCGCACCACGTTGAGCAACAGATAAACAATGCCGAACTGCTCGGCGATGCGGATTTCACCTTCGGCACGGGCCACGGTCGGCGCCACCAGACTGCCGGCGATCAGGCTGAATCCCAAACCGATGGCAGCGGCCAGCGGCGCGAATGGAAGACGTTTGGACATGGAAGTTCTCCGATAAATCAGAAAGGCGCGTCGCCCTGGATGGTGGTGCGATACAGCTTGCGGCGCAGATGGCTTGGGCATCCGGCGGCGAGGTGGATCAGCGAGCGGTTGTCCCAGAACACCAGGTCGTGGGCCTGCCATTGATGGCGGTAGATGTTTTGCGGCAGCACGCTGTGGGCGTAGAGCTCGTCGAGAAGTTGTTTGCTCTCGTCGTCCGGCAAACCAACGATGCGCGTGGTGAAACCTTCGCTGACGAACAATGCCTTACGGCCGTTTTCCGGATGCGTGCGGACGATCGGGTGGACCACTTCGGCCACTTGAGCCAATTGCTCCGGCGTCAAGGTCGGACGCCAGTTGCCTTCGAATTTGGTCTCGCTGTAACGCGCGGTATAGGAGTGCGCGGCCGAGCGGCCTTCGACGGCTTTGCGCAGTGCTTCGGGCAGGTTGTCCCAGGCTTTGTGCATGTCGGCGAACAACGTGTCACCGCCTTCGGACGGCAGCTCCTGGGCGTGCAGCATCGAGCCCAGGCTCGGCAGTTCTTTATAGGACAGGTCGGAGTGCCAGAACTTGCCGGCGTCACCGAGGCCAATGGATTGGCCGTTTTCGATGATGTTGGAAACGATGAGGATTTCCGGGTGGCCGGCCAGCAGGAACTGCTTGAGCACATGGATCTGCAACACGCCGAAGCGGCGGCTGAAAGCGATTTGCTGCTCGGGAGTAATGCGCTGGTCGCGGAAAACCACGACATGATGATCGAGATGCGCACGGTGGATGCGGGCGAAATCCTGATCATTGATCGGGCGGGACAGGTCCAGGCCGATGATTTCAGCACCGACCGCGCCGCTGAACGGGCGAATGTCGAAGGCTTGTGGCGCGATTGCAGGTGACGCAGAGACGGCTGACATAAAAAATCACTCCCACGCACGGCACGCTCATGGGCGCGCACGTCGATCAAGAAACTCACGGAGGTCCCGTGTTGGTTCGTGTCGTGCGGCGCGCCGATTGGTCGGCAGGTACGCAGGTGGATGACTTTATAGGTATAAGAATTGAAATTTAAATACCGTTAGCGAATAACGATATGGCTTTTGATTTTTATCGCTTTTGAGGCCGCCATCGCGAGCAGGCTCGCTCCCACAGGGGTTTTGTGATCGACACAAGTCCAATGTGGGAGTGAGCCTGCTCGCGATAGGGCCATCAGCCCTAGCCGAGATCTATCGCTCGTGCAGCGCTTCGGCGCGTGCCCGAATAATCGGCTTGAGCAGATAACTGAGAACGGTCTTCTTGCCGGTAATGATATCCACCGAAGCCACCATCCCCGGAATGATCAGCAACGGCTTCTCATCCGTCCCCAGATGACTGCGATCCGTACGCAGCTTGATGATGTAGTACGTGGTCTTCTTGTCTTCATCGGTGATGGTGTCCGCACCGATCTGTTCAAGCCTGGCCTTCAGCCCACCATAAATCGTGTAGTCGTACGCGGTGAATTTCACCGTCGCTTCCTGTCCGGGATGCAGGAATGCGATGTCTTGCGGGCGAATCTTCGCTTCCACCAGCAAGGTGTCGTCCAGCGGCACGATTTCCACCAGGTCGCTGCCCGGCTGGATCACGCCGCCAATGGTGTTCACCAACAACTTGTTGACGATACCGCGTACCGGCGAGGTGACCAGCGTCCGGCTGACCCGGTCTTCCAGCGCCTTGCCGGTGGCCTGGGCCTTGTTCAGGTCGGTGCGTGCTTCGTTGAGTTGGGTCAGGGCTTCGCTGCGGAACTTGCCGCGCGTCTCGTCGATCTTGCGCTGCACTTCCTTGATCGCCGATTCGGCGCGAGGGATCGCCAGCGTGGTGGCGTCCAGTTGCCCGCGGGTTTCAACCTCGGCACGCTTGAGTCGTAAAACTTCGACCGGCGACACCGCGCCCTGGGCCACCAGCGGCTCGGACATGGCAATTTCCTGACGCTGCAACGACAGTCCATTGCGGTACTGAGACTGTTTGGAAGTGAATTCGCGCAGCTCTTGCTGACGCTGGATCAACTGCTCCTGCAACCCACCGATCTCATCGTGCAGCTGCTGACGTCGGCTGATGTACAGCGACTCTTCGCTGGCCGCCTGGCCGGGAACAGCTTTCAGCACATCGGTAGGGAAGTTCAGCGGACGGTCATCGACCTCGGCGCTCAAGCGCTCCACACGCAGCAGCATCGACAACCGATCGGCTTCGGTCTCGCCAACGTTGGAGGCAAACCGCGTGTCGTCGAGGCGAATCAGCGGCGCACCGGCGTCGACGATCTGTCCTTCGGTGACGAACAGCTCGGAGACGATACCGCCCTCAAGATTCTGGATTTTCTGGATCTTCGACGATGGAATCGCCTTGCCGTCGCCCTTGGTGACCTCGTCGATCACCGCGTAATTGGCCCAGAGCATCAGGAACACGAAGAAACCGATGATCGCCCAGATCGTCAGCCGCACCACGCGCGGGGCGTCTTCGATAAGGGCTTTATTGACCTCGGGAAGTGGCTGGCCATGCAGCGACTCGGAGCCTTTGAAGTAACGGCGGATCGAACCCTTGAAACCCGACTTAAGCAACACTGATCTGCCCCTTTTTCAACGCTTCCATCACGGCGGCTTTCGGGCCATCGGCGAGAATTTGTCCACGGTCGATGACGATCAGGCGATCGACCAGCGACAACAACGATGCCCGGTGCGTCACCAGCACCACGGTCTTGTTTTCGACCACCGCGGCGAGGCGTTGCTTGAGACGTTCTTCGCCAGTGTTGTCCATGGCGCTGGTCGGTTCGTCGAGCAGCAGGATCGGCGGATTGAGCAGCAACGCACGGGCCAGGGCGACGTTCTGGCGCTGACCACCGGAGAGGTTCTGCCCGCGCTCACCGACTTGCAGTTCATAACCTTGCGGGTGCAGGCGGGCGAACTCGTGCACGCCGGCCAGTTCGGCGGCTTGCAGGACCATTTCGTCTTCTACATAACGCGCGCCCGAGACCAGGTTGTCGCGCAGGGTGCCGGCCAGCAGCTGGATGTCCTGCGCGACGTAGCCGATGTTGTGGCGCAATTCGCTGACGTCGATCTGACGGATGTCGACGCCGTCCACCAACAGCGCGCCGTCGTCCGGTTGATAGAGACCCACCAGCAGTTTGGCCAGAGAGCTTTTGCCCGAGCCGCTGCGACCGATGATGCCGATCTTCTCGCCCGGTTTTATCACCAGGTTGATGTTGTTCAGCGCCGCGTTCTGCTGGTTCGGGTAGGTGAAGTTCATCTGCCGGCATTCGATGGCGCCTTGCAGCACCTTGCGGCTCAATGGGCGTTCTTCGAAGTTGCGCTCTTGCGGCAGCTCCATCATCTGGTCCACCGACACCATGGTCACCCGCGCTTGCTGGTAACGGGTCAGCAGGCCGGACAACGAAGCCAGCGGGCTGAGCGCGCGGCCACTGAGCATGTAGCAGGCAATCAGACCGCCCATGCTCAGGTTGCCGGCGATGATCTGGTACACACCGAAGACAATCATGATCACCCCGGCCAGTTGCTGGATCAGCAAGGTGATGTTCATCGCCAGCCCGGAGAGCATTTTCACCCGCAGTTCAAGGCGGCTGAGGGTGCCGATGGTCTGCTCCCACTGATACTGGCGTTCGCTTTCGGCGTTGTTGACCTTCACCGCATCGAGGCCGGCGAGGGTTTCGATCAGGCTCGACTGACGCTCGGCGCCCAAAGCCATGGTTCGTTCCATGGTTGCCACCAGCGGTTTCTGCAGCGCATAGCCGATCAGCAGGGCAATCGGGAACGCCAGCACCGGAATCCACACCAGGTGCCCGCCCAGAATGGCGATGACCATGAAGATCAGCAGCGTAAACGGCAGGTCGATCAGGCTGGTGAGGGTCAGAGAAGCCAGGAAATCGCGCAGGCTCTGAAACTCATGGATGTTCTGCGCGAAGCTGCCGACCCGGGCCGGGCGGTACTTCATGGCCATGCCGACGATGCGTTCGAACAGCGTCGCCGAGATGATCAGGTCGGTTTTCTTCCCGGCCAGGTCCAGGCACAAGCTGCGTAGGCTCTTGAGGATCAGGTCGAACAGGTAAGCTCCGGTGATGCCGATCGCCAACACCCACAGCGTCGATTCCGCCTGGTTCGGCACCACGCGGTCGTAGACGTTCATCACGAACAGCGGCGCGGCCATGGCGATGATGTTGATCAGGAAACTGGCGGCGATGGCGTCGGCGTACAGCCAGCGCGAACGCTTGAGGGTGTCGCGGAACCACGAGCGCGCACGCGGGATCAGCGTCCCGTGATTGACGTCGAATTTGTGCTGGGGTTGAGCGAAGAACACTTTGCCGATGTAGTCGTCGGCCAGCAGCTCTCGACTGACAAGGCTTTCGCCACCGTCGCTTTCGCTGATCAACAGGCGGGCCTGGTCTTCACCGTGCCAGCCGAGCAGGACGGCGCTGCGACCGTCCTTGAGCAGCAACAGCGCCGGCATCGCAATGGCCGGAATCTGTTCCAGCTTGCGCACCAGCACCCGTCCTTGCAGGCCGGCGCGAGCGGCGGCGCGGGGCAGCAGTTCAACACTCAGGCGCTGCTTGGGCAACGGCAGGCCGGTGGTCAGCATCGCGGCGCTGGCCGGTTTCTGATGCAGGGTGCACAGGGCTAGCAGACCATCCAGTAACGGATCGTCGTGCAGCGCGCGTGGATCATGAATGAGTTGAACTCGACTGACTTCTGATTCCACGCTCGGCACTCTTGGCTAACAGTAAAAAAGGGAAGACTCAATTCATCCCGGGTAGCTGGACCCTGGGCTTCACGTCGTTCTGCACAACGGATGCCAACGGTGCGACCACTCCCTGGCTTTTGAGCAACTCGCCCATGGTCGCCTTGATTCGGTATTGAGTAAATAACTGAATGTTCTTGATCTCCGCCAGGCGACGGGAAGCGCTGAACAGTTCATTTTCACTGTCGAGCAGGTCGAGCAAGGTGCGCTCGCCCAGGCTGAACTGCTTCTGGTACGCGGTGCGTACGCTGGTGCTGTGATCGACATATTGCTGGGCGATCGGCACCTGGGCGTTGGCGTTGTTCAGTGCATTCCAGGCCAGGCCCAGTTCTTCGTTCAACACGCGCAGCGCGTTGTTGCGGATATCCAGAGCCTGATTCGACAGGTAGGACTTGGATTCCAGATCAGCTTTGTTACTGCCGCCGGCATACAGATTGAAGCGCATGCGCAGCATGGCCTGCCATTCGTTGCTGTGACCGTTCTGACCGTCGAGATCGTTGTCGGCGGAGCGACCGAGTTCAGCATCGAAGCGCGGATAGAAGGAGGATTTGGCCGCGTCATACTGTTTCTCGGCCGCAGCGATGTCGGACTCGGCGGAACGCAGGATCGGGCTGTTTTCCAGCATCTGCGCGCGGGCTTCATTCAAGTTGGCCGGCAACAACGCGAGGAAATCCGCAGGACGCTCCAGTTGATCGGGCATCTGGCCCACGGCGCTGAGGAAGTTGGTCTCGGCGTCCGCCAGGTTGGTCTGTTCGGTAATCAGGTTGTTGCGGGCCTGGGCCATACGCGCTTCGGCCTGATCGAGGTCGGCACCACTGCCGACGCCGCGCTGGGTGCGCAATTTGATCTGGTCAAAGATCCTTTCGTGGCTTCTCAGGTTGTCTGTGGCCAGGCGCACGAATTCGCGGCGGGTCAGTACATCCAGATAAACCTGAGCCACGGTCAGTGCAGTGCGTTCGGACGTGCCCAACAAAGAATAGGCACGGGAATTAACGGTGGCTTGTTGACGCCCCACTTCACTGGACGTCGCAAAACCGTCAAAGACCATTTGCGACAGACGCAAACTTGACTCGCTGCGGTTGAGGGTTTCCCAGTGATTGTTGTTACCGGCAGCACGCGTGGTGACGTTATCAGTGCCTTCGCGACCATAACCGCCCAGCAGATCGACCCGTGGAAGGTATCCACCTTTTGCCGCCTTTAACTGATAATCCGCGGCCAATCGACTATTGACGCCTGCCTGGATCTCCGGATGGACATCCAACGCCTGTTGCATGGCCTCCGGAAGTGTCTGGGCCTGAATGAAACTGGCGGCAAGGGCGAAGGGTAAAGCCTTGAACAGGTGCAAAAGCATGGTTGGAGTTTCCCGGAATTACTTGTCTTGAATCACTGCAGAACGAGCCGCGGCATCGAATGATGACAGCGGAATGACCGTGTGTCGGAAAGTTTGAATTTGTAGATGGGTCAGCCTCTGCGGGCGCAGGAAGCACTTAAATATCAATGTGACATTACTGGGACGAGTGTTTAGGATGACAACACTAAGGTCAATAGTTTGGCATATAGTTTATAGCGAAAAAGTATAGCCAATTTGTTGACGACTAACCGCGTCAAAGTTGTGCCTCTTATATCTTGAAAGTACGTCCAGACTGATTTGGCTAACACGCCATCAGGTTCATGGAAGTCAACTGAACGTGACACCCGGAGAGTCTTCAATGAGCAGTGTTGTTGCCATCGTCAAAAGCATTGTTGGTCAGGTTTTCGCGGTGTCCCCAGAGGGCATTCGCCGCGTGCTCGTTGAAGGCGACCGGTTATTTGTCGGCGATCAGATAGACACTGGCGCGGCGGGCGCCGTTACGCTGGAACTGGCTGACGGCCGGACTCTGGACCTGGGCCGCGACACTCAATGGAGCGCCGCTGACCCGGACTCCAGTGCTGCGCTGTCAGAAGCCACTGCACAAGCCGCGCCATCGGTTGAAGAATTGCAGCAAGCCATCGCTGCCGGCGCCGACCCGACCACTGAACTCGAAGCCACCGCCGCTGGCCCGACTGCTGCGGGCACGGGCGGTGCGGCAGGTGGCGGTCACAGCTTCGTGATGCTGGATGCCACCGCTGGCCGGGTCGACCCGATCATTGGTTTCCCGACTGCGGGCCTCAACTCTGCGGCTCAGGCTGCACAACTCACCACCGGTGGCCAGACGGCTGACACCAGCGCCAATGTGCAGCGCGAATCGAACCTGAGCCTCAGCGCCACGCCGACCATTACCGAGGCCGGTGGCGTACTGGTTTACACCGCGACCCTGACCCAGGCACCGCTGACCGACCTGACCATCACTCTGTCCAATGGCTCGGTGATTGTCATTCAGGCTGGCCAGCTGACCGGCACCGTCAACGTGCCGCTCGCGCCGAACGACACTGTTTATAACGACGCGACCCAGATCAACGTGAGCGTCACCGGCACCACGGGTGGCAACGGCATCATCGTCACTTCGCCGACGACCCCGGCCGTAACCCAGATCACCGACACCGTCGACACCACCACCGTCACCTTGACGGCCGGCGCCAACGTCACCGAAGGCGGGCAGATCACTTACACCGCCACCCTGACCAACCCGGCGCAGACACCGGTCACCATCACCCTGTCCAACGGGTCGACCATCACCATCGACGCGGGCAAAACCACTGGCTCCGTGAACGTCGACACACCGGCCAACGACGTCTATCAGAATGGCAGCACCGTTAGCATCACGATCACTGGCGCCACCGGTGGCAACTTCGAGAACCTGGTCCCGAGCACCACGCCAGCCGTCACTACCATCACCGACTCGGTCGACAACACCGGCTTGAGCCTGTCCGCGTCCACTACCGTGGCCGAGGGCGGTCAGATTCTGTACACCGCGACCCTGACCAATCCGGCTGGCACACCTGTGACCGTCACCCTTTCGAACGGCGCGGTGATCAGCATTGCGGCTGGCGCGACTACTGGCAGCGTGAGCGTCCCGGCTCCAGCTGATGACGTCTATAAAGACGCCGGCAAGGTCGAAGCGACTATCAAGGATGCTACTGGCGGCAACTTCGAGAACCTGGTGCCGAGCACTGTTCCGGCAATCACCGACATTACCGATACCGTGGACACGTCGACTGTCAGCCTGACCGCGACTTCGTCTGTGGCTGAAGGTGGGACCGTTGTTTACACCGCGTCCGTCACCGCTCCGGTGACCGGTTCGCCAGTGGTTGTGAGCCTTTCGAATGGCCAGACCATCACCATTCCGGTCGGCGCCAGTTCGGGTAGCGTGAATTTTGTTGCACCGAACGACGCCCTCGCGGGCGGTGGTTCCTTGAGCGTCAAGATTGATGATGCCAAGGGCGGTAATTACGAGAAGCTGGACGTCGACGCCAAGTCGGCTGACACCTCAGTGACTGATTCTGCTGACACCACCACTCTTAGCCTGACAGCAACCGATTCCGTGGCCGAAGGCGGTTCGATCGTCTACACCGCAACGCTGACCAACGCTGCCGGCACTCCGGTCACCGTCACCTTGAGCAACGGCGCGGTGATCACCATCGCGGCCGGCGCCACCAGCGGTTCCGTGACCGTCAAGGCTCCAGCCGATGACGTCTACAAAGACGCCGGCAAAGTTGAAACGACCATCAAGGACGCGACTGGCGGCAACTTCGAAAACCTGGTCAAAGACCCGGCAGCCGCCGTGACTGACGTGACCGACACCGTGGACACGTCGACCGTCAGCCTGACCGCGACTTCGTCAGTGGCCGAAGGCGGAACCGTGGTTTACACCGCGTCCGTGACCGCACCAGTCACCGGTTCGCCTGTTGTGGTGAACTTGTCCAACGGACAGACCATCACCATCCCGGTCGGCTCGAGCAGCGCCAGCGTCAACTACGTTGCACCGAACGATGCCCAGGCCGGCGGCGGTTCGCTGAGCGTCAAAATCGACGACGCCAAGGGCGGTAATTACGAGAAGCTGGACGTTGACGGCAAGTCGGCGGACACCTCAGTGATTGACTCTGCTGACACCACCACTCTTAGCCTGACAGCAACCGATTCTGTGGCTGAAGGCGGTTCAATCGTCTACACCGCCAACCTGACCAACGCCGCCGGCACGCCGGTCACCGTGAACCTGTCGAACGGCGCCGTGATCACCATCGCGGCTGGCGCCACCACCGGTTCCGTAACCGTCAAAGCGCCAGCCGATGACGTCTACAAAGACGCCGGCAAAGTCGAAACGACCATCAAGGACGCGACTGGCGGCAACTTCGAGAACCTGGTCAAAGATCCGGCGGCGGCCGTGACTGATGTGACCGACACGGTCGACACCTCAACGGTCAGCCTGACGGCAACGTCCACCGTGGCCGAAGGCGGCACTGTGGTGTACACCGCGTCCGTCACCGCACCTGTGACCGGCTCGCCTGTTGTGGTGAGCTTGTCCAACGGCCAGACCATCACCATCCCGGTCGGCTCGAGCAGCGCCAGCGTGAACTACGTTGCACCGAACGACGCCCAGGCCGGCGGTGGTTCCCTGAGCGTCAAGATCGACGACGCCAAGGGCGGTAACTACGAGAAGCTGGACGTTGACAGCAAGTCGGCTGACACCTCGGTTACCGACTCGGCGGATACCACGACTATTAGCCTGAATGCTACAAACTCCGTAGCTGAAGGCGGCTCGATCGTCTACACCGCCAACCTGACCAACGCCGCCGGCACGCCAGTAACCGTGACCCTGAGCAACGGCGCCGTGATCACCATTGCCGCTGGCGCCACCAGCGGTTCCGTCACCGTCAAGGCTCCAGCCGACGACGTTTACAAAGACGCCGGCAAAGTCGAAGCGACCATCAAGGACGCGACTGGCGGCAATTTCGAGAACCTGGTCAAAAACCCGGCAGCCGCCGTGACCAGCGTCACCGACACCCTCGACACCTCGACCGTCACGCTGACGGCCACCAGCACCGTGGCTGAAGGTGGCACCGTGGTTTACACCGCCTCGGTCGGCGCACCTGTGACCGGTTCGCCTGTGATCGTGACGCTGGCCAACGGTCAGACGATCACCATTGCGGTCGGTGCCAGCAGCGGTACCGTCAACGCCGTGGTCTCCAACGATGTGCTGAGCGGCCACGCGCCTGTGAGTAATTCGATCACCAACGTCAGCGGCGGCAACTACGAAAACCTGGTTGCCGATAAGACTCCGGTCAGCACCAGCGTGACCGACACCGTCGACACCACCACCCTGTCGCTGACCGCCACTGGAAACGTCAACGAGGGCGGCTCGATCGTTTACACCGCGACCCTGACCCACCCGGCTGGCACGCCAGTGGTCGTGACCCTGAGCAACGGCGCGACCATCACCATCGATGCTGGCAAAACCACCGGCACCGTCAAAGTCGACGCGCCGAAGGACGACGCCTACAAAGACGCTGGCAAATTAGAAGTCACCATCAAAGACACTACTGGCGGTAACTTCGAGAACCTGGTGAAAAACCCGGCGCCGGCCGTGACCAACGTGGCCGATACCAAAGACACCACCCACCTGACCCTCACCGCTGAAAAATCGGTACTCGAAGGCTCGCACATCACCTACACCGCGACCTTGACCAACGCCGCGCAAACGCCGGTGACCGTCAAGTTGAGCAACGGCGAGACCATTACCATTGCCGCCGGACAGACCAGCGGTTCGGTGACCATCGCCGCACCAGGCGACGACGTCTACAAGGACGGCGGCAAGCTCACCGTGAAAATAAACGACGCCAGCGGTGGCAATTTCGAGAATCTCGACGTCAGCAAGACGTCGGTGACCACGACCGTCAAGGACACCATCGACACCACGTCCCTGTCCCTGTCGGCCAGCAACACGGTGAGCGAAGGTGGCCAGATCACCTATACCGCCACCCTGAGCAACCCGACCGACACGGCGATGACCGTGAAGTTGAGCAACGGCGCAGTGATCAACATCGCCGCCGGCACTACCACCGGTTCGGTCAACTTCGCTGCACCGGCCAACACGCCGTACATTGACGGCGGCAAAGTCCAGGCGACGATCGCCAGCCAAAGCGGCGGCAACTTCGAAAAAGTCGTCACTGACCATTCGCCGGCGGTCACCACCGTCACCGATTCGGCCGACACCACCGGCCTGAGCCTGAGCGCCACCGGTTCGGTCGCAGAGGGTGGTTCGATCGTCTACACGGCGACCCTGACCCATGCCGCCGGTACCGCCATGACCGTGACGCTGAGTAACGGCGCGGTGATCAACATTGCCAAGGGCGCCACCACCGGTTCCGTGAACTTCGCGGCACCCAAGGATGACGTCTACAAAGACGCCGGCAAAGTCGACGCCAGCATCACCAAGACAACCGGCGGCAACTTCGAAAACCTGGTGGCCGACAAGACGCCAGCGGTTACCGATGTCACCGACACCATCAACAACAGCACCGTGTCCCTGACCGCCACGGCGAGCACAGTTGAAGGCGGCACGGTGGTTTACACCGCTTCAGTCAATGCGCCAGTGACCGGTTCACCGGTGGTGGTGGCGTTGTCCAACGGCCAGTTCATCACCATCCCGGTTGGCGCCAGTTCTGCCAGCGTGAATTTCGTTGCACCGAACGATGCACTGGCGGGCGGCGGTTCGTTGAGCGTGAAAATCGACGGTACCACCGGCGGCAATTACGAAAATCTGGTGACAAATCAAACCCCGGCGGTCACTTCGGTGACCGACGTCAAAGACACCACCACTCTGAGTCTGAGCGCAACGGATTCCGTGGCTGAAGGCGGCTCGATTGTCTACACCGCGACCCTGACTAATGCTGCCGGCACGCCGGTCACCGTGAATCTGTCGAACGGCGCCGTGATCACCATCGCGGCTGGCGCGACAGTCGGCTCCGTGACCGTCAAGGCACCTGCTGATGACGTTTACAAAGATGCCGGCAAAGTCGAAGCGACCATCAAGGACGCCAGCGGCGGCAACTTCGAAAACCTGGTCAAAGACCCGGCAGCAGCGGTAACCAGTGTTACCGACACCGTCGACACCTCGACGGTCAGCCTGACCGCGACTGCCTCTGTCACCGAAGGCGGCACCGTGGTGTACACCGCTTCTGTGACCGCTCCAGTGACCGGTTCGCCGGTGGTTGTGAGCTTGTCCAACGGCCAGACCATCACCATTCCGGTTGGCGCCAGCAGCGCCAGCGTGAACTTCACTGCGCCAAACGATGCCTTGGCGGGCGGTGGTTCGCTGAGCGTGAAAATCGATGACGCGCAGGGCGGCAACTACGAGAAGCTGGGTGTCGACGGCAAGTCGGCTGACACCTCGGTGACTGATTCTGCGGACACCACCACTCTGAGCCTGACAGCAACCGATTCGGTCGCTGAAGGCGGTTCCATCGTCTACACCGCGACGCTGACCAACGCTGCCGGTACGCCGGTCACCGTGAACCTGTCGAACGGCGCCGTGATTACCATCGCCGCTGGCGCGACTGTCGGCTCCGTAACCGTCAAGGCTCCGGCCGATGACGTGTACAAAGACGCCGGCAAAGTTGAAGCGACCATCAAGGACGCCACTGGCGGCAACTTCGAAAACCTGGTGACCAACCCGGCAGCAGCCATCACCGACGTGACAGATACGATCAATACATCGACGGTCAGCCTGACGGCAACGTCTGCCACTGCCGAAGGCGGCAACGTGGTGTATACCGCTTCCGTCAACGCGCCGGTCACTGGCAAGGACGTGGTCGTCACGTTGGCCAATGGTGAAAAGATCACCATCGCGGTCGGCGAAAGCACCGCCTCGATCACCGTTAAAGCGCCGAACGATGCAGTGGTCGGCCACGAACCACTGACCAATGCCATCAAGGAAGTCACGGGCGGCAACTACGAGAATCTGGTCGCCGACAAAACCCCGACCTCGACCGCCATCAGCGACACCCTGGACACCACCAAAGTGACCATGACCGCCAGCAACTATGTGGTCGAGGGCGGCACCATCACTTACACCGTCAACCTCAGCAATGCCGCCGGCACTGACATGACGGTCAAACTGAGCAACGGCGAGAGCGTGGTGATCAAGGCCGGCGACAAGTCAGGTTTCATCACCGTCCCGGCGCCGGCCGATGACGTCTACAAGGACGGCAGCAAAATCACCGTCGGCATCACCAGCACCGACGGCGGCAATTTCGAAAAGCTCGATGTCAGCAAAACCACGCACACCACCACCGTCAACGACACCGTCGACACCACCACGCTGAAACTCAGTGCCGATGTGAGCAGCGTCGGCGAAGGTGGCCAGATCACCTACACCGCCACGCTGAGCCATCCGGCCGACACGGCCATGACCGTGACCCTGAACAACGGCCTGGTGATCAACATCAAGGCCGGCGAGTCCAGCGGTTCGGCGCCGTACACTGTGCCGAATGACGTCTACACCGGCGCCTCGCCCGTCAGGGCAGCGATCGCAGACAGCACGGGCGGCAACTTCGAGAAACTGGACACCGACCGCTCGGCCGTCGTCACCAAAGTGACTGACAGCGCAGATACCACGACGCTGAGCTTGAGCGCGACTGATTCGGTGGCTGAAGGCGGTTCGATCGTCTACACCGCCAACCTGACCAACGCCGCCGGCACACCGGTGACCGTGAACCTGTCGAACGGCGCGGTGATCACCATCGCGGCCGGTGCCACCAGCGGCTCCGTGACGGTCAAAGCGCCTGCCGATGACGTTTACAAAGATGCCGGCAAAGTCGAAGCGACCATCAAGGACGCCAGCGGCGGCAACTTCGAAAACCTGGCCAAAGACCCGGCTGCGGCGGTGACTGACGTGACCGACACCGAGGACTCGTCGACCGTCAGCCTGACGGCAACGTCCACCGTGGCCGAAGGCGGCACTGTGGTGTACACCGCGTCCGTCACCGCTCCGGTGACCGGTGCGCCGGTCGTCGTGAGCTTGTCCAACGGCCAGACCATCGCCATTCCGGTCGGTTCGAGCAGCGCCAGCGTGAACTACGTTGCGCCAAACGATGCTCTCGCTGGCGGTGGTTCGCTAAGCGTGAAGATTGATGACGCCAAGGGCGGTAACTACGAGAAGCTGGATGTCGACGGCAAGTCGGCGGATACCTCGGTTACCGATACGGTTGACACTACGACTCTTAGCCTGACAGCAACCAATTCGGTCGCTGAAGGCGGTTCGATCGTCTACACCGCCAGCCTGACCAACGCTGCCGGCACACCGGTCACCGTGAACCTGTCGAACGGCGCGGTGATCACCATCGCGGCCGGCGCCACCAGCGGTTCCGTCACCGTCAAGGCTCCAGCCGACGACGTCTACAAAGACGCCGGCAAAGTCGAAACGACCATCAAGGACGCGACTGGCGGCAACTTTGAAAACCTGGTGAAAGATCCGTCAGCCGCCGTGACTGACGTGACCGACACCGTGGACACGTCGACCGTCAGCCTGACCGCGACTGCCTCTGTCACCGAAGGCGGCACCGTGGTGTACACCGCTTCTGTGACCGCTCCAGTGACCGGTTCGCCGGTGGTTGTGAGCTTGTCCAACGGCCAAACCATCACCATCCCGGTCGGTTCGAGCAGCGCCAGCGTGAACTACGTTGCACCGAACGACGCCCTCGCCGGCGGCGGTTCGCTGAGCGTCAAAATCGACGACGCCAAGGGTGGCAATTACGAGAAGCTGGACGTTGACGGCAAGTCGGCGGACACCTCAGTGACTGACTCTGCTGACACCACCACTCTTAGCCTGACAGCAACCGATTCTGTGGCTGAAGGCGGTTCGATCGTCTACACCGCAACGCTGACCAACGCTGCCGGCACACCGGTCACCGTGAACCTGTCGAACGGCGCGGTGATCAACATCGCGGCCGGTACCACCAGCGGCTCCGTGACCGTCAAGGCTCCAGCCGACGACGTTTACAAAGACGCCGGCAAAGTCGAAGCGACCATTAAGGACGCGACTGGCGGCAATTTCGAAAACCTGGTGAAAGACCCGGCTGCGGCGGTGACTGACGTGACCGACACCGTGGACACGTCGACCGTCAGCCTGACCGCGACTTCGTCTGTGGCTGAAGGCGGCACCGTGGTGTACACCGCGTCCGTCACCGCACCTGTGACCGGTTCGCCAGTGGTTGTGAGCTTGTCCAACGGCCAAACCATCTCCATCCCGGTCGGCTCGAGCAGCGCCAGCGTGAACTACGTTGCACCGAACGATGCCCAGGCTGGCGGCGGCTCCTTGAGCGTCAAAATTGATGACGCCAAGGGCGGCAATTACGAGAAGCTGGATGTCGATAGCAAGTCGGCGGACACCTCGGTCACTGACTCGGCAGACACCACCACTCTTAGCCTGACAGCAACCGATTCTGTGGCTGAAGGCGGTTCAATCGTCTACACCGCCAACCTGACCAACGCCGCCGGCACGCCGGTCACCGTGAACCTGTCGAACGGCGCGGTGATCACCATCGCGGCCGGCGCCACCAGCGGTTCCGTCACCGTCAAGGCTCCAGCCGACGACGTCTACAAAGACGCCGGCAAAGTCGAAACGACCATCAAGGACACGAGTGGCGGCAATTTCGAAAACCTGGTGAAAGACCCGGCTGCCGCCGTGACTGACGTGACCGACACCGTGGACACGTCGACCGTCAGCCTGACCGCGACTTCGTCTGTGGCTGAAGGTGGGACCGTGGTGTACACCGCGTCCGTCACGGCCCCAGTGACCGGTTCGCCGGTCGTCGTGAGCTTGTCCAACGGACAGACCATCACCATTCCGGTCGGCGCCAGTTCTGCCAGCGTGAACTACGTTGCACCGAACGATGCCCAGGCCGGCGGCGGTTCCCTGAGCGTCAAGATCGACGACGCCAAGGGCGGTAATTACGAGAAGCTGGACGTCGACGGCAAGTCGGCCGACACCTCAGTGACTGATTCTGCGGACACCACAACCCTCAGCCTGACAGCAACCGATTCGGTCGCTGAAGGTGGCTCCATTGTTTACACCGCCAACCTGACCAACGCTGCCGGCACGCCAGTAACCGTGACCCTGAGCAACGGCGCCGTGATCACCATTGCCGCTGGCGCCACCAGCGGTTCCGTGACCGTCAAGGCTCCAGCCGACGACGTTTACAAAGACGCCGGCAAAGTCGAAGCGACCATCAAGGACGCTACCGGCGGCAATTTCGAAAACCTGGTTAAAAACCCGACCGCAGCCGTCACCAACGTCACCGACACCCTCGACACCTCGACGGTCAAACTCACCGCTACCGGCACGGCGGCTGAAGGTGGCACCGTCACTTACACCGCCACTGTCGGTGCGCCAGTTACCGGTTCGCCCGTGACCGTGTCGTTGGCCAACGGCCAGACGATCACCATCGACATCGGCAAAACCACCGGTTTCGTCACCACCCTCGCGCCAAACGATGCGCTGACCGGTCATACACCACTGACCAACTCGATCACCAACGTCAGCGGCGGCAACTACGAAAATCTGGTTGCCGATAAAACCCCGGTCAGCACCACCGTGACCGACACCACCGATACGACCACCCTGTCGCTGACTGCGAGCAATTCGGTGGCCGAAGGTGGCCAGATCATCTACACCGCCAGCCTGACCAACGCCGCCGGCACACCGGTGACCGTGACCCTGAGCAACGGCGCAGTGATCACCATCGACGCCGGCAAAACCACAGGCACCGTGAGCGTTGATGCGCCAAAAGACGACGTTTACAAAGACGCGGGCACGGTCCAGGCGACCATCAGCAACGCCACCGGTGGCAACTTCGAGAACCTGGTCAAAAGCCCGACGGCAGCCGTCACCAGCGTCACCGACACCCTCGACAGGACCGAAGTCAGCATCACTGGCAGCACCTCGGTGACCGAAGGCCAGACCGCCAGTTACACCGTCAGCCTGACAAATCCGGCGCAGTCCGAAGTCACCCTGAAGATCACCTACAGCGGCACCGCCGCCGACGGTTCGGACTTCACCGGCGTGTACACCGTGAAAATTCCGGCGGGTGGCAGCACGGCGAATTTCAACGTCGCGACCCTGGACGACAGGATCACCGAAGGCACCGAAAACTTCGTGGTCAAGATCGACTCGGCCACCGGCGGCAACTTCGAGAACCTGGCGATCAGCGCGTCCAACGGCAGCGTCAGCACCTCGATCGTCGACAACGATGCACCGCCCGTGCTCGACCTGGACGCCAACAACTCCAGCGGCGCCAGCGGTGCCAATTACAACGTGACCTTCACCGAAGGCACCACGGGCCAGGGCGTTTCGATCGGCGACACCGACCTGAAAATCACCGACCCGGACAGCACTCTGCTGACCGGCGCGACCATCGTGCTGACCAACCGTCAGCCGGGCGACGCGCTGAACCTGGGCAACAGCGTCAACGGCATCAGCATCAATGCCAACAGCAAGGACGGCACTGTCACGCTGACGCTGTCCGGCAACGCGACGCTGGCCGACTACATGCAGCAGATCAAGAACATCAGCTTCACCAACAGCAGTGAAGACCCGAGCACCGTGCCGCGGATCATCACCGTGACGGTGACCGATGGCAGCAACTACTCCAACACCGCGACCACCACCGTCAACGTCGTGGCAGTGAACGATGCTCCGACCGCCGCGCCGGTTAACGTTACCGGCGCCGAAGACACCCCGCTGATCCTCGGCTGGTCGACCTTCGGTGTCAGCGACGTCGACAGCGCTGCCGCCAGCCTCGGTGTGAAAATCACCGGCCTGCCGGGCGAAGGCAAATTGCAGTACCTGAACGGTTCGACCTGGACCGACGTGACAACCAACCAGACCCTGTCCAAGACTGACATCGACGCGGGCAAAGTGCGCTTCCTGCCGGATGCCAACGAATCCGGCGTCAATGGCTACGGCGGCAGCGGCGTGGGCAACAATCTGGCGGACTACGCACAGATCAAGTTCCAGCCAACCGACGGTGCGCTGCTGGGCAACACCGGCACGATCAAAATCGACATCACGCCGGTTGCCGATGCACCGTCCCTGAGCGTCGCGGACAACAGTGTCAAATCCACCGGGCTGATCAAGGAAATCTGGACCGGCCTGACGGGCCTCGGCACCGATGGCAGCGGCGCCGCTTCGGGCACGCTGAAAAGCGTCATCGATGGCGCGGGAAAACCGAACACCAGCGGCACCGTAACCAATGTGCAGTCCGACGGCAGTGTCGCGGCCGGCACAGCATCAAAAACGTCCGGCCTGATCTACCTCGAAGCGGGCAAGACCTACACCTTCAGCGGCACCGGCGATGACAGCCTGCTGGTGACCATCGGCGGTAAAAACGTGGCCAGCGCGCTTTGGGGTGCGGGTGGCAGTCTGAGCGGTTCGTTCACCCCGACCGCCAGCGGTTACTACACGCTGGACATCTACCACCACAACCAGAGCGGTCCGGGCAGCTATGACGTCAACCTGTCGGTCAACGGCGGCGCAGCGGTCGACCTGAGCAGCGCCGGCGTGCCGCTGTACACCGGCATTGCAGACCTGGCCGCCTCCGGCGTGACCGTCTCCGATTTGCACGGCACCAACGGCGAAGGCTATTACGACGGCTACAAGCTCAACGAAGCGGCCGAAGGCACCAGCGTTCACCTGTCTGCGATCAAGACTGCGCTCACGGACACCGACGGTTCCGAAAGCCTGGTCGTGAAGATCAGCGGCATCCCGGCGGGCTCCGTGCTCACCGATGGCGCCGGCCACACTTTCACCGCCAGCACCTCGTCGGGTGAGGCCAACGTCACCGGCTGGAACCTCGGCACCCTGACCGTGACCCCGCCGCCGTACTACAACGGCCAGTTCAACCTGACCGTGACCTCGACCTCCACCGAGGTTCTCGGCGGCTCGGCGGCAAGCACCGCGACGATCCCGGTCACCGTTTACCCGGCGGTCTACAACGCCATCACCGCCACGGCGGCCAATGACACCATCACTGGCACTGACGGCAACGACATCATGGTCGCCGACATCGGCGGGCTGACCGTGGTGCCGGGCACCAACTACAACATCGCGTTCATGGTCGACAGTTCGGGCAGCATGAGCGCGTCGTCGATCAACGCCGCCAAGGACTCGCTGACCGCGGTGTTCAACACCCTCAAGCAAAGCATGGGTGGCAATTCGGGAACGGTGAAGATTTTCCTGGTGGACTTCGATACCCAGGTCAACAAATCGGTATCGGTCAACCTGAATGATCCGAATGCCCTGACCTTGCTTAAATCGGTGCTGGACTCGATGTCGTCCGGCGGCGGGACCAACTACGAGGACGTGTTCAAGACCACGGCCAACTGGTTCCAGAGTGCCGACGCCATCGCCAACACCGGGGCGAAGAATCTCACGTACTTCATCACCGATGGCAAGCCGACCTATTACCAGAGCGGTGAGCAGACCAACCCGACCCTGTTCGGCAACGTGAAGCTCGATGACGTTATCACCACCACCAATTACAAGTTGGGCCAGACCTACTCCGGTTACCTGGACAGCACTCACTACCTGACCATCGATAACTCCGGCACCGTCACGCTGCAGACATACAAGAGCTCGTGGGGCGGTTACTGGAGCAGTTCCGAACTGGGCACTCTTCGTGCCGAGGGCAACGGGACGTACGAGCTGTCCTATCGCGACGGTAACGGCAGCAGCACCGGCTCCAACGCCATCGACAACTCCACCGACAGCTTCGCGCTGCTCGGCAATGTTTCGACGGTAGAAGCCATCGGCCTGAACAAAGACGTCACCCTCTCCGACCTGAAACCGTACGACTCGGACAAGACGCCACAAACCAACATCGACCCCAAAGACCTGGCCAACTCGA
Organism: Pseudomonas sp.; assembly: GCF_051660785.1. Taxonomy (GTDB): domain Bacteria; phylum Pseudomonadota; class Gammaproteobacteria; order Pseudomonadales; family Pseudomonadaceae; genus Aquipseudomonas. The sequence goes on from NZ_JBOFQE010000019.1 coordinate 23,579, forward strand.
TCATCGGCCACACCGAAGCGACAATGCCGGGTTCCGACACGGTCAATGGCGGCGACGGCAACGACATTCTGTTCGGCGATCTGGTGAGCTTCAACGGCATCGCCGGCGAGGGCTATCAGGCGATGCAGGCTTTCGTCGCCAAAGAGACCGGCGTGGACGTCAGCAAAGTCACCACCAGCAACGTGCACCAGTTCATCACCGAGCACTACAGCGCATTCGATGTGTCGGGCGCCCATGACGGCAACGACACGCTGTTGGGCGGTGCGGGCAACGACATTCTCTTCGGCTCGGGGGGCAATGACTTGCTCGACGGCGGCAAAGGCAATGACATCCTGCTCGGCGGCTCGGGTAACGACTCGCTGATGGGCGGCCAGGGCAACGACATCCTGATAGGCGGTTCGGGCGCCGACACCTTCGTCTGGAAGGCTGGCGACACCGGCAGCGACGTGATCAAGGACTTCAAGGCCAGCGAAGGTGATCGCATCGACCTGCGCGATCTGCTGCAAGGTGAAACCGGCAGCACCATCGACAACTTCCTGAAGATCAGCACCGTGGATGGCGTGTCATCGTTGCAAGTCAGTTCCGGCGGCAAGTTCAACTCGGGTGATGCGGCCGCCGCAACGCCGGATGTGACGATCAAACTGGAAGGCAACAACTGGTCCAGCGCCAACATTCACACGTTGATTGCCGGCAGTGACCCGACCATCAAAGTCGACCACAACAACAGCTGATCCAACGAAAAACGGCCGCCCTCATGGGGCGGCCGTCACGTTTGTGTCTATCACGCCGGTGACGATTTCGTCGCCGCACCGCATACTCTCGTCCAGTTGGCCTATGCTGCTGACAGCATGACGCTGGTTCATTTCTGAGGGATGCTCAATGTTCTACGTGCAACGCGATGCGCAAGGTCAGTTAGTGCGCGTGGAAGCCGCGGCCTACGCCGAGGCCACGGAAACGCTGCCGGCCGACAACCATGAAATCCAGGATTGGTACGCCAACCAGGCTGTGGAAAACAGCCTCAAGCAGCTCAAGCAGAGCGACCTGGAGATGATCCGGGTGCTCGACGACTTGATTCAGGTGCTGACCAGCAAAGGCGTGATCCGCGTCACCGACCTGCCGGCCGCCGCCCAGGCCAAACTGATGGACCGGACCCAGGCCCGTGAGGCGTTGGGCGGGTTGAGTCATTTGATTGATGATGATGAGCCTGGGTTGATCTGAAGTCCCGTCATTGTTGTTGTCTGTACTGACGCTATCGCGAGCAGGCTCGCTCCCACAGGGTTTGGGGTCGGCCCGGACTTAGTGTTCGACACAGATCCACTGTGGGAGCGAGCCTGCTCGCGATGGCGGCATCAGCCTCACTGCCATGGCTTCGGTTCACCAAACAACTGCCCCTGAACCCCATACAACCCCATCTCCCGAATCACCAGCAACTCCCCTTGAGTCTCGACCCTCTCGGCAATCAACGGCAGATCGATGCTATGCGCGGCCCGCTGGATCGCCTCAATAAACAGGCGCTTGTCGCTTTCCTGATCAATCGCGCGGATGTAACTGCCGTCAATCTTCAGATACGCCAACCCCAGCCGCGCCAGGTTGCCGATCATGCTGAAGCGTCCGCCAAACCGTTGCAGACTCAGGGAGAACCCAAGCTCACGCAAACGCCGCGTCAGTTCTTCCAGCATCGCTTGCTCGGGCAGCTGCTCTTCGCCGATTTCCAGGGTCAGCCGTGGTCCGAGATCGGAATGAATACGCAAAATCTCGAAGACTTTATTCAGCGCCTGCGCATCGGCCAACGTCGCCGAAGACAGGTTCAGCGCCAGCGATTGTTCATGCTCGGCCATCTGTTCAAGGACCAGCTCCAACATCAGTCGATCCAGGCGTGCGGTCCAGCCAAAGCGCTCGAGCCACGGCAGAAAGCGCCCGGCGGGAATGGTCTGGCCCTCGGCGTCGATCAACCGCGACAGCACCTTGTAATGCAGCACCAGTTGCGTGTCCTGGCTGGCCACCACCGGTTGGAAATACAGCTGGAACCGCTGCTGATTCAACGCTTCATCCAGCAAGTTATGCCAGGCGTGATGGTCATCGCCGACGCTGGCCGATGCGCTGTGATCGAGGCACGCCCAGCTCTGTTCGCCCTGCCCTTCAGCTTGAGCCAGTGCCTGGTCGCCAAGCCCTAAAACAGCCTGCGGTGAGTCGCCATGAACAAACGGTGCCAGCCCGATCGACGCGACCGAGGCCACATCAGTGGCGCCGGTCGCATGCAGGCTCGCCAAGGCACTGTCGAGGTTCTGCGCCAGTTGCAGCGCTTCTTCGCGCACCAGCCCCGGCGCCAGCACGGCAAACTCACCGCCACGGATCCGCGTGACGAGGTTCTGCGTTTCCGGGTACTTGGCGCACTCGCGGGACAGCTGCTCGCCCACGGCTTGCAACAATTGGTCGGTGCGTTGGCCGCCCAGACGCTGGTTCAAACCGGCCAGGTCCTTGACCCGCAACAACAGCAAATAGCCCGAACTGGCTTGCTCGGGATTACTCACCCGGGCGTTCAATTGCATCTCGAAATAGCGACGGTTGGCCAGGCCCGTCAAGTTGTCCTGATAGGACTCGATCCGCAGTTTTTCACTGCGCTCGGCCTGCTCATGGAACAGCGCCTTGAGCTTCTCGACCATCTGATTCATGGCCTGCACCACACGGCGCAGTTCCGGTGTGCGCGGCAGTTCCGGCAGGCTGAGGAATTCGCGGCGAGCGATGGCGTGGGATTGCTTGACCATGTAGTCCAGCGGTTTCAGTTGTCGACGCAGCAACAATGCGCCCAGCACCGCGCTCACGGCGCCGCAGATCAGCAACCAGCCGAGGCTGCCCAACGCGCTCTGCCACAGCTTGGCCAATGCGAACATCGGATGGCTGACTACCTCGACCCGCGCCGCCTGTTCCCAGCCACGGCTGACCAGCGCATCGCCGCCGGCCGGCTCCAGGCCGATCATTTTGACGAACCAGTCCGGCACGTTGTTCACCGCCGGAATGCCGCTGCGCTCAACGATGGTCTGGTCAGTCTTGAGATCGACCACGCGGATGCTCGCGTAATAACCGCTGTCGAAGATTGAACTGACCAGCAGCTCGACCATCGCCGGGTCGTCGATGTTCGGCGTCAGGGACAGCGCCAATGCCGTCGCGGCGTCCTGGGCGTGGGAGCGCAACTGGTTGACGTACTGGGTGCGCGAGCTTTCCAGGCTGACCATGAAGCTGCCGGTGAAGGCGACCACCAGGAACAGACAGATAGCGATCAACAGCTGTTTGAACAAAGACATCTGAGCGCGTGCTCCTAGTTAGTCGTCTCGACCGGGAAACCTTCGGCCTGCATTTTCTTCAACACGTCCTGCCAGCGAGACAGACGCTTGGTATCACCGACCTTCTTGTTGCCCTTGGCGCCCGGCAACCACAACCCTTCGGCATTAAAAGAGTAGACCGGCAGCAAATCGGTTCGTTGGCTGGCCGGTTTTATTGCATCGATCAGGCTGTCGAGCACCAGCGGCATCGCCTCGGGGCTCGAATAGTAAGTCAACACCATGTGCGCCCGATTCAGCCGCAAAGCCTTGACGTAGGTGATGCGCAGCTTGTCACTGGAGACGCCGAGATGGCGCAGGCTGAAGTACTTGGCGATGGCGTAGTCTTCGCAGTCGCCGGCACCCTTCCACAGGGCTTCGATGGGTGTTTCCCAATAATCGACCTCGTGCCACAGGTCAATGTCCTCGACGTAACGCATCTGTTTGTTGAAAAACTGATTGACCACGTTGAGCTGTTCCAGCTCGTTGACCTGTTTTTGCGTGGCCAGCAAACGCTGCCAGGCGTCGATGCGCGCCTGACCTTCGCCCAACGGTCCGTACAAGGCCTGCGCCTTGCGGCTGATCAGCGAGAAATCCCAATCGGCATGCAACCCGCCCAGCATGACGCCGGCCAGCAGCAACGCGCAGCACAGCCAGCGCAAAGTCCGAGGAATCGCGAAACGTACCGCCAATGCGAGGCATCCAGGTCAGGCAGGGGGAATTCGGTTGATGGTGCAGGTTAGCCCGCTAAAAGACAATGGCACGATGCAATCACTGGCGACGCGCTAGACTTTGAATGGTGGATGACATGAAAAAGTCGCGGGCAGCGATCTTCTGTCCGTTTGACAAGCTGCATGGCAGTCACTAGTGTCCATTTGGATCCAAATATTTCAGCCAGACAGGGTGCGTAGTAGTGACACAGAAGCCCAACCCCCTCAGCAGTATCAAGGTCAACGGGCCGATTCCCGCTCACCTGGCACGTTCGGTGATCGAAGAAACCCTGCGTTCGGCCATTCTCGACGGACGCATTCCCTGCGGCACCGCGTTGCGCCAGCAGGATTTGGCCGATCTGTTCGGTGTCAGCCGCATGCCGGTGCGTGAAGCCCTGCGCCAACTTGAAGCACAGGCCTTGCTCAACGTTATCGCCCACAAAGGCGCAGTGGTTGCGCCGCTGGTTCAGGGCGATGCCGTCGAAACCTATGCGTTACGGATTCTGCTGGAATCCGAAGCACTGCGCCTGTCGATTCCCTTGTTGGAGAAGGAAGACTTCGAACAGGCAGCCAAGCATATCGACGACCTGGAAACGGAGCACGATTACAGCGAGATCGGCCGCCTCAATCGTCTCTTTCACATGGCGCTCTATGGCAAAGCGCCTAACCGCCGGCTGTTGCGGCTGGTCGAGGAAGGACTGAACGAAGAAGAGCGCTTCCTGCGCTTCAACCTGGAAGCCATGGGCCTGGGCAAGTTATCCCAGGAAGACCACCGGGCGCTGTTGCTGGCCGTCGAAGACCGCGACATCGAGCGCTCGGTGCAGCTGCTCGAAAATCACCTCAATCGCGGCGTCGAGGTGATCACGCGTTACCTCAACAGCCCTGAAGCGCTGAACAAGAAAACCTCCAGGTAAACCCTACGCCAAACCTCGGTGCGCAGTTCGAACTGCGCGCCGCGTTTGCCGTGAATAATCTGCCAACACATCCCCTCCGCTAATAGCGAATCATCGCGCAACCGCCCGTCCCTTCCCCCAAAGCCTCGTTAATCGATCTTGCGCCCTCAAAACGCCGGCAAAGATGACGTCCGGGCGATAGCGGCGGCCGTGATTTACGCTCACTCTTGGGTTGCCAACGAATAATGAACGGGCGACGCACCGCACTGGCGGCGCAGTCCTCGCACCAAGAACCTACGGAAGGAGTCTTGTCACGGGAAAGGAAGCACCGGCGTCAATCCCAGCCAACTTCCACCCCTTGAAGCATTCAACGGAACAACTTTGAAAGTTGCTTTGAGTGAGGCATTCACTCTTTATTCGAATTTTGACGATACTTCGTCGAAAGGAGCAACTACGCCCAAATAAAACTGAAACTTAAAGTTTTATCGGAACTTATCGCGCGCAAGAAAACACAACTTGCAAATAATATAAAAATAACTTGCCCGGCACTTTACTCGTGTATTAGTTTTTCTCCGCCGCCAGCAAACATGGCACCAAACCGAGTTTATCGCACTTGATGACATCATTTTAATTGAGGCATCCGCTCGCCAATAAAAAACGTTAAACGACCGTCACTTATTGATCACAACACCCTTAACGGCAATTCAGATCACTTATAGGCTCGCTCATGAAAACGAATAAAGACCGCCTCAACCAGAAGAAAGCAGAACTTAGTGCGCACCCGATCTTCTCTGAAATACATTCACTCTCGGTACTTCAACGTTTCATGGAAACCCATGTCTTTGCGGTGTGGGATTTCATGTCGCTGACCAAGCGTCTGCAACAGGAACTGACCTGCGTTCAACTACCCTGGCTGCCGCCGAGAGATCCGCAGGCCGCGCGTCTTATCAATGAGATTGTGCTGGGTGAAGAGTCCGATGATCGTCCGGCCCAGGGTCATTACAGTCATTTTGAGTTGTACCTGGATGCGATGCGCGAAGTCGGTGCCAGCACCGTCGCTGTTGAACGCTTCGTGGCGTTGCAGCAAGAAGGCGTAAGTTACGACGTGGCGTTGCAAAGCGTTGATGTCGATCCGGCGGCCGCGCAGTTCGTGCGGCACACCTTGCACACTGCGCTGCATGCGCCAGGACACAGCGTTGCCGCTGCGTTCTTGCATGGTCGTGAGAGTGTTATTCCGCAGATGTTCCAGCGGATTCTCGACGATTGGGGCATCGGCATCGAGCAAGCGCCGACCTTTCGCTACTACCTGGAGCGGCACATTGAAGTCGACTCCGAAGACCACGGCCCGGCGGCAGAAAAACTCCTCGCACGCCTGGTCGATGGCGATTCGCAACGCGAAGAAGACGTCTACGCGAGCGCCATCGCCGCCGTGGAAAGCCGCATTGCTTTGTGGGACGGCTTGCGACTGAGCATGAGCGAACCGGTTGCCGAGGTGAACGCATGAACGCCGCCGACTACCAATCCTTCGCCGACGCCTGGGAAAACCGCGCCACCATCCGCACGCGGCCCCGGCGGGTGCTGGAGAACGATGACAAGCTGATCTATCCGTTGAGCCGCCAGCCACTGGTGCTGAGTGAAACCTTCCTGCGCGAATGCCCGGAACAACGGGACTTCGCCCTGGTGCAGACGCTGTACAAATTCATCAACGACGTGGTGATTTTCGAAACCGAGATCGTCGACAAGACCGCCCGCAGCATCGCCAAGAATCGCTTCGCCGTGGCCTTCCCGTTCGCCTGTCGCTATGACGCCATGACTGTGGTGGTGGACGAGGATTACCACGCGCTGGTGGCCATGGACTTCATGCAGCAGACCGTTGCCATGACCGGTATCACGCCGATCCAGCTGCCGGATGAAATCGAGCTGAGTCGGGCGATTCCGGCGTCCGTAGCCCTTGCACCGGAACACCTGCGCAGCGCCGTGGAACTGATCTGCGTGGCCATCGCCGAGAACACCGTGACCGGCGATGTGGCGGCGTTCGCCAAGGACGACACGGTCAAGCAATCGATCAAGGGCCTGATGGCCGACCACTTGCTCGATGAGGGCCGCCACTCAGGGTTCTGGTCGCGGATGGTGCGCATCTACTGGCACACCGCGAGCGAAGACGACCGCCAGCAGATTGCGCAGATTCTGCCGGTATTCATCGGCCATTACCTGACCAACGACATCCAGAAATCCTTCGACTTCCGCTTGATCGAAGCCTTGCAGATCAACGACGCGGCACGACAGGCACTCAAGAACGAAATCTCGGGGCTGGCCTTCCCGATCAATCGTCATCACCCGCTGGTCGCCAACATCGTGCGGTTTTTCCGCAGCAGTTCGCTGCTCGATTCGCCGTGCGTGCAAGACGCCCTCAGCGACTACCTGGTTTAACGAGGAGAACATCATGAGACGTCTCGACATTCTGCTCATTGGGCAAAGCCAGGCCTTGACCGACCTGGCGGTGGAACTTGAACAACAAGGTCATTCGCCGGCGCGGCTCGAAGCGTTCGACAAGCCGCCGTCGTTTGATCTGCTGATCGACGACGCGAGCCAGGCGTTTACAGTCTTGAGTGATGCACCGAAACTGACACTGCAACTTGGCCTCGGCGCGCCAGGCGTCACTGGGCTGCCGTCCATGGACCTGCTGTGCATGCTTGGATCTAAGCTGTTCACGCGCGTGCCGATTGCCGATGACGCGTCTGGAAACGGCCAGGCGCTGCGCCTGCGAGTGGTGGCGGAACTGGTGGACCATGTCTCGCTGCTGGTCAGCCGATTTTCTCGCGACGCCGAGTATTTTTTACACGCTGGACCGGCTGCTCACGCTCACTTTGAGCGTGTGGAAAACCTGCTGTTTTTAGAGCGCCTGGCCTTCACTCATCAACTCAACAACACGGCTCAATCGTGGCTGCTTCAGCTTGCCAGGATCCCGATGATCGAGCGCCTCGAACAACGCTTCATTGAGTCCGCTGAACGCCCCGCGCTGAACATCGACGGCACATCACTGAGCTATCGGCAATTGCACGCCCACAGCCGCGCAATTCAGCAGCGCTTGCTGCCGTTGCTCGCTCGGCATCAAGGACCGTTGGTGATCGGGATTTGCCTGCCGAAATGCAGTTCGCTGTATGCGGGGATTCTCGCGATTCTGGGCAGCGGTGCGGTGTATTTGCCGCTGGAACCGAGCCATCCGCTGCAACGTCAGCAGTACATCCTTTCGAATGCCGGGGCGGTGTTGTTGCTGCATGACGGCCAGCATCCACTCGCCGACGAAATGCCGGCGCTGAACATCAGTTGCATCGACGTAGATGACGTAGACCTCGGCCAACCCTTGATGCGCCAGCGCCCCGATCTCGACGCGCCGTGCATGGCGCTCTACACCTCGGGTACCACCGGACATCCCAAAGGCGTGTTGCTCAGCCAGGCCAACCTCGCGCACTTCACCGCGTGGTACGCCGACTATGTGCAGCTGACCGAACACAGTCGGGCCTTGCAGTTTTCGTCGTTGAGTTTCGACTCGTCGCTGATCGATATTTTCCCGACCCTGCTGCAGGGCGCCGAGTTGATCGTGCCCAGCGACGATCAGCGCCGCGATCCGTTGCAACTGGTCGAGCTGATCCGCCATCAACAACTGAGCCATGCTTTTTTGCCGCCGGCGTTGTTGAGCATCCTTCCGCTGGATCAATTGCAATGCCTCGATCACGTGATGACCGGGGGTGATGTCTGCGAACCCTACGTCATCGAGCAACTGACCCGTCAGGGCAACCTCTACAACCTCTATGGCCCGACCGAAGCGACTGTGTTGATTACCGCGCGCCAGCTGCGCACCGGTGACAACAACCGCACCCTCGGGGCGCCGATTGCCAACAGCCATGTGTTGATTCTCGACGAGGCGTTTCAACCGGTGGCCGAGCAGACTGTCGGTGAGTTGTTCATCGTCGGCCCGGGGGTGTGCCTGGGTTATCTGAACAACCCGCAGCAGACCGCCGAACGTTACCTGGACTTGAATCTGCCGGATGGCCAGCGCCTGCGCGCCTACCGGACCGGCGACATGGCGAAGTGGACCCGCGACGGTATCGAGCTGTGCGGGCGGCGGGACAATCAGGTGAAGATCCGCGGTTTTCGCGTTGAGCCGGAAGAGATCGAACGCTGCCTGCGCGACAGTCAGTTGTACCGTCAGGTAGCGGTGGTCATCGACAGTCAGCGGCGGATTCTGGCCTTCCTCGCGCAACCTCAGGAGGAACAACCGGGTGTCGCTCGCGAAGCCTTGAAGGCGCATGCGCTGCAGTTTTTGCCGGACTACATGCAACCGATTGCCTGGACCGAACTGCCGAGCATGCCGTTCGCCAGCAACGGCAAGGTCGATCGCAAAGCCTTGCTGGCGATGCCAGTGAATGTGGCCGAAAACACCGCGCGGCGCTTGCCCGCCAGCGCCGATGAAGCGCTGTTGCTGGAGATCTGGGCGGAACTGCTGGAGCTGCCGGCCAGTGATATTTCAACCGACGAAAGTTTCTTCAATCTGGGCGGCCATTCGATTCTGTTGTCACGAATGCTCCTGCGATTGCGTGAGGAATTCGGTCGCAGCATCTCGATCAACCGCTTCATTGAATTGCCGACTATTGCGAAGCTGGCGACGCTGGTGCGTGGCTCCGGCACCGAGGAAGTCCTGAGTGCGCAGGCGCTGGCGGATGCCTTCCGCGAGCTGGATATTCAGCCGTTGCCGATCAGCCGCATGGGCGATGTGCACAAGGTGATCGTCACCGGCGCCAACAGCTTTGTCGGAGTGCACATCGTCGAGGCGTTGCTGGCGTGGGGTGTCAGTGAAGTCGCCTGCCTGGTGCGCGATGGCGGCGGGCAATCGGCGGCGGAGCGCTTCGCTCACGCGTTGCGGGAAAACCGTCTGGAGCATCTGGACCTGAGTCGGGTGCAGGTTTACGCGGCAGACATTACGCGCCCGGCATTGGGACTCGATGCGCACGTTTACGAACGCCTCGATCGAGAGTTCGGCGCGTTGGTGCACAACGCTGCCAACGTCAATCACGTGCTCGATTACGAGTCGCTGGCGCGGGACAACGTCGAGCCGATTTTCGAATGCCTTCGGCTGTGCGAAGGGCGCAGCAAGAAGATCTTCAATTTCGTCTCCACGCTGTCAGCGTCCAGCACCATTGCCGACGATGGCCGGGTATTGGAATTGCCCGCCGCGCAGACCCCGCCGATCTACATCAAGAACGGCTACAACCTGTCCAAATGGGTCGGCGAACGGATCCTCGAACGGGCGCGAGAGCGTGGGGTTCGGGTCAATCTTTTTCGCCCCGGCAACATCAGTTTCAACAGCCTGACCGGTGTCTGTCAGCCGCATAAAAATCGCTTGATGCTGATGCTCAAGGGGTCGATCCAGCTCGGTCAGGTGCCGGAGTTCGCGCTGAACTTTGACCTGATGCCGGTGGACTTTCTCGCCCGCTTTATCGCCTTCCATGCCAGCCGTTATTCGCCTGAAAAAGCCGTGTTCAACCTGCACAACCCCGAACCTTTGAGCTGGGACGATTACGTCGCGTCGTTCCGTGAGGCTGGCCGAGAGTTTTCCATGGTCAGCGTCGCCGACTGGCAGCAGCAACTGGGCCGGGTCGACAGCAACAACGCGCTGTTCGGCGTACTCGGTTTCTACCTCAACGGCTTCGAGGAAGACATCGGCGACATTTCGATGATCGGCCACGCCAACGCCCAGGCCGGCGTGCGCCAGATGGGCGCACATTACCCGGAAAAATCCCCGGCGCTGCTGCGTCGTGGCTGCGACTACCTCAAAGAAATCAATTTCATCTGATTCACTCAACCGGAGCAAAACCATGAAAACCCTGCAACCCGATACCCTGATCAAAAACCCGCAAGGCTGCCACGTCGTGTCTTCGGTGGAAGTGCCGGCTGACGCTGCGAAGGTCTGGACGGTGGTCGGCAACTTTGCCGGCTTCGACAAATTCATCCCGGCGCTGTCGCACATCGAAATGACGGGCGAAGGCGTGTCGTCGCTGCGCAAGAAATTCTTCAAGGACGGTAACCTGGTGGTCGAGCAACTCAACTCGCGGGATGACCAGGCGTTGAACATGACGTGGACCACGATTTACAACACGCTGGGTGTGGCCAGTTTGTGGGCGGCGATGAGTGTCGAGCCGCTGGGTGCGGGCCAGTCGCGGGCGACCTGGACCATCATTGCCGAACCGGCGCAGGGGGGTGATGAGGCGTTGCCGGGGTTCAAGGATTTTGTGCAGGGGTTTGCGGATGATGCGATGGGGAATGTGTTGAAGCTGTTTGTGTAGGGCTTCTGTTCAGCGGTGATTAATCCACCGCTATCGCGAGCAGGCTCGCTCCCACAGGGTTTAGCGTGAACCTGTGGGAGCGAGCCTGCTCGCGATTGAACGATAACGCAGTAGAACTGACCCGAATCAGATCTTGAAGCTATCCACCAACTGCTTCAACCGGTTCGCCTGCAACGACAACGCATCACAATCCTTCAACGTTTCATTGAGGTTGGCCACGCTCTGCTGGTTCAGCAAGTTGATCTGGTTAACGTCGACGTTGAGGGTTTCCACCACCGCCGTCTGCTCTTCCGTCGCCGCGGCCACCGACTGGTTCATGCCGTCGATTTCGCCGATGCGCTGGGTCACGCTGACCAATCGCAGACCCGCCTGGTTCGCTACTTCGACAGTCTCTTCGCTGGAGACCTGACTGGCGTTCATGGTCGTCACCGCTTCACGAGAACCGATCTGCAGCGATGTGATCATCTTGTGAATCTCCTCCGCCGACTCCTGAGTGCGATGCGCCAGGTTGCGCACTTCGTCCGCCACGACCGCAAAACCACGGCCGGCTTCACCGGCACGCGCGGCTTCGATGGCAGCGTTGAGGGCGAGCAAGTTGGTCTGCTGGGAGATGCCTTTGATCACATCGAGAATATGCCCGATGTTGTCAGTGCTGGCGTTCAGGGTTTCGATCTGGGTGCAGGACAAGCTGATTTTCTGCGACAGCTCGGTCATGGCCAGGATGGTTTTCTCCACCACCTGACGACCGTCGTCCGCCTGCTCGCTTGCGCCGCTGGCGTGCTGCGAGGCATCGGCGGCATTGCGGGCGATTTCCTGGGTGGCGGCGCCCAGTTGGTTGATCGCCGCCGCCACGCTGTTGGTGCGCGCGCTTTGTTCGTCGGAGCCAATGATCGAGGCGTTGGACGATGCCATCACACGCTGCGACAAATCGTGGACCTGACGGGTCGCCGAAGACACTTCGGAAATCGAGGCGTGAATCCGCTCCACGAACTGGTTGAACGAACCGCCCAACTCGCCGAACTCGTCTTTGCTTTCCACGGCCAGACGACGGGTCAGATCACCTTCGCCCTGGGCGATGTCCTGCATCGCACGGCCCATGGTGGTCAGCGGACGCATCAGCACGTTGATCAGCAGGCTCAGCAGCACTGCAATAACGCTGACGGCGATGAACATTGCGATCAGCGCCGAAGTACGGAATTGACTCAGTGGCGCGTAGGCCTTGTCCTTGTCGATCGACAGACCGATGTACCACTCGGCATTCGGCAAGCCGCTCACCGGGGTGAACGAGAGGATGCGGTCCTGCTTGTTCAGGGTGACGTCCTGATTGCCCTTCTCGATGCGTACGCCAGAGTTCGGATAAATGTCTTTCAGGTTTTTCATCACCTGATCTTTGTCCGGGCTGACGATCACCTGACCGTCGGCGCTGACCAGGAACGCGTGGCCGATGCCACCGAAGTCCACCGAGTTGATGATCTTCACCAGGGTTTCCAGGCTCAGGTCACCGCCGACCACACCGAGCAATTCGCCGTTCTTTTTCACCGGCATGGCGATGGTCACCACCAAGCCACCGACCGCTGCCATATACGGCGGCGTCAGCATGGTCTTGTCGGCAGCCACGGCTTGTTTGTACCAGGGACGCTGACGCGGATCGTAACCGTCCGGCATCTTCGCGTCGGGGCGTTGAGTGAACACGCCATTGGCCTGGCCAACGTAGGTGAACTGGAAGTTCGAGGTGAAGGCAGGCTGATCAACCAGGCCTGGCAGGTCCGCGCTGGCGCCTTGATGAGCGACGTTCTGTGCGAGGTTTTCCAGGACCAGCACACGGCCGCTCATCCAGTTCTGCACGCTGCTGGCGGTCAGATCGCCGGCTTGCTGAACGGAAGATTCAAGGTTTTGCCGGATGGTGTTTCGCTGCAGATAGTCGTTGTACAAAGTGAACAACGCGAAAGCCAGCACCACGACGCCAGAGGCGGCCAGAAGGATTTTATGGCTGAACTTGAGATTCATTTCATGGGACTTCTTGTGCAAAAAGTGGGGATGCATTCCAGGTGCAACATTCCATGTAACGGCGCAGGCGGCATTCTTCGCCGCTCTACTTTGGTGCACGCATGTCTCCCCAGTCTGTCGGCACCAGTCAGGGAAATCTTAGGGGTTTGTACGAAATGCCCGGCATTCCCGCCGAACGGCATGCTAGAGCGGTTGAATAGAGTTTTTGTGATGACGGTTGCATCAACCGGCAGTTGCAAATTCCCCGACCCTTGATGACAATGCGACTAATTATCATTTGTGACGTTCGGGCTGTCGCGTTCATGTCCTCACCTCAGTTTGCAGTACAGACGCTTTACAGTTGCCATCACGGTTGGCTCAATGCGTGGCTGCGCGCTCGGCTTGGCAATGCAGCCGATGCAGCAGACGTGGCGCACGACACGTTCGTGCGCCTGCTGCAGAGAACCGAACGCCTGGAACTGAAGGCACCCCGCGCCTTTTTGCGAACCATCGCCCGCGGGCTGGTCATCGACCATTGGCGCCGTGAAGAAATCGAGCGCGCCTACCTGGAAATCCTTGCCCAGTTGCCCGAAGCGCAAACTCCGAGTGCCGAAGCGCGGGCGCTGGTGCTCGAATTGCTGGAAAGCATTGCCCGCATGCTTGAAGGACTTAAGCCGAAAGTGCGTCAGGCCTTTCTGTTGGCGCAGTGCGAAGGACTTACCCACAAGCAGATTGCCGAGCAGATGGGTTTGTCTCTGCGCTCGGTAGAGCGTTACGTCGCTGATGCGCTATATCACTGCTATGTCTTGCGGTATGAAGCGTGATGCCTGTGGATAACTCGTCACTTCAACGGCGCGATGAACCTCATCAGCAAGTGGTCAAACAGGCCATCAATTGGCTGCTGCGACTGCGCAACAACGCGACCAATCCGAGGCTGCGCCAGCAATGCGACGTGTGGCGCGCGGAGCATTTCGAACACGAGTTGGCCTGGCAGCGGGTGCAGTCCCTGCAAGCCGAGTTGAGCAGCAATCTACGCGGGGTGCCCGGTGCTCAAGTGGCGTTCAATACGCTGGAAAACAGCGCTCAGGGATTGGGACGACGCCAGGCGCTCAAGTTGCTATCAGGCGTTTTGCTGATGGGGTCCGCTGCATGGCTAGCCAAGGATACGGCGAGTTGGCAACAGTGGACCGCCGACTTCGCCACTGCCACGGGCGAGCGACGGGGTTTCCAGTTACCCGACGGCACCCGCCTGGAACTCAACACCGCCAGCGCGGTGGATCTCGATTACACCGCGCAGCAACGGTTGATCAGACTGACACGCGGCGAAATCATCGTGACCTGCGGCGGGATCGATGAAGCGTCTTCTTTTGATCGACCGTTGCGAGTGCAAAGTCGTCACGGCGTGTATGAAGGCGTGGGGGCGCGGTTCATCCTGCGTCAGGACGATGACTGCACACGGCTCAATGTCACCAGCGGGATGGTGGCGATTCATTCGCCCCGGGCTGCCGACGGTGAGCCGATTCGGGTACAGGCCGGGCAGAGTTATTTGATCGATCATAACCAGGCGAAGCTGGTGCCGCCGCTGGAGATGGATGCTGGCGCGTGGGTCGATGGCCTGATCGTCACTCGCAACATGCGCCTGGGGGATTTTCTCAATGAAGTCGCACGGTACCGGCACGGTTATCTGACGTGCTCAGCGGACATTGCTGACTTGCGATTGTCCGGAGTCTTCCGTCTGGAGAACACCGATAAGCTGCTGGCCATCCTTCCGCAAACCCTGCCCGTGCAGTTGCGTTACCGCACTCGCTGGTGGGTGTCGCTGGAGCGGCACGTCTGAATTATTTTTGGCGGGTTTTCCGTGCAAGCCCGGCTTAGTCAGTAAGCACTTCAACTCTGACTTCAGCGACTTCCTACGGAAACCTACAATGACTGTGTGCGCCATCGGTAAGAATCTTCCCTGTTTTACTGCGGATACCTGCATTTTGCGCCACGCCGTTCGCGCAGCGCTGTTCTCTACTGCGCTGGGCGTTAGCTTGCTGCCAACATGGGCTGTTGCGGCGAAGGGCAGCGCAGTCAGTAGCCCTCGCTATAACATCGGCGTAGGTCCACTAAGCGAGGTGCTCAATCTGTTTGCGCGTCAGGCCGGCATCACGCTGTCGACCACACCAGGGCAAACCAGCGGGCGTCAGTCACCGGGTGTGCAGGGCGACTATACGGTCGATCAGGCGCTGAATCATTTGCTCAGTGGTTCGGGCCTGGAGGCCGTGAGCCAGGATGGCAGCAGCTATGTGCTGCGGCCCGCCGCTGAAACTGGAACGCTCGCGCTGCCCACCACCGACATCAAAGGCTTTGCCCTCGGTAACGCACTGGGCAGCATGGATGGCTACAACGCGACGCACAGCCAGATCGCCACCAAAACCAGTACCTCGCTGTTGGAAATGTCACAAACCGTGTCGGTGGTCACCCGTGAGCAAATGGACGATCAGGGCTCGCAAACCGTCTCCCAGGCGATGCGCTACACCCCGGGCGTGTTGACCAATCCTTATGGCGCGACCCACCGTTACGACTACGTGGCGATGCGCGGCTTCAACGACGGCTCGGTGGATAACATCTACCTCGACGGCCTCAAATCCATGGGCGACAGCGGCACCTACAGCACCATGCAGGTGGACCCGTACTTCCTGGAGCGCGTGGACATTCTCAAAGGGCCGTCATCGGTACTTTACGGTCGCAGTTCGCCGGGTGGACTGGTGGCATTGACCAGCAAGAAACCGCTGTATGAGCCTTACCATCAGGTCCAGGCCACTGTGGGCAGCCAGGGCCAGCACGGCATGGGTTTCGACTTCAGCGGCCCGGTGGATGACGACAAGCGCATTGCCTATCGTCTGACAGGGTTGGCGGATCAGTCCGACACACAGTTCGATCACAACAAGGAAAAGCGTTTCGCCCTGGCGCCTACGGTGAGCATCGACTTCACCGAAGATACCTCGCTGACCTTGCAAGCCTATCTGCAACACGATCCCGATGGCGGCTATCACGGTGGCGTGCCGGCCGACGGCACAATCCATCAACGCAATGGCAATCGCATTTCCCCACACTTCTTTGAGGGCGAGCCTGGGATAGATGGTTTTGAGCGTGATCAGCAATCCTTGGGTTATCAATTCGAGCATCGTTTCAATGACGCCTTCACTGCACGGCAGAACTTCCGTTACCTCGATTCCACGGTAAAGATCGATCAGGTCTACGCCTATGGCTGGACCACACCGAGCAGTAATGAGTTGAATCGTTATTACACCGGTGGCGACGAGAAACTTCATGCATTCATCGTCGATAACATGCTGCAAGCGGAGTTCTTCGCCGGCGCAACCAAACACACGGCACTGATGGGCGCGGACTACCAGCGGCGCAAGACTGTGGTCGCCTGGACCAGCGGCGCGCTTGCACCGATTGATGCGTTCAACCCGATGTACGGCAACTCGGACATCGAGTTCTATGGAACAACCAGCTACCTGCGTCGTCTGGAACAAACCGGCATTTACCTGCAAGACATGATCGAGATGGACAAGTGGCGCTTCTCCCTGGGGCTACGGCAGGACTGGGTCGATACCTCCGATGAGAACCGACTGGCTGAAGTGGAACGCCCGGTGGGCACCGAAATCAGTGACAAACGCACCAAGCTGACCGGCCGTGCCGGCGCGTTGTACCTGTTCGATAACGGCATTGCGCCTTACATCAGCTACTCCGAGTCTTTCAACCCGAATTCCTATTCGGACAGTGCCGGTAATCCTCTGGCACCGACTGACGGGAAGCAATGGGAAGTGGGGTTTAAGTATCAACCACCGGGCACCGACAACTTGTTCACCGCGTCGCTGTTTCGCATCGATCAGGAAAACCTCGCGACCAAACTGCCGCAGGAAAACTTCTACCGCGCGGTAGGTGCCGTCCGCTCCCAAGGCCTGGAACTGGAAGCGCACATGCAACTGACCGAGACTTTGAAAGTGCTCGGCAGCTACACCTTCACCGACATCGAATACTCGAAATCGATGGTCAGTACCCTGAGCACAGCCACCGACATCATCGAGAACAAGGGCAACTCGCCGACCCAAGCCCCGCGGCACATGGCGTCGGTCTGGGCAGACTACAAATTCGACAGCGCGGCACTCGATGGTCTGCGTATGGGCGGTGGTGTGCGGTATGTCGGCTACAGCTGGGCCGATGCAGAGAACACTATCAAGGTGCCG
The DNA here is from genome assembly GCF_051660785.1 of Pseudomonas sp. Taxonomy (GTDB): domain Bacteria; phylum Pseudomonadota; class Gammaproteobacteria; order Pseudomonadales; family Pseudomonadaceae; genus Aquipseudomonas. The sequence goes on from NZ_JBOFQE010000019.1 coordinate 41,070, forward strand.
TCCTACACGTTGTTTGACGCCTCTGTCGGCTACGACTTGGGCAAGGTTGGCTTGAAGGGTGTGGACGTACGCCTGAATGCGAACAACCTGACAAACGAGTCTTACGTGGCGTCCTGCGCCAGCCTGAACTTCTGCTATCTGGGTGAAGAACGCAATGTCGCCGCCACGGTGAGCTACCAGTTCTAATTATTCGTGATTCCTACAAAGCCAGCGCCTGATTCCAGGGGCTGGCTTTGTCGTTTCTGCGGGAATATTCCATGCGCGTACTTCTGGTTTTACTTCTTCGCTAGCTCGGTTTGGCTACAGCGTTGTGATTGCCGTGCTGTCGGTGACCGGGATCTATAACTGACGGCGCAAGTGGTTGGCTCGCAAAAGCAGTCAGGCGCGTAAAGAGTCGCCCTGAGGGAAGTTTTCAGGACTCCAGAAAGACAAAACCCCTGTCTGCGTTAGCAGACAGGGGTTTTGGAATTCAATCTTGACGATGACCTACTCTCACATGGGGAAACCCCACACTACCATCGGCGATGCATCGTTTCACTGCTGAGTTCGGGATGGGATCAGGTGGTTCCAATGCTCTATGGTCGTCAAGAAATTCTGTGACCAGCCCGTTACGGTCGTAACGTACCAGCAAAATTGGTGACTTCTACTAAAACAAAACCCCAACTGCTTTCGCAATTGGGGTTTCGGAATTTAATCTTGACGATGACCTACTCTCACATGGGGAAACCCCACACTACCATCGGCGATGCATCGTTTCACTGCTGAGTTCGGGATGGGATCAGGTGGTTCCAATGCTCTATGGTCGTCAAGAAATTCGGTAGCCAGGTCGTGGGCCTTTACAGGT
>NZ_JBOFQE010000020.1:0-201418 GCF_051660785.1 Pseudomonas sp.
AGCGCATGCACCACCGACAGGCCGGCGACCATCGGCAAACCGACCATCAAAATCGACACACCGACCCGGCGCGCCACGGTAAACGCGATCGGCACCAGCAACACAAAACCGACCTCGAAGAACAGCGGCAGCCCGACCAGAAACGCGATGCACACCATCGCCCAGTGCGCGTTTTTCTCGCCGAAGCGGTCGATCAAGGTCCGCGCCACCTGCTCGGCACCGCCGGACTCGGCCATCATCTTGCCGAGCATCGTGCCCAGCGCCACCACCAGCGCGATGTGCCCCAGGGTTTTGCCCACGCCCGCCTCATACGCCCCGACCACGCCGGACGGCGGCATGCCCGCCAACAGCGCCAGGCCGATGGAAACGAGGGTGATGACAATGAACGGATTGAGTCGGTAACGGGCGATCAGAACGATCAGGGCAATGATGGCAATGGCGGCATACACCAGCAGCCAATAGCCGAAGGACAGGGTCATGCGGTACTCCTCGAAAGGGTCACGTCGAAAGTTTTGTGAAACTCTTAAAACATTTCGAGGCGTGATTTTCAAACGAGGCGAAACTAATTTTCGTAGAGGGATAAGGCTTGTCGCACAGAGGCATGAGTCGTCGGTGTTTTTGAAATTGGGTCAGGCGGATTTTCATCCCGCCTGACCCGAGACGTCAGGCTTTGGCGGCCATCGCGGTGACTTCCACGCGCATGCCTTCGACCGCCAACGCGGCCACGCCAACGGCGGCGCGAACCGGCCATGGCTTGGCGAAAAAGCGTTTGTAAACCTCGTTGAATGCGGCACGGTCGGCCATGTCGGTGAGGTAAATGGTCAGGTGCAGCACCCGGTCCATGGAACTGCCGGCGCGCTCCAGCGCCACCTTCAGCGCCTGCAACGTGCATTCGCTTTGCAGGGTGATGTCGCCCAGCTCCAGGCTGCCGTCGGCGCGGGTGGGAATCTGGGTGGAGACCAGAATGCCGCCGAAACCGGCAACGTCGGAGGAGATGGAATCCGCGTCGGGATCGGGGGTGAACGCGATGTCTTGGTTGGCCATGGGGATCTCTTTCTTGAAGGAGTGACGAGGCAGTCGATGCCTTTTGCGCCGACAGTTTACAGCCCAAGGCCTGAATTGCATGTGCGCCTGAACCCCGGGAAAAAATCTCGAACTCCACCCCTGCCGCTGCATCCAATGTGTAGGCCAACGGAGGTACGCACGATGAACAACGATGACAGTGTCAGTGACATCGAACGGGACCGCAAAGACAGGGAAGCTGAAGAGATCGATCCAGCAACGCTTCCCGAAGAGCAAGAAGCCGACGCGCTGCAACGGAAAATAGACGAGATAGAACGCAAAGTAGCGGACGGAAACTAACGTGAAGGCCATCCCCGCGTGTGTTCATCGGGGATGGCCGCACGCTCTGCACTTAGTTCGGGTCCAGTAATCCGCCGCTCCAGTTGCGCGAAATTCGGCTCCCGGTGAATTTCGCCACGACCATGCCCTGCGACACCAGACGGTCCCGGTAGCGGGTAACCATCCGACCTGCTTGCTCGGCCACCAGCACCACTTCGGAAGACGGATCACCGGGACGCCGAAGAATCCGCGCAAAGCGCTGCCCTTCCTCGACGAAATCGCCCAGTTCCTTTTCAAAGATCAACACTCCGGCTTGCGGTGCGAGGAGGGTTTCCATCTGGCCCATTTCTATCGCCTCGACGGGCCAGTCACCGGGTGACAGCGCTTCGTCGATGACCCCGTAACTGCACAGCCAGGCGTACAGTCCGGCGGCATCCTGCTCGGCCAACCGATCGCTGACATCGCCCTGCCCGCGCAACTCCAGGGTCGCAGCCATGCGCTGGTCGGTGACGCCATCGCGCAGCCACGGCGCAATGATGGTTTCTTCGAAGGAACCGTCGCCGCCGTCATCCCAGATGATCGCCACGTCCATCTTCATCGCCGCCGCGAGTTCGCGACCCCGGGGCCAGAAACGGCGGTGCACGTAGAGGTACGGCAAGGCCTCGTCATCGGTGTGAAGGTCGAGCATCACATCCGCCGTGGCCGCCAGTTGCACCAGTTTTTTTTGCCATTCCTGGACGTTGGTCGAAGGTCGCTCCATTGCGGCGGACTGGTCGAACGAGCGGTTGAAGTTATGCCCGGTGGCATCGTGAAAGCGACCAAGGATTCGCCCTTGGCGAAACTGCCCGATGCCCAGCGGATTGGCTTGCGGCACCACCGTCACACTGCCCTTGAGCCGGCCCTCGGCCTCGGCGACCTGAAGCCGTTGCATCAGCAGGTGCAGCACCAGCATCCCGGCAATTTCATCGGCATGCACCCCCGCCTGCAAATGCACCTTCGGTCCGCTTCCGTCACCCTCGAAACGCCACGCGCCAACCGGCACCGCGTCGCCGTTATTGTTGCGAACACCGAACGAAATATCCTGCGCCATCTGCTTGTCCTCCCCCGTCATCAACGTTAAAAACCGATGCATCGCTGCCGACACTGGAGATTGAACGCACGTTCAACTAAGCTCGCCAACTGGCACCGCACCCAAGGATTCCCTTGTGACAACCCCCTCACCAAAAAACCGCCGCGCCGAACCCGACGAGCGCCGGGAAATGCTGGTTGCCGCCGCCTTGCGTTGCCTGGTTCGTGACGGTCATGCCGGCATTTCCGTGCGCCGCATTGCCACCGAAGCGGGCGTGTCCGTCGGACTGCTCAATCACCATTTCGGCAGCATCGACGCCCTGATCGCCGACACCTACCAGAAGATCGCCAGCGAACTGACCACCGCCCTGCTCCAGGAAATCCAGCAGGCCGGCACACCCGCCGAAAAAATGGACGCGTTCCTCAGCGGCTCTTTTTCGCCTCGGGTGATGGACCCGCAACTGCTCGGCGCCTGGGTGGTGTTCTGGAGCCTGATCCGTCACTCCGAACATGTCAGTCAGTCCCATGAGAAAAGCTACCGCGCCTACCTCGACCTGCTGCGCCAATTGCTCGATGACATGGCCGCCAGTGAAGGTTTCGTGATCCACGACACACGCCTGGCCGCCATCGGGTTATCGGCGATGCTCGACGGACTCTGGATCGAGTGGTGCCTCAACCCCGAAACCTTCAGCCCCGCCAACGGCCTCCATATCTGTCGTTGCTGGATAAAGGGGCTGCGTCACGGAGCATTCAGCGCCGACGACGTCTTGTGATGGGTGACGCCCGAAGATCATCGCCAGGGTGCCGCTGACCGCGATCAGGCCGGCACCGATCATCAGCGACACGTCCATCAACGTGCCCCAGATCAGACTCGACAGCAGGAACGCCCAGATCAGTCCGGTGTATTCGAACGGCGCGAGCAAGGTGGCGGTGGCCCGCCGAAAACTGGCGAACAGCAGGAACTGGCCGATACCGCCCACCAGACCGGCCGCCAGCATGCCCAACCAGGCCGGCGTCGGCGCCGGGGTGTACGTCCAGGGCAACGCGACGGTCATGCACAGCACAAACACCACATTGGTGATCAGCATCTGTTCCAGCACTGACGTCTGGTCATCCACCTGGCGCAACTGGATGTAGGTGAACGCCCAGCACATCGCCGCCAGCAGCGTCAGCACAATCGGCCACGGATCGGCGATGTGGCTCGGGCGGCAAGCGATGATCACCCCGACAAACCCGAGGATCAGGGAAAACCACTGCCAGCCGCTGGCCCGCTCCTTGAGAATCATCGCCGCCAGCACCGTGACCATGATCGGCGCGGAAAAATACAGGGTGGTCATTTCCGCCAGCGACAGGTCCCGGGCGGCCGTGTAATACAGCAGCCAGGCGACAATCGACAGTAAACCGCGCACCACCAGCAAGCGTCGGCTCGGTGAACGCCAGGCCCGCTGGACCAGGCGCAAGCGCCCGGCCAACAGGCACGCGACGACCACCACCAGGCTGCGCCAGAACAGAATGGTCACCACCGAATAATCGGCCACCAGCCACTTGATGACCGCGTCCTGCAACGCCAGGAACGCGTACCCCAGCGTGCACAGGCCAATGCCCTGCAGCGAGCGATCGACGACCCCTGACGTGCTCATTACACCGACCTGCGCACGGGCGTCCCGCGCCGCTCGGCAAAGGCAAACAGCGCCTCGATCAGGAACGTCAGGCAGACATAAACCCCGGCCACCAGCAACAATGGCTCGTAAACCTGCAGGGTTTGCGCCCGCACCACGTTGGCGGCGCCCAGCAGATCGACGATCGCAATCGTCGAGGCCAGGGCCGTGGATTTGAGCAGCATCACGGTCTCCCCGGCCAGTGTCGGCAACAGCAACCGCAGCGCCCGAGGCAAGCGTACCCGCAGCAGCGATTGACGCGGTGTCATGCCGAACGCCGAGGCCGCTTCCATCTCACCTTTGGGCACCGCCAGCAGACCGCCGCGAATCACCTCGCCAACGTAAGCGCCTACCGACAACACCAGGGCAAACACGATGTACCAATAACCGTCGCGCAAATACGGCCAGAGAAAACTGCCGCGTATCAGCGGGAATTGCGCAAACAGGCTGCCGAGGCCGTAGTAGAAAATGTAGATCTGGATCAGCAACGGCGTACCGCGGGTTACGCTGGTGTAGAACAGACTGACCTTGGCGATCACCTTGTTTTTCGAGATCCGCGCCAGTGCCACCAGCACCGCCAACGCGAAACCGAACACGCTGGAAATCAACAGGATGGTGATGGTCGTTTGCAGTCCCCGGCCCAACAGCGCCGCGTATTCAACTATCCATGCTGGAATCATTTCATTCACTCAGCCAAAGGCATCCAGCGACGAATACGCCGCTCGAGCCGTCCAGACAGGTAGTTGGACACCAACGTCACCGCGTAATACATCGCCGCGGCCGTGAGGTAGAACAACAAGTAATGACGCGTCGAACCCGCCCCTTGCTTGGCGGTGTACAACAGCTCGTTGGTGCCGACCACGCTGATCAATGCGCTGTCCTTGATCAGGTTGATCCACAGGTTGGCCATCCCGGCCATCGCATACGGCGCCATGATCGGCAGTGTGACGCGGCGGAACAGGCCGAAACCGCTGAGGCCGAAGGCCTTCGCCGCTTCGATCTGGCCGAAGGGAATCGCCTGGATCGCCGCCCGGAAAATCTCCGAGGCATAGGCGCCCTGCACCAGGCCCAGCACCACGATGGCGGCCAACGGGCCGCTGACATTCATGACGCCGTAGCCCATCCAGGCCATCAGCGAATTGAGCAGCATGGAGCCGACGTAGTACAGCAACAGAATCAGCAGCAACTCCGGAATCGCCCGGAACAAAGTGGTGTAACCGCGCATCAGCGCCGCAATTGGTTTTGGCGCGCCGAGTTTCAGGCAGGCCACCACCAGACCGATGAACAGCCCGAGCACAAAGGCCCCGGCGGATATTTGCAGGGTCATCCAAAGACCCTTCAACAGCGCACTGCCCCATCCTGTTTCGCTGAAGTTGATCAATTCGAACATGGCTGGCATTTCAGTCTCCGGTTAACACACATTCCCTGTGGGAGCGAGCCTGCTCGCGATAGCTATCTACCATTCAACTAACAAGTCGACTGATCCGCCGCCATCGCGAGCAGGCTCGCTCCCACAGGTTCCGGGTCAGGTCAGAAGGCGGGTTTCACGCTGGTACCGAAGTAGCTTTGGGACAGGTCGTCGTAGTCTTTGCTGGCCAGCAAACTTGCGATCGCCTTGTCGAGTCTGGCCTTGAGTTCAGTGTCATCCTTGCGCAGACCGGCACCCACGCCTTTGCCGAAGATCGGGTCGTAAGGCACGGCGCCGAGGTACTCCAGGTTGCTGGCGTCCGGGGTTTTGACGAAAGACGCCATGGCCGTGCCGTCCGCCATCATCAGGTCGATGCGACCGGCAATCAGGTCGGCGTTGGCCGAGTCCTGGGTGTCGTAATACTTCACGTCAGCGATTTTTTCGTAGTACTGCTTGAGGTAGCTGGCGCTCACGGTCGAGTTCTGCACACCGATGATCTTGCCCTTGAGGTCATCCGGATACTTTTTCACCGACGTGCCTTTCGGCCCGACAATCGCGATCACGGAGTCGTAATACGCCTTGCTGAACGCGATCTGTTTTTCGCGTTCTTCGGTCACCGACATGGAGGAGAAAATCACGTCGATCTTCTTCGACAGCAACGATGGAATGATCCCGTCCCACGCCACTTCCTTGATCTCGCACTCGGCTTTCATTTCGCTGCAGAGCTTGTGGATCAGGTCGACTTCAAAGCCTTTCCATTCACCGTTGGCCTGCTTCTCGGTGTACGGCGGATACGGTTCGGCCGCGACCGCGAACCTGATCGGCTGCGCTTGCGCCGCGCTCATCCCGGCCAGCAGCACGCAGGCCACGCCCGTCATCCAGTTTGCCAAACGTCGATTTCCCATGATTTTGCCCCGTCTTTTTATGATGTTATTAGCGAGTCTGATGAGCGTTGACGAATTGTCGGCAACGCTCGCTGCGTGGGTGTACGAACACTTCGTCCGGCGTACCGGCTTCCTCGATCAGCCCTTGGTGCAGGTAGGCGACTTTGGAAGAGACATCGCGGGCGAACGCCATTTCATGAGTCACCAGGATCATGGTCCGGCCTTCTTCCGCGAGGGAGCGGATCACCCGCAGCACTTCTCCGACCAGTTCCGGGTCGAGTGCCGAGGTGGGTTCATCGAACAGCATGACCTTGGGCCGCATGGCCAGGGCCCGGGCGATGGCCACCCGTTGCTGCTGTCCTCCGGAGAGAAACGCCGGGTACTCGTTGCGCTTGGCCGCAAGCCCGACGCGTTCAAGCAAGGCTTCGGCCCGCTCAGTGGCCTCCGCACGGCTTTCACGCAGGACCTGGGTCGGCGCTTCGATGAGGTTTTCCAGCACCGTGCGATGGGGCCAGAGGTTGAAGTTCTGGAACACCATGCCCAGGCTCGACCGGATGCGCACCAGTTGCTTGGCATCCTTTACCAGTGGCGCGCCGGGACGGTCGAAGTTCAGGTGAATGCTTTCGCCGTCCACCAGAATGCGCCCCTGGTCCGGCACTTCGAGCATGTTGATGCAGCGCAACAAGGTACTTTTGCCCGAGCCGCTGGCACCGATCAGCGAGATAACGTCACCTTCGCGGGCGGTCAGGGAAACGCCTTTGAGCACCTCGATATTGCCGAAGCGTTTGTGCAAGCCATCGACCTCGATCATGGTCTTGGTCTTGACCGGTTCAGCAATCGCTTCGCAGGTGACACGGCAGATTACCGGCCGTGGCGCTTCGCCTTTGAGCACCAGGACAAAGTCGCGAATACGCTGGCAGGCCTGGGCCAGGCGCTCTTCATCGAGGGTGAACGAGAGCCGCACAAACCCTTGGGCCGGCTCACCGAATGCCGCCGCATCCAGCACCGATACGCGTGCCTCGCGCAGCAGCCGCCAGGCGAATTCCAGAGAGGTCAGGCCGGTGTCACGAACGTCCATCAACACGAACATCCCGGCATCGGGGTTGAGCACCGAAATCCCCGGGCAATCCGACAGGCTGCTCACCACCAGATCGCGACGCCGACGATAGATATCGCGCATGCCGTGGGTCACGTCCTCATGGGCTTGCACGGCTTTGAGCGCCGCTTCCATGACAAAGCCCGGCAATCCGTAAAGCATGCTCAACACCATGGTTTCGGCGTGCGCGACGAGGGCTTCATCGGCGACGATCCAGCCGGTTCGCCAGCCGGTCATGGCATGGGATTTCGACAGACTGCCGATTACCACACAGCGCTCGGCCATGCCCGGCAACGCCGCCAGGCTGAGGTGCTCGCGCTCGAAAGTCAGGCTCTCATAGACCTCGTCCACCACGACCCACAAGTCATGCTGGATGGCGAGATCGGCGATGGCTTGCAGCTCTTCGCGGTTGAGTACTACGCCGGTGGGGTTATTCGGATTGGAGAAAAACATCGCCCGGGTACGCGGGGTGATGGCCTTGGCCAGCACGGCGGCATCGAGGCGGAAACCTGAATCCGCGGAGCACGGCACACGAACCAGCGTGGCGCCGGACGCCTTGAGCGTCGCCTCGTAAGTCACGTACATCGGGTCCAGGGCGATCACTTCGTCGCCGGTCGTGAGCAGGCACATCGAAGTGATGAACAGCGCGTTCTGCGCCCCCGCCGAAATGATGACGTTTGGCGCTGTCACCTCGCGGGCCAAGAGCTGGCTGTACCGGGCGGCGATGGCTTCGCGCAAGGCATGGCGACCAGCGATTTCGGTGTAGTGGGTGTCACCTTCGCGCAGCGCATGAATCGCGGCATCGGTGATGAAATCGGGGGTGGGGAAATCCGGGTCGCCGACGCTGAGAATGATCACATCCTCACCACGACGCTGGGCTTCAAAGGCCGCATTGTGAATATCCCAGGCGGCGACGCCGTCGCCTGAAATCCGCTCAACAAAGGGTGAAAACCGCATGCCAGTGCCTCGTTCGAATAGAAGAAACGCAAGCCCGCGCAACCAGCCGGGGAGGTGGAACGAACATAGTCGAAGCTGAACACTCGTTCAACAGAAAAATGACCAAGGTTCGCGTTCAGCGTAAAGAGGTCGTTTTTACGACAGTCGTGCCGCTTTTCAGCAGGGAGATCGTCCTGTGCTCGAGCGTGCGACTGATCGCAACGGCTGTTGTTCTGAAGATAAAAACCGACGCAAAGATAGTTGAACCCGCGTCCGGTCATTGATCAAAAAAATCGAGCAAGTGCGCACTTGTAACGCAAGTAAGACAGTCCAAAAACACAACTATCAAAAACGCTGATGTATATTTTCCATCTTCGCGACACGCTAGCTTGCTTTTCGAACTTGAGCGCCTCAAGCCCAGGCTTTCCGGGTACACAACCACAACTAACAACACTAAAATCTGCAACCATCGTCGATTAAAAACCACTAATTAATTCCAATTAATGATTAAAAATCACGGACAAATTCCAGCCACCTAATATGCTCAACACACAGTAAGCAACTCCAGCAACCGTCACTCTAAGTTCGGCTGTTCTGAATTTGACGTCAGCCAGTTCGACATGACTGTAGGGAAATGGAAATGAAGATCAAGATTCTGTGCGTACACGGGATTGGCCACGAAGAGGCGGACGAAAGCTTCGAGCAATCCTGGCAACGGTCGATTACCAACGCGGTGTTACGTGTGGCACCGAATGCCGTCATCGAACTGGATTACTTTGAATTTGATGCGCGCTTTGCTGCCAGTGGGCTGGGTGCGCCGCAAATTGCCGAGGCCACCCTGCGTCTTCTGACCAGCTCGGTGATCCATTCGGTTGGCGATCTGTTCCGGCGCAATCGCGGCATCGGGCAGTTTCCCGACCGTCTGCGCTGGACGGCTGGCATGGTTGCCCAGTGGACCGCCGACGAAGCGCTACGGACCACGTTGCGCAAAGACCTCACCCGCCACATCAGCGACTCGCAACCCGACATCGTCTGCGCGCACAGCCTGGGAACGCTGGTCGCCTACGATACGTTTCGTAGAGACCCCTCACTCATGAACAAGCGAGTGTTGATCACCTTCGGCTCGCAGATTGCCAACCCCGCCGTGCGCGAGACGTTCGGCGGGCGCATCGAAGGCATCGAGAGTGCGAACAAGTGGTACCACCTTTATAACGAACACGATCACGTATTTACCGCCCCTCTGTTTCTACGCGACCCAAACTTCACCCAGGTCATGACGCCGTTCGATAAACCGGGCGATGCACTCAATCATGACGCGACGTTCTACCTCGGCCACCCCGAAACCGCGGCCAATGTCTGGGGACCGCTGTTGCAGGCCGGCCTGACGAAGGGCTTCGACAAGCGCCTCGCCGCCGTCGACAAGTCGCTGGGCATTGCGGTCCCCAAGGCGAGCACGGTGCGTCGCTCGCGAGACAAGGCCTTGCTGATCGGTATCAACAACTACCCCAATCTCGAGGATCGGCTCGAAGGCTGCGTCAACGACGTTTTCCTGATGAGTTCACTGTTGCAAGAGTCGAAGTTCTCACCCGACGACATCCGCGTCGTGCTCGATGAGCGCGCGACGGCGGCGGGCATTCGTGATCGTCTGCACTGGCTGCTCGACGACGCCCAGGACGGTGATCGCCGGGTGCTCTTCTATTCCGGGCACGGCGCGCAGATTCCCAACACCAATGCCGCGGGCGAAGCCGACCGCATCGATGAATGCCTGTGCCCCTGGGATTTCGACTGGACGCCGGAACATGCCATCGTCGACAACGACTTCCGCGATCTCTATATCCAGCTACCGTACAACACGCAGTTCATTACCATCTTCGATTGCTGCCATTCGGGCGGCATGACACGTGAAGGCGCACGTCGGGCCCGAGGGCTGACACCGCCGGATGACATCCGCCATCGTGCCCTGCGTTGGGAGCCTCAGTTGCAGATGTGGGTCGAGCGTGACTGGGTGAAACGAGCACGCAAAAGTGCGCAGAAGGCCGAAGCGGCGAACACCGTGAGCAATCGCGACGGAATCCGGCGGGTCGGCCAGGCCATCGCAGTGCGCGGTTATGACGACAAGCTCTACGACAGACGACGCACCGCTTATAAACACAAAGGCCCGTTCCTGCCGATCCTCATGTACGCCTGCGGCGAATCCCAGCTGTCGTTTGAATACCGTCACGGTGTGATTTCGTACGGAGCGTTCACCTACGCCCTCGCCCAGATCCTGCGCTCATCGAAACAGCGTCCGACGTTCAACGCCCTGGTTCGCGCGACGGGCAAGCTTCTGGCCGAGCTGGGTTATGACCAGAAGCCCGCGATCGTCGGGCCATCTAAACTGCTCGGCAAAGTCGTTCCCTGAGTGTTCAACCTCTGGAAATAGAGGAGTAGCAAAGGGCAGTTCTCATGCCCACCCTTCCAGCCGCAACGTGGCACGGACCAGGCGCTGCTCCTCGCTTTCGATTTCCCTGAGGTTCGCGCAGATGCTCTGGATGTGCGCGATGGCGGCCTTGCGCGCCTGCTCCGGCATGCGCCCGGTGACGGCGTTGTAGAGCCGGGCGTGATGACGGTCGATCTGACGTTTTTGTGGCGCGCGGTGGTAAAGGTTATTGACAGAGGCGAACACCGTGCTGAGCAGCAAGTCCGTCAGCGAACGCAAGGTCTGCACCAGCACCGGGTTGTGCGAAGCCTCGCAGATCGCCAGGTGAAACGCATGATCGAGCCGGGCGTGTTCGCTCGCTTCCATCGACCGCGTGTGGGCATCGAGCAACGCTTCATAGCTTCGGGTGATGAGGACAAAATCCGCTTCGGTCCCGCGCAGTGCAGCCAGGCGAGCGGACTCGCCCTCCAGCAGGCTGCGGACCTCGAACAAGTCGTAAAGCGTGCGCGGTTGTGAACTGAACAGGTGCATCAGCGGCGACGTGGCACCGTGGCCGGAAAGATCGGCGACAAAGGATCCCTTGCCCTGCTCCGTCTTGATAATTCCCCGGGCGCGCAACAGTTTCAGCCCCTCGCGCAGTGCTGTGCGCGACACACCGAGTTTTTCGGTCAGGCGCCGTTCCGAGGGCAACAACTGCCCGGTCTTGAGCACCCCGTCCACGATCAGGCGTTCGATGCGTTCACACACCACGTCTGCGACTTGCGGATTACGGGTCACCTGCGCACTGTCCATCGATCCTCCCACTGGTATGACCAGCCTCGCCGGCTGAGCCCCACATGTTTGAATAAAACCCTAACTGCCTGTTTGGAAAGTTATTTTTTCCATGAATACGGAAATAGTTGCCCAGGAACTGGTTCGACCACTCAAACAACCCATGGACAGTAGGACGCGCCGGGCCAATGATGCAAGTGAGCTGTCCGGAAACAGACCTCTAATAAAAACAACGGAGGGTCGAGAACCGCCTATGAACATCCTCTACGACGAACGCGTCGACGGCGTTCTGCCAGATGTCGACAGAGCGGCCCTGCTCCAGGCTTTGCGCGCTCGCTTGCCAGACCTGGAAGTCCTGCATCAGCAGGAAGAACTTAAACCGTACGAATGCGACGGACTGTCCGCTTACCGCACCACGCCGATGCTGGTGGTGCTGCCGCGCCATATCGACGAAGTCCAGGGCGTGCTCAAACTCTGCCATGAGTTTCACGTCCCGGTGGTCGCTCGCGGCGCCGGCACCGGGTTGTCCGGCGGTGCGTTGCCGCTGGAAAAAGGTGTGCTGCTGGTGATGGCGCGCTTCAACAATATCCTGCACATCGACCCCGCCGCGCGCACGGCGCGGGTTCAGCCGGGCGTGCGCAACCTGGCGATTTCCCAGGCCGCCGCGCCGTTCGGCTTGTACTACGCGCCGGACCCCTCCTCGCAGATTGCCTGTTCCATCGGCGGCAACGTCGCCGAAAACGCCGGTGGCGTGCACTGCCTGAAATACGGCCTGACGGTGCACAACCTGCTCAAGGTCGACATCCTCACCGTCGATGGCGAACACCTGACCCTGGGCTCCGAAGCGCTCGACTCGCCGGGCTTTGATCTGCTGGCGTTGTTCACCGGTTCCGAAGGCATGCTTGGCGTCATCACCGAAGTCACAGTCAAACTGCTGCCCAAACCGCAGACCGCCAAGGTGCTGCTGGCAGCGTTCGATTCCGTGGAAAAAGCCGGTCGCGCGGTGGGCGACATTATTGCCGCCGGCATCATTCCCGGCGGCCTGGAGATGATGGACAACCTGGCCATTCGCGCCGCCGAAGACTTTATCCACGCGGGGTATCCGGTCGACGCCGAAGCCATTTTGCTGTGCGAACTCGATGGCGTTGAAGCCGATGTTCACGATGACTGCGACCGCGTGCGCCAGGTGCTGGAACAGGCCGGCGCCACCGAAGTGCGCCAGGCTAAAGATGAGGCCGAACGCGTGCGCTTCTGGGCCGGACGCAAGAATGCGTTCCCGGCGGTGGGCCGCCTCTCGCCGGATTATTACTGCATGGACGGGACGATTCCGCGCCGCGAACTGCCCGGCGTGCTGCAGGCGATTGCCGCGCTGTCCGCCGAATACGACCTGCGCGTGGCCAACGTTTTCCACGCCGGCGACGGCAACATGCACCCGCTGATTCTGTTCGATGCCAACCAGCCTGGCGAACTCGATCGCGCCGAAGCCCTGGGCGGCAAGATCCTCGAATTGTGCGTGAAAGTCGGCGGCAGCATCACCGGTGAACACGGTGTCGGCCGCGAAAAAATCAATCAGATGTGTGCGCAATTCAACAGTGATGAGCTGACGCTGTTTCATGCAGTCAAAGCCGCGTTCGATCCGGGCGGCCTGCTCAATCCGGGCAAGAACATTCCGACGCTGCACCGCTGCGCCGAGTTCGGCGCGATGCACGTTCATATGGGTCAGTTGCCCTTCCCAGAGCTGGAGCGTTTCTGATGCGCAGCGAACACGATATCGACGACAGCGCCAGCCTGCTGGAACAGGTCAACCAGGCGCTGCAAAACGCAACGCCGCTGCGCATTCAAGGCTCCAACAGCAAAGCATTCCTGGGCCGCATCGCGGCGGGCGAGGTACTCGACACGCGCAGCCATCGCGGCATCGTCAGCTACGACCCGACCGAACTGGTGATCACCGCACGCTGCGGCACGCTGTTGGCAGAACTGGCCGAGGTGTTGGACGCGGCGCAGCAGATGTTGCCGTGCGAACCGCCCTCCTTCGGTGACGGTGCCACGGTGGGCGGCATGATCGCCTGCGGATTATCAGGACCACGGCGACCCTGGTCAGGATCGGTCAGAGACTTCGTCCTCGGAACACGGGTCATCACCGGCCACGGCAAGCATCTGCGCTTTGGCGGCGAAGTCATGAAAAACGTCGCCGGCTACGACCTGTCGCGCCTGATGGCGGGCAGTTATGGCTCGCTGGGGGTGATCACCGAAGTCTCGCTCAAGGTCCTGCCAAAACCGCGTCAAACCTTGAGCATCAGCCTGGAAATGGACAGCGACCGCGCTCTGCTGCGCCTCGCGGAATGGGGACAGCAACCGTTGCCGATCAGCGCCGCGTGCCACGATGGTCAGCGCCTGCACCTTCGGCTTGAGGGTGGCGAAGGGTCGGTGAAGGCTGCGCATGAGCGCTTGGGCGGCGAGTTGCTGGAGGCCTCGTATTGGGCGGATCTCAATGAACACCGATTGAGTTTTTTTGATGAAGACCAGCCGCTGTGGCGCCTGTCCGTCCCGCACAACACGCCTCGGCTTTCCCTGCCCGGCCTGCAAATGATTGACTGGGGCGGCGCCCAGCGCTGGCTCAAATCCGACGCTGAAGCGGCGTTCATTCGCAAGGTCGTCGATGAGGTCGGCGGGCATGTGACTTGCTACAGCCACGGCCTGATCGACAGCCCGTTCCAACCGCTACCCGCCGCACTGATGCGCTACCACCGCAATTTGAAGGACCAACTCGATCCACGGGGCATCTTCAACCCCGGTCGCCTGTACGCGGAGCTTTGACCCATGCAGACCACCTTGAGCGAACAGGCCCGCCAACTGCCCCGGGCCGAAGAAGCCGAAAGCATCCTGCGCACGTGCGTGCACTGCGGTTTCTGCAATGCCACCTGCCCGACCTATCAATTGCTCGGCGATGAACTGGACGGGCCGCGTGGGCGCATTTACCTGATCAAGCAAGTGCTGGAAGGCAACGAGGTCACCCAGAAAACCCAGCAGCACCTGGATCGCTGCCTGTCTTGCCGTAATTGCGAGACCACCTGCCCTTCGGGCGTCGACTATCACAACTTGCTGGATATCGGCCGCGCAGTGGTCGATGCGGCCGTGCCGCGCTCACTCGACCAGCGCTTGTTGCGCGAAGGCTTGCGCAGCGTGGTGCCCAACCCGGGGCTGTTCAAAGCGCTGGTCAGCAGCGGTCAGGTGTTCCGCGCGCTACTGCCCACTACGCTGCAAGCCAAGTTGCCGCGCTACCTATATCCGGCCAAACAACGCCCGACCGCCCGCCACGCCCGGCAGGTGCTGATGCTCGAAGGCTGCGTGCAGCCGAGTCTGTCGCCCAATACCAATGCGGCCACCGCGCGCGTCCTCGATCGACTGGGGATCAGCGTCACACCGGCTCGCGAGGCCGGGTGCTGCGGCGCGGTCGATTATCACCTGGACGCGCAGGCGGCCGGCCTTGATCGCGCTCGTCACAATATCGACGCGTGGTGGCCGAGCATTGAGCAAGGCGCCGAGGCCATCGTGCAAACCGCCAGCGGTTGTGGCGCTTTCATCAAAGACTACGGCCACCTGCTCAGCACCGACCCGGCGTATGCCGAGAAGGCCAGGAAGGTCAGTGCGCTGGCCAGGGATCTGGTGGAAGTGCTGCGCGACGAGCCACTGGAAACGCTCGGCATCCACAGCGATCAGCGCCTGGCGTTTCATTGTCCCTGCACCTTGCAGCACGCACAGAAACTTGGCGGTGCGGTTGAAGCGCTGCTGACGCGACTGGGATTCAACCTGACGTTCGTACCCGACGGTCATCTGTGCTGCGGCTCGGCGGGCACCTATTCGCTGACTCAACCCGAGCTGTCCCGACAACTGCGCGACAACAAACTCAATGCGCTGGAAAGCGGTCATCCCGAAGTCATTGTCACGGCCAATATCGGCTGTCAGTCCCACCTCGACGGTGCGGGCCGGACACCGGTCCGCCACTGGATCGAGCTGGTCGAAGCCGCGTTGCCCTCATCGAGCCCTGGAGTTTCCCCATGAAAAGCAAAGCCGTACTGAGCCAGACCGAAGTCAGCCGGATTCTCGACGCCGCCCGCAGCGAAGCGCAGAACAATCAATGGGCCGTGACCATCGTGGTTGTCGATGACGGCGGCCATCCCCTGGCCCTCGAACGCCTCGATGGTTGCGCGCCGATCGGCGCCTACATCGCCACCGAAAAGGCTCGCACTTCGGCCCTTGGCCGGCGTGAATCGAAAGGTTATGAAGAGATGGTCAACGGAGGGCGGTCCGCGTTTTTGTCGGCGCCGTTGTTGACGTCCCTTGAAGGTGGCGTACCGATTATTGTCGATGGGCAGGTGGTTGGCGCGGTGGGTGTGTCCGGCGTCAAGGCCGAACAGGATGCGCAAGTGGCCAAGGCCGGGGCGCAGTGCCTGAACTGATCTGTAACCGCAGAACTTAAGCCTGGTGAAATCCTGTGGCGAGGGGGCTTGCCCCCGTTCGGCTGCGAAGCAGTCGTAAAAACAGGCAACTCTTTGTAACTGACAGATCGGAGGGGGCTGCTTCGCAACCCAACGGGGGCAAGCCCCCCTCGCCACAGGTCTTGTGTTCACCGTGCCTTTTCTTGAATGACCGACATCAGGTTTTCACTTGCGCGCCAACTTGTACCGCACGCACTCCTCATAAAAACTTTGTCGGACTTGCGCCGGCTTGAACCGTGATTTGCTGTCGTAGGTCTGCTCGGTGATGCCCATCGCCAGCATGCGCATCCACGCCTTGCTGAATTTGTAAGCCTGTAACTTTTGCCGGGCGGCATACAGGGAAACCCCGGCCAGCTTGAGTTCCTGGGCCCTCGCCGCTGTCCCCGCCCCCCAGCTGCACATATACCGGTCATTGGACGCCAGCTCCTTGGCCTGGGCAGCGGCTGCAAGACTCGCCAGGGCGAACAAAATCATGGTTACAAATACACTGCGCAATTGCATTCCGCCTAACCACCTGAAAATGAAGTGATTTTGGCGACAACTTCGACGCTTCGGGGCCAGCAAAATGCCTCTTTTGCACGTTAGTGATTGATCCCTTCACACCCGTCATCGGCCTCAGCTACCCGAGACCAGCCTGAGTCCGATCACGCCGGCAAGAATCAGCACGATGCACGCGATGCGCAGCGCCGTCGTGGCGTCGCCCAGCACCGCCATGCCCAGAATCGCGGTGCCCGCCGCGCCGATGCCGGTCCAGACCGCGTAGGCCGTGCCCACAGGCAGTGATTTCAGTGAAAGCGAAAGCAGAAAGACACTCGACAAACCGGTCCCCGCTGCCATCAGTCCGGGGATCAGTCGCGTAAAACCTTCAGACCCTTTCATGTAGAACGCAAATGCGATTTCGAGAATGCCGGCGATACCCAGTAATGCCCATGCCATGATCTTGACTCCTTGGGTGAACCCGCCAGGCGCCGAGGCCTGGCGAGATCGGTTGAACGATGGGGTTCAAGCCTTGTTGGCAGCCGCCGGTTTCGAACGGAACGTCACGCCGAATCGGTTGAAGGCGTTCATCAAACCGATGGCATACGTCAGGTCCGCCAGCTCCTTGTCGCCGAACTCGGCAGCCGCGGCCTCGTAGTCGGCATCGGGTACACCGGTTTCAGCGACGCGAGTGACGGTTTCCGCCCAACTCAATGCAATGCGTTCGCGGTGACTGAACACATCACCCGCGTCGTGCCATACCGGTACGAGGACCAGTTTGTCGACGCTGACGCCGAGTTTGAGCAGGTCACGGGAATGCATGTCGATGCAGAAGGCGCAGCCGTTGATTTGCGATACCCGCAGGTAAACCAGATCAATCAGTTCGTGAGAAAGACCGCTGTTTTGCAGGCAGACGTACACGCCGCCGAATGCCTTGTAACCTTCAGGAGACGCTTTGGCGTAGTCGATGCGATTAGTCATGATGAGTCCTTGTGTTGGCTGGATGAGGACGCCATCGTGCTGCCGCTTGGTCTATTTGATAAGGTCCATGAATGGTGTTGTGTTCTGGGCCATGCTCTCAGCATTCAAAAACAGACATGGCCCAGACTGAAAGCCGTTTCATGGATCTTCGGCATAGGTCATGGACTTCCTAGAATGATTCCCTTCAACCAGCCTTTTTCCAAAACGGGTGAATCATGAAAATCCTCCACGTCATTTGCAGTCCTCGCGGCCAGCACTCCGAGAGCGCCAGACTTTCCAGCCATATCATTGGTCTTTTGTTGAAGAACGATCCAACGGCAACGGTCGTCAACCGGGTGGTGGCGGGTGATGCCATTGCGCAGGTGGATGCGCTCTATGCGCAGTCCCAGCAGTCACTGGCGGATGTCACCCAGGAAGGTTCCATCGCCCGCTCGGATGAGCTGATTGAAGAACTGGACAGTGCCGATGTCGTGGTCATTGCAACGCCCATGCACAACTTCACCGTACCGGCAGCCCTGAAAGTCTGGATCGATCATATCGCCCGCGTTCGTCGCACCTTCAATGTCGGCGCGCAAGGCAAAACCAGCCTGCTGCGTGATCGTCCGGTCTTTGTCGCGGTGTCTTCGGGCGGCCGCTTTTCCGGGGTCAACCCGCGCCAGCCGGACTTCCTGACGCCGTATCTGAAAGCCGTTCTGGGCATGATCGGACTGCATGCACTAACGTTCTTCTCTGTTGAGGGAACAGCCCTGGGTCCGGACGTCGTCGCCGAGGCCAGAAGCAAGGCCGATCAAGCACTGCACGCGCATTTTTCATTACTGTGATGACTTGTCATCATGCTGAATTTCCGGAATCAAAAACAAACAGGATGCCGGCGAGGCCATGGCCAATCAGATCAACAGCTTTTCACCGCTCGACCCCGCCTCCAGCGAGCCGATCTATCGGCAGATCTACTGGCGGTTCCGGGGTGCGATTGCTGATGGTTTGCTCGCACCCGGAGACCGCATTCCCGCGGCCCGGGCACTGGCCAAGGAACTTGGACTGGCGCGGGGCACCGTCGATACTGCGTATTCACTCCTGACCGCCGAGGGTTACATCCAGGCGCGCGGTCAGGCGGGCACGGTCGTGGCGCCGGGCATCAACGCCAGGGCGTCCTCTTCCTGCTCGCAACCAACCTCCCATTCAGCCGCCGGCCATTCCATCCGGCAAAAGACGCCAGTATTGCCGTTTCAAATGGCCCTGCCCGCGCTGGACGCTTTCCCCAGGAAAATCTGGTCGCAAATCGGCGCCCGCTGCGTTCGCGCCACGCAGATCCAGGACATGGCCAATCCGTCGGTCTATGGCCTGGAATCGTTGCGCATCGCAATCGCCACCTATCTGCAAGTCGCGAGGGGCATTACCTGCTCGCCCGCCCAGGTGTTCATCACCTCGGGGTATCGCAATTCACTGTCGCTGATCACCCACGCGCTCCTCAAGCCGGGGGACCGCGTGCTCGTTGAAGACCCGGGCTACCTGCCTACCCGGCAGTTGCTGCAGCATCTGCAAATCGGGGTGACGCCTGTTCCGGTCGACCAGGACGGCATGCAAGTCGCGCAAGGTCTGAACAAAGGTGCGCGTGCCGCCGTCGTTACCCCGGCCCATCAAAGCCCGCTGTGCGTGTCGCTGTCTTTGCCGCGACGTTTGGAGCTGCTGGAGTGGGCGAGCCA
Source organism: Pseudomonas sp. (assembly GCF_051660785.1). Lineage (GTDB taxonomy): Bacteria > Pseudomonadota > Gammaproteobacteria > Pseudomonadales > Pseudomonadaceae > Aquipseudomonas. The sequence continues at coordinate 19,242 of NZ_JBOFQE010000020.1, forward strand.
GCAGCAAGCCTGGATTGTCGAAGACGATTACGACGGCGAGTACCGCTACATCAGCCGCCCGCTGCCGGCGCTGAAAAGTCTGGATCGCGAGGGTCGGGTGCTGTATTGCGGCACGTTCAGCAAGGTATTGTTTCCTGGAATCCGCCTGTCCTACCTGGTTGTTCCAGAAGCTCAGGTCGAGCGATTCGAACACGTCAGCGAAACGTTCCTCGGCGGCTGTCCGGAACTTACCCAGGCCATCGTCGCCACGTTTGTCACCGAGGGCCATTTTGCCCGGCATATCCAGCGCATGCGCAAGCTCTACGGCGAACGCCGGGAAGCCACCGTGCGCGGGCTCAAGAAAGCCCTGGGCGAACGCATTCGCATTGATGCCCAGCCGGGCGGCATGCACTTGATCCTGCGATTGACGGAAGACCAATCCGATCGTCTGCTGGTCGAGCGTCTGCAACAGGCGGGCATTTATGCAGAAGCCCTGTCCGACTGGAGCATTAGCTATCCTGCAAGCTCAGCGCTGCTGCTCGGGTTCGCCAACATTCAGTCGCAGGACAGCGCCGAACACCTGGGCAGACGCATTCTGGAGCTGCTGTAAACGCGGCGGATGGCCCATTCCAATCGCCCGTTCTTGGCTCTTTTGCACCGGTCCGATAGCCCGCAGGATGTGGCGACATTTATCTCTGCGGGACGAGCAAAAATGCCCACACCTTCCCCACTTCGCAGCGTTGCGGTGTTCTCTGGCTCCAATTACGGCTTCAACCCCGAGTATCTTCAATCGGCTCAAGCCCTGGGCCGGGAAATCGCCAGACGCGGGCTGCAACTGGTCTACGGCGGCACCGACAAGGGTTTGATGGGGGTCATGGCCGACACCGTGCTCGCCGAGGGCGGTGAAGTCGTCGGCATCATTACGCGCCTGCTGTACGACCTCGGCCATCTTCATCCCGGACTGACCCGCCATGAAATAACCCCGGACATGCGCAGCCGCAAAGCGCGCATGAGCGACTCGGCGGATGCGTTCATTGCCCTGCCCGGCGGCCTGGGGACTTTTGAAGAACTGTTTGAAGTCGCGACGCTGACCCAGTTGGGTGAACATCACAAAGGCGTCGCCTGCCTGAACATCGGCGATTTTTTCAACCCGATGCGCAGCCTGCTCAATCACGCGGTGAGCGAAGGTTTCATGAAAAGCGAACACAGCGAGATGCTGATTTTCAACACCGACCCGTCGGCGCTGATCGATGCACTTGAGCAGTGGCAAGCGCCGACGGTGACGAAATGGATCGGGCCGACGGGGCTTGAATCAACGGTCGTGTCCAATCCCCAGTGACTCGGCCATGCGCACCAGGTCAGCAAACGACTTGGCATGCATTTTTTTCATGGCATGGGCGCGGTGGATTTTCACGGTGATCTCGCTGAGGTTCATTTGCCCGGCGATCTGCTTGTTCATCAGGCCTTTGGCGGCAAGGGCCATCACCTCTTTTTCCCGCGCCGTCAGCGATTGGTAGTTGCTGTGCAGGTCCGAGCGCTGTTGTTCGATTTCCCGGCGCCGGACATCGGCTTGAAGGGCGCTGGACACCGCATCCAACAGATCCTGTTCGCGGAACGGCTTTGCCAGAAAGTCTACGGCACCGGCTTTCATCGCCTTGACCGACATCTCGATGTCGCCATGGCCGGTGATGAAAATGATTGGAATATGGGCGTTCGATTCAACCAACTGGCGTTGAAAGTCCAGGCCGCAACTGCCTTGAAGTCGTACATCAAGGACCAGACAGCTGGCAGCCTCTGTCTTCGGTTGCCGAAGATAGTCCGCCGTGGAGGCGAATGTCTCGACCTGGATTCCGGCAGAACGCAAAAGATTGCCCAAGGCGTCGCGAATGGAAGCATCGTCATCCACCACGTACACCATGGAGCCTTTGCTGCGAGGTTCACTGGATGAAGGATTGCCGCTCATGCGTCGTCCTCAACGGGAATTGTCAGGCAAAAAGTGTAGCAGCAGCACACGCCGATTTCTGCGATGCGCCGACGTTTTTGTAGCAGGTCGCGTTGGGCATTAGGCAATAAAGTGTTGTTCCAGCGCCGATATAAAAGAGAACAAGGAACGTGGGCAACGCAAGTACGCATCGACCTGGGCGCTGTAACTTTTGCCACTGATGCACCAACTGCAGAAGTGCTCGCAGTTGTTGGAGAGAATTCTGTATTGATTTTCACCGACTCTGGAGCGCGCACGGTTGGCGATTTCATGGCTGGCATATTCGCACTGTTGCGGATACATCCAGACCGTCTTGCCGTTGGCGAAACGCTCAAGGTCAATCACTTCAATGGGGCCGGGCCTGAATGAACTGCTGAACCCGGAATAATGAGCGACGTTCCCGCCACCGAGGTAGATGCCGTGGTGCATGTAAAACCGGCGTGGGCTCATCAAGTGCGCGCCGACAGGCAAGGTGTCGGCTGCCTGTTCGAGATTGACCCATTGCAAGGGACAGTCGCAGTGACGAGTTGGCTTTGCAGTGCCTTTGCGGCTTTCTGCGAATGGATGGGTATTGAGTTGACTGAAGACGCTCGCTGCCATGAGCGTCAAGCAAACCAGTACGGTTGAGCGAAGCGATGAAACGCTATCGACTACCTTTGCTGAAAGACCCTTCATGACAACTTCCTCCGTAACCCTTGCATTTACTCTATCGCCAGGGTTACGGAGTTTCATTTGTACCTATGATTAGTTTGAGCGATCCATAAATATACCCCCCCTACACCTAAGTATTAATCCAGGTGCCGAGGCAGCGTAAATTGCACGGTGGCACCGCGAGGCTGGTTGGCGCCCGCCCACAATCGGCCGCCATGGGACTGGATGATCGAACGACAGATCGACAACCCCATCCCCAGGCCGCTGGGCTTGGTGGTGTAGAAAGAGGCGAACACCATGTCGGTGCTGTCCGAGGCGAACCCCGGCCCAGAATCGCTGACTTGCACAAGCACACAATCCGCATCGTCCAGCCCCGTGCTGATCTGCAACTGCCGCTCGCCTTCGCTCACCGCGCTCATCGCCTCCAGCGCATTCATGATCAGGTTGAGCAGCACCTGTTGCAGTTCGACACGGTCGCCTTCGATCAACGGCAATCCGTCTGTGAGTTGCGTCTCTATCGAGGCACCACTCTTGGTGATCTGGCCACGGCTGAACCCGATCATCTCGCGGATCGCCGCGTTGATGTCCACCGGCCCCTTTTGTGGCGGTGACTTGCGGATATGCTGACGGATCCGGCCCAGCACGTCCGCCGCTCGATTGGCGTCCGTAATGAGACAGCCAAGTACCTGGCGGACTTCATCGATCTCGGGCGGCTGGGCGTTCAGCCAGCGCAGCGCGGCATTGGCGTTGAGGATGGCTGCGGCAATCGGCTGGTTGACCTCGTGAGCGATCGAGGCCACCAGCTGGCCCATGGTCGCGACGCGGTTCACATGGGCCAGCTCCGTCTGCACTTCGCGATAGCGTCGTTCGCTTTCGCGGATTTTTTCTTCGGCCTGCTTGCGTTCGGTCAGGTCCACCACGAAAGCCACCCCTTCCCGGCTGCTGGCTTCGAACATGGCCAGCCCGACGATGATCGGCAGGCGGCTGCCATCCTTCTTGAAATATTCCTTCTCGTAGGGTCGCGCGTACCCGGTCTGCACTGCCTGCTGCAAAGAGCGCTCGCTGAGCGCAAGAAACTCCGGCGGCGTCAAATCCCTCCAGCGCAGGCGGCGCGTGGCAAGGTCTGCCCGCTCGTATCCGACCATGCGCAGAAAGGCATCGTTGGCCTCGAGAATGTCACCGTCGGCGTTCCAGAAGAGGATCCCGATGATATTGGCATCCACCAGGCGCCGGATCTTCGATTCGCGCTCCGCGACCTCGCGGTACAAACGGGCATTTTCCAGGGAGATGGCTGCCCGTGAGGCCACCAGTTTCAACACAGCAATCCGCGCCGGGCTGAACACCCGGGCCGCCAGATTGTTTTCCAGGTAGAGCGCGCCGACGAGCTTGGCCTGGTTCATCAACGGCAGGCAAAGAATCGAGCGGGCGCGATGCTGGCGAATGTAAGGGTCGGCGGCAAACAAACCCTCGGTCACGGCATCATCCAGAAAGACGCTCTCCCGGGTGCGCAGGACCTGGTTGAGAATCGACTCCGGCAGCAGCGCCGCGCTCACCGGTATATCGCGCAACTGCGTCGAGGGGCGGCCGGTGGTCACTTGGGCCGCTATCCGCTGCTCACCGCCGTCCGACAGAATCAACAGGCCGCGTTCGGCACCGGCCTGTTCGATGGCCGTGAGCATGACCGTGTCGATCAGCTTTTCCAGGACGATTTCACCCGACACCGCCTGGGACACCTTGAGTACGGTGGCCAGATCGAGGTGTTCGACCGAGGTGGCCATCGTCGTCGGCCCGAGCGAGTGCTCTTCGGTCCTCAACGACGGATACTTCAGCTCAAGCTGGCGCACCTTGCCATCGGCGCCCCAACGCTGGTAGCCGTAACGGGCGTCCTGCAAATAGACGCGGGCGATTTTCCCAAGACCGCGCGCCGCGTAGAAACGCGACGCGAGTTCATTGGCCAGCGCCTCGACATGAACAAAACCGCTTTCCTGCGCCGTGTGAATAGCCTGTTCGTAAAGCAATTCGGCGTCCACTACGCGCCCTTCGACGCGGGCGATTTCGGCGCCGACCAGCGCGGCCCGACTGGCGAAATTCTCCGGACACTGTAGTGCCCAGTTCTGTAGCCACCGGTGATCGGCCACCATCGCGATCAAGTGTTGCCCATGCTCGTGCAGCGGGACATTGGTGCAGCAGGCGGCTCGGGCCAGTGCGCTATAGAAGTGATATTCCGCTTCCTCGAAGAACGCTTGGCAAACCCAGAGTAATTGCTGCGCCTTTGCGCCGGCTTCCAGAGCCGCGTCAGGATCGTCGGCCATGTAGCGGGCCTGTAATTTGCGGACCCAGTACAAACACTCGGCCAATACCAGATCCGGGCTGCTGGACAAGTGGGCTTCCATGCCAGGCTCGTTCAACTCGCCGTCGTCCAGATGACCGAAGGTGGGCGTCGAACCTTGCAGCATCCGGATCAGCACCCGTTGCGTGACGATAAAATCAATCACCAGCCCGAAGCGTACTTTCCTGGCGTAAGCCAGGCCTCGTTCGGACTCGCCCAGTACCTCGGGCAACGGCTCGCCAGCGAAGAGCAGATCGGCGGTGAGGTTGTTGCCCGCATAGGCGCCATACGGCAGGTCGCCGATCCGGTTCGCCGCAACAAACGAACGGCGCAGCAGATCACGGCATTGCCCCACGGGTTTCATCCAGCGCACGGCAAAACACGAAAAGCAAAGGTAAGTACTGGCCTCGAATCGTTTCAGGCCACGTCGCTCAACGAGGTCGCAGCCGAGCTGACCGAATCGGAACCCCACCTGGTAGTCTCCAAACCGACGACCGGCGACCCTGAATAAATTGGCGTAGAGCACACAGGAGGCATCACAGTTGCCCTGCTCAAGGCTCAGATTGACCGCTTTGCAGATCAACAGGTCCGCCAGGTTCGCTTCGCTTTGCAGGGCCGGGGCGAACAGCTTGCTCAGTGCATTGACCGTCACGAGGGACGTCGCGTCCTCCATCAACGGCAAATCGATGAGCGCCTCGATCGCCCGATCCCCCAGTAACACCCCGATACGGTCGTACTCCTGGCGTACGTCATCATCGCTCGGATGGGCCGACCATTCGATTCCCACATGCCGCAGGTAGGCGAGACAGACGGCGACCGCGCCGTCGCTGCGATCCAGGAGCAGGTACACATCCATTTGCAGACACGCAACGCTGGCCCGCTCAATCACGGTCGTAGCGCGATTCGACAACGCCGTCAGACGCTCATCCGCAACGCTGAGCTGTCCGTTCAGTAACTCGCATTCGGCCCGATTCAACTCCAGCGCGAAGATCAGCCCATGCCGACGCACCCAACACTCGTCGTCCAACAACTGCGCCCCGGTGGCGAGGTAGTTGAGCGCCGAGGCGTAGGCCGTCGACGCCTTGGCGCGCTGGCCGGCCATCAGGTTGTACGCTGCCAACTGTTCCCGCTCGCCCTGCCCGGTCAGCAGCGCGGCGCCGCGATTGAGTTGGCCGACAATGTCAAAAATCGCTTCTTCCAGCTTTTGTGGAGGCGTCTGTGCGGCGAGCAGCCGGCCGATTCGCAGGTGCGCCTGGGCGCGTGAATCCTTGGGAATCAGTGAATAGGCGGCTTCATGAATGCGGTCATGAACAAATCGATAGGCGCCCTCCAGGCGCTCGACCAATTCCAGGCGAATCGCCTCCCACAACACCGCGCGGATCTGCGCCTTTGGCAGGTCCAGAACGGTCGACAGCGAGGTGATGGCGGCGACGTTTCCCAGGCAGGCCAGCTGCTGCAACGCGTGTTGCGTTTCAATCGGCAAGCGCGCCAGTTTGCCGACCATCAGGTCAACGATGTTGTCGGTATAACCCTTGGCATGGATGCGATCCGGGTCCCAGGACCACTGCCGTGCATCATGATCGAAGCTCAGCAACTGCTCGTCGGCGAGGGCTTGCAGGAACTGGATCACGAAGAACGGATTGCCTGCGGTTTTGTCCAGCACCAACTGCGCCAAGGGCTCGATGCGCGCCTGTTCGTCATGCAGCGCATCGGTGATCAACTGCTCAATGTGCGCCTTGGCGAGCGGCGCCAGGGTGATCTCGTCGACACGGCCCCCGGCGTTGCGAATGGCGTGGAGTTTTCCCGTCAGCGGGTGCGAGTCATCCACCTCGTTGCTGCGGTAGGCGCCTACCAGCATCAAGTGGCGCACATCCGAGCTGGTGAGCAGGTCTTCAAGCAGATCAAGGGTTGCCGCATCGAGCCATTGCAGATCGTCGAGAAACAATGCGAGCGGATGGTCTTCACGAGCAAACACGCCGATAAAACGCCGGAACACCAGAAGGAAACGGTGTTGCGCCTGTTGCGGATCGAGGGGCGGCACCGGTGGCGGCTCGCCAATGATCAGCTTCAGTTCTGGAATGAGGTCGGTCATGAGCCGGGCATTGGCGTCCAGCGCTTCCTGCAACGCGTCCCGCCAGTGCGCCAGTTCCGTGTCGGACTTGCCCAGCAAGGTGTGCACCAGGCTTTGAAAAGCCTGCACCAGTGTCGAATAGGGGATGTCGCGCCGGTATTGATCGAACTTGCCGGACGCGAAGAGGCCTCGCGGTGGCACCAGTACTTTGTGCAGTTCATTGACCACCGAAGACTTGCCAATCCCGGAATAGCCGGTGACCAGCACCAATTCCGGTGCGCTGCTGCGAATGATGCGGTCGAACGCGGAAACCAGGGTGCCGACCTCACGCTCGCGCCCGTAGAGTTTCTCGGGAATCAGCAGGCGATCGGAGGTGCCGTGCTCGCCGAGCGCGAAGGTATTGATCTGGCGCAACTGCTGCCAGTCTGCCAGGCAGCGCCGCAGATCATGCTCGACCGCTGCGGCCGTCTGGTAGCGATCCTCCGCAGTCTTGGCGAGCAATTTCATGACGATATCGGAGAGCGCTTCGGGAATGGTTTCGATCCGTTCGCTGGGTGACTGCGGTTTTTTGGCGATATGACAATGCACCCATTCGATCGGGTCCGAGGCCTTGAACGGCAGCGAGCCGGTCAACATCTCGTACAGCGTGACGCCGAAGGAATAGAGGTCGCTACGGGAATCGATCGAGCGATTCATCCGGCCGGTCTGCTCAGGTGCCATGTAGGCGAGCGTGCCGGCAATGGTCTCGGGCGCCTGTCGTTCGCGTGGCAGGCGTGAGGCCAGGCCGAATCCCGTAAGCCGGGCCTGGCCGTCGGCGCAGTCCACCAGAATATGGCTGGGCTTGATGTCTTTATGGACGAGCCCGCGCTGATGGAGCTTGCCCAGTACCACTGCAATGCTGATCGCCAGACGCAAAAATACGGCGGTTTCCATGGGCGCCACCAGCAGATGCACCAGCGGCGCTCCGCCGGGATCTTCGAGCACCAGTTGCATCTGCCCGCCTTCGCGCACCATCTCAAGCGGTTGCACCGCCCACGTGCCCTCAAGTTCGTCCTTGAGGCCGAACTCGTGAGCGAGACGGCCAAGGCAAGCCGGGAGAGGTTGTTCCGCAGCAGGCCGCGCAACCAGGACAGGGTTGTCGCTACCGCCATTCGCACGGATCTCCCGACAGAAGATACGCTCACCGTCGTCCCAGGATAACTGCATGGTTTTGTTCATCTGAGTGGCAACACTATTGGTTTTTTTATAGGCCGCACTTTGCCGTCAGGCTGTCGTCCAGCGTAACCACTCTACAGACTAGCTCCACATGCGAGCCCTTCCCAGTCACCTCATCAAGGTTTCGGCTCAGAGGTCAAACCGCGTCAGGCCACGGCCATGGCCATGAGTTGCTCCTGTTGCTGGCCCAGATGACGACAAAGGCAGGCACGCAACCAGCTTTCACGCGGGTCGTTGTGAATCGCACCGCGCCAGGCCATGGACAGGTCCGGCGTCGGCAACCGCAACGGCACCCTCTCGGCGCGCATGCCTTCCAGCCGCATCATGGCCTGTGCGACGTAGTCGGGCACGATCGCCACCATGTCGCTGCCGGCGAGCAAGGCAGGCAAGGCACTGAACTGCGGCACCGCCAGCACCACTTTGCGCTGCCGCCCGATCAGACACAGGGCATGGTCGGCATCGTCGATGACATTGCCCATCGAAGACACCACCACATGCGGGCGTTTGCAAAAGTCATCCAGCGTCAGGGGACCGGGGGTTGAATCGGCGCGAAGCAGCACCGGTTGCATCGGGCGCAGGCACTTGCGATGGGCACTGGCGGGCAACTCCTGCGCCAGGCTGATGCCGACGGAAATCTCACCGGACGCCAGCAGTTGCGGCAATTGCCGCTGGTCCACCCGACGCACCACCAAGGTGATGTTCGGCGCCTCATCACGCAGGTGCTTCATCATGCGTGGCAGCAGCGCGTACTCGACATCGTCAGAAAGTCCGACATGGAAGGTGCCTTCGCTGGTCTGCGGATCGAACCCCTGGGTACAGCTCAACGCAACGGCAATGCCATCCAGGGCCGGCGCCAGCCGCGTGTGAATCTCCTCTGCCCGCGCAGTCGGCTCCATCGTCCGGCCCGTGCGGATGAACAGCGGATCATTGAACATCGAACGCAATCGCCCCAGGGCGCAGCTGATGGTGGTCTGGCCCAGGAACAACCGCTCTCCGGCCCGGGTCACGTTGCGTTCACGCATCATGGTTTCGAAGACAACCAGCAGATTGATGTCGGCATGTCGCAGGTCATTTCTGTTCATCATGTTCGTGGCCCGGGTAAGTGGATATCGAACTTCAGCTCGCTGCGCTTCCCCTGTCGCCGGAGGCCAACGATGCCGCTCCAGCTTAGGCGGGCCACTCTCCAGACGTCACTTGTACGTGGGTACAGCCGACACATCCCTTGGTTGCATCACCTTGTACGTGGGTATGCCCTGAAAGAACGTGCCGTTGCCCTTCGACTTCAACACTTAGGTCTTAGCGGGCTATACGTTGGTATAACTATTCCCCCTTTCAAGTCCGCGTATCTTGTAATAACAACAGGCTCTGTCACGGAGCATTCCGCATGAATCAAGACGTTCAAGTGCGTCGCAAGACAATCATCGCAATTGTCGATGACGACAACTCCATCCGGACAGCGCTGAAAAGCTTATTGCGGTCCAGTGGTTATGAAGTTCGTACTTATTGCAGCGCATTGGAGTTTCTTGGCGCGAATGCCCCCGCTGAAACACATTGCCTGATTTCCGATATCCAGATGCCGGGAATGAGCGGTGTGCAGATGCACGAGCAACTGCTTGCCACGGGCTTCGACATCCCCACCATCTTCATCACCGGCCATCCCGAAGCTGCGCAACGCCTTGGCGCCGACACTCCGAACCTGGTGGCCTGGCTGCCTAAACCCTTTGACGCCGACAAACTGCTGGACTGCATCAAGACCGCCCTCCTCCCGCGGCACTGAGAGCCCGTTGAAACGTGGCTCGCCGCCTCCCGCTAATACCTTGGTATATCTTTTTCCCACTGAAGTATGACTTTGCTGAACCGATGTAGAAGTGCGCCCAAAAGAATCCGTCAATACCATGCACTCACAGCGGACGACTACCGTCCCGCCAACTTGAAGAACACCTTCAAGTCTATTGACCACTTCTTTTCAGGAACAAATCATGAAACAGCAAATTCTGGTTATCGGTGCGGGGTTCGGTGGTGTATGGAGTGCATTGAGTGCCGCCCGTCTGCTGGACATGCATGACCGTAACGACGTGGAGATCACCCTGCTGGCGCCTCAGGCGGAACTGCGCATACGTCCCCGTTTCTACGAAACCGACGTGCACAAGATGTTCGCACCGCTGGATGCGCTGTTTGATTCGGTGGGTGTACATTTTGTCAAAGGCATGGCCGAGCGCATCGACGAGCAGACACGGACTGTCGGCTACCGCGATGAAGCGGGTCGCGAGGGGGCGTTGAGTTACGACCGTCTGGTGCTGGCGGCCGGAAGCCAGTTGGCTCGCCCGAAAGCAGTGCCAGGTCTGGTCGAGCACGCTTTCGACGTGGACCAGATCGAAGCCGCCGTACGTTTGGAAAACCACATCAAATCTCTCAAGGACCAGCCATACAGCGTTGCTCGCAACACGGTGGTGGTCGCCGGTGGCGGTTTTACCGGGATCGAGACCGGCACCGAGATGCCGGCACGCCTGCGAGCGGTGCTTGGCGACGATCAGGACGTGCGCGTGATCATTGTCGACCGTGCGCCGCAGATCGGCGCGACGTTGGGTGACGGAATTCGTCCGTCGCTCATCGAGGCCTCCGAACACCTGGGTGTCGAATGGATCGTCAACGCCAGTGTTGCCGCGGTGGACGCCAACGGCGTGACCCTCGCCGATGGCCGCCACATCGAAGCCAAAACGGTGATCTGGACCGTCGGTTTCCGCGCCAGCCCGCTGACCGAACACCTGACCAGCGATCGCGATCCACAAGGGCGCCTGCACGTCGATGAAAACCTGAAAGTGTTGGGCCAGAAGCATGTCTATGCCGCCGGCGACGTCGCCTATGCCGCCACCGACGACCTCGGCAACTTCGCCGCGATGTCCTGCCAGCACGCGATCTCCCTAGGCCGCCACGCCGGGAATAATGTTGCCGCGGATCTGCTGGGTGTCGAGCCAACCCCTTACCGTCAGCCGAAGTACGTGACCTGCCTCGACCTGGGTGGCTGGGGCGCGGTGTTCACCGAAGGCTGGGATCGCCAGCTCAAACTGGTCAAGGACGAAGCCAAGGAGCTCAAGACGCAGATCAACACCGTGTGGATCTACCCGCCGGCAGCTGATCGTGCCACCGCCCTGGCAGCAGCTGACCCGATGATTCCGGTGGCCTGAGTCCTGGCCTGAATGTGGCGCCCGCGGCAGCATCGCGGGCGTTTTTGTTTGTCGTCTTCAGGAACCTGTCGCTCAGAGCGCCATGAATATATTCTTCCCCACTCATAACGCACAAGATGCCATTACATAGCCTGGCGGAAACGTTTCCCCCCTGAGCTTTCGTAATAACTCCTCCTTGCAGATCTCCAAGTCAACTTTTTCATAAAGCATTATGCGCCGGGCATATGCCCGCTCATACTCGGTACGGTCTTTTTTATAAATAGAACCCATGGTGAGTCCTGCCAACGTCGACAGAAGCAATAGAATCAGCGCAACAGGAATAACTGGACGCCACTCAACCAGCGACTCTTTACCTAGCAAATAAGCGAGCAACGAAGAAATAACGCCAAGCAAACCAGTCAGCAGCGCGCTCACGATAGACTGCTGGCTCACGCCTGCAATGATGCCTGTGATACTTCCCAAAAAACCAAAAGCAACGATAAATGCCCTTTGACCAGGAATAAACGTATGTTTGGTCAATCGAACCGTAAGCAATGCACCGAGACCCAGTGCTGTGGTGACAAGAACCACAGGCACAAACAATCCAGCAAGCGCATGCCAGAGATCGGAAAGCCTCATTACTGGGCGCCTCTAACATTCATTTGCTGCCTTTGAAAACCACCGTTTGCATCGCGATAGTTCTGAATATTTTGTTTGTACTTGCCTATGCCCTGTAGATAACCATCAAGGTTTTTACTGGGTTGCGCAGCTCTTTCAACCTCCAGAGATTCCCTGTCTTTCTCCGCCTGCTTTCTATAATCTTCTGCAGCTTTAGGATTCGAAGGAATCCATGTTGCCCCTGGAGGCGCTGCCGGTACTGGCACTCCTGTAGGCGAACTTGGTGCGGGTGAAGCCGGCAATTCATCGCTGTAAGCCGGGCCTGCCAACAAACCAGCCATAAAAATAAAAGCAAGATTGTATCGAAAATAGGTCATCACACACCTACCTCCAGTAATCATCAATAGTAGATTGCAAGTTCTATTCTGGAACAACTGACAAACATACGATCATGAAATAGACCCGTGGAGCATAACCAGCTTAAGCCTGAAAACTTCGCACCGAGTTAAAGCCATGCCAACTATTTTCACCATAGATGAGATAAAAAATTTCGTTATATTCTTTTATACCGATAGTTAGAACGAATTTTTAGATATTGCATCTCCATCAATAGACGCAAGTGTCACGCAGCCTTTACAACCCTCATAAATTGAACACCGCCAACCTTTTCATACACCTTGCGCAGCTATTCAAAAGACGGACTTCATGAAAATTGACTAAGTTAAACATTCTCCGAATTGAAATTGTCCAGGTGGGTTGATACTGTCAGCGACCCGACCCATCGCCAAATCCGGTTAGAGCACCGGTATCCTAGAGGTATGGCATGCGCTCTTTCGCCGCGATTTTCTGCTCGATACTCCTCCTGAACATCGTCATACCCGCTACGGCCAGTGCCGAGCCAAGACCCGAAAACATGGTCTATCTGCGAACGATTGACCCGACCATCGAGCAAGACATTCGCTACGCCAGCGCCCACAACTTCACCGGACACCCACTCGACGGTTACGCCGCTGCCGAGTGCATGCTGTCGCTGGACACCGCCAAGGCCCTCGCCCGGGTGCAAACGGCACTTCAAAAGCAAGGTTACGGCTTGAAGGTGTTCGACTGCTATCGGCCCAGCCGTGCCGTGGCCGACATGGGTCGCTTCGCGACTGAGCCGGGCGACCCGCGCAAGGACGAGTTCTATCCACGCGTGGACAAACAGGACTTCTGGCGGCTGGGGTATGTGGCGCGGGTGTCGAATCACTCCAGAGGTTCAACCGTGGACCTGACACTGATCGGTCCCAATGCTCTGCCCGCCGACACCTGGACACCCTCGGCCGCTCAAGCCGATTGCACCGCGCCTTATGCCCAGCGCTGGCACGACGGCGCACTCGACATGGGCACCGGGTTCGATTGCTTCGATGAACGCGCGCATACCGCCAACCCGACGATCAATGCGACCGCAAGGGAAAACCGTCAGCGACTCAGCAGCGCCATGGAAAAAGAGGGATTTGCCGGGTACTCGAAAGAGTGGTGGCACTTCACTTTCGGTGGCGAGGGAGCGCCGAAGAACGTGATGGATTTTCCCATTACACCGCTGAGTGCCGGTGAAGTGCTGGACACCAGTCACCAGCTGATTGTGGTCACTACAAAAAACTGGAATGACATTCAGGGTACGGCGCAGCGCTATGGACGGGTTGAGGGAAGCTTCCGAAAAGTCGGGGACAGGTTTGCCGTGGTGGTCGGCAAGAACGGGATGGCGTGGGGCAAGGGTTTGGGCAACGTCGAACCCGGTGAAGGACCGGTCAAACGCGAAGGAGACGGCAAAGCGCCCGCCGGTATCTTCAAACTTGGGACTGCGTTTGGTTACGACACGACGGGCGATACAAAACTGCCTTATCTCGCGCTGACATCGACTACTGAGTGCGTGGATGACAGCAAATCCGAACGGTACAACGAGTTGGTCGACGGCGCGGCCATGGCCAAGGACTGGAACAGCTCCGAGCTTATGCGCAAAGAGGACCTTTATCGCAAAGGCATCTTTATCGAGCACAACACGCCGGCGTCGCCGGGTTCAGGTTCGTGCATTTTTTTCCATATCTGGCGGGGGCCTGCCGCGCCTACGTTGGGGTGCACGGCGATGGATCAGGGGGATATTTCGCGGCTTTTTGAGTGGCTGGATCCGCGTGAGTCGCCGGTGTTGGTGCAGATGCCTGAGGCGCAATATGAGCAATTGCGTGAGCGCTGGAAGTTGCCGCAGCGTTGATGGGATGTGGAGTTAAATCATTTGGTTGTCTCGATCAACCGGGTATCAAGGCCAAAGCGTTCCTGTGACACAAGCTTGAACTTGTCCGCGGCCAAGTCGCAGCTCACCAGCAAATTCCACGAATGACGGGTAACCGCCGAAGGGATCAACACGAACGGATGCTCGGCCAACAACTCATCAGCAAACTGCTGCTGATTGGGCGAAGGCAGTGACGGGACTAGCCAGTTCGGGTTCGGCACATCTTCCGGCTGGACAACATTGATGATCTCGGGGGCCAGCACTTCGAAACACGTCAATACGTGGGGCACCAGATCCAGGGTATCGAAACCTACATGAGCCGCGACTTCCAGGATCGCAGTGGATGGGTCGGCCGACGCGTAAATCACTCGACGGCCGGGCGGGTTCCATCGACCACCGGATCGTTGCGCACCAATGCCACTGTCCCAAGTGTCTTTGTAGACCTCGCGGTCAAGGCGCCAAGCGTGCCACTTTCCATCCCAGGGCAAAGGATTCATTGATAGACCCCGTGTGCTATCCGGGTCAGGTAGTCCTCCACCACCTGGAAGCCAAGCGAGTTGTCGATCAGCTCCAGCGGGACGTTACCGTCCAGGTATCTGCAGGGTTTCTTCAGCCAGTCCTCAGCTAACTGTTGACTGCCGAACACGCTGGTAGCGAGCTCCAGCGTCTGCGCATATTGGAAGGCAACCGTGCTTTGTTGCTGGTTCAGCCGCACTGGCTTGGTCTCTTTCACCAAGCGCTGGACGGTCCTGACGGACTTTCCTGTGATGCGCTGGACTAGTCCCCGTTCCATGTACAGCGTTGACGTTGAAAGCATGTCTCTGACGTCGCTCAGATCAAATCCTTCCTGTGTGTACCGAATGATCAACATACGTGTGTCGCCATTGCGGCCATGTAGCAGCACCTCGGTGGGCTTTCTGGCCTTGTTTACGCTCGCTTCCAAAGCGTTTTTTTTCCTTAATTTTTCGGGTGGCTTGCCTGCTTGATTCGATGCGGACATACCGAATACCTCCGTACGACATTTGACGTAATAATAGCGCCAAATGTCGTAACTTGAGCAAGTTGAGTTTGTCGGCTTGGGAATGGTCTGATCCCACCTAACCCGCATCGCAGTTATGTGTTTGGATTCGAAGAGTGATTGCAGATCAGTCATCACTTGCTCGTGCGGAATATTCGGGTGTGCGTCATCGAGCGATACCTGCACTTTGGCACAGAACCAAAAGTCGTAGCTGGCTGGCTGGCTGCGCTTTGGTTTCGAACCCTGAAATGATGGGGAAAAGCTCGGTGCTCATGTGACTTCCGTGATCGATATCTGGCAACTGAGTCAATAGGTGGTTCGTAGCGGCGCTATCAAGTTGAGGTGCAGCCTCTATCAGGGCCCAGGTATATCACCCTCGTTGCCTTGTAGAAGCCA
The DNA here is from genome assembly GCF_051660785.1 of Pseudomonas sp. Classification (GTDB taxonomy): domain Bacteria; phylum Pseudomonadota; class Gammaproteobacteria; order Pseudomonadales; family Pseudomonadaceae; genus Aquipseudomonas. The sequence continues at coordinate 34,930 of NZ_JBOFQE010000020.1, forward strand.
CCTACCCTAAACGTCTCGCTTCCGACAGCCAACCCTAAAAAAACGTAAGACATTTCCCCGATTTTTTGAAAGCTTGCACGTGTTTAAAAGCGCTTGTTTAAAGATACTCAGTGTTACTTCCTGAAGGCGCCGTTAGGAGATTCACCATGTTCAAGCCCACACCCAATCCACCGGACACCGATCCGGCCTCCCCCTACGAAAACCTCGATTCAAAAAACTGCATGGAGCCGCCAAGCGCGCGCTTAATTTCCACCTCACTCCGGCGGCGCTCATGAACACTCCACGCAAACCCAGCACCCTTTTCATGATTGCCCCGGATGTCGATGACGAAACCTTGCTGGTGTAAGCGTGTGAGTCGATGGCGTCGGCCAGTGTGATGGCCAGCGACATTGCGGCGTTGATGGAGGGCAGCCACCGCAATACGTTGCTGGCGCTTCAGCAGGTCATCATGTTGGGTGAGTTGGCGGTGAATCGAGTGTTGGATAACCACGTTCCAGCTGGATTAGCACGAAGCCCCTGTAGCAGCTGCCCTGTGGCGAGGGGATTTATCCCCGTTCGGCTGCGAAGCAGTCGTAAAACCTGAACGCACGGTCTATCCGATGCACCGCGTTGTCTGAATTCACGACTGCTCCGCAGCCGAACGGGGATAAATCCCCTCGCCACAAAGCAGCTCCTACGTGAACGTTGGTGTTGATGGGAATGGGGGTCGGCGGGCTTTGGTCAGCCCGGCTTTAAGTCGAGGCAGTAGGTGTAGTAACCCGGGTCGCGCACGTAACCCAATGACTCATACAACCGCTGCGCCGTGAAATTATCCGTGGCGGTTTCTAGCACCATGCCTTTGGCGCCGGTCGACAGTGCAAAGTCTCGGGCAGCGTTCATCAGTAGCCTCCCCACGCCCTGCCCCCGGGCCTCGGGGGTGGTAAACAGATCGCTGAGCAGCCAGGTGCGGTGGGCGTCGATGGAGGAAAACGTCGGGTACAGCTGGACGAATCCCAGTGCAATACCGGACAGATCTGAGGCGAAGAAGATCACGGATTCATCCCGCGCAATGCGTTCGGCGATGAAATCCCGGGACTGCTGAAAATTAGAAGGCTGGCCGTAGAAGCCTCGATAAGCGTCGAAGAGGTAAGCGATTTTGGCGATGTGCGTTGCGTCGACGCGCAAGACTTGGACGGCCATGCCAGGGTCTCCGTGTGGGTTACTTCGGTTGCGCCACCGTGCGCAAATAAGGTTTCACCGCTTTGAAACCATCCGGGTATTTCTTCTTCGCGTCTTCGTCGGACACCGAAGTCGGGATGATCACGTCTTCACCCGGACGCCAGTTAACCGGGGTGGCAACGGTGTGCTTGGCGTTCAATTGCAGCGCATCGAGCAGGCGCAGCACTTCATCGAAGTTACGCCCGGCACTCATTGGGTAAATGAGCATTGCCTTGACCTTTTTGTCTGGCCCGATGATGAACACGGAACGCACCGTGGCGTTGTCCACGGCCGTGCGGGCGCCGCCGCTGGCATTCGGGTGGATCATGTCGTAGAGCTTGGCCACAACGAGGTTTTCGTCGCCGATCATGGGGTAGTTGACCGCATGCCCCTGGGTTTCCTCGATGTCCTTGGCCCAGCTCGCATGGTTGCTGACGGGGTCGACGCTGAGCCCGACAACCTTGGTGTTGCGTTTGTCGAACTCCGGCTTGAGCCCGGCCATGTAACCGAGTTCAGTGGTGCACACCGGAGTGAAGTCCTTGGGATGCGAGAACAGAATCGCCCACTTGTCGCCGATCCACTCATGGAAATGCAGCGTGCCTTCGGTGCTTTCGACGGTAAAGTCCGGTGCTTCGTCGCCAATGCGGATGGTCATGATCGTTCTCCTGACTGTGAGTTCTTAGGGAAGCCGTCGGAACGCGAGTCGCTGTTCCAACGGCGTTCGGGATCTGTGTTGAACCTGTCAACGCGGATCAGTATAGGAGACGCTTCAAGACATGCCGGTGACCGGCGCATTCACTTTGTAAGTCCTTGATTCAGGCCTTTGAAGGCTGCTCGGGTAACACCGCCGGTGCCGTTGTCCTCGCCAGCAGGTAGTAGAGAATGCCCGGCACCACCAGCCCCACGATCCAGGAAACATCAACACCGTCGAGCTGCGCGACCATCGGTCCGGAGTAGAAATGCGTGTCGACGAAAGGCAACTGGATCAATACACCGATGACATAGACGCTGATCCCGCGCACGTTCCAGCGACCGTAACGGCCTGCCGGATCGGACAACGCCGCAATGTCATAGCGCTCTTTGTTGATGAAGTAGTAATCCACCAGGTTGATCGCGCTCCACGGCGTGAAAAACGTCAGCAGAAACAGGATGAAGTACTTGAACGAGTTGAGGAACGAGTACTGCCCCAGCAACGCCAGCGTGGTGGACGCCGCGACAATCAACAGCACAAACACCATGCGCTGACGGGCGGTGATTTCGAGACGGCTGCGAAAACCACTGATGATCGTGGCCACGCACATGAAGCTGCCATAGGCGTTGAGTGTCGACACCGTGACCTTGCCGAACACCACGCTCAAATACAGCAGCGAGGCCATCACCCCGGTACTGCCCAGGCCGACGATGGTCGCCACTTCATGACCGCGAAAATTCACACCGGCCAATGCTGCGGCAAACACGCCCAGCACCATGGACGCCTGGGCGCCGAGCACGGTGCCCAGGCCGACAGCAGCAAAGGTCTTCCAGGACGAAGTTTTGCTCGGCAAATAACGGGAGTAGTCGGCCACGTAAGGCCCGAAGGCGATTTGCCAGGACGCGGACAGCGACACCGCCAGCAGGAATGTGCTCCAGCCGAAGTGGCGATTTTCCAGCAACAGGCCGATATCGTTGAGCGTCATCAGCCGGGCAAACAGATAGGCAAAGGCAATGATGCCCAGCACGCTGGCCACCCGTCCGACCAAGTGGATAACCCGATAGCCGAAGATCGTCAGGAACGCGATGCATGCGGCGAAAATCAGGATGCCGGCGCTGTCGCTGACGTGGATCAACTGGGCAATGGCCTGCCCCGACAGTACCGCGCCGGTGGCGCTGAAACCGAGGTACATCAGGCACACCAGCACAATCGGGATCGCCGCCCCATAGACGCCGAATTGCACACGACTGGAGATCATCTGCGGCAGCCCGAGCTTCGGCCCCTGGGCGGCGTGCAAAGCCACGACCGCGCCGCCGAGCACCTGGCCGATCAGCAAGCCGATGAGCGACCAGAACACGTCCCCGCCCAGCACCACGGCCAGTGCGCCGGTGACGATGGCGGTGATTTGCAGGTTGGCGCCGAGCCACAGGGTGAACTGGCTGTAGAGGCTGCCATGGCGCTCGGCCTCGGGGATGTAATCGATCGAACGGGTCTCGATCAGGGGACTTCGGTGTTGGGTCATTGCGGTGTTCTCTTGTTATTAGTGGACGCTACTGACGATTATCTGGGGCGCAGAACCTGTGGGAGCGAGCCTGCTCGCGATCAGGGAGTGTCAGTCGACATTAACGTTGTCTGACATACCGCCATCGCGAGCAGGCTCGCTCCCACAGGGGATGTGTTGGACTCTCGGGCATTGGCAGGCAGTTGCTCTTATTGTTGTTCCGTCATGGCGACTTGAGCCGGCCGCTGCTCAAGCCCTACGAACGGAGCCTTTGCCCATACAACCTTGCCTCCCACCATGGTCAGCAACACCTTATTACGCGCCAATTCATCCTCAGGCACCTGCATGAAGTTCTTGTCCAGCACGATCAGGTCGGCGAACTTGCCCACTTCGACCGAGCCAACCACCGCCTCCAGTTTCAACTGCTCGGCGGCGTTGATGGTGATGGTGCGCAGCACCTCCGTGCGCGACAGTGCCGGGTCGTCATTCAACCTGCCGGCATACTTGGGGCCGTAGCTGTGAGGGTTCTGCGGATCACCTGAGCGGGTGACGCCGATCTTCAGCGCGAGGAATTCGTCGAGCGGATCGACGGGCCAGTCGCTGCCATACGCCACGCGGCCGCCGGCACGGGCGATGCTGCCCGACGGCTCCATGCGGGCAAAACGCTGGGCACCCAGGTGCTCGTTGGTGCCGTCGATGGTGGACGGTGCCTGCTGGGCCCACTGGAAGGACATGTTCGCAGTCACGTCGAGTGCCTTGAAGCGCGGATAGTCGGCCGGGTCCACGGACTCGTTGTGCGTAATGGCCGGGCGGAAACCATTGCCGGGCAATTGCTGACGCACGTATTCGATGCCGTTCAACGAGTCGCGCACCGCGCGGTCTCCGGTGGCGTGCAGGTGCGGATCGAGGCCCGCCTGCACGGCTTGCAACAGCAACGGCTTGAGCACTTGCGGCGGGAAGTACAGCTCACCGACATTCTTGCCCGCTGTCCATTTTGGCGCCTTATCGGTTCCGGCATTGTGCAAGTACGGCGTCAACATCGCCCCGGTGTCCGCCGGCGCATTGATGATGCCGTCCATGAACAATTTGACGTGGCGCATGCTCACGCCCGGCGCGGGTTTGGCTTCGCCCTGATCGTAAGTCGTGGCCAATGCCTTGGCGTCGGCGATGGTTTTTGTCGGGTCCGCCGCAGCGGCGGCCGGGTCCAGTTTGATCGCCAGCAATGCCCGGGCCGTCAGCTCGCCCGACTGCTGCAGACTGGTCAAGGCTTTGCCAATCTCGGGGCTCGACATTGCATCAAAGAAACTGGTGATGCCTTGCTCACGCATCGCGTCCAGCGCCGCTCGGGTCTGATTGAGTTTTTCGGCATCGGTGGCGGGCGGCACCACAGCGGCCATGGCATCGGCCGCGCCGTCTTCGCAGATGCCGTTGGGGTTGCCGGCGCTGTCACGCACGTATTTGCCATCGCCCGGATTGGCAGTGTTTTTGTTAATGCCGGCCACGGCCAGGCCTCGGGAGTTGACCAGCACGGTATGGAAGTCGGTGGAACGAACCTGGATCGGGCGATTGGTCTTGAGCGCGTCCAGCGTCGATTTGTCCGGGTCGCCGTCGAGCCCATCCATGCCCATGCGATCCCAGCTGCCGACTTCGAGCCAGACATCGGGGCCCTTGTCCTTGTCGGCGTCCAGACAGGCTTGAATGGTTTCCTGGAAAACCTTGCGCGTCATGGTCTGGTACTTCAAGTCGCACAAGGTCATGGCGCGGCCACCGTCCCCGGGGTGCATGTGTGCGTCGATGAAGCCTGGCATCAGCATGCGCCCGGCCAGATCGATCAGCTGGGTCTGCTGGCCGATGTACGAGGAAACCCCTTCATCGCTACCGACATAGACGATCTTTCCGCCCGCCACGGCAATCGCCTGCTGCACGGAATTCTGGCCATCGACGGTGTAGACATAGCCGTTGCGCATCACCATGTCGGCGGGCGTCGTGCCTTGGGTCTGGCACCCCACGAGCGCCATGCTGGAAACTGCCGTGGTCGTCGCAACCGCGATAAACAGCCTGGAAAATTTCAACTGCCTCACCTCTGTTTTTATAGTTTTGGAAGTGGCCCGGACAGACTGCCGCGCAAGCCCCTGATATGCAGGGCATACCCTATAGAGCGGCGCGGCCTGCGGGACCTCCACAAATGAGGAGGGGCAACAAAAATAGCCCAGCAACAATTTCCTCCTGTAGGAGTGAGCCCTGTGGCGAGGGGATCATTCCTAGAGGGGGGGTGAGCATTTCGTTGGGGAGATTGGAGGAGTTAATCGCGGCGCGTGGCGTCCCGCAGGACAGAACCCAGCTCGACCTTGCTTTTCACGCCAAGCTGCAAGTAGCAGTTGCGCAGATAAGTGCGCACTGTCGCCGGGCTGAGGGTCAGGATTTTGGCGATCTCTTTGTAGGAATGACCGGCAGCAAACAGCATCGCCGCCGTCCGCTCCCTTGGCGCAAGGACTGCTGCGCGTGACTGAGCTTCGAGCGACAGAATCACATGCTCCGCGTTCGGGCTCAGGGTCAGCGCACAACGGCCCAGACGCATCACGCACGGGGCCTTTGGCAGTTGCGCGATCACCTCGGCCGGCAGCATCGAACCGCTCCACCCGGGCAACTCGCGCTGAATGGCGGCGCAAAGGCTCGCGCCCACGTACAGCAGACTGCCGTCCATGCGCGCCACCCCGAAGTCGGTCGCACCATTGCCGGTGTCGATGCGGATCATGTCTTGCACCTGGAACCGCCACAGCTGCAACAGGTGGTCGCAGAAGGCCGAAAACAACGCGGCCTCGCTGTCGCTGAAGGCCGGTGCATCAACGCCACGGTAAAGACACACGAAAAACATCAAGCCGCTTTCGGGCAACTCGAAAGTGATGCACATCGGGTGATAGAGATCGTGGCGCCGAGCGAACGCCTCCACCGCTTCATCGGGGTCAGTGAAGCCGCTTTCGCGCACGACCTCACCGGGCTGGCTCAAGGTGTCATGGGAGAATTTGTCGCGGTCCGCGCTTTTGTGCCATTCGGCGGCAAACGATTCGGGCAGGTTGATGCGCCCGTGCATCCAGCTCTTGGGAGGTGCGTTGCCGGCTGACGCGGACATCTCGCCCCACCACGCTGACGCAAAGGGCACCAGTGGGCGGAACGCTTGCAGGCCTTCGGCGATGAACTGCGAAGCGCCGCGCTCCCGAGCCAGCCGCCCCAAGTGGAGCACGCACCGATTGAACGCTTTCAGCGTTGCCATCGACGGCGTTGCGCCGACTTCATCACCCTCCTCCATCGTTCTGATCCTGTTCGCTGTACGACGTATTTTTTTCGACGATGCCATAGGTGCAGGTGCAGCGCCATTGGCTTTTTCGACACCTGCCATTCATGCGCAAACCGGCAACAGTGTTTGTCCGGCGGGCCGCTTTTTGGGGGAGCCCCAACCGCCTAGCATCGTCTCTACCCGGTGAGTCCGGGTCAACCAAGACAAAAAGGTGAATGACATGAAAGGTTTAAAAATTGCGCTGTTCCTGGCGCTCAGCGGTATAGGGGCACACGCCTTTGCAGACAACGGCCAGTCAACCGCCGAAGCCAGCAAAACACCGATCGAAAGCTACACCTACGGCACCAGCCTGGACATCAAGAAAATCATCACCATGACAGAAATTGCGGATGAGTGCGGACCGGTCCCGGCTCAAATGACCTATGAAGATTCCAAGGGTCAACGCCATGTCCTTCAGTACCAGGTGATGGGCACCGGATGTTCAAATGGTTGAAGCCTGCACGGTGGATGGAGGGTCGACACTCCATGCCTGCAGCGCTTGTAAATCATCTTTTTTTCGCTGAACCGACGATTTTTTCATCCGCGGCCAGCACGTCCGGAATGGAGTGTTTGAGAAACTCCACCCAGGTCTTTATTTTTGCATCGACGAACTTTCGTGACGGATAGATCGCATACAAATTCAGCGCCTCAAGATGATGCTCGGGCAATACCCGCACCAACGTGCCGGCCCGCAGGCCATCGACTGCGGACGCAATCGGCTGGATACCAATCCCCATGCCGTTGGTAATCGCAACGGTCATGCCATCGGCAGTGTTGATGTGGAAAGGTGATAGCGGAACGCTGATGGTCTCCACCCCATCCGGCCCTTCCAACTCCCAGTTTTCCACCGGCATCACCGTATTCACGATTTTCAGACAATCATGTTCGGCGAGTGCGGCCGGGGATTCGGGGTGCCCGCGTTTTTTCAAATACGCTGGCGAGGCGCAGAGGATGCTGTAGGTGATGCCGAGTCGCTGCGCGACGAAGCCTGAATCGGGCAAGTCCCGCGCCAACACAATCGACATGTCATAGCCCTCCTCCAGCAAGTCCGGCAGTCGATTGGTCAGGGTCAAATCAAACATGACCGTCGGGTGCAGCTCTCTGTATCTGGCAACGGCATCGATCACGTAGTGATTACCAATGGCAGCCATGGCATGAATCTTCAGCCGGCCCACAGGCTGGGTGTTCGCCGTGCCCGCTTCCTCATCCGCCTCGCGCATCTCTTCAAGAATCCGCTCACAGCGTTCCAGGTAACGCAGCCCGGCTTCGGTCAGCGCCAGACGGCGGGTCGTGCGGTTGATCAGGCGTGTGCGAAGCCTGGCTTCCAGGCTGGAAACCGCTTTGGAAACGTTGGTCGTGGTGGTGTCCAACACCTCAGCCGCCGCCGTAAAGCTGCCGCTCTGGGCCACAGCCACGAAACAACGCAGGGTCTGGAACACGTCCATCGTTTGCACCTCGGGGGATGGATAAAAGGGACAGCCTTACAAGGCCTAATGCCGATCAGTTAAGGCACAAAACCTGTGGGAGCGAGCCTGCTCGCGATAGCGGACTGGCAGGCAATACACCTGCTGAATGTTATACCGCTATCGCGAGCAGGCTCGCTCCCACAGGGATTGCGGCGTTCAACGACTTAACTGCTAGGCATCAAGTCTTGGAGGGCCGCCCTTCATCATGGGTTACTTCTTGCGCGGAATAAATCCTGGAACACCGGTTTCGACCACCGAGTTGAATCGAATCCGGGTGGTAATGTCGTTCTGTATTTCAACCATGGCCCGTTGCGGCAAGGTCGAAATATCGAAGTTTTCCCGGATATGACTCGGTGTCGCCGATGTGGTCAGGAAAGCCACTCCCCGTTGCACCGACCAGGCCAGCGCCACTTGCGCCGGGGTCTTCTGCACGCGTTGGGCAATCTGGGTGAGCACCGGTTCTTCAAGGACATTGGGCTCCATGCCGTGGCCCAGCGGCGCAAACGCCAGCACGATAATTCCATGCTGCTTACAGAATTCGAGCAGTTCCCATTCCGGCAGGTACGGGTGGGACTCGACTTGCACCACGGCCGGTTTGATCCGCGCCACTTCGACAATCTGTTGCAGCTTTTCCAGGGTGATGTCCGACAAGCCGATCGACTTGCAGCGGCCCTCATCCACCAGGTGTTCCAGCGCCCGCCAGGTCTCAATCAGCGTGATGCCGTCGTCGTAGATCACGTGGTCCTCTGCATCCCTCGGGTCCTGGTTGTCGCCGGGTTGAAAGGCAAACGGCGTGTGGATCAGGTAGCAGTCGATGTAGTCCACTTGGAGGCGTCGGCAACTGGCCTCGAATGCGGGTTCGACGCGCTCCGGACGGTGGTTGGTGTTCCACAGCTTGGTGGTGATGAACAAGTCTTCGCGGCGGACTTTTCCGGCGTCCAGCATTTCCTTGAAGGCCACGCCAACCTGTTCTTCATTGCGATAACGCTCGGCGCAATCGAAATGGCGAAAGCCTGCTTCCAGCGCGTCCTTGACCGCCTGGGTGGTGACACTGAGGTCGCGAAACAGCGTGCCAAATCCAACGGCAGGCAGTTCAGCTGAGCCGTGATTCAGCGCAAATTTCGTGTCACGAAGGTCATCGTTAAAGGGTTCGTAAGTCATGTCTTTTCTCCAATCTCCGGGGTTATTGATACGAAGGTTTCGCTGCTTCGCGGCTGGCAACGCGCTGCTCGAACGCACCGACGGAATTACCGCCGAGCGCCACGTAGAGCTGCACGGTGTCGAGGTATTGCGCGGTTTTCACTTTGATTTGGCCGAGCAACGCCTGCTCATAGGCACGCTCGGCTTCCAGCACTTGAAGAATGCTGTTCTCGCCTTGTGCATAGGCTTGCTGGTTCAAGCGCAAGCTGGTTTCGGCGGCGCGCAGCGCGTCTTCCTGCGCCAGGTTTTGCTCGGCGTCATGGTTGATCGCCTGCAGCGAGTCCGCGACCTGGCCGAACGACTGAATGACAGTTTGCTGGTAGCCAGCGAGCGTCGCCTTGTAGCCGTCGACCGCCGCCTGACGTTCCGCCTTGAGCGTTCCGCCATCAAACAGCGGCCCTGCAATCCCCGCCGCAAACCCCCAAAGCGCGGCGCCGCCATTACCTGAAGCGGCCTGAGCCAACGACGCGGACAACGTGACGCGTGGGTAGAGATTGGCAGTGGCGATGCCAACGGCCGCGCTGGCCATGTGCAGTTCAGCCTCGGCTTGCAGGACGTCCGGCCGGCCGTGGGCCATTTCCGAAGGCACGCTGACGGGCACATTGGCCGGCAATGTGAACTCGGCAAAATCGAAGTCCGGCGCAATCCAGTCAGCCGGGCCTTTGCCCGTCAGAATCGACAACGCGTGGCGTGCCGCATCGCGCTGTTGAGCGAGGGGCGGCAGCAACGTACGGTCCTGGGCGAGCCGGGTTTGCGCCAGGGAAACGTCGATCTGCGTGGTGGTGCCGTTGGCGTGTGCCATGCGCACGAGGTCGAGGTTTTTCGCGTCATTGGCCAGCAGCTTCTCGACGGCCGCGATCTGCGCGTTCGCGGAGGCCACCAACAATGCCTGGCTGGCGACATCGCCGGTCAGGGTCAGGTAAGCCGCTTCGTAGCGATGCTTCTGCAGCGCGGCAAACGCTTCTTGCTGTTCGACCGCGCGTTTGTTGCCGCCGAACACGTCAAGATCGAAGCCGACCCGCGGCCCGATTGCATAGAAATTGGAAGTGGAAGGCTCCTTCGCGTTGTGTACCCGCTGGCGGCCTGCCGTCGCACCAAAATCGACTTGCGGATACAGCACACCTTCCGCCGCAGCCACTGAAGACGCGGCTTGGCGAATGGTTGCGTCCGCCGCCACGAGTTCAAGATTGCCCTCAATGGCGCGACGCACCACGTTGTTGAGCTTCGGCGACTGGAAGGCTGTCCACCAGTCACCGCGGACTTTTTTACCGAGTTCGATGCGCTGTTCGCCAGGCGTGTTACCGCCCTGGCCGAGGCGCTGCTCGGCCTGTTGATCGTAATGCTGCGACAGGCTCGGCGCGGGCATTTGATAGTCGGGGCCGACGGTGCAAGCGGTCAGGAATACCAGCGCCGACACCGCCCCGAAGGTGGTTTTGAACAGCTGTTTGTTGAGGAAGCGCGCATTGGATTTCATTGGGCAAACTCCACGAAAACTAGTTGGTCGGAACGGGCTTGCGAAGAAAGACAACCAGTGGGCTCACCACCAGCATCGCCACCATCAAAATCTTGAATTGGTCGACCACCGCGATAAACGCCGCCTGGTGGGTGACCATGTGGTTGAGCTCCGCCAGGGCTTGCAGGGACATCGGCCCGACGCGGTATGGCGTCAGATTGCTGACCAGCGCCATGTGCATCGCTTGCGTGTTGTTGAAGAAATACAGCTGCACAATTGCCACGCCCAGGGTGCTGCCGTACACACGGGACAGATTGAACAGACCGGTGCCTTCGGGGCGTAACGTCGGGTCAAGCGTGCTGAATGCGACCTTGGTCAGCGACGGCATCAAGATGCCGATACCAATGCCCTGAATCGCGCCGGCCACTGCCACGGGCGACCAGTCCATCAATGGCGAATAACCGAGCATCAGCCAGTTGGCATAAATCACCACGGCAACGCCTGCTGCCACGAACAGTCGACGGTCGAAACGCTCGGGCACACGGTTCATCAGCAGGAATGCACCGACCAGCCCGATACCACGCGGGATGGTCAGGGAACCGGTGGTGTCCGGCGGGTAGCCGAGAATCTCGTCGAGCATCGGCGAGGTCAGGGCCATGGTCGACAGCAGCACAAAACCGACGGCGAAAAAGATGATCGTCGACAGCACAAAGTTGCGGTCGTTGAACAAGCGCTTGTTGAGGAAATGCGCCTTCGCGGTCAGCACGTGCACAGCGAACAGGTAAAACCCCAACGCGCAGCCGATTGCTTCGAGCCAGATCTCGGTCGACGCAAACCAGTCCAGGCGCTCACCGCGATCGAGCAACATTTGCAGGCTGATCAACCCCAGCGTGAAGCTGCCGAAGCCGAAGAAATCGAACGACGGCCGCTTCTCGGCTTTCTTCTCGTTCAGCAACAGCGCCATCACAAGGAAGATGAATGCTGACAGCGGAACGCTTATGTAGAAGATGGGGCGCCAGTCGAAATGCTCGCCGATCCACCCGCCAAGACTCGGGCCGCTGACGATGCCGAACAGCACGATGGCGGTCCAGGTTATGCCGAATTTTGCGCGCTTCTCGAGGGGCAATGTCTCCAGTGAAATCGCCATCGACAGCGGCGCCAGCACGCCGCTCGCCAAGCCCTGGATGATGCGTGCACCGATGAATTCCAGCGGCGTCGTTGCCTGGGTGGAGAGCAGCAAGCCAAGGACGAAAATGGCCAGCGCGGTTTGATAGACAAACTTCAGGCCAAAACGCCCGGCGAGCCATTGCGCAATCGGCATGGTGATGGCGCTGGCCGCCAGGTACGAGGTGAAAATCCACCCCGCCTGGTCGTCGGTCATCGACAGGCTGCCCTGAATCAATCTGAGTACGGCATTCGGAAGCGGCAGGTTCGCCGACTGCATATACGTCGCGAGCAGCGCGGCGAACCTTAACGTTCCCGCACCTTGAGGTCCGGCAAGGTTGGCGTTCATCAGAAGTTACCTGCGGTCAATAATGCCTTGAGCGGGTGCCACCAGGGCGTGTGATAGCCGGTATCAACCTTGACCGTGGCGCTGGTGCCCGAGAACAGCGGCAATGCAGGATCGGCTTCATCGAGTTCGAGCCGCACCGGTACGCGCTGCACGACTTTCACCCAGTTGCCGGTGGCATTTTCCGGCGGCAACAGGGCGAAGTCCGACCCGGCACCCGGGCTCATGCTGGTCACGTGGGCTTTGAAAACGTGATCAGGATAGGTATCGATACTAACCGTCGCGGCCTGGCCGGGACGCATGTGGGTGACGTCGGTTTCGCGGAAATTGGCCTCTACCCAGATCTCGCGATCGGACAGCAGGGCAAAGGCAGGCGCGCCGTTGTTGACGAAGTTGCCGACTTGCAGATCGTCGACCTTGGCCACGATGCCATCGTCTGGCGCATACACCGTTGCGTACGAAAGGTAGAGCTGCGCCTCGTCGAGCTGAGCCCTGGCTTCGCGAACCGTCGGATGGGTATCGGCGTCGATGTTCGGATTGCCGTTCAGGGCAACGACGGTGCTGGCGATCTGTTGTTCGACCGACGCAACCCGTTGCCGCGCCACTTTGAGGTCGGTGTCGGCGCGTTCGTAAATGGCGCGGGAGACGAACTCGGTCGCGACCAACGCCTTCTTGCGGGCGAATTCCCGTTGATCGAAATCAGCCGACTCTTTGGCCGATTGCAGTTCCGCCTGCTGCTGGCGGTAACTGGCCTTGAGTCCATCGATACGCAAACGCGCCACGCTCAACTGGGCTTCTGCGCGGTTAACGGCGATCTGCAACGGTTTCGGGTCGATGCGAAACAGCACCTGGCCCTTGTGAACCTGCTGATTGTCCTCGACGGCGATGTCGACCACTTGCCCGGAAACCCGCGCGTTGATCGATGCCTTGGCCACCCGGGCGTAGGCGTTGTCGGTCGAGACAATGGCGATGCCTGCCTGATAGCGAGCAAAGCAAACCGCGGCGAAAATCAGCGGCAAACCGACAATCAGGAACGGCCGCAGTGTCTGTTTGAACGGCTTTTTGATGGGCGTATCGCCAAGGTTCGGTGCTGGGTGCTCGAAGCTTTGCGAAGCCGGGATGCCGAACTGTTTAGTCATGATCGAATACACCTTTAACCGGGAAATCGGGCCGGCTAAAAATGCGGCGGCCCCGACGTCAAGAGTTGCTGTGAGGAATCAAGCCCGAGCACGGTCTGGAGGATCGCTCCGCCGCACCTGTTTCGTCGCAGCAACACTCAGTTCGAGCTCCGCTTCAACAAACCGTAAACCAAGGAATTTCTGGTTCCTTAATTTTGTGCGATGGTGTAAGAATATATCCACGCAAACCCTCCAGCAAGGTTTTTATACGACATGGCACAAAAAAAGATCACAGAGGCAAAAGGCCGCGGCCGCCCTCGCGCTTACGACCCGCAGACAGCGTTGCAGCAAGCGCTTGGTGTGTTTTGGAATACCGGTTATTCCGGCGCGTCGCTGGACAGCATCGCCACCGCAGCGGGCATGAATCGCCCCAGCCTCTATGCGGCATTCGGCGACAAACACGCGCTCTACATAAAAGCGCTTGAGCAATATTGGGAATTTGCAGCGGCGGCGATGCGTGAGGCGCTGACGGACAACACCCTGACCTTGCGCGATGCGCTGATGCGGTTCTACGAAGGGCAGTTGTCCATTTACTTCTCGGGCGACGGCCAACCGCGCGGCTGCTTTGCGATCGGCACGGCAACCACCGAAGCGGTCGAGGATTCGGAAATTCGCGACGTGCTGTCAGACCGGCTCAGCAGGCTCGATGCCGATCTGGAGACGCGTCTGCGAACAGCCATCGATTCCGGCGAGCTGAAAGGCGATGTCGACGCAGCCGCCCTCGCCGTCCTCGCGTCCTCCTTGCTGCACAGCCTTGCGATACGTGCGCGGGCAGGCAAATCCCGAGAAGAATTGACGGAGCTGACACGCAATGCGGTCGGTGTGATTTGCGGTGCGTGAAGGACTTGAAGACATTCTGGCTGAACATCTGTCGGTGATTTTTTGCGGCATCAACCCGGGCATGACGGCCGCCGCACAAGGGCACCACTTTGCCGGCAGAGGCAATCGTTTCTGGCGCACGCTGCATCTTGCGGGCTTCACGCCTGAACAGGTGCACCCGGAAAACGACCGGACGATCTTGAATTATCAGTGCGGATTAACCGCCGTGGTGGATCGGCCCACGGCGCGAGCAGATCAGCTATCGCTACAGGAATTTACCGCCGCTGCGGCGAACTTTGAACAGAAGATCGCCCGTTATGCGCCGCGCTATGTCGCGTTTCTTGGTAAGGCGGCATACAGCGCGTTATCCGGAAAGCGAGAAATCGCCTGGGGGCTTCAATCAAAAACCTTCGGCAATGTCCAGGTTTGGGTCCTGCCCAATCCGAGTGGGCGCAATCTCGCGTTCACTCTCGATCAACTGGTTAGCGCGTACCGGCAACTCTGGAGCGCAGTGAATCAGGTTTCGATCACCGAAACTTGCGTTTATCGGCCTTAGGCTAAGCTAAGAGCAGCTTATTGCACACGATGCTCGCGTCTGCAGGTTTTGGGTTGTTCTGGAGAGCGTCTGCAACAGCTATTTCAGACAGGCCCAACCATTTCACGCAGGACTACGTGATGACCGAGCCCCTCCTCAGTTTTGATCAACTCAAGCGTGCTGCCACCTCCGGCGAAATTGATACTGTTCTTGTTTGCATGGTCGACATGCAAGGCCGACTGGTCGGCAAGCGCTTCCAGGTCGAGTTTTTCATCGACAGCGGCCATGAAGAAACGCACTGCTGCAATTACCTGCTGGCCGACGACATCGACATGGAACCCGTGCCGGGGTACGCCGCTGCCAGTTGGAGCAAGGGCTATGGCGACTTTGTCCTCAAGCCCGACATGTCGACGTTGCGGCGAGTGCCCTGGCTCGAGTGCACGGCGCTGGTGCTGTGCGACGTGCTCGACCATCACCATCGACGCGACCTGCCGCACAGCCCGCGGGCGATCCTGAAAAAGCAGATCGAGCGACTGCGCGAACGCGGCTACACCGGCATGTTCGCCTCGGAACTTGAGTTCTATCTGTTCGACGAAAGCTACGAAGCCATCCACGAGCGCAACTACCACAAGCCAAAAACCGCCGGCCACTACATCGAAGATTACAACATCCTCCAGACCACCCGCGAGGAGCCGGTGCTGCGGGCGATTCGCAAGCATCTGCAGGCCTCCGGCATTCCCGTGGAAAACTCCAAGGGTGAATGGGGCCCGGGCCAGGAAGAAATCAACATCCGTTACGCCGACGCGCTGACCATGGCCGACCATCACGTCATCATCAAACACGCCTGCAAAGAGATCGCGCAGCTGCAGGGCAAGGCGATCACGTTCATGGCCAAATGGCGGTATGACGCCGCCGGGTCCAGCAGCCATATCCACAATTCGCTGTGGGACAAAAACGCCAAGAAGCCGCTGTTCTTCGACGCCAAGGCCGAGTTCGGCATGTCGAAACTGATGCGCGCCTGGGTGGCCGGGCAGCTGAAATACGCCAACGACATCACCTGCTTTCTCGCGCCCTATATCAATTCCTACAAGCGTTTTCAGGCCGGCACGTTTGCGCCGACCCGGGCGGTCTGGAGTCGCGACAATCGCACCGCAGGCTTTCGTCTGTGCGCAGAAAGCAGCAAATCCATCCGCATCGAATGCCGCATCGGCGGTGCTGACCTCAACCCTTATCTGGCCTTCGCGGCGTTGATCGCTGCGGGGCTGGCCGGTATCGACGAAAAGCTCAACCTCGTGCCGCCCTTTGAAGGCGATGCCTACGTCGACGAACACTTGCCGGAAGTGTCGAAGACCTTGCGCGAAGCCAGCGCCGCACTCCAGAACTCGACGATGCTGCGCGAAGCGTTCGGTGATGAAGTCATCGACCACTACGTGCACACCGCCGAGTGGGAGCAGAAAGAGTACGACCGGCGAATCACCGACTGGGAACTGCAGCGCGGTTTCGAGCGCTATTGAGACCGCCATCATGACTGCAACGATTCAACTCATTTCACCGGTCGATGGCCGGGTTTATGCCGAACGTCGCTGTGCCGATGCCTCGCAGATCGAGCAGGCGTTGGTGGCTGCCGCAACGGCCCAGACGCAATGGAAACGCCGACCACTGAGTGAGCGCGCCGCGTTTTGCAGCGCGGCGGTGGACGCGATGCTGGCCATGAAGGACGAAATCGTCCCGGAACTGGCCTGGCAGATGGGCCGCCCGGTGCGCTTTGGCGCGGGCGAACTGCGCGGTTTCGAAGAGCGCGCCCGGCACATGATCGCCATTGCACCTGAAGCGTTGGCAGCCGTTGAGCCCAGGCCTGTCGCTGGTTTTCGACGGCAGATCAAACGGGAACCGCTCGGTACGGTGCTGGTCGTCGCACCTTGGAATTATCCGTATCTGACGGCGGTGAATACGATCATTCCGGCACTGATGGCCGGCAACAGCGTCATCCTCAAACACGCGTCGCAGACACTGCTGGTGGGCGAACGGTTCGCCGAAGCATTTCGCCGCGCCAATCTGCCAGAAGGACTGTTCCTGAACCTGCTGCTCGATCACCGCCAGACCGGTGAGATCATCGCCTCCGGCCGTGTGCACCAGGTGAACTTCACCGGTTCAGTCGACGCCGGCAAGGCCATGGAAACTGCCGCTACGGGTCGCTTCCTCGGCGTGGGCCTGGAACTCGGCGGCAAAGACCCGGCTTACGTTCGCGCCGACGCCAACCTCGATCACGCGGTGGAAAACCTGGTGGACGGCAGCTTGTTCAATTCCGGGCAAAGTTGCTGCGCCATCGAACGGATCTATGTCGATGCAAAAGTCTACCCGGCGTTTGTCGAGCGATTCGTCGCACTGACGAATCAATACGTGCTCGGCAATCCACTGGATGAAGCCACCACGCTCGGCCCGCTGGTGAATCCCGGCGCGGCTGAATTCGTCCGTGGACAGATTGCCGATGCGCTGGCAAAAGGCGCCAAAGCATTGATCGATCCTAAGGCCTTTGCCTTCGATGCGCCGGGCAGCGCCTACCTCGCGCCGCAAGTGCTGGTCGACGTGACTCATGAAATGTCGGTGATGCGCGAGGAAAGCTTCGGCCCGGTGGTCGGCATCATGCCGGTGACCGGCGACGACGAAGCCATCGCCTTGATGAACGATAGCGAATTCGGGCTCAGCGCTTCCATCTGGACGCAAGACCTCGCCGCCGCCGAACGCCTGGGCAACGAGATCGACACCGGCACCGTGTTCATGAACCGCTGCGATTACCTGGACCCGGCACTGGCCTGGACCGGCGTGAAAAACAGCGGGCGCGGCGTGACGCTGTCGCGCCTGGGATATGAACATCTGACCCGAGCCAAATCCTTCCATTTGCGCCATGAGATCTGAGCCATGAGCCTGACCGGAAACTGGAACTACCCCACGAGCATTCGCTTCGGTGTCGGCCGCATCAGCGAGCTGGCCGAGGTCTGTCGCAGCCAGGGTATCCAGCGACCGTTGCTGGTCACCGACAGCGGCCTGGCGCGCGCGCCGATCACCACAGCCGCGGTCGACGCCTTGCGCGCGGCCGGCCTTGGCGTCGCGCTGTTTTGCGACCTCAAGCCCAACCCGGTTGAAGCCAACCTCGCGGGCGGGCTCGATGCCTGGCGCGCCGGCAAGCACGATGGCGTGGTCGCCTTCGGCGGTGGCAGCGGCCTGGACATGGGCAAACTCATCGCCTTCATGAGCGGCCAGACCCGGCCGGTCTGGGATTTCGAAGACATCGGCGACTACTGGACACGCGCCGACGAAAGCCAGATCGCCCCGGTTATCGCGGTGCCGACAACCGCAGGCACGGGTTCTGAAGTGGGCCGTGCAGCGGTGATCATCGACGAGCTCACCCACACCAAACGCATCATCTTCCACCCGAAAATGATGCCCCGCGTGGTCATCAGCGACCCGGCTCTGACCGTCGGCATGCCGGCAAAAGTCACCGCCGGCACCGGCATGGATGCATTGGCGCACTGCCTGGAAGCCTACTGCGCGCCAGGTTTTCACCCGCTGGCCGATGGCATCGCGGTAGAAGGCATCCGTCTGGTGGCCAGCGCTCTGGTGCGGGCCGTCCACACGCCCTCCGACCTCGATGCTCGCGCGCAAATGCTCGCCGCCGCCGCGATGGGCGCCACTGCATTTCAAAAAGGCCTGGGCGGCATGCACGCCCTTTCGCATCCGGTCGGCGCGCTGTACGACACCCATCACGGCATGACCAACGCCACCTTCATGCCCTACGTTTTGAAGTTCAATCGCCCGGCCATCGAAGAACGCATCACGCGTCTGGCGGCGTATTTGCGTCTGCCCTCGCCCGGCTTCGACAGCTTTCTGGCCTTCATTCTCAAGCTGCGCAAGGACATCGGCGTGCCGCACACGCTGGTCGAACTGGGCGTGGATGATCGGCAAGCGGATCTGATCGCGGACATGGCGATTGTCGATCCGTCTGCCGGCGGCAACCCGTTGCCATTGACCCGGGCCGGAGCGGCACAGATTTTCGACGCGGCGTATCACGGCCGTATTTAGAGCAGTTGTCTGTCCAGACATAAGGCATGGACAGGTTGTACCGGTTGGAAAAGGAGCAGTACGACAAGGGGTTGAAAGCCAGGCCATCCGGGACCCGGGTGGATGCGTATCAAAACCTGAAGGGGCACACAACATGAATCCAGCAAGTCAGCCCGGCACGAGCGCGCCGCAAGACGATGACGTCAAGGTGCTGCACAGCATGGGCTACGCCCAGCAGCTCTCGCGACGCATGGGCGTTTTCTCCAACTTTGCCATTTCCTTTTCGATCATCTGCATCCTCTCGGGTGGCATCAACTCACTCGCCCAGGGTACCTCCGGCGCGGGCGGCGCGGCCATCGGCATCGGCTGGCCCATCGGCTGCCTGATCTCCGGGGTCTTTGCCATGGCCATGGCGCAGATCTCCTCCGCCTACCCCACCGCTGGCGGCCTCTATCACTGGGGCTCGATTCTCGGCAACCGCTTCACCGGCTGGCTGACGGCCTGGTTCAACCTGCTGGGGCTGGTGACCGTGCTTGGCGCGATCAACGTCGGCACTTATTACTTCTTTTTCGGCGCCTTCGGACCGGCACTGGGCATGGAAGACACCACCACGACACGGGTGATTTTCCTCGCGATCCTGACCGGCCTGCAGGCCTTGTGTAACCACCTGGGCATCGGCCTGACCGCGAAGCTCACCGACTTCTCGGGCTACCTGATCTTCGCCACGGCACTGGCGCTGACCATCGTCTGCCTGATCTCGGCACCCAGCTATGAGTTCGCCCGGTTATGGACCTTCGGCAACTACTCCGGCGAAGCGGGCGGCAGCGTCTGGCCACAAGTCTCCAACGGCTGGATCTTCATGCTCGGCCTGCTCTTGCCGATCTACACCATCACCGGTTACGACGCCTCCGCGCACACCTCGGAAGAGACCCGCAACGCCGCCATGTCCGTGCCGCGCGGCATGGTCATGTCGGTGGTCTGGTCGCTGCTGTTCGGCTGGGTCATGCTCAGCTCCTTCGTGCTGATGCTGCCAAGCATGGACGAGGCCGCGAGCCACGGCTGGACCGTGTTCTTCTGGGCGATGGACACCCAAGTGAACCCGACGGTAAAAACCGCGCTGTACGTGGCCATTTTCATCTCGCAATTCCTCTGCGGCCTGGCGACCGTAACCTCGGTCTCACGGATGATCTTCGCCTTCTCCCGCGACGGCGGCCTGCCCTTCTCCAAAGCACTGGCCTCAGTCTCGCCAACCCTGCGCAGCCCGGTGGCGGCGATCTGGACCGGCGCCACCCTCGCGGTGTTGTTCGTGTGGGGATCGTCGGTGATCTCGATCGGCGAAACGCCGGTCTACACCATCGTGGTTTCCTGCACCGTGATCTTCCTGTTCTTCTCCTTCGTCATCCCCATCGTGCTCGGCCTGTTTGCCTACGGCACATCGAAGTGGCCGACCATGGGACCGTGGAACATGGGCCGCTTCTGGTACACCGTGTTCGCCCTCCTCTCGATCCTCTCGATGGTGATCATCTTCATCATTGGCATCCAGCCACCGAACGATTGGGCGCTGTACATCACCATCGGCTTCCTGGTGCTGACGGCCATCGTCTGGTTCGGCTTCGAAGCCCGCCGCTTCCAGGGCCCGCCGATGGGTGATTTGATCGTCAAGCGCCAGGCTGAAATTGCTGCGGCGGAAGAGGCACTAAACAAACGCGCCGGAGGTTGATCCAAGCAGTTAGCCGTAACGCGGTCTTTGTAGCAGCTGGTGAAGCCTGCGTTCGGCTGCGCAGCAGTCGTAAATCCTAAGCATGCGGTCTCCCTGAAACACCGCATCGCCTGATTTTACGACTGCTACGCAGCCGAACGCAGGCTTCGCCAGCTGCTACAGATCACGTTTAGCATTAACCCATCGGTATTAACGCTGAGCGCTGCGTTTTTATGAACATAGATAGATAGAACAATGAACAACCTGTGGCGAGGGAGCTTGCTCCCGCTGGCCTGCGCAGCAGGCCCATCTGTCAGGGCCACTCCGCTATCCAGTGGAAGCCCCCCCCGCCACATAACAGCAACTACTTAGCCGGCTCAACCTTATCCAACACCCGATTCGCCGCAACCTCCGCCACCATGATGCTGTTCGAAATCCCCAGCAAGGCATACCGCGACTCACCCTCCAAATGATCCACCAACTGATGAACCATCACATCCACCGACGCCAGCGTCTCAACCAAAAAAACCGCTAGGGTTTCGGCTGTGGCTTCCGGGTCCACGGAAAACAGCTTGCTGGAGGTACGCGGGGTGGCTTTGATATCGGCGTTTGATGGGAAGTGGAAATCGAGGGCGCGTTCGGCGGCTTCGTGGAGTTTTTTTGAATCGGGTTCGTAGGGGGAAACTGGATCGGTGTCGGGTGGATTCGGTGTGGCCTTAAACATATTTCTGTCTCCAACATATGGAGCCATCACCCAACGCTGCTAAACGTAAGGTGGCAGCTGTGCGCAGGTTAGCAGACCGGCAGAGACGAAATCCGGCGCGCCCGAGGGCGCCCTGCGCACAGCTACCATAAAGTGCAGGCATGAAAACGACCTGACTGTCTGGATGCAAATACGCTTCGTCACGACGGGCTGCTAAACCCGATCACTGAAGGGCAGTGACACGAATCAAGTTACCGAGCGGTCCCAAAGCGCACAAGCCGGCGGATTCTGGTGCAGTCGTAGGCAACGGCGCAAGGTTTTGTAGCTTTCAGGACGTAACCTTGAGGGTGTTTAAACATGCATCCTCAAGAGTTGTTTAATAAGCTGGCGCGCGCATCCTACAGGCGATGAAAGCTTCGAAAACATCCAGAAAGCTACTGCCGAATTTGTAAGGCTGACTGTCACAAGTGTGGGAGCAACATGGTGTCTTGAATCAGTCGGCTACCGGCCAATAGCGGACGCTGGCTGCCATTCCCCATTAAGTGCTCCCAGACAGGGACCTGACCCGGTCATTTCAACGGGTCGTTCCTGATCAACGTCTTCGGCTCCAAATACGCGCTCATCCCCCACTTGCCCATTTCGCGCCCAAGGCCTGAATGCTTGAATCCACCGAAGGGGGCACGCGGTTCGTGGGCCAGGGTGTTGATGAGCACGCGTCCCGAATCGATCTGACGGGCGATGTTCATACAACGTTCGGAGCTTTTTCCCAGCACCAAGGCGCTCAGCCCATAGTCCGTATCGTTGGCAATGCTGATCGCATCGGCATCATCCTCGTAGGGGATGATCGTCAGCACGGGGCCGAAGATTTCCTCACGCGCGATGCGCATCCGGTTGTTGGCATCAGTGAAGATCGTGGGCTTCACGAACCATCCGGCATGCAAGCCTTCCGGGCGACCTTCGCCACCCGCCAACAACCTCGCGCCTTCTTCCTGGCCGGTACGGATGTAGCGCTGCACCCGTTCCCATTGTTTCTGGCTCACCATCGGACCGATGTCGGTGTCGGCGTTGCGTGGATCGCCCGATTGAATCTGTGAGACACCCTCCTTCGCAATCCGCTCGAACTCTGCCAGCCGGCTGCGCGGCACGAGGATGCGAGTGCCCGCGATGCAAGCCTGGCCGCTGTTGAGAAATCCGGCTTGCAGCACCAACGGCATGACCGCTTGGAAATCAGCATCGTCAAGCACCACGGTGGGCGACTTGCCGCCCAGTTCGAGCGTCACGCGCTTCATGGTGTCGGCACCGGCTCTTACCAGATGCTGACCGACAGCGGACGAACCCGTGAACGAGATCTTGGCAACGTCGGGATGACGGGCGATCTCCTCGCCAACCACCTCGCCCCGTCCGTTGACGAGATTGAATACACCCGGTGGCAGACCCGCCTCGTGCAACGCCCTGACCACGACCTGCGTCTGCAACGCGCTCATCTCGCTGGGCTTGATGACGGCGGTGCAGCCTGTCGCCAGCGCGGTGGCCAGCTTGTTGCAGATGAAGCCCGCATTGCTGTTCCAGGGCGTGATCAGACCGGTCACGCCCACGGGCGTCAGAATGACCCTGGCCATGCCGACCTGCTCCTCGAAATCGAACGCCTCCAGTGCATCGATTGCTTGCGCAATCACATCGGCCGGATACGTCGCCATCCAGCGCCCGCGAACCGCAGGCGCGCCGTATTCCACGAGGATGGCTTCCAGCAGCTCCTCCTCCCTTGCCGCCATGGCCCGGTGCATGCGTTGCAGTGCCGCAATGCGCTCCTCCCGGCTAGTACGAGCCCACGCCGGGAACGCAACCTTGGCGGCTGCAATCGCACGCTGTGCGTCCAGTGCATCGCCCAGCCGAACCTGACCGATGACTTCCTCGGTGCTCGGGTTATGAAGGTCGAACCATTCCTGACCGTGTGGAATGACGAACTCGCCGTTGATGTAGATATGTTCAATGCGTTGCATGGCGACTCCTCGCTCAAAATGACTCGCCTGAATCGAGCCTCTGTGATGAAGTCTAAGAAAAGTTCATTATTCCGATAAGCCATCCTTTGGCTTATGAAGCATCCTTATATTCAGGACAATTCATGCACAGAACAGGAATGACCGAGCTGGAAGTGGTTCTGGCCGTTGCGCGCCGCAGCAGTTTTCGCGGCGCAGCACAGGAGTTGGGCATGTCCACTACCGCCGTGAGCAGCGCGGTGGCCGGCCTGGAAGCACGCCTGAAAGTGCGCCTATTCAATCGCTCCACGCGCAGCGTTGCCCTCACCGACATCGGGCAACGCTATGTGGCACGCATCGCACCTGCGTTGGCACAGATCAAAAGTGCCGGCGAAGAAGCCAGCGTCGGCCCCGATGAACCCAGCGGCACATTGCGCATCAATGCACCACATGGCGCGGCCTACCTGCTGCTGGAGCCGCTATTGAAGCAGTACGCTCAACGCTATCCCGAAGTGCGCATCGACATCGTCAGCGAATCAAGCATGGTCGACATCATCGCAGGTGGCTTCGACGCCGGGATTCGCCTGGCAGAGTCTGTGCCGCAAGACATGATTGCCGTGGCACTGTCAGGTGACATCCGGATGCTCGTGGTAGCAACGCCCGAGTACCTCGAACGCCACGGCGTGCCCGAGCATCCGCGAGATCTACTCACCCACCGGAGCATCGGCATGCGCATGGCCCATGGTGGCCTCTACCAGTGGGAATTGGAGCGCGATGGCCAAAAGCTGCAGATGGATCTGCCGGTATGCTTCGCCTCCAACGAGTTGCTGGCCATCAAACAGGCCGTGTTGTCGGGCCTTGGCATTGGTTTTATTTCCGAGTGGTTCATCCTGGAAGAATTGGCAAGCGGTGCCCTGGTGCCGGTGTTGAAGCCGTGGTGCCCGTCGTTTGGCGGGTTGAGGCTCTACTACTCGGGCCATCGCTTCGTGCCGGCGCGGTTGCGTGCACTGATTGAACTGGCGCAGGAGTTGCGGCCTGCTGTGGTTTGATCATGTTTCGCCTTTTTATCGTCAATGGAATACCCCATGAAAATCCGCCACCTGCATCGCTTGCTCCAGGGAACAGCGGAGTGTGATTCTGCTGTCGAGTCACTCATCCTCATACAGCTACCCATTAGCAAGGACCGCTTTCGGCCCAAAAGCGGTCGCTCATGAGTGAATGCTTTTTACCAATTGCTGCATGTCTCGAAGGGCGAATCTTTACACCACACTCAGTCATTACCAAACAGTTGCAAAGCAAGCGGCAATAGTTCTGATGGCCAATTTTTCCGTTCAGCAAAGCCCTCCAGGCAAAGAGTCAGATCACTATCCACCCAACAGATAAACACACCGCCTCTTCGTAACCGTGGATGACTGAACGGCTTGCAGATTTCCTGTATCTGCGGCGCCGGATCTGAGGGCTGAATGTACTTTATGATCGAAACGAATCCGGCGGTGGTGATAGTCCGCTCTTGAACCCGGTAGTGATCAGCATTGAGAGCCGGCACGGGTACGCCTGCATCGCTCGCACTGAATAGATGTTCCAATGCGAACAACTCAACCTCATCGAGCTGCATACATTCCTCTTTTTTTGACTTGATTGGTTCACCCAGCACCGCAAGTCCCCCCCTGAAGCCATGGATCCAGGGGGACTCTACTAACTAAACACCTTCAATTACCGCACACTTCAAACTTGAAATACTTTTCCTGCAGGCGCTTGCAGGTGCCGTTGGCGTGAACGGCGGCAATCGCCGAATTGAGCTGCTCCAGTAACGCCTTATCCCCTTTGCGCACCGCAATGCCGTTGCCGTCGCCAAAGTATTTCGGGTCATCGAAGTCAGGCCCGACTACGGCGAAACCTTTACCGGCGTCGGTATTGAGGAAGCCTTCGTAGATATTGACGACATCGGCCAGCCCGGCATCCAGTCGCCCCGCCAGCAGATCCAGGAACAACTGGCCCTGGGAGCCGTAACGCACAACATCGACCCCGGCTGGGGCCAGGACCTCGGAGGCAAAACGATCGTTGGTAGTGCCTTGTTGGACACCGACCTTTTTCCCCTTGAGATCGGCCAGAGGATTATTGATGACCGATCCCGATTTCATGACTAGGTTGGCTGGCATGCTTCGATAGTATTGCTGAGTGAAATCCACGGACTTCAATCGTTCCGAGGTAATCAACATAGAAGAAAGAATGGCATCTATCTTTCGGACTTTAAGTGAAGGGATCAGCCCGTCGAATTCCTGATCGACCCACACACATTTGACTTTCATCTGATCGCAGATTGCATTGCCGATATCAAAATCAAAGCCAGCCGTACCGCCATCGGCTGTCTTGTAAGAGAACGGTGGATAGCTCGGTTCTATCCCGATGCGTACCGTTCTAAACTCTTCGGAGACTGCCAGCGTTGACGTCAAGGCGAGCGCGAAGAGTCCGATCAACTTGATCATACTCATGATGGCTATTCCTGTTTTTTATTGGACTTAGAGAAGTAATCAGATGCAACTGCGTCAGCTTTAAATCGATGACTCACTTGCGATGACGGTAAGCGCCGCCATTACCCCATGAAGACCCCAGCACATTCAGGATCATTCGGCCGGCGGTGATGCAGGTGATGGCATTGCTGGCATCAAAGCTGGGCGCCACTTCCACGACATCCATCCCCACCACTTTGCAATCGCGCGAAACGGCCCGTAACAGCGGTGCAATCTGGTCGAAACGCAGGCCACCCGGTGACGGTGCCAATACGCCGGGCATGCCGGACGGGTCCAGCCCATCGGCGTCGACGGTGATATAGACCGCAGCGCCTTTGGGGATCGTGGCCAATACCGGCCCGATGCCGTCGGCGTGAACCTGTTCTGCGGTAAAGATCCGCGATCCGTAGGCCTCAGCCGCGACAAACTCTTCCCGACGGGCGCTACCGGTGCCGCGCATGCCAATCTGGGTCATCCCGGAAATCCACGGCTTCTCGCTGGCCCAACGTAGCGGGCTGCTGTACCCCCGACGCACGCCATTGACCTCGGCGCGCCAGTCCAAATGCGCATCGATGTGCAGGATGTGCACAGGGGTCTGCAATACCGCCAGGGCATCCAGCGCCGGAATGGTCACCCCATGATCGCCCCCCAGGATGAACACCTGCGCCCCGTCGCCCCACAGGCTGGCCAGCAATTCGGTGACCTGCGCGGCGTGTTCGTCGTAGTTGCCGTGGGTCCAAGGCATGTTGCCGTAGTCGACGCAGTGAGGCGGCAGCACGCTGGACAACTCGGCGCCCAGATCGAAATCCCAATGCGCCTGACCATCGCAGAACTGGCCGGATTGCCAGCGGATAGCGTCCGGTGCCCGGTCCTGATCGTTGGGGTGCGGATTGCCCGGATAAGGCTCGCTGTGCGGCAGCCCGAGCATTGCCACCTGGGTCGGCAGGGTCCTCAGATTGGTTGCGATGGGCCAGTGCAGAAAGGGCCGAACCGGGGCGTGAGTGGTTTGCGTGTTCATGGTCGAAGACTCCTGTAGTAGCCGTGGCGTGTTGTCCAGGCACGTTGAGTAGACGCAACGCCGCAGGTATCCTCAAGCTAAATAAATTAACCAATCATTAGAAAAACTAAACCAGAGGCACCATGCTCGACACCCGAGATCTGATGACATTCCTGGCGGTAATCGAGGAAGAAAGCTTCGAGGCAGCGGCCAAAGTGCTGCATGTCACGCCGGGGGCCGTGTCCCATCGGATCAAGCAATTGGAAGAGAGTGTCGGGACGCTGCTGGTCAAGCGAATGCTGCCGACCCAGGTTACGCCGGCGGGAGAAGTCGTGCTGCGCCTGGCGCAACAGGTCCGGATGCTGCAGATGGACACCCGTCAGGAATTGAGCGAGGCCAACAATACGGTCAATACCCGGCTGACGATTGCCTTGAACGATGACTCACTGTCCGCCTGGTTCCTGCCGGCGATACTGCCGGTGATCAAGGCCCATGACGTGTCGCTGGACTTGCGGATGGGCGATCATGAACACACCAATCAACTGCTGCGTGACGGAACCGCCATTGCCGCCATCACCACCGATCCCAAGCCTGTCAGGGGTTGCGAAATCAAGGCGATCGGGGCCATGCGCTACAAGGCGGTAGCCAGCCGAGGGTTTCAGCAAGAGTACTTTGCTGAAGGTTTTACCCGGCAGGCGCTGGAGCGTGCGCCGACCATTCTGTTTGATAGGCAAGACACCATGAGTGAGCGCTTCTGCCAGCAACTGTTCGGCCAATCAATGCAAATGCCGGTGCACTACATCCCCAGTTCCCGAGGACTTATCGAAGCGGCAATGATGGGGTTGGGCTGGTGCATGGGGCCGGAAAAACTGATCCGGGAGGCGTGTGAAAGTGGCCACCTGATAGAACTGGCCCCTGAGCATACGCTGGACATCCAGTTGTTCTGGCAGGCGTTCAAACTCAATACCCAACTGCTGAAAGAGCTCACCAAAAGCATCACCATTCCAATCGATGCCTGATGGCCGACTGATCAGGTACTGGAGCTGAGCCATTCGATGAACTCATCGACTTCGGGGCGGCCCCGGCTGCTGTCATTGCACACACAGTAGTAGTTATGCAGGGCCGGAACGCTCAAGGTGAAGGGCTGAACCAGGCGCCCGTCATCCAGATCTCTGGCCGATACCAGTTCATCGCTGAGGGCAACGCCAAAGCCGTCGATTGCGCCCTGTAGCACCATGCCGAAATCGTCGAAATGCACATCCGTGTAGTCGCATTCATGGCAACGGGCTTCGGTAAGCCAACGCCGCCACTGTGCGCCATCGTCTTCATGCAACAGGCGATGGTGGGCAAGGTCGGACAGTTGTCGAATGGCCCTGTCGCCACGCAACAGCTGAGGGCTGCACACCGGTGTCATGCGAATGCCGTGCAGCAGGCGCCACCAAAAACCGGCACCGGGCGGCGTTCCATAGGTCACGGCGACATCCGCTCGACGCCAGTCGACCAGACCGTAGCTGACCTCGCTGATGACATTGAGCTTGATGTGGCGATTCTCATCCATAAAGGTGAACAGCCGCGTCGCCAGCCATGTGAGGCCATAGGCCCCGGGAATGGACAGGGTCAGTTGCTTAATTTCATCGGGCCTGACGGTCGCGTTGCGCAGGACCGAAACCGCCCCGCCGATTTCCCTCATCGCGCTGGCCACGTGTTTCTGCAACACCCTGCCGCTGTCGGTCAGCACCAATTGCCTCCCCTGTTTGACCAGCAGCTCCACCCCCAGGCTGGTCTGAAGCGCCTTCAACTGCTGGCTCACAGCGCCAGAGGTGACATGCAGCTCCTCCGCCGCTGCACTGATATTGCCCAGCCGTGCAACGCACTCGAACACCTTGAAACTGTGGAGGGGTGGCAAGCTCATAGGTGACGGCCCAGGTTAGTCAATTGCGATGGATCGGCAGGTAATAACTGATCCCGTCGACCCCGTCAACGAAAGGCCCGCCGCCCCGTCTTCTGCAAACCTTTAGTTTTTCTAACCATAAATACTTTAATACTTATCGATTGTTTGCCGCCCTCGTACAGGTTTGACTAAGCGCCCCCCCACGAGGAAGTTTCACCCATGAAAATCAATAATAAAAAAATAGCCTTTGCCTTAACCCTGGCTGCGACCATTGTGTTCAACGCTCACGCCGAAGACGCCATCAAAGAAAAATCCAATTTCGTCGTGCACAAATTAAGCGACAATCTTTACGCCATTGGCGAACCCACTTACTACCAAGCCAATTACTCTTACCTGATTATCGGCAATGACAAAGCCTTGATGCTCGATGCCGGCGCAGAGCAAAAAGAAGACATCACCGAAGTCGTCAAGAGCATCACGCAAAAACCTCTGTCCGTCTTGCCCTCGCACCTGCATTTCGACCATATCGCCGGCCTGCACAACTTCGACAGCATCTATCTGCTGGATACCGAATTCACGCGCAAATTCAAGCAGGACGATGGGTTCTACCACGTACCGGAGTCCGTATATCTTGGGGATTTTGATAAGTTTGTGCTCGAGCCATTCAAGGTGTCCCGCCTGGTCAAGCCCAATGAAGTGATCGACCTGGGTGGCGTCAAACTGAAGCTGCTCAGCATGCCCGGCCACACTCAGGATGAAGTGGCGCTTTATGATGAAAAGAACAACGTGCTGTTGTCAGGCGACCATCTTTATCCGTCGTCGCTGTTTGTGGGCAACATGAAAGATTACGTGGCTTCGGTTTCGGCAACGTTGAATGTTATTAATAAAGACACTGCTATTTATGGCGCTCACGCGGGTTCAGATCCAAATCTGGTTCCGAAGATGACCTTCGAGGAGATAGTGCTGATTCGCGACAAGTTAAAAGCTGCAGAGGATAAAACTGCCAAGCCTGATCCGTTCCCAGGTTCGGATCTGGTCAAGAGCACTAATCTTTATAACGTTGATAAAGAGGTGAGTATTCTTTCCGATATCGAATTCAAGGACGGCAGAAAATATGGCTATTGATTATTAGCGCAGGCATCCGGAATTGAACTGTGGACTGTGAAGAAGCATCTCCTGTAGGAACTACCCAATGCAACGAGGCTGCGATCTTTAAAAGCAAGATCATAGATCGCAGCCTGAGGGGAACGCGGTGAAGGTGGGGTGAACGTTCCCGCGATGGCCCTCCTAAATCATCTCAACGCTGGATTCCGAGTGACTGCTATGGGTCGAAAGCAGCTATTCGAAACCAACCGCCTCCAACCCAGAGCGCTCCTCCCTGGCCAACCGTTCTGACAGTTTGCGCAGGCGCTGAAACTGCTCCAGCGTTTTTTTGCTGAGCTACAGCACTTCTCCGATCACGACCCTACAAACGACCTTCTTCATAGACAGACGACTGAAGAAACTCCGCTATCAGCGATGCAACTTGCCGCTGAATCACCCCACGCGAGCGGCCGCCGTCGCCATCCCGGCAAATGATGCCATCGCCTGGCACGTCTTCTTCGAGCATTGCCTCCGCGCCAGGTTTGCACACCGACACGAAGCTGAAGTGGCTTGCATCGCTGATTTCGACGTAACGGCTTGTCGCCGCAGGCAAGCGTTTGGCCAAGTTGGCAGACTCCAACTCAGCAGGAAGGTCGCGCGACGGCACCCCGGCAGCAATCACCAGCACTGGTACCGGCAGCGCGGCCAGGCTTTCATCGGTCATGCCCCGTGAAAGGCCCAAATCCAATGCAACCACAGCGGTGACGCGTTTATCGCGCCAATCGGCGGTCAACGCGGCCTTGGATTCTGAGGTGCTTGCGGGATTCATCTTTCCATAGACACCGCAGCTTGCTAACTGCGGGTGGGCTTTGCAGTCATCGGCGAAGCGGTCTGGATCGAAGCGAGCACCGGCGATTTCCAGGGCGGTCCAGCCGCCGAGTGAATGGCCTACCACGGCAATTCGGTCATTGGCGACCAAGCCGAATTTTTCAGGTTGAGCCGTGACGCTATCAATGGCTCGAGTCAAATCAACGGGCCGCTGCCATAACTGCGCCGCAGCTTGAGGGCTACGGTCATGAGTGGTGGTGCCAGGGTGGTTGATGGCGGCGACGATGTAACCCTTTTGAGCCAGGGCACTGGCAAGCCAGATCTGGTTGCTCCAGTTACCTCTGTACCCGTGGGAGAGCACCAACAATGGATGTTTGCCAGCAGCGGGCGGCGCGTCACGAACGGCAGAAGCCCCAACGAACACCACATCATCGCCAATCATTTGCGTGGCGGCGGTCGTTGCGCTGGGGTACCAGACGACCATCTCCAGTGAGCGGTCATTCTGCGAGTCAGGCAGTGTGGAAGACTGGAAGCCGACGGAGTTCTCGTCAGCGAGTGCGAGGGTAGTCAGGCAGCTTAACAATAGGGCGCAGAAAGCTATTTTCAATGTCGTTTCTTCCTTGATTAGACCAGTGCATGGCAACCTGAATCCGCCGTTAGGCGCATCCATCTTCGTAGGGAGTCGAAGCTAATGTGGCTGCATGTAAGCACGGACATTAAAGCCCACATTTGAAACGCCGCGCATAACTTTCATCGTTAGCGCTATTCGCGGTCTTCAATTAGAAGGCTGAACGGCCGCTTTTGGCTGTGGATTCAGCCGGTCGATGCAACAGGCAAAACAGGTTTGGGCTACCGCTTTACTCCCTGACCGCATCCATACAAGCGAAAGGGGGACGGATTTATTTCCGGGAAAATAAATCCGTCCCCAATTTTCGTTGGAGAGGCAGAGCTTGATTGCAGTCCCCAGCGCCGCTCATCAGCTGCTAGTAAGACCAAGTTGCTGCTGCATGACGGAAGCCGCGTTGTAGCAATTAAAGGACACAACCTTTCCACCCTCCAGGTGAAAAACGTCGCAGCACGGAACATCTATCGTCTTGCCCGTTGGAGGTACAGCCCCTGAGGCAAGGGTCAGCTCACCTGTATGCGTGCCCCGAATTGCGAGTTCGACGACTACGACGTCCTCCGCGACATGCATGTTAAAAAGCTCGCGATGAACATCAGGAAATGCACTTGCGAAGGCGTCGATAGCGTCGCCAATTGCCTTCCCCTGCAATTTCAATCCGGTTGGAATGTCGCACATATAGCCTTCGTCCGAGAAGAAGGAGACAAACTTCGCGATGTCTTTCCCGCTTCCCTCCCCGGCTGCGTACAGTTCTCTGATGATTTCTTTATTGTTCAGCATAATAAATTCTCCGCGTAGTTGATTACCGACTATTTGGCGCGTCGACAAGGTTTTATCGCTGTTCAAACGTATCGCTGAGCTTATGAATACCTTCGTGTGTTATCGATCTCGATGGATCAGGGCCTGGAGCCCGCGTCCTTCTCGGAGGCCCGAGCCAGTGCTTGTGTATCGATGAACTCCCGGATGTTCGTCAGCTTTCCATTTCGCACGGTAATGGCGAAGACCCAATCGTCCTCCCACGTCCTGTTCGTAGCTTTAATGCTCCCCTTTGCGAAGCCGACGACCAGAACCCGGTCTCCCTGCGCCACGTATTCGTGGAACTCCATGACTGATGTTTCCATCTTTTCGGAAGCCTTCTGGAGCAGATCTGCCAATCCCGCGTGCCCGCGATACGTGCCAGCCAGCGGCCAGTCCTCGCCCGGAATGATCCATTCAATATCTTCGGAAGTCAGCGCCAGTAGATCTCGCCTATCGCTGTGGCCCATGGCTGTAAAGAAGTCCTTAACGACCTGGACATTCTTTTGTGTGTTCATCGAAATCTCTCCGGTTCTTTCGCATCGGCTCGCGTCCGTTCTAATCAGATACCTTGTGGACCTGCCGGTGAGGGGCGTGGTGTCGGCGATTCAGCCGATATCGACGTTCAGGGCGATGTCCCAAGTGCCGGCGCCGTTTTTAGCCAGGCCGATCATCATCAGGCCGAGCGCCTCGAGCGTCTGGGCCATGTGCAGGCCGCCGACATCCAACGGACGCAGCCCGAGACTCTCGATGAACGTCGAGACGCGCGCCTTGGCCTGTGGATCGTCGGCGGCGATGAACGTGTCGAGGCGTCCACCTTTGGCAAGGACGTGGCCGAACAGGGTGTTGAACGCCTTCACGACATACGCGCCAGCGGGGGCGATCTTGGCGATCTCCTGCGCACCAGAACTGCCGGCGGGAGAGACGAGGCCCGTGAGGTCCGGAGAGGCTGTGTTGGTGATGTCGATGATCACTTTGCCGTCGAGCGCGTCCCCGTAATCGGCCACCACCGACGCCGCGCCGGTGTACGGCACGGCGAGGATGACGATGTCGCCGGCCGGCGCCGCGCCGTACGTCCCTGTGATCGCTCCGGCTGCGAGCTTGTCGGCCAGCGCCCGCGCCTTGGCGGGATCGCGGCTGATCACCTCAACGGTGTGTCCGGCTTTGGCGGTACGGCCGGCGATTGCCGCGGCCATGCCTCCTGAACCGATGATGCTGATAGTGCTCATGTGCAGTCTCCTCGTGAATTAGGGTTTTGCTTGTTGCCTCAATTGCTGTCTGCCGGGCCCGTTGCGGCCCGGCGCCCTCCTCAACTCAACTCAGTCGGCAGGGAAGTAATGGCCGTTGTCCAGGTCCTTGAGCAGGCCGGCCTGAGCAGGCGCCCAACCGAGGGTCTGGCGGGTGATGAGGCTGGACGCCGGGAGGTCCAGCGTGACCAGATTCGCGAGGAAGCCGAAGTATCCCGGCAGCATCAGTACGTCTGCCGGAATGCTCACGACCGGCAGACCCAGACGACTGCCGATGGCCTCGGCGATCTCACGGAACGAAATAGCCTCGTCGGCAACCGCGTGCCAGTTTTTGCCGGCAGGGCTTTTCTCCAGTGCCAGACGGAACACGGTGGCGAGGTCGCGGGCGTGCACCGCCGACCAGTTGTTCTTGCCGTCACCGGGATAGCCTACGACGCCCTTCTCCTTCGCAAGTCCAATCAGTATCGGGAGGAAGCCGGCATTGTCGGTCGTGCTGTGCATGATGGTAGGAATCCGCACGACCGAGGACCGCACGCCTTGCTTGGCGAGGCCGAGTACGGTCGTTTCCACGATGTTACGAACCCGCAAGGTGCCCTTGAACTTCTCGCCGCCAGAGAGGGTGGGATCCTCCTCGGTTGCTGGACGGCCGAGATGTTCCCAACTCGGCGAGCCGATGCTCCCAGACGTGACCAGCGGCTTTCCGGTCCCCTTCAGTGCGTCACCGTATGCAAGCATGATCGCCTGCTCCGCGGCAGCCACCGCGTCGAGGCCTCCGGTGGGAAGCAGGTCTTGCCTGTGCGCGACGTGAATGACCCCGTCGGAATCCGCTGCTGCCGCTTTTAGCCCGTCGAGATCATCGAGGTCGCCGCGACGCACTTTGGCGCCAAGCGCAGACACCGCCTCTGCGGACTTGTCCGACCGGGCAAGCGCAGTGACCTCGTGACCGGCTGCAATGAGGTCGGAAATGATATACGGACCGGAATGGCCGGTCCCTCCAGTGACGAAAACGCGCATGTTAATGCTCCATGTAAGTGATGTGATGCGGGAAGTGGCTACGGGAACGCTCAGCCGAGAGGGCTGACGCCGAATGAGAAATGGGGGTTTTCCCCGACCGGGGCTGCGCTGAACGTTCCGGTGGTCCCGCCGGCTCCAACCTGCTCGGCCAGCGCCTGCGCCTTGGCGGCGTCTCGACTCATCACCTCGACGGTGTATCCGGCCTTGGCGGCAAGGCCACCGATCGCTGCGGCTATGCCACCTGAGCCGATGATGCTGATAGTGCTCATGCGCAGTTTCCTCGCAGGGATGGGGTTGAACATTCCAAGGCCGCAGGTGCGATCCGGCAACCTCATTCAACGTACGATCCATGCTGGTCGCTTTACTTGCAAAACGCAAGTGATCCACGGGATTTACTTGCGACATGCAAGCGATGCTAAGATCCCGCCATGAAGACAACAGCTGAAGAAGACATCCGGTCCCACTGCGCAGTGAACTATGGCGTGGAGATCTTCGGCGACCGATGGTCGCTCTTGATCATTCGCGACATCGTTTTTGTGGGTAAGAAGACGTATGGCGGGTTCTTGAAATCGGAAGAGAGAATCGCGACTAATGTCCTTGCCTCCCGCCTGGCATTTCTCGAGGAGCAAGGAATTCTCTCGAAG
Source organism: Pseudomonas sp. (assembly GCF_051660785.1). GTDB lineage: Bacteria > Pseudomonadota > Gammaproteobacteria > Pseudomonadales > Pseudomonadaceae > Aquipseudomonas. The sequence continues at coordinate 69,882 of NZ_JBOFQE010000020.1, forward strand.
GCGCCCAGCCCAGACGACAGGCGCAAGGACTTTTACACTTTGACCGAGAAGGGTCTGGACCTCATTCCAATTGTGATCAACATTGTGCTCTGGAGCGCGAAGCATGATTCGAAGTCGTACATGCGGCGCCACGAGGATTTACTTGCTCGATTCAGTCAAAACCCCATGCAAGTGAGCGAGGAAGTGAAGGCGCTGGTCCGCAATGGCGGGTGCGTCTTTCCTGAGAGCGGGGGATGAACAAGGCGGCGAACGCGCCTTGTCACGGCGCGCAATTGAGTGGGTATCGGTCCCGTGACTTAGGGCTTAGGGCTCGCGACCATCTGAGGCCAGCGCCAATGCTTGCGTGTCGACATACTCTCGGATGTTCGTCAGCTTGCCATTGCGAACAGTGATGGCGAACACAAAATAGTCCTCAAACGTCTTGTTCGTGGCTTTGACTTTCCCCGTAGCGAAGCCGACGACCAAAACCCTGTCTCCCTGCGCCACGAACTCTGGGGACTTCGGGGAGGAAATTTCCATCTCTGCGCAAGCCTTCTGAAGCAGGTCTGCCAATCCCGCGTGCCCGCGGTGCGTGCCGGCCAGCGGCCAACCCTCGCCCGGAATGATCCACTCGATATCTTCGGCAGACAACGCCAGCAGACCTGGCCTGTCGCCGCCGCTCATTGCTGCAAAAAATCCTTCACAATCTGGATATTCTTTTCAATGTTCATAAAGACTTCTCCATTGCTCTGACATCGGATCGCGTAGTGTCGGTAATTCAGCCGGGAACGAGGCCAAGTTGTTGCTGCATCGCGGAAGCCTCGTTGTAGCAATGGAAAGATATGATCTTCCCGCCTTCGAGGTGGAAAACATCGCATGACGGGACATCTATCGTCTTGCCCGTGGGGGCTAGCGTCCCTGAAGCAAGAGCCAGATCCCCCTTGTGCGTTCCCCGAATCGCGAGTTCGACAACGACGATGTCTCCCGCGACATGGATGTTAAATATCTCACGGTGGACGTCGGGAAACGCACTGACCAGAGCGGCGATAGACTCACCGATAGCCTTCCCGCGAAACTTCATGCCGGAGGCCATATCCCACATGTATCCTTCCTCAGAGAACATGGAGACAAACTTCTCGATATCCGTTCCTTGCCCTTCCGCGGCGGCGCAGAGCTCTCTGATTATTCTTTCATTGTTAAGCATCATCGTTCCTCTTCTTCATTGTTGAACACTTGTCTCATCGTGTAAGTGATGGACCTGCCGGTTTGCCGGCGTCGCCCTCGCTTCAATCAGACTGTGGCTGTCGTTTATTCACGAGGCAGGATCGCATCAACATCTGCGATCACAATCCATCAGTCGAACTTGACCAGGTCCTTGAAGATCAGCTGCCCCCAGCTATTTCCGCGCGCCTGCACAAGCAGTCCACCCTCCGAAAGCCCGCCCAGTTTGATCGGCGAGAAACCGAGATTTTCCGCAAGCGCACCCATCTCCGTTGCGGCGCCGTCATCGTCGCTCGCCAGGAATACGACTCTCTTGCCACCCTGTACGGCCGGATCCTGGTCAAGGACGCCAGCGACCAAATGGTTGAAGCCCTTGACCAGTCGTGCACCGGCGAAGGCCTGCGCGACAACCCTGGAAGATGGCTGCCCTCCCAGGTCCTCAGGGGGCACGCCGTAGGCATTGGTCACATCGATGATGGTCTTGCCATTCCAGGTCGGCAGCGCCTTCGCGACATCCCGGTGCGACTCGAAACGGACAGCCAAAAAGATGATGTCCGCCTTGGTGGCTTCCGCCAGGGTTTTGGGAATGATCTCGGGGCCGATCGCGGCCGCAGCGGATGCAAAGCTTTGCGGGTCGCGAGTGGTTGCAACGGATACTTCGATGCCGCTTCGGGCAAACGCCTTGGCAAGTGCCTGGCCGAGTTTGCCGAAGCCGATAATTGCGTAATTCATATATTCACCTTGGGTTTACCACGCCCGACCGGCTCCGAATATCGAATGGAGTGACCGGCCGGGCGTAGCACGTCAGATTTGAGCCAGGCCGCCGTCGACGGCGACTTCGCTGGCGGTCATGAAGCTGCTGTCGTGCGACGCGAGAAACGCGGCCGCCGCGCCGATCTCTTCAGGATCGGCCATGCGCTGGAGCGGATTCATCGAGGCGAAGACCTTCATGCCTTCCTCGCCTAGCGCCGCCTTCGCGAGATCAGTCGCCGTCGGTCCGGGCGACAGCACGTTTACCCGGATGCCGGTGCCCTTCAGGTCCTCCGCCCAGGACCGCGCGAGGTTGCGCACTGCCGCCTTGCTCGCGCTGTAGGCACTGAATGCCGGGGCGCCCGTGGTGCCGGCGCTCGATCCGGTCAGGATGATCGAACCGCCCTGCCCCATCAGCGGCAGCGCCTTCTGGACCGTGAAAATCAAACCCTTCACGTTGGTGTCGAAGGTTTCGTCAATGTGCTCGGCGGTGATCTTGCCGAGCGCAAGCTGGCTTCCCACCCCGGCGTTGGCGAAGACGATGTCGAGGGTTCCGCGCTCGGCCTTCACCGCCGCGTAGAGTCGGTCGAGGTCGGCCTCATCCGAGACCGAGCCCTTCACCGCGCGGGCATTGGCCCCCAGTTCGGCCACAGCGGCGTCGAGCGCTTCCTGCCGGCGGCCGAAGATGAAGACGAACGCGCCCTCCTCGATGAAGCGTTTTGCAGCGGCGAGGCCGATGCCGGTGGCGCCGCCGGTGATCACGGCGGTCTTTCCATTCAGTCTGGTCATGTTCTGCATCCTTCGTTGGAGTTGTACCCAAGCAGGAAATTGCTTGCTTGAGACGAGGATGCAGCGCTGATAACCTAAGGACAAGTATGCACCTTTAGGTAAGTATCAAAAAATGACGACGAATTCTGAAATCTGCGACACCGGCTGCGGGCTCAACGCCACGCTGCGCATCATCTCGGGCAAGTGGAAACCGCTGGTCTTGTTTTTCCTGCGCGGCGGCCCGAAGCGCTACGGCGAGCTCAAGCGTTTGATCCCGGGCGTCAGCGACAAGGTGCTGATCCAGCAGTTGAAGGATCTGGAAGCCGATCACGTGCTGGCGCGCAATGACTACAAAGAAGTGCCCCCGCGCGTGGACTACACGCTGACCCCGCTCGGCCGCAGCCTGGCTGAAGCGATCGTCCCGCTGTGCACCTGGGGAACCGAGAACGCGGCGCAAATGGCGAGCATCTTCGCCAAGCGCGATGCTTTGCCTTAGCAGGATGCGGAGTACCGCAGGAAGCGGTACGCCGGCTCCCGCACCTGAGTGGACACTCGTAAAAAAGGGGACAGATTTATTATCTTAAAAATAAATCTGCCCCCTTTCTGGGAAGGGCTCCGCTCTTTGCGAGGGTCATGGATACTCGCCGGTGTCATCCCAGGATTCTGGACAGGTCCACTTCGAAGTAATCGTAGGCCACCGGTTCAAGCTCGTCGACGATGTCGCTGTAGATAACCTGACGTTTGCCCAATGCAGTGGCGTAGCGTTGGAGCTGTGGAGGGCTCATCAAATACGCTTCTAGCAGGGCTTGCGCTTCGATGATGTCGCTGTAGAGGCGGTACGCGTCCGCAGATTCCACCCCGTTTGCTTTGGTGACAACAATGTTCTGCCGTAGAACGCCTCTTAGGAAAGTCGCCAGAATCATGATGTCGACAATGGGCGTGCCGGCGTAGGGGATGCCGCAGTGGTACTGCCCGTTGAGCAAAATGAGCGGTTGGATTTTGAAGTCTTCGGGCAGACGGAAATTACGTCTCGCGCACTCTTCACGGAACTGTTTTTTGTATTTCTGGATGTAGTCTGTCTTGCGTTGAAGTTGGGTCTGGGTCTCGATGACCTTCCCCCGATGTTTGGATACTTCATCCGGGTCAACCGGTTGCAGAAAGCTTTTTGCTTCGCCAATGACAACGGCATTACCGATGCGCAGCACAATGTCGATATCTTCGTAGACAGGCTCTCCCTCAACTTCCCCAGGTAGATAGAATTTCAACGCGTGGGGCATAAGAGCAATGTCCCGCTTTATCGGGGAGGAGTTGATGGTGTAATTCAACACGTCGCGCAGATAATTTTCGAATGGCAGCCCACGAGCATCAAACTTCGCACCGAGTTGGCGGATCCAGATGTCTACGTTGCGCTGGGTTGTGCCCAGTGAGGGGGTATAGAGCACCAGTAGCTCGCTGTCGTTCAAGGCGATAAGGGGCTGGGTCCACAGTTCATTTTCTTCATGCCGCTGTGCTGCTGAGGGTGAATAGGTGAAGAATTCCAGCAGTTTGTGGCTGATGTCGTCGGTGACGGACAGTGAGTCACTGATGGCTTTCATTAACGCACCTCGTGGGATTCTGGGCGTGGTGAGTTCGGCCAATACTTGCGTGGGGGTTTGCTGGCTGTTGGATACGTGAGTCCCCTTCTTCAGAAGTCTCACCAAGCTTTGCAGCACGGTCCAGCACTTGATCACGTCGATTATCGTGCTTCCTGCGAGCCGAGGGCTCTGGAACCGGGCAAGTTCTAAGTAGTATGGCTGCAAGGCTTCTTGCATGAGAACGTAGCTTTCGCAGGACCCCTCACCAATTGTTTCATCCGCTGCCAGCACGAATGTGTAGGTTCCGTCGACGGCAGTAACTGCAACGATGGGCCTGGGTATGCCGAGCTCGGCGTGGCTGTATGAGCGGCGTGCTTGCTCAAACGTCGAGTGATGATGAAGGTTACTGGCGTGATGCACGGCACTGCGACGGCTCAAGGTTATCCACTTCCAACTCGCGTCGGCGGGCCGTGCTGGCGACAACTTGACTCCTTCAGCGGACTCGGTGAGGACGTAGTTATTCCACAGGCATTCTTCCCATAAGTCTTCGATAATTTTGTAGAAAGTTCCGATGGCATAATCCGCTGCGATGTCGCTTTGTGATTCTGTTCTCGATGGCGCTTCTTTGGCGTGCGACGGCTTCTGGCTGAGGATCATTCGAAGCGGGAGTTGTAGCCCGTCGATATCCGATTGCGCGATCTGATCCAGCGAATGGTCTACGCCATCACGGTCATGCACTCTGGGCAGGATATGGCTTGCACTTTGGTGCGCGGGATTTTGCGACCTGGATTCGCGAACAATGTCGGCAATTGATAACTGGTAGCCGATGGCGTTCAAGTTGGCATGGCTGACGAACGCCAAGAGCTTGTCGTCCCGGCTGATTTTCTTGTCAGCCGCGAAGCTCAACTCGCCCCTGATGGTTGAGAAGGCCCGGGAAAACCAGACACCGGCTTCGTATAAATTTTTGGACTCTTGATCCATTCCGTCGAGTTCAAAAGCCGCTTTCCATTCAGCCAGATTGAAACTTCTCTGATTTGGGCGGGCGACTTGGTTATCCCTGACACGCTTTGCAAAGGTCATCGAAAACTCCTTGATCCCTGATCACGATGTAGAGCAATGGCCCTATCGCTATGCAAATAACATAAAAGGGGACGGATTTTATTTTTCAAATAAAAAAGGAGGGCATCCATTGCCCCCCTCCTCTACACACGCTCCTTGCATCAATCCCGATCAGAACCTCAACTAGCCAAAATGAAGTCCGAAGCAGTAACCGTCGTCGCGTCCGCCACCCCTATCAAGCGGATGGACTCAGCGCCTGCGGAGCTGATCAAGGTATCCGCACCGAGATCGGTGATGATGACGGTGGCGGCAAACGTCGCAGCTGTGACGCCGAACGCGGAAATATCGAGAAGGTCCTGGCCTCCCGCCGCGTTGGCATCGAAGTTGAAGATCTGATCGGCTCCGAAGCCCGCTGCGAACAGGAAGACATCGTTGCCATTGCCGGCGTCCATGAGGTCGTTGCCGGCCCCCCCCGTGACCGTATCGTTGCCAGCACCGCCATCGATCGAGTCACTGCCGATGCCACCCAACAAGGTGTCGTTACCGATACCACCGAGCAGCGTGTCGTTGCCATCGCCACCCTCGAGCAGATCATTGCCGGTACCGCCATCCAGGCGGTCGTCACCCAGCCCGCCGAGCAGCGTGTCGTTGCCGAGGTCACCATTGAGCGTGTCGTTACCGCCGTTGCCGGTGAGGATGTCGTCGCCGCTGCCACCATTGAGGGTGTCATTGCCTGCGCCACCGGTGATGACGTTGTTCAACACGTTGCCGTTGCCGACGAAGTTGCCGACCCCGGTGTAGGTCAGGTTTTCGACGTTGGCGCTGAGTGTGTAGCTGGCCTGCGACGCCTGCACGGTATCCGTACCGCCACCGGCCGCTTCTACCACCGCGTCCGCGGTTGCATCGACGATGTAGGTGTCGTTGCCGGCGCCGCCAATTAACTGGTCGGTGCCTGCACCGCCATTGAGGACGTCGTTGCCGGCCCCGCCGGTCAGGGTGTTGGCCAGGGCATTACCGGTACCGGTGAAGTTGCCGACGCCGGTGAAGGTCAGGTTCTCGACGTTGGCACCCAGCAGGTAGCTGGCCAGACTGGTTTGCACCAGATCGGTACCGCCGCCCAGCGCCTCAATGACGGTGTCGCCGACGTTGTCGACCACAAAGGTGTCGTTGCCGACACCGCCATCCATGACATCCACGCCGAGACCGCCATTGAGGATGTCGTTGCCGCTATCGCCATTGAGGGTGTCATTACCGGCACCGCCGGTGATGACGTTGTTCAACGCGTTGCCGTTGCCGACGAAGTTGCCGACGCCGGTAAAGGACAGGTTTTCAAGGTTGGCACCCAGCGTGTAGCTGGCCAGCGCCGTCTGCACGGTATCCGTCCCGCCACCCGCCGCTTCAACCACCACGTCCGCTGCCACATCGACGACGTAGGTATCGTTGCCGGTGCCCCCAACCATCTGGTCTGCACCCGCACCGCCGTTGAGCACGTCGTTACCGGCCCCGCCGGTGATTGTGTTGGCCAGCGCATTACCGGTACCGGTGAAGTTGCCGGCGCCGGTATAGGTCAGGTTCTCGACGTTGGCACCCAGTACGTAGCTGGCCAGGCTGGTTTGCACCAGATCGGTCCCGCCACCCAGCGCCTCGGTGACCGTGTCACCGACGTTGTCGACCACAAAGGTGTCGTTGCCGGTACCCCCGTTCATGGCATCCGCGCCGAGCCCACCGTTGAGAATGTCGTTGCCGTCCCCGCCACTGAGGGTGTCGTTACCGACCCCGCCGGTAATGGTGTTGGCCAGCGCATTACCGGTACCGGTGAAGTTGCCCGCGCCGGTATAGGTCAGGTTTTCGAGGTTGGCACCGAGCACGTAGGTGGCCAGGCTGGTTTGCACCAGATCGGTCCCACCATTCAGCGCCTCGGTGACAGTGTCACCGACGTTGTCGACCACAAAGGTGTCGTTGCCGGCACCGCCGTTCATGGCATCTGCGCCGAGCCCGCCGTTGAGGGTATCGTTGCCGTCCCCGCCACTGAGGACGTCGTTACCGGCCCCGCCAGTGAGGGTGTTGTCCAGCGCATTACCGGTACCGGTGAAGCTGGCGCCTCCGGTATAAGTCAGGTTTTCGACGTTGGCACCGAGTGCGTAGCTGGCCAGACTGGTTTGCACCAGATCGGTCCCGCCACCCAGCGCCTCGACGACGGTGTCACCGACGTTGTCCACCACAAAGGTGTCGTTGCCGGCACCACCGTTCATGGCGTCCGCGCCGAGCCCACCGTTGAGGGTGTCGTTGCCGTCCTCGCCATTGAGGATGTCGTTGCCGTCTCCGCCGTTGAGGATGTCGTTGCCAGTGCCGCCAAACAACTGGTCAATGCCGCCCAGACCATTAAGCGTGTCGTTCCCGCCCAGGCCACTCAGCACATCGGCACCCGCGCCACCGGTGAGCGTTTCCCCCAGAGCGGTACCCACTAGTACCACGCCAGGCGGCAGCGTAACGGCGGCGGTTGCCGCAGAGGTCACCGTCTCCAGCGTGCCGAATCCATCGGTATAGCGCACGATCACCCGCAGTTGCAGATTGTTTTGCGCCACACCCGGGGTGAACGTCGCAGCGGTCGCACCGGTGATGTTGCTGAAGGTTGTGCCGAGACCTTGCTGCCATTGGTAGCTGAAGGTGCCCAACCCATCCGCATCGGCAATCCCGGCCGTCAGCGCGGTCAGCAGCTGCCCTTCTTCAGGTGTCGTGTCGCTGATCAGCAACGCGCCTGTCGGTGCGTCGTTGACGTTGGCCACCGGGTCCGAAGGGTCGGACGCCACGCTTTCGGCCACACCGAAGTCATCCACGTAACTGACCACCACGCGCACCTGATCGCCGACCTGGTCCTGGCCAAGCGTGAACGTGCTGGCGGTGGCGCCGGCGATGTTGACGAAGCTGACCCCATTGGTCGCCTGCCACTGGTAGGTGAACTGCGGATTGCTGAGGCCATCAAGGTCGATGATGCTCGACGGGTCAGCGGTCAACAGTTGGTTCTGCACCAGGAGCCCGTTGATGGTCGGCCCTGCGGTCGGCGTGCTGTTCCCCGACGAATCGATGATCTCCAGGGTGCCCTTGGCATCCTGATACACCGCCCTGACGCGGATGTTCAGGCCCGCCACATCGTCCGCCACCCGGTAGGTGGTGCCAGTGGCTCGCGACGCTTCGCCGGCGGCAATCACGGTGATGTCTTCATAGATGCCCGTGCCGGGAATGTTTTCGACCTGCCAGTAGTAAGCCACCGCACCGGTTACCCCGCCGGTCGGATTGACCCCACTTACGTTGTCCGCATCGTGTACCGCTCGATTGCTGACGCGCAGCAACTGGCCGGCGACAGGCGTGTCGTCACGCAGACCGGTAGCATCGTCGAGAATCGCCAGATGACCCGATGGGCCTTCGTTCAAGGCGGTGCCCACTCCGGATTCTTGCGCCAGGTCAGAGAACTGCAGACGCTCGATGCCCGTCAGTCGATCGACGCCATCACGCCCCGCCACCAGGTCGGTCACGATGACGGTGTCGCCCTGGACTTCGACAAGGTATTCCGTCGAATTACCGGAGAACACCGCGGTGTCGTAGCGGTCATTGCCGGTCAGAATCTCCCGCTTGATGATCAACTGACCCGGGTTGTAAGTACCGTTCAGCATGAACGGCACCATCGGCTCCATGCTGTCGAACGAGGCGATTTCCGGGCCGGTGCCATCGATGTTCGCCCGTACGCTGATGCGTACGTTCAGCCACTTGTCACCATCAATGATGTCGTCACCACCACGACCTTCGATAAGGTCGCTGCCGCTGCCACCGAGGATGATGTTGCCGCCGTCGAAGAACGTCGCGCCGGCGGGCAACAGATCAGCCAGGCCGTCGATCAGATTGATGTTGGTCAGCACACTGCCGGTCGCGCCGGCGGTGGGTAGCGAGGTTGCATCTTCGTTATCACCGCGCAGGAAGTCACCGTGCTTTGAACCCGACAGCCCTTCCATGATGTCGAAACGCACGAGCGCCGAGGCACCCGATCCCGGCACCGGAGGTACATCGAAAAAGCGGTCGGTGAAATCGATGGACACGCCTTGGGCGAGGTCCTTGAAGGTTGCCCAGTCATAGCCGGAACCGCCGATATAGCGGTCACCGAGGCCGAGACTGCCGACCATGATGTCGTCGCCGCCCTCGCCGTTGAACTTGTCGTTTTCGCTGGCGCCGATGAACACATCGTGGCCGATGACAGGGTCGTTGCCGAACGGGTCGAAGTTGTCGCCAGGCGCACCGTCCGAGGTGCCCTTCTCGATCCAGTCGTCGCCTTCGTTACCCATGTCCTGTTCGTTGGCTTTGCTGCCCAGGATGAAGTCGTTGCCCTGGCCACCAATGGCCTCGGAAGCGTCCTCGCCGGTCACGATGAAGTCATTGCCAAAGCCGCCAATGATCAGGTTGACGCCGTTACCACCGTGCAGCACGTCGTTGCCGTCGCCACCCTGGATGTTATCGTCGCCGCCGCGGTCGCTGATGATGTCGTCGCCGGCGCCACCGCGCAGTTGGTCATTACCGTCACCGCCTTCGATGCGATCGTTGCCGCCGTCACCCCAGACCGTGTCATCGCCTTCACTGGCGATGAGGATGTCAGCGCCGTTGGTGCCGCCCAGCACGATGTGCTCGTCACCCGAGTACCGGATGTAGTTGGCGTCCGGTCCTGCAGTCAGCGGGTTGTCGCGGAACACCACCTGCTCGCCGTGCTCGCCCAGTGGATCGGCGTGGCCCAGGCCATCGTTGAACTGCTTGCTCTGGTCCCTTTCCAGATAGAACCCCGGGTCCGAGAACACCAGGCCTGGCAAGTGCGTGGCCGAGGTGTTGGCCATGATCAGCTTGGCGAACGAGTTGCTTTCCAGCTCGGCATTCATCGACAGGCCGGAAGTACGCTCCAGATAATAGAAGCGGTCGCCGTCCTGCAGTTTTTCCATCTGGTTCTCGAACACGAAGTTGAAGGTCGAGCCGAGCATGCCACCGAACGGCGTTTTCTCTTCGGCCAGACCACCGATCCAGAGGTCGATGGCATCGACACCCGTGATCGTCACCCCCTTCAGATCGTCGGCAGTCCCCAGCACCCCGTCCTTGCCGGCACGCGTCACGTTGGCCCAGGTGCCAGTGCCGTTGAGGAAGTCCATGCGGTCAGCCGGCGCACCCGTACCGCCAAAGACCAGGGCCATGGTAGCCGCGCGTTTGGCTTCCAGGGTGGTCGCGGCCGAGATCGTGCCATGGGTGCCATAGGCCGCGATGAAGTTGATCAACGACTCCGGATGTTTGAGGTGTTGAACCAGGTCGACCCAGCTGGTGTAAGGCTTGAGTTGGGTATCACCGGTCTGGCTGTAGATGTCGCGGCGGATCGCGTTGAGTGAGGGAATCCCCACGTCGCGGCCACGGGCAATGTTGATCGCCGGCAGGTCGAGCGGCAGGCCGAGCAGGTTGTTGCGCAGCGCCTCGGTCACGAACTCGTCGATTTCGTTACCGGCTTGGCGAGTCACCCCACGGATAATCGCACTGGTCGCATCCTCTGGCGTCACGCCACTGGCGGCGTACGCCAACGGGTTGAGAAACGCCGCGATCAAGCCCAGTTGCTGATCGGGATCAGCGCTGTTCGGATCGCCCACCACGTTGAAATTGCCATCGTAGCGATCGACGGTCTCGGTCAGCATCGAGTGGCCAAACCGGTAAACGGTGTGAGCGAACTCGGCGACGATCGAGGCGTCGAGGTCGACGTCATAGACCTGGGTCGGCGCAAAGAACAGGTCGACTCGGGGCTGAATGGTCCGTGCAAACTCCTCGAACACCAGGTGTTGATACTGCATCTCGGTGCCGAACTTGGCCGCCTGGAACAAGCGCTCGCCATTCCATACCAGCGCATCGATTTCAGCTTGGTTGGCGGGCAACGCGCTCACCGGAGCCAGCAGCCACTCGTTGATGAAGGCTACATCACCCGAATCGAGCACGGTGTCCATCGTCTGCGCCACCAGCCGGTTGTGCTCGGCGTGGAAGATCGCATGCACGGCGGTCAGGCCGATGTTCTCGTTGACCCGGCCGTCGCCGGCGATGTAGTGCGCATTCAGCAACTCGTTGTCGTAGGCCAGGTTGGCCCCGGTCTGCGGATTGACCGGCACTGCGTTGCCGATGTTGGAATCCGCGTCAGGCATGAGCACGCCACCGCTGAACACCGGCGCTGCATTGTGGGCAATGTCGGCGAGGAACTGGTGACCGGTGCGCACCGCATTGGTCAGATCGACGGGAGCAAGCGGGTTGCCTTCGACCAGAACGTCATCAGCCGTACCGCCAAGGCCGTCAGCCCCTTTCATCACGACCATCGGGAAGCCGTTTGGCCCTTTGATGAAGTTGCCATAGGCGTCGGTGGCCAACAACGGCGAGTTATCGACATCGGCATCGGTGAGGCGGATACCCAGAATGTCCTTGGCCTGCGCCTTGACCACCTTCCAGGTGGCCATGCCGCCGATTTCGGAGTCGTCAGAGGTTCCGTACTTGCCGTCCGCCCCCAGGTCACGGTTGGTGATCAGCCTGCCGGTCGCGATGGGGCCGTCATCAGTCAGTACATAACCGCGCAGAAACACCTGGTGCGAGGGATGCGAGCTGTAGGTCTGGTTCTGGTCCACGAACGGCGTGGTGGTGTTGGTATGTTCATGGATGTCGTCGGCCGTGCCGAGCACACCATCCGCCCCTGGCTGGTTGGTCGCGCGGGTCAACACCATGAAATTGGTGTGGCCGCCGGGTACATACAGCGGATCATCCGGTTGCAACGGAATGTACACGGTGCCCGAACCGCCCTTGGTGAGCAGGTCCAGACCATGGTCGAAGAACTGCCCGAAGAAGGTCATCCAGGCGTTGAACGGCGCGGACAATCCCGCATCCGCCGTGGTGTTTTCGAACAGGTACACATCGTGGTCATCGGCAGTACCGAACTGACCATCCATGCCAGGGCTGGCGACTATCCGCACACCTTCCTTGAGCACATCATCATTGTGCGGCGTGCCGTAATTGAGCACACCGTCCGCCCCCGCCTCGTAAGCCGTGGCATAGGCCGCCGGGTTGTTCGACGTCTGGTCGACGATCAGGTTACTGATGGTGCGCGGCTGCGAGTCAAACACAGGCCCGCTGGTTTGCTGATAGGACGTTCCCGGGATGGCCGGCGAGCCGGGGCCGAAGAATCCCGCAGGAGCACCTTCGGCCGGATTGAACACCGGATCGCTCACACGCGGAAAGAGGTTATCAGCCGCACCATACTGGGTGTTGTTGATGCCATTGAGGTTCAGCAGGTTGTTGTTCGATCCATCGACCGCACGCAAGCCCAAGGGTGCGCGGATATTCGGGATCAACGAGAGGATGTCCTGACCGGACGCGTCAGCCTCGGCAATCTTGATCTGATCAAGAATGAAGTTGAGGTCGGAGCGGACCATGTGAAGGCCCTCGCCGCCCGCCGTTGCATCGACTACAGGTGTCGGTGCCGTTGGCACGACCGGCGCGCCGGGAACCACCACGGACGTCGGTTGCGAGAACACCACTTCTGTCGTGCCATGACCATCCTGGTAGATCGCCTTGACCCGCAACGACAGACCGGCGAGATCCGGAGAGACCTTGAACGAGGTGCCGTCGGCACTCTGGAACGCCAGGTCACCGGCAGGCAGCAGGATGATGTCCTCGAACACGCCAGTGCCTGGATCGGCCTCGAACTGCCAGTAGTAGGACACCGAGGAATTGTTCAGAGTCCCCCCGACGTTGTTGGCATCGGTCACCCCGGCCACGCTGACGGTCAGCATGTCGCCCACCGTAATCGCCCCGCCGTTTCCATCGGCGATGGTCGGTCTGCCAACCGGTTGAGCATTGAGCCCCGGCACCAGCACTCGCTGGCCATCGGCGAATTGCAGACGTTCGATATGCAGCAGGGTATCGGTGCCGTCGCGAGCCACGTCGGTATCCGTCACCGTCCAGACATCGTCCGACAGATCCGCCGTGCCGCGGGTGTTCTGAGTCACCACATACTCGGACTGAAGACCGGAGAAAATCGCGGTGTCGAAAGCTGCCCCGCCCGTCGAGGTACCGGGCAGGATTTCCCGCACGGCCTTGAGTTGGCCCGGGTTATAGGTACCGTCCAGCATGAACGGAATCATGTCGACCATGCTGTCGAAGCTGGCGATCTCGGGCCCGGTATGGTTGACATCACCCGGGGCATAGACCGCAATTCTGACGTTGAGCCATTTGTCGCCGTCGATCAGGTCATCGCCCCCGCGGCCCTCGATCAGGTCACTGCCATTGCCACCCAGGATGATGTTACCCGTGGCAAAGCCTGTGGTCGGCAGTCCGGCATCGGACAGGAACTGCGCCAGTCCGCGGATCAACGCGACGTTGGTCAGTGCGCTGCCCGTGGTGCCACCGTGGTTTATGATCGTGTCGGCATCGACATTATCGCCTCTGAGCACATCGCCGAACTTCGAACCGGACAACCCTTCCACTTCTGCGAAGCGGTCAAGAATCGAGGCCGGCGATGCGCCGACCGGATTGAACGGCCCGTTGTTCTGGTTGGGCGCGTTGCCGTGTGGCTGTGCCAGCGCGGCCATGGTCAGGTCAACGGTCACGCCGATCCGGTCATTTTTGTGGGTCACCCAGTCGAAACCGGACATGCCGTCCATATTGTCCTGGGCATCGCTGCCGACAAAGATGTCATCGCCACCCTCGCCGATCATTTCGTCGAAGCCACCACCGCCGATAAAGATGTCGTTGCCGATCACATCATCGTTGAGCAAGGGCGAGGCGTTATCGCCAGGTGCACCGTCCTGGGTGCCCTTTTCGATCCAGTCGTCGCCTTCGTTGCCGGTGGCGGGCAGGTTGGTCTTGGCACCCAGGATGAAATCGTCGCCCTGGCCGCCAAAGGTGGTGCTGATATCTTCGGTGGTGACGATGAAGTCCTGCCCATCGCCGCCCAGGATCAGATTGCCGCCAGCCAGCATGCTACCGGCCACGATCACATCGTTGCCCGCATTGCCTTCCAGACGGTTGTCGCCGAACGAGTCGGTAATGATGTCATCGCCCGCGCCACCCAGCACCGCATCGTTCCCGGCGCCACCTTCGAGGCGATCGTTACCGCCGTCGCCGTAAAGGGTGTCATCGCCGTCACCGGAGATGAGGATGTCATTGCCGGCGGTGCCGCCCAGGACGACATGGTCTTCACCGGTGTACTGAAGATAATTGCTGTCTGCGCCAGGGGTGTCGGGGTTGTCGCGGATCACCAGCTTCACGATTTCCACGCCGTTGATCATGAGGCCGCCAGTAGGATCGGCCTTGCCGTTCAAGCCAAGGTTGGTGAACTGATCGGCCTGATTCACTTCGAGGGTGAACGTCGGCGTCAGGAACACAGTGTTCGACAGGTGGGTGACATCGGTGTTGAGCATCATCAACTTGGCAAAGGAGTTGTTCTCCAGCTCGGTGCCGAAGTTCAGGCCCGCGGTGCGCGACAGGTAGTAGAAGCGGTCGCCGTTCTGCAACGCTTCCATCTGGGTTTCGAACACGAAGTTGAACGTCGAGCCGAGCATGCCGCCGAACGGCATTTTCTGCTCGGCGAGGCCACCGACCCAGAAGTCGACATCGTCGAGACCCGTGATCGTCACACCCGTCACGTCGTCGGCCGTACCCGTCAGCCCATCCTTGCCGGCCAGCGTTACGTTGGCATAGACACCGGTGCTGTTGAGGAAGCTCAGGCGGTCAGCCGGTGAACCCGCACCACCGAATACCAGCGCCATGGCTGCAGCGCGTTTGTCGGCCAGTGTGGTCGCCGACGTAATCGTGTCATGCGTGCCATAGGCCGCGATGAAGTTGACTAACGACTCGGGGTGCTTGAGGTGGTCCGCAAAGTCGGCCCAACTGATGTACGGCTTGAGTTGGCTGTCGCCGGTTGATGCGTACATCTCACGGCGCGCTTCATTCAACGTGGGGATGCCCGTGTCGCGGCCACGCGCCATGTTCAGGGCCGGCAAATCGAGCGGCAGACCGAGCAGATTGTTGCGCAACGCTTCGGTGACGAACTCGTCGATCTCGTTGCCGAGCTGGCGGGTCACACCGCGAATGATTGCCCCTGCCGCTTCGTCCGGCGTCGCCCCGCTGCCGGCGAACGCCAGCGGATTGAGGAAGGCCGCGATCAAACCCATTTGCGAGTCCGGGTTGTTCGGGTCAGTGAGCAGCGGATTGAATTCGGGGTCGAAGCGATCGACGGTCTCGGTCAACATCGAGTGACCGAAGCGGTACACCACGTGGGCGAACTCGGCGAGGATGGCCGGGTTGATCGAGGTGTCATACCCGTTAGGGGCAAGGAACTCGTCGATCTGTGGCTGAATGGTCCGCGCGAACTCCTCGAACACCAGGTGTTGGTACTGCATCTCGGTGCCAAACTTGGCGGCCTGGAACAGGCGTTCGCCGTCCCACACCAACGCCGCGATGCCGGCGGGTGTAGTCGGAATCGCGGTCACGTCAACCGCCAGCCACTCATTGAGGAAGGCCAGATCGCCGGCGGCAAGGAGGGTGTCCTTGGTTTGCTGGACCAGGCGATTGTGTTCGGAGTGGAACACATGGTGCACGGAGGTCAGGCCGATGTTCTCGTTCACCCGGCCGTCACCGGCAATGTAGTGAGCGTCGAGCAGCTCATTGTCGTAGGTCAGGTTGTTGCCGCCCGCGCCAACCGGCTGCGCATTGCCGATATCGTCGTCAGCATCCGCCTTCAGAACCCCGCCAACGACTACCGGCGCGGCATTGTGGGCGATGTCGTCGAGGAAGCCATGCCCGGCGCTCACGGCGCTGGCCAGACTGATCGGCGCATCCCGGTTGCCTTCGACCAGTTGCGTGACGTCATCAGCCGTCCCGGCGATCCCGTCAGTACCGTTACTGACGCGCATCACCACCTGCGGCATGCCGCTCGGCCCCCGGATGAAGTTGCCATACGCATCGGTTGCCAGCAGCGGCACGCTGTGCACATCGGCGTCGGTCAGGTTGATGCCGAGAATGTCACGGGCCTGGGCCTTGACCACGGCCCAGGTCGCCATGCCGCCAGTGGTGCCATCGCCATCATCGGCCGTGCCGAACTTGCCGTCGGCGCCGAGATCGCGGTTGGTAATCAAGCGTCCCGTTGCAACAGGGTCACCTGCCGCGTTCAGGGCATATTCGCGCAGGAACACCTGATGCGAGGGGTGCGAGCTGTAAGTCTGGCTTTGGTCCACGAACGGCGAGGTGGTGTTGGGCTGGCCATCATCGGCAGTGCCGAGTATTCCGTCCGCGCCAGGGGTATGCACGGCACGTGGCAGCACCATGAAGTTGGTCGGGCTGCCCTCGACGTACAACGGATCGTCCGGCAGCAGCGGAATAAACACGAAGTCGGTGCTGCTCTTGGTGACCAGGTCGAGGCCGTGGTCGAAGAACTGGCCGAAGAAGGTCATCCACGAGTTGAAGCCGGCGGTCAGACCCACGTCCGGCGACTCGTTGGGGATGAAGAACACTTCCTTGTCGTCGGCCGTGCCGAACACGCCATCCAGACCGGGACTGATCACCGGGTCGGCGCCGCCGTTCGCGGCAACCGCGGCCGGGTTGTTGGCTGTCTGATCGTTGATCAGGTTACTGATGATCCGCGGCTGCGGGTCGACCACATTCCCTGACGCGGCATAGGCCGCTCGATACTGGGCATCCAGTACGCGCAGGAAGGAATTGTCCGCAGCGCCAAACTCGCTTTGCCCGGCGACCAGGTTGTTGTAGCTGCCATCGACGGTTCGCAGGCCGAATGGCACCTGACTGTTGGGCAGCAAATCAATGAGGCTGGCGCCGCTGGCATGGGCTTCGGCGATGAAGATTTGCTTGAGGATGAATTCCAGGTCCGACTTGTTGAAATTGGCCATTGCGGTGT
Source organism: Pseudomonas sp. (assembly GCF_051660785.1). Classification (GTDB taxonomy): domain Bacteria; phylum Pseudomonadota; class Gammaproteobacteria; order Pseudomonadales; family Pseudomonadaceae; genus Aquipseudomonas. The sequence goes on from NZ_JBOFQE010000020.1 coordinate 87,189, forward strand.
CCTCGATCTAATGGGGAGAAAGGCATGGGACGAGGAAACCCTCCCGCGCCCAGTCAAGTGCTGGCTTGCGCAGTTCGTTGGTTCGATTTTTTGGCGAGAGCAGGCGTGGGTCAGGCAAAGCCGTCCCCTGCGCCCGGTTATGCGCGCCTGGAATTCGCGAAATGAAAGGTCGCTGAGCGATTAGGCAGAGCGATTCCGGGCCACGGGTGGGCCATGGAATCGGGAAGTCAAAGCGAACTTCCTGAACAGCTCCATCACAGTGCTACAGAACGAAATGATCGACATGCCGTGCTCCTTCAGGACCACCGTGCCTTGCACTTTCGAAGCGATGGCAAGCTTCAGACGGGCGCCCTTGAAGATGACTAAAGTTCCATAGCCTTGCGATGTCAATATTACGACGCAAAAAAAGTCGACCGGCATTTAGTATGACAACTTACTGTTCTTAAACGAGTTATAGAAATTCAGAAGAACAGCTAGAGCGAAATGTTATTTCAAACTGTATCGCTAGAGAAACAAACGCCACCTACGCTGCTGCATGTGAACATAAGAATTTATGGAACTTTTTTAAGAACGCTATCGCTTGTGTCCAAGAGAAGCATTCGCAACTACATCTATGGTTAGCGACGACATTTGCTGCTGCTTTTTTGCCGCGAGCACAACCGACTTTTTCGGTGAGGGTCTTTCAAATGCACAAACTCTCGAGCACCCGATCCGAACTGGCTGACGCGATTTTTAGCCTGCGCCGCAGTTTTTATTCGCTGGCAGGATTCAGTGGCGTCATCAACGTCATGATGTTGACGCCAGCCGTGTACATGCTGCAGGTCTACGACCGGGCCCTGGTCAGTCGCAACGTCACGACATTGACGATGTTGACCGTGCTGGTGATAGGACTGTTCTTGCTGATGTCCACGCTGGAACTGGTGCGCACCCGCGTATTGATCCGGGTCGGCAACTGCCTCGACATGGACCTCAACCGACGCGTCTTCACTGCTGCGTTCGAGCGCAACCTGAGTCGTGCCGGAGGCAATCCGGCCCAGGCCCTGCAAGATCTCGCGCAAGTTCGTCAGTTCCTCGCCGGCAATTCCCTGTTCGCTTTTTTCGATGCACCCTGGACGCCGCTGTACCTGCTGGTCGCCTACCTGATCCACCCGCTGCTCGGACTGATCACCCTGATCGGCTCGCTGATTCTGGTGTTCCTGGCTTATCTCACCGAAAAGGCCACGCAGAAGCCGCTGGCCGAAGCCAATCAGGCCGCCCTCTCCTCCGCCTGCTACGCCAACAACAACCTGCGCAACGCCGAGGTCATCGAGGCCATGGGCATGCTGCCGTCGATTGGCAAGCGCTGGTACCAAAGCCATTTGCGCATCCTCGAAATGCAGACTCTGGCCTCCGACCGTGCCGCCCTGATCAGCAGCACCGGGCGCTTCGTGCGTATCACGTTGCAGTCGCTGATCCTCGGCGCCGGCGCACTGCTGGCGATCGAAGGCAAAATCACTCCCGGGATGATGATTGCTTGCTCGATCCTCACCGGCCGCGCGCTGGCCCCGGTGGAACAAGTCATCGCGTCGTGGAAGCAACTGCTCGGTTGTCGGTCAGCCTGGGGCAGGCTCAACGAGATGCTTGAAGACTATCCTCGCCGGCCACCCAGCATGTCGCTGCAGCGGCCGCTGGGCATGTTGGCCGTGGAGAATGTGTATGCCGGCGCCCCCGGCACCGGCAACACGATTGTGCGCGGGGTGAGCTTCAACCTTTCCCCCGGCGAAAGCCTTGGCATTATCGGTCCATCCGCCTCGGGCAAATCCACCCTCGCCCGCCTGCTGGTCGGCGTCTGGCCGGCGCAGGCCGGCAAGGTGCGCCTGGACGGCGCGGACATCTTCACCTGGAACAAGGGCGAACTTGGCCCTTGGCTCGGTTACCTGCCGCAGGACGTTGAGCTGTTCGAGGGCACCATCGCCGACAATATTGCGCGCTTTGGCGAAGTGGACAGCGACGCAGTCATCCGCGCCGCAAGAACGACCGGAGTGCACGAGATGATCCTGCGTTTTGCGCAGGGTTATGAGACCCGTCTGGGCACCGATGGCAGCCCGCTTTCCGGCGGCCAGAAGCAACGCATCGCCCTGGCCCGCGCGCTGTATGGAGAGCCCAATTTGATTGTGCTGGATGAGCCGAACGCCAACCTCGACGACGTCGGTGAAAAGGCCCTGGTCGATGCGCTGGCCCAACTCAAGGGCCGTGGCGCCACCGTCATTCTGATTTCCCACCGCCCCAACGTGCTCTGCGCCGTCGATAAGGTACTGATGCTGCGCGACGGCGGCGTTCAGATGCTGGGCACACGTGACGAAGTATTCGCAGCGCTGCGCAAGACCCATGTGATGCCTGCAGGCGCGTCGACTCCGCTGGCCTCCGTCAAAGCACGGGAGTGACCGATCATGCAAATGAACCAACACATCGAGATGATTCACACCGATCCCGGAAACGTGGTGGACCTGGACGTCGGCAAACCCATGCGCCGGGGCATCTGGCTGGTGCTCGCCGGTTTCGGCGGCTTCCTCCTGTGGTCCTGGCTGGCGCCGCTGGATGCCGGCGTGGTCGCGACAGGCACGGTAAAAGTCACCAGCAACCGCAAAGCCGTGCAGCATCTGAGCGGCGGCACGGTGGAGGCCATTCTTGTACGCGAAGGCGATGCCGTGAAAAAAGGCCAGGAGCTGGTCCGCCTCGACTCGCTGCGTGCCGTTGCCGAACAGGGTGCGGTCAGCGCCCAGTACATCGTCAGCAAGACCGTGGAAAACCGTCTGGAAGCGGAACGCGACGGCCACGATGTGGTGAACTACGATCCCGAATTGCTCAAGCATTTCGGCAACGACCACCGCCTGGTCGCCGCCATGGATCTGCAACAACGACTGCTCGATACCCGGCGCGCCGGCCTTGCTGGCGAAATCAGCATCCTGCAGGAAAACCTCGCAGCGTCGGCGGTGCAGCTCAAGGGGCTGCAGCAGGTCTATGGCGCCCGCGCCTCGCAGATCAACTTCCTCAGCCAGGAACTGCAAGGCACCCGCATGCTGGCAGCCGAAGGCTATGTGCCGCGCAACCGGCTGCTTGAGCTGGAACGCAGCAATGCCGACCTCTCCGCAGGCCAGGCGGAAAACCTCAATAACATCGCTCGCATACGCAGCCAAGCCACCGAAATCAAGCTGCGCATCCTGCAGCGCCAGCATGATTACCAGAAGGAAGTCGAATCTCAGCTCACCGACACCGCCAAGGAAAACACCACCCTGGCCGACCGCTTGCGTGCGCTGGACTATGAAGTGACCCACACGGTGATTCGCTCGCCCATCGACGGCATGGTCCAATCCCTGAGCATTGCGACCATCGGCGGGATCATTCAGCCCGGTTTCAAGATCATGGAAATCGTGCCGGACAACGAACCGCTGCAGGTCGACGCGATGATTCCCGTGCAGGCCATCGACAAGATGGTCCCCGGCCTGGCGGTGGACATTGCCTTCCCGGCCTTCAACCATGCCCGGACGCCCAACATCCCCGGCCGTGTGAAGACCGTCTCCGCCGACCGCCTGCTCGACGAGGAAAGCAAGCAGCCGTACTACCTGGCACAGGTAGAAGTCACGCCCGAGGGCATGAGCTTGCTTGGCAGCAATCACATTCGTCCCGGCATGCCCGCCAGCGTCACCATCAAGACCGGCGAGCGCAACTTGATGAGCTATCTCCTCAAACCCATGCTCGAGCGTGTCGACAGCTCGTTCAAGGAGCAATGAAATGGACCGTCATTGCCTGATCTTCTGCCTGCTGGGGCTGTCCTTCCCGGCCAGTGCCATGGACCTCAAACAAGCCTGGGATCTGCTGCAGTACCAAGGCCCCGTCTACCGCGCCGCCGTGCATGAAAAAGAAGCCGGCCTGGAAAACCGCGCCATTGGCCAGGCCGGCCTGCTACCGCAGATCAGTGCCTCGGCCTACGACAACAAGGTCAATGGCACCCAGCGCCAGAGCGGCATCGAAAGGGATCTGGACTACGACTCCAAGGGCGCCAATGTGCGCTTGCGCCAGCCGCTGTTCAACAAACAGAAAATGGCCGAGTACCGCCAGGGCAAACAGCGTGCCGACTACAGCGTCGCGGTGTTCGATGCCAAGAGTCAGGACGCGGCGGTGCGCCTGGCCGAAAGCTATTTCGACGTGCTCCTGGCCAGCGAAACCATCGTCCTCGCCAAGTCCAAACTGAGCGCCTTCGATGAGCAACTCGCCTCGGCGAAACGGCGCATGGAGCTGGGGGCCGGCACTGTCACCGACATCGACGAGTCGGTCGCTCGCCGCGACCTCGCCGAAGCCGAGTTGATCGAAGCACAGGACAACCTGATCAATGCCCGCCGCAAGCTTGAGGAACACATCGGAGAAACACCCGAATCGCTGACAACCTTGCGTCCGGGCTTCGATACGCCACCGCTGCTACCGAGCAACCTGCAGGACTGGTTGGTCAAGGCTCAGACCGATAGTCCGCTGATCCATGCGCGCCGTCACAGCAGCAACCTCGCTGAAGAAGAAGTGAAGCGCGCCAAGGCGGGACACTGGCCGACACTGGATTTCGTTGCCGGCTACACAGCGGGCGACAGCCAATCAATCTCCGAGCTCAATCAACGCAACCGCTACGGCTCAATCGGGCTGGAAGTGAATTTCCCGCTGTACAACGGTGGTGGTACCAGCGCGCTGACACGTCAAGCCAGCGCCAATAGTTACAAGGCCCTGGACGAGCTCGACGCCACGCGACAAGAAGTCATTTCCGGCACCACCCGCGAGTATGCCGGCATCCATAGCGGCGCCAAGCGTATTCACGCGCTGGAGCGGGCCGTGGAGTCCAACGAACGCTCACTGACTTCGACACGCAAGGGTTTCAAGGAGGGTGGCACCAGCACCAATTCGGACGTCCTCAACGCCCAGGAGTTGCTCTTCGTTGCGCAACACGATCTGTTCGAGGCCAAGTTGCGTTATTTGATGTCGCGTCTGCGCCTGGCCTCTTCGGTGGGCAGCCTGGGCGACGATGATATCGACCAGATCAACAACTACCTTGGCCCGGAACTGCTGGTCACCAACTGATGTTCGCCAGTGGGCCGGTTGAGCCAATGAGAGCTGACCGGCACCCCACTTCCGGGTAACTCTGATTCATCAAGGCTCGCCGCCCAAAACCATCCCGCCGAACCACTCTCCACGCTTTGACGCCGATTTTTCACTGTCGAAAACGGGTAATTCCATCCCCATAAACGGGGCGCTACACCCACCATAGATGGGGAGTTTCAACCGTATTTAAGGAATCTCCCCCACCCAGTTTTTCGATCACTTGTGACACTACACGCCGTCAGTCAATGAAACTGAACTTTTTCTTCGCGCTGCTGTAGTGGCTCGTTTGTTGCTCCTCACCTTGTACCCGCATTAGCTGTCGTCCCGAACGTGGAGACGGCGGGGCATCACGCGAGGGGTGAAAAATGAAACGCGCTAAACCACCATGCAATTCCATCGTCTTGCTGCGCAGGTCAAGCCTGCCCTGTGCGATGCTCCTTACTCTCAACACTGCCAATGCCGTACCACTCGACGACGTCAACCAACCGCCTCCGACGGACCCCTCGGCGTATACCAACCCGCCTGCCGACCCTGCGGCAGCGCTGGAAGCCTTGAAAACAATGCCGCCGACCAACCAGGGCGCGATTGCCCTGCCCAACGGCGCGTACGGTGACCGCAACACCCCACGCGCCGACAACGCGCTGCCGCCGGCCCTGCAAACCTCGTTCAAAATCCCCACCAACGGCAAACCCAGCCCGTTGTTCGGGGCGCAGCCCTACACGCAGCAACTGCTGCTGATGGAGGAGTTCGGCACGGAGAAACTCGACCCGACCCTGCCCGCGCCGACACTGACCTTCCCTGTGCCCCTTGCCGGTCCGGCGCCACAGCAGGACCCGGACAGCATCGCTCGCAGCGGCCCGTCGAGTGCGGCGCTGGAAGCCTTCATGCGCCAGCCCGGGCTTTACCCGTTTCCGTCGCAATACTCCAACGTGCTGGATCGCAACCCCTGGAAATCGCAGATCGAAGCCTTTCTCAACCGCCATCCGGTCGGTTCGCCGGCCGAAGGTCGTCCACCAGGAAAAGGCTGGTCCCATCAACGCTGGAACGAGTTCTACCCGCAGGTCGCCTTCAAGACCGTGCAAGCCGGCGCCAAACTCAACGGCGGCATGCGCGACCGCCGACAAATGCACAACTACGCCGTCGGTGAGTTCGGGCCTGGCGGGCTCTACTACCAGACCTCGGACATCCCGACCACCACGGGCACCACCAAAGGCATCGACACCCGTTTTCACCCCAAAATGCCGATTCAGAACCACAAGGCGCTATGGACCTTCGACGGCACCTTTCCTACAAAACTGCTGATGGTGCGCTACGGCCAACCGGTGCTGATGCGTCACTACAACGCCCTGCCGATCGACCCTGCCGCCAACATGGGTTTCGGCCTGCACACCCTCAGCACCCACGAACACAACGGCCACAACCCGGCCGAAAGCGACGGCTATACCAATGCGTTCTTCTTTCCGGGGCAGTACTACGATTATCGCTGGCCCATGCAACTGGCCGGCTACGACACCATCAACACCAAGGCTGAAGATCCTCGCGCGGCGTTCCCGTGCGCCCCGGGCGAAACCCTGTTCGTCAACGACGCCACCCCGGGCCTGAAGACTTGCAACAACGGCACCATCAGGATCCGCGGCGACTGGCGCGAAACCATGAGTACTCACTGGTTCCACGACCACATGCTCGATTTCACCGCGCAGAACGTCTACAAGGGCAACGCGGTGATGATGAACTACTACAGCGCCCTCGATCGCGGCAATGAGGCGGTCGAGGACGGCGTCAACCTGCGCCTGCCCAGCGGCTCGGCGCTGCCCTGGGGCAACCGCGACTATGACGTCAACATCATGGTGGCCGACAAGGCCTGGGATAAGAACGGTCAGCTGTGGTTCAACCCGTTCAACACCGACGGCTTTCTCGGCGATCAGATCCTGGTCAACTGGCAGTACCAGCCGCGCCTGAACGTGCGTGCTCGCAGCTATCGTTTCCGCATCCTCAACGGCTCGGTGTCGCGCTACTTCAGGATCGCGCTGGTGCGTGAAATCGCCGGCACCGGCGGCGAATTCCCCGGACCGGCAGGTTCCGGCGTGTCTTATGCGCGCGTGCCGTTCCACCTGATCGGCAACGACGGCAACATCATGGAACACGCCGTGCCGTTCGACGGCAGCATGGACCTGGACGGCGACGGCGACCTGCAGGACCACAACGCTATCCTGCCGGCCCAAGGCATTGCCGAGCGTTACGACATCATCGTCAACTTCGCGAAAAACGGGATCAAGACTGGCGACAAGCTGTACTTCGTCAACCTGATGGTGCACCAGGGCGGCAGGGGACCGGAGATGGATCCGATCAGCCTGGCCGACGTATTGTCCGGGAAGTACAAAGCGGTGCTCAAGCTGGGGAGCAAAGGACTGGAATGGGACAATGGCGACCCGGTGGTGGGCAAATTCATGCAAATGGTGGTGCAGCCTTACAGCGGCACGGATGTGAGCATGAACCCTGCCGAGTACGAGCCGGCCAAACCGGGCAAGGCGGTCGGTAAAATCATGATTCCGCTGACCCTCAACCGTGACGATCCGACGGTGCAGGCCAAACTCAAACTGGCGCGGCATCGCGAGTTCATCTTCGGTCGCTCCGATGGCACGGACGAAGAACCCTGGACCATCAAGACCGACGGTGGTTTTGGCTACCAGATGGACTCACGGCGAATCAGCGCCGCCCCGCAACTGGCCAACGGTCCGACGGATGCCGGGTTCTCCGGCGACGGCACCCTCGAGGTGTGGAAAATCAGGAACGGTGGCAACGGCTGGACTCACCCGGTGCACGTGCATTTCGAAGAAGGCATCGTCCTCAACCGCGACGGCAAGGCGCCACCGGAATGGGAAAAAGGCGCGCGCAAGGACGTCTATCGCATAGGCGAGGGCATCGACAGTTCGGTGGATGTGGAAATAGCCGTGCGCTTCCGCGAGTTCTCCGGGACCTACATGGAGCACTGCCACAACACCCAGCATGAGGACACTTCGATGCTGCTGCGCTGGGACATCGAGAGGCCCGGCCAGTTTCAGTTGATGCCAACACCCCTGCCCGGCTGGGACGGCGTCACCTATGTGAACTCTGCGGCGCTGCCGACCTTCCGCACCGGCGAAGGCGAAGGCGAAAACAAAAAACCGGTCGCCAAACCCGACAGCGCCACCAACAGAGACGGCAAACCGCTGACCATCAATGTGCTGGCCAACGACTCCGACCCTGACGGTCATGTGCCACTTAAAGTGGTGGGTCTGACGCAACCGAGCGCCGGCAAGGGCACGGTCACAGTCAGCACCGACGGCGTGCGCGTGATCTACACGCCACCGTCCCCAATCGCTGCGTCGTTCGTCGCCAGCTTTACCTATCAAGCCAGCGATACCAAGGGCGCGCTATCGACACCGGCGACGGTGACCGTGGCGGTCTCGGCACCGCGGTAACACGCTGACATGACCGCAACGCCGCCGGCCTGCTCAGCAATTGCCTGAAGGGTTGCTCGCAGTGTTGCAGGTTGTGTTCCTGGACGGAAACTTCAATGGGTCGATAGCTGCCTTTCATGCGGCAGCTATCGATTCCAGCCATTAGCCACCGGCAGCATTTGGCCCAGAGTTGCTAACGGCCAGTACCGGTTTGGCGCAAAAACCAACTTGAAATGCCTCCCCAGTTCAGAGGACACATCCCCATAAACGGGCTTTATTTACCCAAGCCTATATCGAAAGAGGCCCAAAACTGATTAAACCGGCAGGACTAATAGGCTCTTAACGTTTGGCATAGAGTTTGCTGAAAGTTAATGAGCACAATAATCGAGAGAGCAAAGCCGCTTCAAACCAGTTCAGCGACACTCCGACGGCATATACATTCAATAGATAATTAAATGCCCACGTCTAAGTTCGCCGCTCATAGTACTTTGCTATTTCAGGGAGCTACTGTCATGCCCCATGAGTCGATAACACTTACGTCTGTACTCATTCTTCTCATTTTTACTATAGGGGTAGGCTGGAATATTATCGGTTTGTTATTCGAGTAAGAATAAACGGTAAATACCACAACCTTCGTACTGCGTTGGTGTCCTCTATGGCCGCTTGCAGCCCATCGCGGTGGCGCGGACTACCGCTTCATCCCTCGATAAATCCATACAACCCGTGCCGCCGATCCCGATGCAAATCATTACGCGCACTGATGCGCTTGTTCCGCGCCTCGGCAAGGTTGAGTGTTGCCAGCAAAATCTGCTCACCGCCCTGCTCCGCCGGCCCGGCCAATGGATAACCATCGGCATCAACGATCACCGAACCTTGCACCCAACCGACTCCGCGTTCATGCCCATGCCGATCACACGCGGCAATGAACATCCGGTTCACCGAAGCATTGGCCTGAACCCGCACCACCTCCGCCGGGCGCTCGGTCGGAGGCCTTGGCCCATCGGGCCAATTGACCGGCGCGCAGAGCAAATCGGCGCCAGCCAGTGCAGGCAGGCGCACCCATTCAGGAAATTCCAGGTCGTAGCAAATCAGCATGCCGATCCGTCCATGGACCGTTTCGACCACCGGCGGCGCGTCATTGCCGGGGCTGAATATTTCGCTTTCCGCGTCCCAAAGGTGCGCCTTGCGATACACGGCGCGCAGGCCTTGGGCATCGATCATCGCGGCGCTATTGGTAAGCTGATCGCCCTCCAGCCGTTCACAGAAACCGCCGACCACCACGAGGTTCAGCTCGTGGGCAAGTGCCGCCCACAGATTCAAGGTCGGTCCTTCGACCGTTTCGGACAATGACAATGCTTCGCTGCGGTCGTTGAATACATAGCCGCTCTGCACCAGTTCGGGCAGCACCACCACTTGCGCCCCCTGCAACGCCGCCGAGCGAATCGCACGTTCTGTCAGGGTCCGGTTGTATGCAAGGTCGCCTATTTTCGGTGCCACCTGGCAGCAGGCGACCACGGTATTTTTCACGCTGTTCAACGCCCCTCCTCCACAGGCTGATGAGCCATGGCAACAATGTCGCTTTCGGTGATCGATTCGATGATCCGGCGTTCGTACTCGAGGTCGATCGAGCGGCTGAGGAGGTAATACGTCAGGCCGGAAACCACCAGGCCGACCAGCCAGGCGATGTCCACGCCTTCGAGCATGCGCGCCAGTGGCCCGACGAAAACCTCTTTACCGGCGGCGGCATCGAAGATGTAGAAGAACGGCACCATCGCGGCAAAGCCGATCAGGTACGAGACGATCCCGCGGAATTGCCAGGCGCCATAAATGCCCTTTGGCGTGAAGAAGTGCGGGATGGCGTAGCGGCCTTTGCGCACGAAGAAGTAGTCGACCAGATTGACCGCGGTCCAGGGCACGAGGAAGTACAACAGCAGCACGAGGAAGGTGTTCAACAGCGCGATGCCATCGCCCTTGATCGACAGCACGCAGGTCAACAGGATGAGGCTGATCGCGGAGATGGACATCACTCGGGCGCGGGGTGTCGGCGTGATTTTTTTGATCGAGTCGACGCCGGTCAACAATGTCAGCATGGCGCTGTAGGTGTTGAGCGCGATGATCGGCAGGAAGCCCGCCACCGAGACGATGACCAGCACATTGCCCAGGCCCGGGATCATCGAAGAGCCGACCTGGTTCAGCGCCACCAGCGCATCCGCCGCTTTCAACTGCTGTGCGAGCCAGGCGCCGAGGCCGATCATCCAGCCGCCCGATAACGATGCGCCGATGAATATGGCGGCGATCAATTTTGGTCGGCTGGTGTTTTTCGGCAGGTATCGGGAATAGTCGGAGACGTAAGGCGCATAGGAAATGTTGTAGCTCGCGCCGATGGCAAACAGCGTGGCAAACGCGACCCAACTGAAGCCCAGATCGGTCGACGGTGCGACGCCCTCCTGGCCGGCGCCGAACATCAAGGCGATGGTGACCAGCGCATACAGCGGTAAGGTCGCCAGTAACGCCCACTTGAAGGCTTTGTGCATCAGGTCGTGGCCGTAAATCGACAGCAGCGCGCCGATCAACACCACGGCAACGGCGACAAGGGTCGGGTCGATGCCGAAGACGTGTTCGAGGCCGTTCATGATCAGCGAGATGTTCACCACGTTGAAGCCGACGAACACGAACATCGTCGCCATCAAGGCCAGGATCACGCCGCGATAGCCGAACTGGGCGCGGGACTGGATCATTTGCGGGAGGCCCATTTCGGGGCCTTGCGAGCCGTGGAAAGCCATGAAGATCGTGCCGAACATGATCCCGAGCGCACCGGCGACCATGGTCCACAGCGCCGACAAGCCGAGGCTCGGGCCGACAAAACCGATGGAGATGGTGAAGAAGTGGAAGTTGCCCAAAAACCAGAAAGGGCCCTGGCTGCTGAGCTTGGCGTGGCGTTCGTTTTCCGGAATGTAATCGATCGAGTGGCCTTCGATGGCCAACCCGCCACTCGCCTCGAGGGCGTGCGCAGAATGAGGAGACCCTGACATACGATTGTTCCTATGCAGTTGATTGTTGTTTTTATGGGCAAAGCGCCGGTTTCATTGCAATGTAGGGCCTGGGGCAGGGCTGTAAAATATCGCAGGCACACTGTTTACATAGATCTGCGTCTATGTGAGTGAACATTGAGGGACACCCATGCTGGGCACTGTATCGGAGCTGGATCTGCGCTTGATCCGGGTCTTTCTGACCGTCGTTGAAGCAGGCGGCATCTCGGCCGCGCAAACCGCGCTCAACACCACCCAGCCGACCATCAGTGCGCAACTGGCGACGCTGGAAGCGCGGGTGGGATTTCGCCTGTGCGAGCGCGGGCGCGGCGGATTTTCGGTGACGCCCAAGGGCGGCCAGTTTGTCGAGGCGGCCCGCCGATTACTGGCGGCAGCCGAAGGTTTTCGGGTTGAAGTCCAGCACATCAATCGCAAGGTGTCGGGCAACATCAACATCGGATTGCTCGGTCAGATCGACCCCGTTGCCAACAAGAAAATCGCCCTGGCCATCGCGCGATTAAGGGCTCGCCATGAAGGCCTGTATTTCCACTTCACGGAACTGTCGTCGTCGCTGCTGGAAGAGAAAATCATCAACAGCCACATCGATCTGGCGATCGGTTACTTCTGGCACCGCTTGCCTAACATCGATTACTTCCCCTTGTTTCAGGAAACCCAGATCGCCTACTGCGCGCCGGCTCATCCGCTGTTCGAGCACGTGGGCGAGCTGACCCGGGATGACGTCCGCGATTACGACTGGGTATGGCCCAGCCACCCCTTGCCGGAAATGCCCGCGCCGACCTCTATCGAACGCCTGACCGTGCTCACCGACAGCATGGACGGTGCGGCGCTGCTCATCCTTTCGGGCCAGCATCTGGGCTTTCTGCCGCAGCATTATGCGGCGAAGCATGAACAGCTGGGGCAGTTGCATCCGCTGAATCCCGAACTGCTGCGCTATGAGGTCGGCTTTCATGCGGCGGTTCGGCATTCGGCGCGGCAGCGGGATTTGGTGAGCGCGTTCCTGAGCGAGCTGATCGATATTTTCGGTTCTTAAATGCGTATTTCGCTGGTCGGGATGACGTCGATCCGTGCCACCGAACCGGTCAGGCGCGCCAAGTCCTTGTTGTGCTCGGCAATGATGTCATCGGCATGCATGTTGCCATTGTCGACGGTTGAATGGGCATCGGCAGCGAGCACCACGTCGTAACCCAACGAGTGTGCCTGGCGAACGGTAGCGTTAACGCAATAGTCGGTTTGTAGACCGCATATGATCAGGCGATCAACGTCACGTTTTTGCAGGAGTTGGCGCAGATCCGTCCGGTAGAAAGAGTCCGGTGTGGTTTTGCGTACGCGCAGGTCCTGAGGTGATGTCTCCAGTCCGTCCGCCAGTTGCCAGCCGCTGGAGTTGTGTTTGAGCAGATCACCCTCCTCGTGCTGGATGAAGATGACCGGAATATTGGCATCGCGGGCTCCGGCACTCAGGTCATTGATGTTCTCGATGACGCGTTTGATCTCAAAGCATTCGTACTCGCCAGTGCACAAGGCGTGCTGGACGTCGATGATCAGCAGTGCAGTAGTCATGGTTCCTTCCTTGAGAGGTCGGTGGATCACTCTATATGTAGCAGCTGTCGAGCAGCACCCTGTGGCGAGGGGATTTATCCCCGTTCGGCTGCGAAGCAGTCGTAAAACCTGAACGCACGATCTACCTGATGCACGGCGTTGTCTGAATTCACGACTGCTTCGCAGCCGAACGGGGATAAATCCCCTCGCCACAGGACAGCTGCTACAGGCCAATCGGGCCACCCTCTCGGATTGAGGGCGGCCATGGTTTACGACTCAGTAGCCGAGCGACAGCCCGGTATTCCTGCGCGGGTCATTGGCCCCGTAGAAACGGTTTTTGCCCACCGGTTTGCCTTCCAGCGAAGGCGCGCCCACGAGGATCGCCGCCACATGGTTGGCATCCTGCGGCCCGGCAAACTTGTGCCCCCAGCTTTCGAGAATCTTCACCGTGTCCGGACTGGTGGTGAAGGTCTCCAGGTTGGTTTCTTCCGGCAGCCATTGCTGGTGGAAACGTGGTGCATCGACCGCTTCCTGAATGTTCATGCCGTAGTCGATCACGTTAAGCATGGTCAGCAATGTCGCGGTGATGATGCGACTGCCGCCGGGGGTCCCGACGACCATGACCACTTTGCCGTCCTTGGTGACGATGGTCGGGCTCATGGACGACAGCGGTGCTTTGCCGGGCGCGATGGCGTTGGCTTCGCCTTGCACCAGGCCGTACATGTTGGGCACGCCGATTTTCGAGGTGAAGTCGTCCATCTCGTCGTTGAGGATGACCCCGGTTTTACTCGCCATCACACCGGCGCCGAACCAGTCGTTGAGGGTGTAAGTCACCGACACTGCGTTGCCCCATTTGTCGACGATGGAGTAATGCGTGGTGTTGCTGCCTTCATGGGGCGCGACGCCGGGTTTTAGTTCGCGGGATACGGCGGCTTTTTTCGGATCAATCGCGGCGCGGATTTTGGTTGCGTAGTTTTTATCCAGCAGGTGTTCGATCGGATTTTTCACGAAATCCGGGTCGCCGAGGTAGCTGTTGCGGTCCACATACGCGTGGCGCATTGCTTCGATCTGGTAATGCATGCCTTGGGCCGAGTGGTAACCCAGGTCTTTCATCGGGTAACCGTCGAGGATGTTCATGATCTCGCAGATCACCACGCCACCGGAGCTTGGCGGCGGTGCCGACACAACGTGATAACCCCGGTAGTCGCACTCGATCGGCGCCAGCTCACGGGTCTTGTATTTGTCGAGGTCGGCCTGGGTGATGATGCCCTTGTTGGCCTGGCTGGAGGTGACGATGGCGTCGGCTACCCAGCCTTTGTAGAAACCGTCCTCGCCCTTCTCGGAAATTTCCCGCAGGGTTTTCGCCAGATCCTTCTGCACCAGTTTTTGCCCGACCTGCATCGGTTCGCCGTTGCTCAGGAAGATCGCGCCGGAATCCTTGATGTCCTTCTTGAACACGTCGGTGGCGTATTCCAGCAATTCGACATCGCCCTGCTCCAGCACAAAACCGTCTTCAGCGAGCTTGATCGCCGGTGCGATCACTTCCTTGCGCGGTTTGGTCCCGTATTTCTTCAGCGCCAGTTCCATGCCGGACACCGTACCCGGTACGCCGACGGCCAGGTGGCCACGGGTGCTCAGGTCCGGCACGACGTTGCCCTCTTTATCGAGGTACATGTTGGCGGTGGCGGCCAGGGGAGCTTTTTCACGGAAATCGAGGAAGGTCTTGCGCCCGTCCGCCAGTTGAACGGTCATGAAACCGCCACCACCCAGGTTACCCGCGGCGGGATAGACCACTGCCAGCGCATAACCCACCGCAACGGCGGCATCGACGGCGTTGCCACCGTTCTTGAGCACATCGACGCCCACATGGGAGGCCAGATGCTGGGCCGTCACGACCATGCCGTTTTCGGCCGCAACCGGGGCCACGGAGGCCGCGTAAGCACTGAGGCAGCTGAGCGCCAAGGAGGTCGCAATCAGCGATTTGGCAAAAGGTTCGAACTTCATGAGTCGGTCTCTTTTTGTTTTTTGGCTCTGTTTAAAAACGGAGGAAACGTTTCAAAGCAGAGGCAAGTATGGCTGGGATTGCGTATTGCGCCTCCCCGTCGAGCCAGTATGCTGGGCCTCTGTTCAGCCCTTGCGCGGAGTCCGCCGGCATGACGTACACCTTCACCACCCTGGCGTCTCCGGTCGGCGAGCTGAAGCTGGTCGCGAAAGATTCGAGACTGGCGGCCATCCTCTGGGAAAACGACAAACCGAACCGGGTTCGGCTTGGCCCGATGAGCGAGGCACCGGATAACCCGATCCTCATGCGCGCCGTTCAGCAACTGCAGGAATACTTTGCCGGCACACGAAATCGCTTCGAGCTGGAGCTGGATTTCGCCGGGACGGATTTTCAGAAAAAGGTGTGGCAGGCGTTGCTGACCATCCCATTTGGCGAGACCCGCAGTTACAGCGAGATTGCCCGGCAGATTGGCAGTCCGAGCGCGGTCCGGGCGGTGGGTGCGGCGAATGGCAAGAACCCGATTTCGATTATTGCGCCGTGCCATCGGGTGATTGGGGCTTCGGGGAAGTTAACGGGGTTTGCGGGTGGGCTTGAGGCGAAGGAGCGGTTGTTGACGCTGGAGGGTTGCGAGTGGTCAGGGGTTAGCCGGACAGGCGAATTGTTCTGAGCTGACTACTCCGATCTCTGTGGCGAGGGAGCTTGCTCCCGCTCCAGTGCGTAGCGCTGGCAAAAATCTGCGATGAGGCCAGTATTTTGGGGCCGCTTCGCAGCCCAGCGCGAGCAAGCTCGCTCGCCACAAGGGTTCCAGTGGTTCCAGGGGTTCAGGGGTTCAGGGGTTCAGGGGTTCAGGGGTTCAGGGTTGAGGTCTCAAGCAGCGGCGAAGATATTTTTCATCGCCGCATACTGCAGCAACATGATGGTCTTCGCATCGCAGATCTCCCCGCGATAAAACGCCTCGAGCGCCTCGTCGAATGTCCACTCCAGCACTTCCAGTTCTTCGGTCTCTTCTTCCAGTCCACCGCCCTCGCTGACTTTCGATGCCGCGTCATATTCGGCGATGAAGAAGTGCAGTTTTTCGGTGACCGAGCCCGGGCTCATGTAGGCCTCGAAGACCTTTTGCACGTGGTGAACGCGATAGCCGGTTTCTTCTTCGGCTTCGGCGCGGATGCGTTCCTCAGGTGCCGCACCTTCGAGCAGCCCCGCCGCCACTTCGATCAGCAAACCATCGTGGCCGTTGACGAACACCGGCAACCGGAACTGACGCGTCAAGACGACGGTTCTTTTCTCGCGGTTGAACAGCAGAATCGCCACGCCATTGCCACGGTCGTACACCTCACGGGTCTGACGCTGCCAGTCGCCATTGTTACGCAGATAGTCGAAGGTGATTTTCTTCAGCAGGTACCAGTCGTGGGACAACACCTGGGACTCAATGATGTTGACCCGCTCGGCTGTATTCGCCATCACAACGCATCCTTTTTTCGTCAGAAGATCCCCATGGTAGGCGAAAACCAAAAAGCCCGGCATCTCTGCCGGGCTTCTTTTTACGGCTGGCCGGCGACTTCAGGCACCACGAGCCCTTCCTCGCGGGACGAGAGCCGCGTGCCGTTGATCAACGGCCCATAACGACGGCTGAACTCCCAGTTGTAAGGCACATGGCCTTTGTCGACGCCATTGTCCCAGGTCACCGACCACGTCATCAGGCCTTTGATCGAAAGCCCTTTGGCGTCGAGCCGCTTGAAGGCATTCACCACTGCAGCCGGGTCGATCACATAACCGGTGGCCGCTGCATCGACGTTGGCCGGCAGGCCGATCACGAACTTGTCCGCCGGGATCTTCGTAAACCCGCGCGTACCGCTCACCAGACTTTCGGTCAGGTAAAACAGGAAGTCCTCTTTCATCGCGTCGTTGTTCTGGGCAATCCACGCACCATTGCCGTTATTGGCTTCCGGCACCCAGATGCCGTCGCCGCCCTGGTTGTAATACTGCGGGGCGATGAAGTCGTAATAGCCTTCCAGGGCCTGGAGGTAGCCGACGTATTTACCGGCGGTGGTCAGGTATGGAAACTCCGGGGCCATGCTGATGATGAAGTGTTTGCCTTCACCGGCGTAATGGTTTTTGACCAGTTTCAGCGCGGCAGGCAGGACGGTCTTGTTGTCGGCGAAATCAATCGCGCTCTGTTCAAGATCAATGTCCAGGCCATCGAAGCCATAGTTTTCCACCAGACGGATGATTTCATTGGCCAGTGGTTGTTCATTGCCTTTGTGCAATTCGATGTGCGCGTCGGCGCCACCGAGGGAAATCAGCACCGCCCTGCCCTGGCTGTTCAGCACGCCGACCTGGCGACGGAATTCGGCGTCGGACAGGTTGTACGGCTTGAAGGTCGGGATGCCGTTCCCCTTCATGAAGGCCACGGCCACCACGTTGTAATCCTTGGGCATATCCTGCAGCGCGATGTTGCCGAACTGGCCACGCTGGTAACCGTCGCTCGGCCCGGCGGGCCAGTTGTGCCAGAAGCCCATCAGGATCTTTTTGCCGGCAATGCTCGGCATCAACGACGCCGCATCGGCGAGTGGCGATTTCAGTAGCGTAAAGTCGAAAGTTGACATGTTCTATTCCTTGAACGTGTGGGGTTTTAATGCCGCGACTTATTTGAAATCCACGTCGAAGGCCTGGTAGAAGGCGTTGCCAGTATTGGCCACGATCCACATCAGCACGATGACGTGATGGCCTTTCTTGTTGCCGGGCAATTTCACTTCGTGATTGACCTTCGCCTTCATCTCCGCGGAATGGCTGTAGTACGGAACCTGGGTGTAGAAGTCGTCAAAGAACGACGTCGGCTCCAGTTGCGCACGGCTGATGCGCTGTTTCGGGTTCCAGCCATCCTTGGTGATGAACCAGCTGTAGCCGCGGGTAACGTGGGGCGCGGTGTATTCCCAGGTGACCTTGAAGGTCTGGCCTGGATCGACATTCAGCAAAGGCCAGGTGAACGGACGGCCGAGTTTGAGGCTCATTTCTTCGTTGGTGAAGTTGATGCAGTCGCGGGCATCCGTCTTGCCACCGCTGAGGATGTTTCCATCAGCGGGCGGCGTGACACTGTCGCTGTCGGTTTGATACGGCGCTGCAAATGGCCCCGCCGTCAGCGATGGAAAGTTCTTGCCACCTTCCATTTCGTTGACTTGCCAGTTACCCAGCAACCCGAGCTCGACGGCGACCGCACCGCGGCTGGAGGGGGATGTGACACGACCGTGTCGAAGTTGAGGTTGAGTCTGTGGTTGGTTCATTTTTATCACTCCGTTGATTTAGAAACTCTCCTTCCTGAGGAGAGGCCTTCAACCTAACGGAGCTGTTTTTTTTGTCCACCGGCCCATTTATGACCCGGCTGAGCCCTGCCTTGGCAGATCAGCCGCAAACACTGTATATAAAACCAGTGACATGATCAAAATACTACGTTCTGTGTAGCAAAAGGATTACAACCCAAGGCAGCAATCAGGACCTTCGCACCGGCTAGGAAAGCTGAGCCCTGTATTCCTTCTCGTACTGGCCGGCCAGGGTCTCTTTCTGCTTGTCGTCGAGCAGCTTGCCGGCCATCTGGAAGAACTTCTGCTCTTCCTCTTTCAAGTGGTGATGCACCTTCTCGGACAGCTTCTTGGCGGTCGCCAGCCAGGCCGGGCTGGACATTTCCGTCTCATCCAGTGTCTCCATCATCTCGTCCATCTCATGGTGCTCGGAAATCGCATGCCGACTCAGATCGACGCCATTGTCGAACTCCATCAGCGGGATGTAGAAATGGCGCTCTTCAGCGGTTTCGTGGGCCTGGAGTTCGGACTTGAGCTGTTTGTAAGCCTCGACCCGTTCCGGCGTGTCACCGCTGGTCTGGATGAGCGCGTCGGCATAGCTGCGTTGGCGGTCGTGACTTTCACGCAAGGCTTCAAAAATATTCACGGGGGATCCTCAGTGGCCGCGTTCTGGAATGACGCTGTTTAGGCTAGACATCCGGGCGCGAGCGAGGGTTCCACCTGAAGGGCTGGAACAACGACCGCTTGGCGCGATAGGCTGGGCGCGTTGTCCCTTCTTGGCCATAAGGAAATAGCTGATGCCCCTGCGAATCGAATTATCGCAAAACCCCACGGATGAGGAGGAGCAGGCGATCCTGCGGCCGTTGCGTGCCCATAACGCCGCGATGGCCGGCGTCTCGAAGCAGGAGCCGTTTGCCTTGCTGGTCCGCGACGACAGTGACGAGATCCTTGGCGGGTTATACGGTCGGGTATTTTACCGATGGTTGTTCATCGAACTGCTGGCGGTGCCTGAACAGGCCCGGGGACAAGGCCTTGGCTCCAAGCTGATGCAAATGGCCGAAGACCTGGCGCGGGAGAAGGAATGCGTCGGGATATGGCTCGACACTTTCGACTTCCAGGCGCCGGAGTTCTACAAGAAGCTGGGCTACAGCGAGCTGGGGCAGATTGTCGACTACCCGCCGGGGCACAAGCGCTTCTTTTTCCAGAAGCGCCTGATCAACGACGTATAACCCGCTCGTAGAATCCACACCCTCCAACTGTGGGAGCTAGCCTGCTGGCGATAGCGGTTCATCATTCAACAGAGATGTCGACTGACCCAACACTATCGCCAGCAGGCTAGCTCCCACAGTTAACGGGTGTGGGTCAACGCCTCAATTCACAGGCAGGTCGCGAGTGCCGCCAGGCGGCGCTTGGCCACAAAATCGTCCTGCTGCGCGTAGTAGCTCAACATGGTGCCCGACGCATCGGTGGACACATCAACAAAGGACTCCGCCGAACGCGTGTAGACGGTAGACCCGCCCTTCTCACCCGGCTGCAAATACGCGCCGGCGTCGACACCGAACACCGCCTCGTCCTGCCAGGAAAACTGCACGCACTGGGCGACGACTTTTTCCGGTTTGTCCGAGTTCAGGGTTTTGTAAGGGGCTTTGGTGCGGGCATCGTTCATCACCGAGCCGGCGCATCCCGCCAGCAACGTTGCGGCCAGCGCCACCATCAGAATTCGCATTGTGTTCGCTCATGGAGAAAAAGCGGACTGTATCACCGTGGCACGGCGTATCGTTCTGCTTTACTTCATTTATACCGCGACACCGAGTGACGATTCGCGCACCCTGTCGCGCCATTAACGTCGCATCGCCCAATTTACCGGGCCCATTTTTCTGGAAAGGTCATGACCCCCAACGCCGAATTCTACAAACCGACCGCCGAATACGCTGACAAGCTGATCAGCCAGATCGGTCAGACACCGTCCTGGATCGCCAAGCGAATTGGCGTCACGGACAAACGGATTCGTTACATCCTCGACGGCGAACGCACCGTCAAAGGTGAAACCACGCCGATCCAGATGACCTACCCCGAGCAGTTTGCGCTCGAATGCCTGGCGGCTGCGGCCAAGGCCAAGAAGCAATCTTCGTAACCCCAGCCTCAAGGAGCGACCATGGCGGCAACCGAACAGCAACACGAGCAGGCGCTGAAAAAGTTTCTCGATGAGCGCCCTGAACTGCGCAATGAACTCGACAATCTCAACCCGCTCTTGGCTCAGGCCAAGGGCGAGACTGCCGCGCAATACCGCGACGAGCGCTTGCATGAAGCCTTCGAAGCCGAAGCCGAGCGCCTGGATTTGTTTGCGTGGGAACTGACGCTGCAACTGACCGCCGCGACGCCTGGAGAGTACGAGACGCAGCGCCTGGAAGTGCACAAGGAAGTGGCCGAGATGGCTGGAATGGACTGGCTGGAATACTGCGAGTTGTATGGATTGACCCCGTGACCGTGACGGTCGCTGCCTGAGGGCAACTTGCGCCGTTCTCGACTTCTTGTGGTCCGTGCGGGCCCCATCGCGGGCAAGCCCGCTCCCACAGGGATTTGTGTGCTTCCAAAGATTGTAGGTCCACCGCCGAACCTGTGGGAGCGGGCTAGCCCGCGATGGGGCCCGCACAGATAACATCGATTTAGCCGCACCCGCGATAAAGCATTATCATGGCCGCAGTTTCGCTGATCGAGTCCGTCATGAAGTTCGCCATCGCGCTGTTTTCCGCCGCCCATGCGCCCTCCTCGCGCCGTGCCTTGCTGTTTGCCCAAGCCGTTCTGGCCGGTGGGCATGAGATTGTCAGGCTGTTTTTCTATCAGGACGGCGTCTACAACGCCTCCGGCAGCTTAGTCACGCCCCAGGATGAGCTGGACCTGCCCAAGCAATGGCGCGCCTTTGTCACAGAACATCAGCTGGACGGCGTGGTGTGCATCGCCGCCGCCCTGCGCCGTGGCGTGTTGAACGCCGAGGAAGCCGGGCGCTATCAGCGTGACGCCGCTTCCGTGGGCGCGCCATGGGAATTGTCCGGCCTCGGCCAGTTGCATGACGCGGTGCAAGACGCTGACCGCCTGATCTGTTTCGGAGGCGCGTGAGATGGCTAAATCCTTGTTGATCATCAGCCGTCAGGCCCCGTGGTCCGGGCCGAGCGCACGGGAAGCGCTAGATATCGTTTTGGCCGGCGGCGCGTTCGACCTGCCGATCGGCTTGCTGTTTCTCGATGACGGGGTGTTCCAGCTCGCCGCGAAACAGGACGCCAAGGCGCTGCAACAGAAAGACCTGAGCGCCAACCTGCAAGCGTTGCCGATGTTCGGTGTTGAAGACCTGTTCGTCTGTGGCGACAGTGCTGCCGAACGGGGTCTGGACCTCAACGGTCGCTCGCTTGAAGAAGCCCAGGTGCTGGCCGCCCAGGAAATCACTGCACTTATTGACCGTTACGACCAGGTGATCACCCTCTGATGTCGACTTTGCATGTGTTGTCTCATTCCCCGTTCGGCGATGACCGCCTGACCAGTTGCCTGCGTGTGATCGGCGCCAACGACGCGCTGTTGCTGACCGGCGACGCGGTGTACGCGTTGCAGCCAGGCACGGTGCCGTTCAACGCGCTGAATGCTCGCCCGTTGAAACTGTTCGTTCTGGCCGAAGACGCCCAGGCTCGTGCGTTGGAGATTCCCGACGCAGCCGAGTCCATCGATTACCCGGCCTTCGTCGAACTGTCGATCCACTACGACAAGGTCAACAGTTGGCTATGAATTCCCTGACTGTCGGCGCACGCGCCATCGAGGTGGACAAGGACGGTTTCCTCGTCGAGCTGAGTGATTGGTCGAACGAGGTGGCCACCGCCCTCGCCGCCGCTGAAGACATCGAGCTGAGTCCCGAGCACTGGGAAGTCCTCGAATTGCTGCGTAGCTTCTATGCCGAATTCCAGCTGTCCCCGGCCACCCGCCCGCTGATCAAATACACCGCGCTGAAGCTCGGCCCGGAAAAAGGCAACAGCCTGCACCTGAATAAACTGTTCAAAGGCACCCCTGCCAAACTCGCCGCAAAACTGGCGGGCCTGCCCAAACCGACGAATTGCTTATGACTGACTTTCCAGCGCTGACCCTCGAAACGCCCGCCGAACACCCGTTCGCCCCGTTCGTGCGCATCCTCGGCAAAGGCAAGCGCGGCGCCCGCGACCTGACCCGGGTCGAAGCGCGTGAGGCCATGGGCATGGTGCTCGACGACAAAGTCGAGGACACCCAGCTCGGCGCATTCCTGATGCTGTTGCGGCACAAGGAAGAAAGCGCCGAGGAGATGGCCGGCTTCACCGAAGCCCTGCGTGAACGGCTGAACCCGCCAGCGCTGGCGGTGGACCTGGACTGGCCGACGTATGCCGGCAAGAAGCGTCATCTGCCGTGGTATCTGCTGGCGGCCAAATGCCTGGCGCAGAACGGTGTGCGCATCTTTATGCACGGCGCTGGCGCCCACACCGCCGGACGGCTGTACAGCGAGCAGTTGCTGGACGGGCTGAACATTCCGCTGTGTCGCGACTGGCAGCAGGTGGGTACGGCACTCGATAACGGTGGCCTGGCGTTCATGCCGCTGGTGGATTGGGCGCCGCAGCTGCAACGAATGATCGATTTGCGCAACACCTTGGGCCTGCGTTCGCCGATCCATTCCCTCACCCGCATCCTCAATCCATTGGGCGCTCGTTGCGGCCTGCAAAGCATTTTCCACCCTGGCTACCAAGCGGTGCATCGCGACGCCAGCGGCTTGCTCGGAGACACCGCGATTGTGGTCAAGGGCGATGGCGGCGAAATCGAGATCAACCCGGACGCCGACAGCCACCTGTACGGCACCACAGGCGGTGAAAGCTGGGACGAGGAATGGCCGCAGTTGTCGAGCCAGCGCCACGTCAAACCCGCGGCCCTCGATCCTGAGCATTTGAAAGCCGTCTGGCGCGGTGATGTGATCGACAGCTACCCGCAAATGGCGCTGATCTCGACCATGGCCCTCGCCTTGCGCGGCCTCGGTCAGACGCGAGATCAAGCGTTCGAAACCGCCCAGCAATATTGGGACGCTCGGGACAGATCGATTTAACCGATCATAACCCTCCAACCTTTGCGCTATTTTATCGAACCTATGCGAATAGACTCCTCTCCAACGCTTATCGGTTGAGGAGTCTTGAACATGGGTTTGTTAGTTGAAGGTCGCTGGCATGACCAGTGGTACGAAAGCAGCAAGGACGGCGCGTTCCAGCGTGAACAGGCGCAACGTCGCAACTGGCTGACCGCCGACGGCAAGCCCGGCCCGACGGGTGTCGGTGGCTTTGCAGCCGAGGCGGGTCGCTATCATCTCTACGTGTCCCTCGCCTGTCCGTGGGCGCATCGCACGTTGATCCTGCGCAAACTCAAAGGCCTCGAAAGCCTGATCGACGTCTCGGTGGTCAGTTGGCTGATGCTGGAAAACGGCTGGACCTTCGACCAGAACCTCGGCTCGACAGGTGACAAACTCGATCATTTCAATTTCATGCACCAGCGTTATACCGCCGATACCGCCGATTACACCGGTCGCGTTACCGTGCCGGTGCTCTGGGACAAACAGCAGAATCGCATCGTCAACAATGAATCGGCGGAGATCATCCGCATGTTTAATGGCGCCTTCGATGACCTGACCGGCAATGACCTGGACTTCTATCCGGCGCCGTTGCGCGGTGAGATCGATGCGTTGAATGAGCGGATTTATCCGGCGGTGAACAACGGTGTCTATCGCGCCGGGTTTGCCACGTCGCAGACGGCTTATGAAGAGGCGTTCGATGATGTGTTTGCCGAGCTGGATCGGCTGGAAGAGTTGTTAGGCGCCAATCGTTACCTGGCCGGTGAATACCTGACCGAGGCGGACATCCGGTTGTTCACGACGCTGATTCGTTTTGATGCGGTGTACAACGGCCACTTCAAGTGCAACCTGCGGCGCATCGCCGATTATCCGAATCTGTCGAACTGGCTGCGGGAGATTTATCAATGGCCGGGGATTGCCGAGACGGTGGATTTTCAGCACATCAAGAATCACTACTATGGCAGCCACAACACCATCAATCCGACGGGTATCGTGCCGAAAGGGCCGGCGCAGGATTTCACGGCAGCCCATGATCGGGAGCGGTTGAGTGGGAAAGGGGTTTGGCGCAAGGCTTGAGGTTTGTGTCGTTTTTGAGGGCCCCAATCGCCAGCAGGCTAGCTCCCACAGGGGATTTGTGAACGACACAAATCCAGTGTGGGAGCTAGCCTGGTGGCGATGGGACCGACGCGGTCTGATTAGACCTGCGCCTGAGCGCCCTCGAACCACGCCAGTTTCTCGCGCAATTGCACCACCTCCCCAACAATCACCAAGGTTGGCGCATGCACTTCATGCTCCGCCACCAGCTGTGGAAGATCGGCCAGGGTGCCGGTGAACACCCGCTGATTGACCGTCGTGCCCTGCTGAATCAGCGCCGCCGGGGTGTCCGCCCCGCGACCATGCTTGATCAACTGCTCGCAGATGATCGGCAGGCCCACCAACCCCATGTAAAACACCAGGGTTTGCGCTGGCGCGACCAGGTCGGCCCACGGTAAATCGGTGGAGCCGTCCTTCAAGTGCCCGGTGACAAATCGCACCGACTGCGCGTAATCACGATGAGTCAGCGGAATCCCGGCATACGCCGCGCAACCGCTGGCAGCCGTGATACCCGGCACCACCTGGAACGGAATGCCATGGGCCGCCAGTTCTTCGATCTCTTCACCGCCACGACCGAAGATGAACGGATCACCGCCCTTCAATCGCACGACGCGCTTACCCTGCTTGGCCAGATCGACCAATTGCTGGTTGATCTGATCCTGCGGCACGGCGTGATCGGCGCGACGCTTGCCGACATAAACCCGCTCGGCATCGCGACGGCACAAATCCAGAATCGCCGGGGCGACCAAGCGGTCATACAGCACCACATCGGCTTGCTGCATCAGGCGCAAGGCACGGAAGGTCAGCAAGTCTGGATCACCCGGACCTGCGCCCACCAGATACACTTCACCGGTGGCGACCGGCGCTTCGCCATTGATCTTTGCGAGCATCAAGCGTTCGGCTTCGGCGCCCTGCCCAGCCAGTTGCCGGTCGGCAATCGGACCCTGGAATACGTCTTCCCAGAAAGCCCGACGCTGCTGCACATCCGGAAACAGGCGTTTGACCTGGCTGCGAAAACGCGCCGCCAGACCGGCCAGTTGACCGTAGGTGGAAGGAATCCAGGTTTCCAGCTTGGCCCGGATCAGCCGCGCCAGCACCGGCGCGTCGCCGCCGCTGGACACCGCAATAATCAAAGGAGAGCGGTCGACGATTGCCGGGAAGATCACGCTGCACAAGGCTGGCGCATCCACCACGTTGACCGGCACGCAACGCCGATGGGCATCAGCGGAGACTTGCGCGTTCAGCGGTTCGTCGTCGGTAGCGGCAATAATCAGCCCGCAACCGTCCAGGTCCGCTTCCGCGTAGCCCCGTAACAGGCACTCGCCACCGCTGCCGGCAACCAGCTCGCGCAGTTGCGGTTCGATTTCAGGTGCGACCACCCGCAGCAGCGCACCGGCTTCGGCCAGCAGGCGGGATTTGCGCAAGGCAATCTCCCCCCCACCGACGACCAACACACGACTGCCGCGAAGGTTATGAAACAGCGGCAGATAGTCCATTTAGCCGATGACCTCAAGGCCACCCATGTACGGTTTCAGCACGTCAGGCACACGGATCGAACCGTCGGCCTGCTGGTAGTTTTCCAGCACCGCCACCAGGGTACGACCGACCGCCAGGCCGGAACCGTTCAGGGTGTGGACCAGCTCAGGCTTGCCGGTTTCCGGGTTGCGGAAACGCGCTTGCATACGACGGGCCTGGAAGTCGCCGCAGTTGGAGCACGACGAGATCTCGCGGTACTTGTCCTGGCTCGGAATCCACACTTCCAGGTCGTAGGTCTTGACCGCGCTGAAGCCCATATCACCGGTGCACAGCGCAATAGTGCGATAAGGCAGCTCGAGCAATTGCAGGACTTTTTCAGCGTTGGCGGTCAGGCCTTCCAGCGCGTCCATCGAGGTCGACGGCTCAACGATCTGGACCATTTCAACCTTGTCGAACTGGTGCTGACGGATCATGCCGCGGGTATCGCGACCCGACGCACCGGCTTCACTGCGGAAGCACGGGGTGTGGGCAACGAACTTGATCGGCAGCAGTTTCGAATCGACGATCTCGCCGGCGACGATGTTGGTCAGCGACACTTCGGCGGTCGGGATCAGGTACAGATCGGCTTCGCCTTCGCGAGTGATCTTGAACAGATCTTCTTCGAATTTCGGCAACTGGCTGGTGCCCATCAAAGCAGGCGCCTGAACCAGATAAGGCGTGTAAGCCTCTTCGTAACCGTGTTCGCTGGTGTGCAGGTTGATCATGAACTGCGCCAGGGCGCGGTGCATGCGAGCGATCGGGCCGCGCAACAGGGCAAAGCGGGCGCCGGACAGCTTGGCGGCGGTTTCGAAGTCCAGCCAGCCGAACTTCTCGCCCAGGGCCACGTGGTCCTGAATCGGGAAATCGAAAGCGGTCGGGGTGCCCCAGCGGCGCACTTCGACGTTGCCGTCTTCGTCATCACCGAGTGGCACGGATTCGTGCGGCAGGTTCGGGATGCCGAGCAGGATCGAATCCAGATCGGTCTGGATCCCGTCCAGCTCGACTTTACCGGCGTTCAATTCGCCCGCCATGCGCTCGACGTCGGCCATCAGCGGCGCGATGTCTTCGCCACGCTGCTTGGCTTGACCGATGGATTTGGAGCGCGCATTACGTTCAGCCTGCAGTGCTTCGGTGCGGGTCTGGACGGTCTTGCGCTGTTCTTCCAGCGCTTCGATGCGCGCAACATCCAGCGTGTAGCCACGGGATGCCAGGCGGTCCGCTACGTCCTGAAGGTTGCTACGTAACAGTTTGGAATCGAGCATGTCGGTCTCTCGTTATCAAAGTTTGGTCAAGGACAGGCCAGCCCAGGTTGCGAGCAGCCCGCCGAATACGCTGATGGCAGCATAGCCCAGGGCTAGCGGCACTTGCCCGCTTTCCAGCAGGCGCACCGTATCCAGTGAAAAGGATGAAAAGGTCGTCAGCCCCCCGAGGAAGCCGACCATCAACCCGGCGCGCACCTCGATCGGCACCTCCGGGCGTATCAAAAACAGACCGTATAGAACGCCGATCAGCAGACAGCCGACGATATTAACGGCCAGCGTCGCGGTATAGAAGTGCCGCGGCCAATTAGCGTTGACCCAATTACCGGTGGCAAAGCGCAACAGTGTTCCGGCGACACCGCCGACGGAGACCGCAATGACCAGAGGAATCACTATTTTCTCCGCTGCCGGGGGCTTAGACGATCAAGTTGTGCGAGGTGATTGAGCTTCTCGCCGATCTTCAGCTCCAGGCCTCGCGGCACCGGCTGATAGAACGGTTGCGGGTCGAGTTCTTCCGGGAAGTAGTCTTCGCCAGCGGCGTAAGCGTCCGGCTCATCGTGGGCGTAGCGGTATTCATCGCCGTAACCCAGTTGTTTCATCAGCTTGGTCGGCGCATTGCGCAAGTGCAGTGGCACTTCCAGCGAACCGTGTTCGGTGGCGCTGCGCATGGCGGCCTTGAAGCCCATGTACACCGCGTTGCTTTTTGGCGCGCAGGCCAGATAAGTGATGGCCTGGGCCACTGCCAATTCGCCTTCGGGACTGCCGAGGCGCTCCTGCACTTCCCACGCCGCCAGGCACAGGCTCAGGGCGCGGGGGTCGGCGTTACCGATATCTTCACTGGCCATGCGCACCACGCGCCGGGCCAGATATAGCGGGTCGCAGCCGCCGTCGATCATCCGCGCGAACCAGTACAACGCGCCGTCGGGATTGGAGCCGCGCACCGATTTATGCAGCGCGGAAATCTGGTCGTAGAACGCTTCGCCGCCCTTGTCGAAACGCCGACGGGTATCGCCGAGCAGGCTTTGCAGCAGATCGACGCCGATCTCGCTGTTGTCTTCAGCCAGGTCCGAGGCGTTTTCCAACAGGTTGAGCAGACGTCGGCCATCGCCGTCGGCAGCGGACAACAGCATCTGGAAGCCTTCATCGCTGAGGGTCAGTTGACGCTTGCCCAGGCCGCGCTCTTCGGTGAGTGCGCGATGCACCAGCTTGCGCAGCGCCGCTTCGTCGAGGCTTTTGAGCACGTAGACGCGCGCCCGGGAGAGCAAGGCGTTGTTGAGTTCGAACGAGGGGTTTTCCGTGGTCGCGCCGATGAAAATCAGCGTGCCGTCTTCAACGTAGGGCAGAAACGCGTCCTGCTGTGACTTGTTGAAACGATGCACTTCGTCGACGAACAGGATGGTGCGTTTGCCATACTGACCGGCCTGCTGCTTGGCGATTTCCACCGCCTGGCGGATTTCCTTTACGCCGGCCAATACCGCCGAGACCGTTTCGAAGTGCGCATCCGAGACTTCCGCCAGCAACCGCGCCAGGGTGGTTTTGCCCACGCCCGGCGGGCCCCAGAAGATCATCGAGTGCAAGGCGCCCTGCTCCAGCGCTTCGCGCAAAGGCTTGCCGCGAGCGAGCAGGTGTTCCTGACCGACGTACTCGTCCAGATTGGCTGCACGCAGACGTGCGGCCAAGGGTTGAGCTATCGGGGCGCTGCGAAACAGGTCCATCACGTATTGTTAAAACCTCACTTATTGCGCAGTTCTCAAGTCTGGCGAAAATCCTGTGGCATGAGCTGGTATCTGTGGCGAGGGGATTTATCCCCGTTGGGCCGCGAAGCGGCCCCTTGCGATCTACCAGTCACACCGCATTGACTGGTTTTACGACTGCTCCGCAGCCGAACGGGGATAAATCCCCTCGCCACAAAAGCCCGTTCTCACAGGGGTTTTGCGGTTTATTCCTGGATCACGTCGGCACCCTTGGGGATGTCGAACTTGAACTTGGATGCCGGGATCGGCTCGTTGGCCTTAACGCCGGTGAACAGGATGTTGGTGCGCTGGCCGACGCTGTCGATCATCTGCATGTCATTGACCAAACCGTTGCGGAACGACAGACGCAGGCTGTCGAACAGGGTGTCCTTGGTTTTCGGCTTCAAGGTGAAGTCGATCACGCCGCCGGCTTCCTTGGCGCTGATGTCGAAGCTCTGGCTGATCTTGGACACGTCACCGGACAGCAGCAACGCCGGGGTCTGGGTCAGGCGCTGGTCGAGGGTCTTGATGGTGACCTGTTCCAGGTCCGGGTCCCACAGGGACACCTTCTTGCCATCGGATACCATCAATTGCTCTTGCGGCGCATCGGTGTGCCAGTAAAACAGGCCAGGACGCTGCAGGGACATTTGCCCGGCGGTTTCCTGCAATTGAGTGCCGCCGCCATCCAGCGTCAGCTGAGAGAAGCGTGCAGTCAGGGTCTGGGATTTTTCCAGCAATTGGGTCAGACGCGCCACGTCCTTGTCATCGGCGTGGGCCGAAAGCGTGGTCAAAGCCAGTACCGGCAGCAACAACATGCGGATAAGACGCATGGGAGTCCTCTTAACATTCGTGGGAGTTCGGACGGCGCGTCACGGCGCCATCCTTTCAAATCAAATCAGTCGCGTACCGGGCCAGGCGCCAGGACTTCACGCGAACCGTTGGTGTTCATGGATGTCACGACCCCGGCCATTTCCATGGCTTCGATCATGCGGGCGGCGCGGTTGTAGCCGATTTTCAGCTTGCGCTGAACCGCAGAGATGGACGCACGACGGCTTTCAAGGACGAACTGCACCGCTTCATCGTAGAGCGCATCGGTTTCGGCATCGTCATCACCGCCCCCGCCGCCATTTTCAAAGCCGCTACCGGCTTCTTCGACACCGGCCAGGATCTCATCGTTGTATTCCGGTGCACCGCGCAGTTTCCAGGCTTCAACCACCCGGTGAACCTCGTCATCGGACACGAACGCACCATGGACACGGATCGGCAGGCTGGTGCCCGGCGGCATGTAGAGCATGTCACCGTGGCCCAGCAGTTGCTCGGCGCCGCCCTGGTCGATGATAGTCCGGGAGTCGATCTTGCTCGACACCTGGAACGCCATACGCGTCGGAATGTTGGCCTTGATCAGACCGGTGATCACGTCAACCGACGGACGCTGGGTCGCGAGGATCAAGTGGATACCGGCCGCACGGGCCTTCTGGGCGATACGGGCGATCAGCTCTTCAACCTTCTTGCCGACGATCATCATCATGTCGGCGAATTCGTCGACCACCACCACGATGGTCGGCAGCTTGGTCAACAGCGGCGCTTCGTCGTGGATGCTTTCGCGCTTGTACAGCGGATCGCTCAACGGCTCGCCGGCGTCCTGGGCTTCCTTGACCTTGGCGTTGAAGCCCGACAGGTTACGCACGCCCATCTTTGCCATCAATTTGTAGCGACGCTCCATCTCCGCCACGCTCCAGCGCAGGGCATTGGCGGCGTCTTTCATGTCGGTCACGACCGGACACAACAGGTGCGGAATACCCTCGTAGATCGACAGCTCAAGCATTTTCGGGTCGATCATGATCAGCTTGGCGTCTTCCGGGCCGGACTTGAACAGGATCGACAGGATCATCGCGTTCACGCCCACCGATTTACCGGAACCGGTCGTACCGGCCACCAGCAAGTGCGGCATTTTCGCCAGGTCAGTGATGACCGGCTTGCCGCCAATGTCGTGGCCCAGGGCCAAGGTGACCGGCGATTTGAAGTTGTCGTACTCAGGCGTCGACAGCACTTCGGAGAAGCGCACGATCTGGCGGTCTTCGTTGGGAATCTCGATACCGACGGTGGTCTTGCCCGGAATCACTTCCACCACACGAACGCTGGTCACGGCCAACGAGCGCGCCAGATCTTTCGCCAGGTTGGAGATGCGACTGACTTTGACGCCGGCGGCCGGCTGGATTTCGTAACGGGTAATGACCGGGCCCGGGTGGATCGAATCCACCGAGACTTCGACGCCGAATTCCTTGAGCTTGATTTCCAGCAAGTGGCCGACGGCGGCCAGCGATTCCGGGGAATAGTTGAGTTGTTTCTTTTCGGCCGGGTCGAGAATCGAGATCGGCGGCAAGGTGCCTTCGACGGCGCTGTCGACGAACAACGGCGCCTGTTTCTCTTTCTCCACGCGCTTGCTCGGCGCTGCCGGCTTGGGCGGTGCTGGCGCAATGACGGGCGGCACCTGCTTCTCGCGGTCCGACATGTGCTTGCTCAGGGCCTGCTCACGTTCGATCAGGCGTTCCTTGACCTTGGCTTGCTCACGCTTGTCGGTCACCGTCGGGGCGACTACGTCATGCACGCGATCGTCGACTTCACGCAATTGCGCAACCAGTTGTTTACGCTCGACACGGGCGGCCCACCAGCGATTGGCCGCGCCCTGGAACAGCTCGAACAGGTCGAGGGTGATTTTGCCGGTGACGTCCATCACCTTGAACCAGGACAGGTCGGTGAACACCGTCAGGCCGAACAGGAACAGCGCGATGAACAACAGCGTGCTGCCCTGAATGTTCAGCGCGTTCCTGGCCAGGTCGCCAAGGCTTTCGCCCAGCGCGCCGCCCGCACCGGCCGGGAGACCGGTGGCCGCATGGAAATGGATATGCGCCAGGGCCGCGCCCGACAGCACCAGAAACACCAGGCCGATCAGGCGCCAGGAGAACAGCCAGCCACTCCACTGCCACTGTTCGTGGCGCTGACGGAAAATCTGATACGCCTTGATCGCCAGCAACAGCGGGAAGATGTAGGCGAAGTAACCCAGCACCATGAACAGGATGTCGGCGCTGTAAGAGCCGACCGGCCCGCCGAAGTTCTGCACGTCGTCGATCTTGCTGTTATGGCTCCAACCCGGATCGTCCTTGCCATAGGTCAACAAGGCCATCATCAGGAACAGGCACAAGCCGCCGATGGCGATCAATGCACCTTCCTTGAGCCGGTAATGCAAATGCTGGCGCCAAAGTGGAACGACGGCTGGTTTAGGTGCTGCGGTGGATTTCTTCAAAACGCTTCTTTTCCTGCGCCTGTGGCGCGTCCATCTGTTGAATGACTATAAAAAACTGCCCAATCCAGGCAGGTAAAAAAGTTAACACGCGCAACTGGGACTACTTTTAACACTGCACCCCGGTTTTTATAAACACGGTACGCGCAGCTTATTTTGTTACAACCACTGTTACAGACGGCATTGTACGGGTTTGTTCGCCCGATGCCATGCTTGAAGCCCTTCGGTGTAGCATAGCCAACAGCAGGTTACGCGCGGTTCAATTTGAGCATGCATTCTCTTTTGTGACAAAGGCTTATGAGGTGTTTTTATGAGCGAACCGAAGCATTCCCGCTTGATCATTCTCGGTTCCGGCCCTGCCGGATACAGCGCAGCCGTTTATGCCGCCCGCGCCAACCTCAAGCCCGTTGTCATCACCGGCATACAGGCAGGTGGCCAGCTGACCACCACCGTCGAAGTCGATAACTGGCCCGGCGACGTCGAAGGCCTTACTGGCCCGGTGCTCATGGAACGCATGCAAAAACACGCCGAGCGCTTTGACACAGAGATTGTTTACGACCATATCCACACCGCCAAGTTGCAACAGCGCCCGTTCGAGCTGATCGGCGATGGCGACACGTACACCTGCGATGCTTTGATTATCGCCACTGGCGCTTCAGCGCAATACCTGGGGCTGCCTTCGGAAGAAGCCTTTGCCGGCCGCGGGGTTTCGGCCTGCGCCACCTGTGACGGGTTCTTTTATCGCAATCAAGTGGTCGCCGTTGTCGGCGGTGGCAACACCGCAGTTGAAGAAGCCCTGTACCTGTCGAACATCGCCAAGGAAGTCCACCTGATTCACCGGCGCGACAAATTGCGCTCGGAGAAGATTCTTCAAGACAAACTTTTCGAAAAGGCCGCCAACGGCAATATCCGCCTGCACTGGAATCAAAATCTCGATGAAGTGTTGGGAGATGCCAGCGGCGTGACCGGCGCCCGCCTGCGCGACAGCCACACCGGCCAGACCAGTGAGCTGCCCGTGACTGGCGTGTTCATCGCCATCGGCCATAAACCCAATACCGACCTGTTCGAGGGCCAGCTGAACATGCGTGACGGCTATCTGCTGGTCAAGGGAGGCAGCGAAGGCGATGCCACGACCACGGAGATCCCTGGCGTGTTCGCCGCCGGCGACGTGGCCGATCACGTTTACCGCCAAGCCGTAACCTCCGCCGGGGCTGGTTGCATGGCCGCGCTGGACGCCGAGAAATACCTCGACGACATTCCAACCGTTTGACGGCACACTTTACGGCGGGCCCATCAGCCCGCCACCGCCCTCCCCTTCTGCAAGCCCGGATGCCATGCTGACTTGGTTACAACGCAACACCCTGACATTCCCGCCGCTGGAAAAAGCCATGCGCGACCCCAACGGACTGTTGGCCGCGGGCGGCGATCTGTCCGCCGATCGTCTGATTCAGGCGTATCGCCACGGCTGCTTTCCATGGTTTTCGGAAGGCCAGCCGATTCTCTGGTGGTCGCCGGATCCGCGCACCGTCCTGTTTCCCGACGAACTGCATGTCTCGCGCAGCCTGAATAAATTGCTGCGCCAGCAACGTTATCAAGTGACCTTTGATCAGGATTTTGCCTCGGTGATCAGCGCCTGCGCCGCCCCTCGCGAATATGCCGACGGCACATGGATCACCGATGCGATGCAGACGGCTTACCTCGAACTTCACAAGCGTGGCTACGCGCATTCCGTGGAGGTTTGGGACAATGGCGTGCTGGTCGGCGGACTGTATGGCCTGGCGATGGGCCAGCTGTTTTTCGGCGAATCGATGTTCAGCCGCGCTGACAATGCGTCGAAATATGGCTTTGCCACATTGGTGCGACATCTGAAAGACTCAGGTTTTGTGCTGATCGACTGCCAGATGCCCACCGACCATCTGCACAGTCTGGGTGCGAGGGCGATCCCACGCCGCGAGTTTGCCAGCTACCTTGCACAGCATCTGGATCGACCCAGCCGCGCCACCTGGGTTTGCTGAGCGACATTCGCGCACGTGGCTTACACTTAATGCAAAAGCTTATCCCGAGGGTTGATCATGACCGAGTTGGCGCGTTTGAAGTTCTATGCCACTCAGCCCCACTCTTGCAGTTATCTGCCCGAGGAGCAGGCCACGACGCTGTTCCTCGACCCTAGCCAGCCCATGGATGTGCATGTCTACGCAGACCTGTCTGAAATGGGTTTTCGTCGCAGCGGCGATCATCTCTACCGGCCGCATTGCCAGAACTGCAATGCGTGCGTCCCGGCACGCATCCCCGTGGCGCAATTTACGCCCAACCGTCAGCAGAAACGCATTTTCAAACGCAACGCCGATCTGCAAGTGCGCCCGGCCAGGCCGAAATTCAGCGAAGAGTATTTCGACCTGTACCAGCGCTACATCGAACAACGTCACGCCGATGGCGACATGTATCCGCCGAGTCGCGATCAGTTTTCGACATTTCTCGTACGTGACCTGCCGTTCTCGCGTTTTTACGAATTTCGTCTCGAAGGCCGGCTGCTGGCGGTGGCCGTGACCGATTTGCTGCCGAACGGTCTGTCGGCGGTTTACACCTTCTACGAGCCCGATGAAGAACGCCGCAGCCTGGGGCGCTACGCGATCCTCTGGCAAATCGCCGAGGCCCGGCGTCTCGGGCTTGAAGCCGTCTACCTCGGCTACTGGATCAAAAACTGCAAAAAGATGAGCTACAAGACGCAATATCGGCCTATCGAACTGCTGATTAATCAGCGATGGGTCATCCTGAACTAGAACCCCTTGGCTTAAACCCCATTTTTCGGGCACAATGCACGCCGCTTTTGCCTGGCGCAGTTGCACCGGGCCATTCATTGGACACCGAGGGCTTTACTGCATGTCGAAAGAAGACAGCTTCGAAATGGAAGGCACTGTCGTCGACACCCTGCCCAACACCATGTTTCGTGTGGAGTTGGAAAATGGGCACGTCGTAACCGCGCATATCTCCGGCAAGATGCGCAAGAACTACATCCGTATTCTTACCGGTGACAAAGTGCGCGTCGAGCTGACGCCCTATGACTTGAGCAAAGGGCGCATCACTTACCGCGCTCGCTAATCAAGTCAATACAAAACGCCCGGTTTATGCCGGGCGTTTTTGTTTGTCTGCGATTTGGCGGGTTCTTGGGTTCTTGGGTTCTTGGGTTCTTGGGTGTATATCCGTTGCTGCGGTAACGGCTGAATATGGTTTCGCTCTTACAGCGAGTCCCTTTTTCAAACGCCGGAGTGCCGGCCCAGCAAAAAGGAACCAAAAGGCTTTGCCCCGGCGTACGGCACTTCGCGAAAGCTCAGTGTTCCCTCGCTTCGGTATCCATCAGGGGACATCGCCTACGGTCTGCTTCGCTACGACCTCCTCTCGATGTGTTCGGCTTCGCCGAACGGCGCTACGCGCCTAATCCCCTGATGAACACCTACGCTCGGCCTGCCGAAGGGGCAAAAGGTCAAAAGCAGGATCAACGTCAAAAGCCAAAGCCAAAGCCAAAGCCAAAGCCAAAGCCGAAGCAAAATCAAAAAATCAAAAAATCAAAAAATCAAAAAATCAAAAAATCGCAGCCTCGTTTCACTCGACAACCCCCTACAAGGGATGCGGTTGAGCAAATGTACGCGCGCTTTTCACCACTCATCAGGCCGAGCGTTAGCTCGCCTTCAGCTTTTGATCTGCCCGCCCCTTTCGGGAGGCTGAGTGGAGGTGTTCATCCGGGGAGTGGCGCGCAGCGCCGTTCGACGCAGTCGAACACGCTGCATGTAGGTGCAGCGAAGCCAACCGGAGGGCAGTGTCCCCGGATGAATACCGGAGCGAAGGTACGCCGAGCCCAGGCGAGGGGCCGGACGCTTGGGGCGAGACCTTTTGGTTCCTTTTGGGGCGTTTGCCAAAAGGGACTCGCCGTAAGGGCGAAACCGCCAGCAGCCGTTACCGCAGAAACGGATATGCACCCAATTTAACAGACAACAAAAAAGGCGCCCGAAGGCGCCTTTTCGCTTTACAGCCGTCAGGCCATTTCAGCCGTGGTTTCGAACTCGAAGGTCAGCTCGCCGTCCTTGAGGTCGATATGCACCACGCCACCATGGTCGGCCAGCTCGCCAAACAGGATCTCTTCCGCGAGCGGACGCTTGATCTTGTCCTGGATCAAGCGCGCCATTGGTCGAGCGCCCATTGCCGAGTCGTAGCCACCTGCTGCCAGCCAGCTTCGTGCAGCGTCGGTCACTTCCAGCTGCACGCGCTTGTCTTCCAGCTGCGCCTGAAGCTCGGTAAGGAACTTGTCCACCACGCTTTTGATGACCTCATGACTGAGGCGACCAAACTGGATAATGGTGTCCAGACGGTTGCGGAACTCTGGCGTGAAGCTCTTCTTGATCACTTCCATCGCATCGGACGAATGGTCCTGATGGGTGAAACCGATCGAAGCACGTGCTGCGGTTTCGGCACCGGCGTTAGTCGTCATGATGACGATCACGTTACGGAAATCCGCCTTGCGCCCGTTGTTATCGGTCAGCGTACCGTGGTCCATGACCTGCAGCAGCAGGTTGAAGACTTCCGGATGCGCCTTCTCGATCTCATCGAGCAACAGCACGCAGTGAGGCTGCTTGGTGATGGCTTCGGTCAGCAGACCGCCCTGATCGAACCCGACATAGCCTGGAGGTGCACCGATCAGACGCGATACGGTGTGGCGCTCCATGTACTCGGACATGTCGAAACGAACCAGTTCGATGCCCAACGCCTTGGCCAGCTGACGCGCCGCTTCGGTTTTACCGACACCGGTCGGCCCTGCGAACAGGAACGAACCGACAGGCTTGTCAGGCGACTTGAGGCCGGCACGGGACAATTTGATCGCGGTCGACAGCGAGTCGATGGCGGCATCCTGGCCAAATACTGTCAGCTTCAGGTCACGCTCAAGGTTACGCAGCAGCTCTTTGTCGGAACTGGTGACGTGCTTAGGCGGAATCCGCGCGATTTTCGCAACGATGTCCTCGACCTGAGGCACCTCGATGCGTTTCACGCGTTTCTCGATTGGTTGCAGACGCTGGTAGGCGCCCGCCTCGTCGATGACGTCGATGGCTTTGTCCGGCATGTGCCGGTCATTGATGTAGCGCGAAGCCAGTTCGGCGGCCGCACGCAATGCTTCATCGCTGTATTCGATGTTGTGGTGCGCTTCGAAACGTCCTTTCAGACCGCGCAGGATGCCGATGGTGTCTTCCACCGAAGGCTCCGAGACATCGACCTTCTGGAAGCGCCGGGCCAAGGCACGGTCCTTCTCGAAGATCCCGCGAAATTCCTGGAACGTGGTCGAACCGATGCAACGGATATCGCCCGATGACAGCAGCGGTTTGAGCAGGTTCGAGGCATCCATGACGCCACCGGACGCGGCACCCGCACCAATGATGGTGTGGATTTCGTCGATGAACAGGATCGCCTGCGGACGTTTTTTCAGCTCATTGAGCAGCGCCTTGAAGCGCTTCTCGAAATCGCCTCGGTATTTGGTCCCGGCCAGCAAGGCCCCCAGATCGAGGGAATAGACCACGCTGTTGGCCAGCAAATCCGGCACCTGGTTGTCGACAATACGTTTGGCCAGGCCTTCGGCAATCGCGGTTTTACCCACGCCCGCCTCGCCCACCAGCAGCGGATTGTTTTTGCGACGACGCGCCAGGATCTGCGCGACACGCTCGACTTCCAGCTCGCGGCCTACCAGCGGATCGATACGACCCTGGCGCGCGAGTTCGTTGAGGTTGCTGGCATAAGCATCCAGAGGATTGCCTGAAGAAGAAGACTCACCGCCCTCGTCGTCCTGCATATCTTGCTCACCTTCAGAGTGATCGCCATGCCCCGGCACTTTGGAAATGCCATGGGCGATGTAGTTGACGACATCAATGCGCGCAACGCTCTGCTGTTTCAGCAGGAACACTGCCTGACTCTCTTGCTCACTGAAGATGGCGACCAGCACGTTGGCGCCAGTCACTTCGCGTTTGCCCGAGCTCTGTACGTGGAATACAGCACGTTGCAGGACACGCTGGAAGCCCAGGGTTGGCTGGGTTTCGCGATCCTCGTCATGGACGGGGATCAATGGCGTGGTGGAGTCGATGAACTCCTGCAGATCATGCTTGAGTTTGTCGAGGTTCGCGCCGCAGGCACGCAAAACGGTGGCGGCAGCCTCATTGTCCAATAGGGCCAGCAGGAGGTGTTCGACAGTCATGAATTCATGACGTTTCGATCGAGCCTCCTTGAAGGCAAGATTGAGGGTGACTTCGAGCTCGCGGTTTAACATAGCTTCACCTCATACCCAAGTGGTCGGCGATTAACCGTCCTTCTCGATTTCACAGAGTAGCGGATGCTGGCTTTCCCTGGCGTACTGGTTGACCTGCATGGCCTTAGTCTCGGCGATGTCGCGGGTAAACACTCCACATACTGCCCGTCCTTCTGTGTGGACGGCCAGCATGACCTTGGTCGCCAGCTCCCGATTCAGGTTAAAAAACACCTCGAGCACTTCGACGACGAAATCCATCGGTGTGTAGTCATCGTTGAACAAAACCACCTTGTACATCGGCGGCGCCTGTAATGCAGGCTTTGCCTCCTGAACAGCAATGCCTGCGGAATCGTCGTCGTGGGGCTCCGGGTGATCTTTTTGGAGAGCCGGGCGATCCTGATTGAATGTTAGTCGAATCTGGCTGATTGCATGCATGGAAAGAAAGGTTCGTCAGTTGTGCAAATACAGTGGTGGGGGCGGCTATGGACGATTTCAACTCCGACCGCCCGATCACCTTGACTATCGGGAAAACGGTGTTACAACCAATAGAGCCCACAGTGGGTAAAAAAGGTCCGCGGAGTCAATCTTATTTAAAGATCTGACTGTGGATGTACTGGATGATACTCCAGTGATGGAGTCTGTTGCAGAGGGATATGGGTATGTCAGTCGGCAAGGTGAAATGGTTCAACAATGCCAAGGGATTCGGTTTCATTAACACCGATGCCAGAGAAGGTCGTGACGAAGACGGTCATCTTATTGATTTCTTTGCCCACTATTCAGCCATTGAGATGGACGGATACAAGACGCTCAAGGCTGGGCAAATCGTAAGCTTCGATATCGTTCAGGGTCCCAAAGGGTTGCACGCAGTGAAGATCGGCTCTGCCCCTGCCATCAGCGAACAGACGGCGCCTGTTACCAATCAGGAAACAGTGTCGAACTGACGCAACCGATCATCCAGTCATAAAAAAACCGCCCGACTCAGTCACTGAATCGGGCGGTTTTTGTCGTGCGTGAAATCGCTTACATGTGCGAGATCAGCGCATCACCGAACGCCGAAGACGACAGCAGTTTCGCGCCCTCCATCAGACGTTCGAAGTCATAGGTCACGGTCTTGGCCGAAATCGCGCCGTTGGTGCCCTTGATGATCAGATCTGCCGCTTCGGTCCAGCCCATGTGACGCAGCATCATCTCGGCGGACAGGATCAGCGAACCCGGGTTGACCTGGTCCTTGCCGGCATACTTCGGCGCGGTACCGTGGGTCGCTTCGAACATGGCGATGGTGTCGGACAGGTTGGCACCCGGCGCGATACCGATGCCGCCCACTTCCGCCGCCAGGGCGTCAGAGAGATAGTCGCCGTTCAGGTTCAGGGTCGCGATCACATCGTATTCGGCCGGGCGCAGCAGGATCTGCTGGAGCATGGCGTCGGCGATGGCGTCCTTGACGATGACGTTCTTGCCGGTTTTAGGGTTTTTGAACTGCATCCACGGACCACCGTCGAGCAGGGTCGCGCCGAACTCTTCAGCGGCCACTTCGTAGGCCCATTCCTTGAAGGCACCTTCGGTGAACTTCATGATGTTGCCTTTGTGCACGATGGTCAGCGAGTCGCGGTCGTTGTCGACCACATACTGCAATGCCTTGCGCGCCAGACGCTTGGTACCCTGCAACGAAACCGGCTTGACGCCGATACCGCAGTTTTCGTCGAAACGGATCTTGGTGACGCCCATTTCTTCTTTGAGGAACTTGATGACTTTGGTCGCTTCCGGCGAACCGGCTTTCCACTCGATACCGGCATAGATGTCTTCCGAGTTCTCGCGGAAGATCGTCATGTCGACGTCGCCTGGCTTCTTGACCGGGCTAGGCACGCCTTCGAACCAGCGCACCGGGCGCAGGCACACATACAGGTCGAGTTGCTGACGCAGGGCCACGTTCAGGGAACGGATACCGCCGCCGACAGGGGTAGTCAGAGGGCCCTTGATGGAAACCACGTAGTCCTTGACCGCGTCCAGTGTTTCCTGAGGCAGCCAGGTGTCCTGATCGTAAACCTGAGTCGCTTTCTCCCCGGCGTAGACTTCCATCCAGGAAATTTTGCGCTCGCCGCCGTAAGCCTTCTTAACAGCAGCATCGACAACCTTGATCATGACCGGGCTGATATCAACGCCAATACCATCGCCTTCGATGAAGGGGATGATCGGGTTGTTAGGAACATTGAGAGAATGGTCCGCGTTGACGGTGATTTTGTCGCCGACTGCTGGAACCTGAATCTTCTTGTATCCCATGCTGAACTCCATTGTTTGGATTGAACATCTGGCTTCGTCCGAGCGTACCCCAGTTGAATCGGCGCGCAAACCCTATGTTCCATCCATCTGCCGCAAAGCTGCGCAGTTCGCGACGTACAAGCCTGAAAGCAAAGGGAAAAGCGCCAAACTCAAGCACGTTCGACGACTCTACGCCCCGCTCACCCCTGCGACCTTTAGACCAATGGACGAGAATCGTTGCATATGAACCATCGGCAGATTGCCAGCTACCTATGTATAATGCCGCCCGCTGACCACAGAGTCACGACGGCCGACCTTTCTACTACAAGGCTTTGGGCCCGAAAAAGCCGGATTGTTACCGCAGTCCAACTGCTTGACGCTCGACCGATGCACCCAACATCACCGCATAGAAACCTCGACATTCGGCTCATGGATGACTTTGAACGAACGCGCTTACCCGGCGCCCCTCGAGTTTCTGCGCACGCTTTAGCAAAGAAGAGAGAGTTAATCCGAATATGCCCACCCGCTCGAAGATCATCTATACCTTCACCGACGAAGCCCCAGCCCTCGCCACCTATTCACTGTTGCCTATCGTAGAGGCCTTCACCGCCTCCGCTGATATCGCCGTGGAAACCCGCGATATCTCTCTTGCAGGGCGCATCCTGGCCAGCTTCCCCGAGCAATTGGGTGACAAAGCCGTAGCCGACCACCTCGCCGAACTGGGCGACCTGGCCGTTACGCCTGAAGCCAACATCATCAAGCTGCCGAACATCAGCGCCTCGGTTCCGCAACTGCAAGCCGCGATCAAAGAGCTGCAAGCCCAGGGCTTCGCACTGCCGGACTACCCGGAAACCGTGACCAGCGACGCCGACAAAGAAGCCAAGTCGCGTTACGACAAGATCAAGGGCAGCGCCGTGAACCCGGTTCTGCGCGAAGGCAACTCCGATCGTCGTGCGCCGCTGTCGGTCAAGAACTACGCACGCAAGCACCCGCACAAAATGGGCGCCTGGGCTGCGGACTCCAAGTCCCACGTCGCGCACATGAGCACCGGTGATTTCTACGGCAGCGAAAAAGCTGCCCTGATCGACGCCGCCGATGCCGTCAAAATCGAACTGATCGCTCAAGACGGCACCACCACCGTCCTGAAAGAAAAAACCATCGTTCAAGCCGGTGAGATCCTCGATTGCGCGGTCATGAGCAAAAACGCTCTGCGCAGCTTCATCGCTGCCGAGATCGAAGACGCCAAGGCCAAGGGCGTGCTGCTGTCGGTTCACCTGAAAGCCACCATGATGAAGGTCTCCGACCCGATCATGTTCGGCCAGATTGTTGCCGAGTTCTATAAAGACGCACTGACCAAGCACGCTGACGTGCTGGCCCAGATCGGCTTCAACCTGAACAACGGCATCGGCGACCTGTACGCTCGCATCAAGGCTTTGCCTGCCGAGCAGCAAGCGGCGATCGAAGCGGACCTCCAGGCGGTCTACGCCGTTCGTCCTTCGCTGGCGATGGTCAACTCCGACAAAGGCATCACCAACCTGCACGTGCCGAGCGACGTGATCGTCGACGCCTCGATGCCGGCGATGATCCGTGACTCCGGCAAGATGTGGGGCACTGACGGTCAGTTGCACGACACCAAGGCTGTGATCCCGGACCGCTGCTACGCCACCATCTACCAGGCGGTGATCGAAGACTGCAAGGCAAACGGCGCCTTCGATCCGACCACCATGGGCAGCGTGCCAAACGTTGGCCTGATGGCGAAAAAAGCCGAAGAGTACGGCTCGCACGACAAGACTTTCCAGATCAAGTCCAACGGTGTTGTACGCGTGACCGACAGCAAAGGCAGCCTGCTGCTGGAGCAACCGGTTGAAGCCGGCGACATCTTCCGCATGTGCCAGACCAAAGACGCGCCGATCCAGGATTGGGTCAAACTGGCCGTCAACCGGGCTCGCGCAAGCGCCACCCCGGCGATTTTCTGGCTGGACCCGATGCGCGCCCACGATGGCGTGGTGATCGAGAAAGTTCAGGCTTACCTGAAGGATCACGACACTGCCGGCCTGGACATCCAGATCATGGCGCCTGTCGACGCGATGAAGTTCACCCTGCAGCGCACCCGCGAAGGCAAGGACACCATCTCGGTGACCGGCAACGTACTGCGCGACTACCTGACCGACCTGTTCCCGATCATGGAACTGGGCACCAGCGCCAAGATGCTGTCGATCGTTCCGCTGATGAATGGCGGCGGCCTGTTCGAAACCGGCGCCGGCGGTTCGGCACCGAAGCACGTTCAGCAACTGCTGGAAGA
The DNA here is from genome assembly GCF_051660785.1 of Pseudomonas sp. GTDB lineage: Bacteria > Pseudomonadota > Gammaproteobacteria > Pseudomonadales > Pseudomonadaceae > Aquipseudomonas. The sequence goes on from NZ_JBOFQE010000020.1 coordinate 130,494, forward strand.
AAACTTCCTGCGTTGGGATTCCCTGGGCGAGTTCCTGGCCCTGGCCGCCTCCCTTGAGCATCTGGGTGTGACGTACAACAACCCGAAAGCGCTGGTGCTGGCCAAGACCCTGGACCAGGCCACCGGCCAGTTCCTGGACAACAACAAGTCGCCATCGCGCAAAGTCGGCAACATCGACAACCGCGGCAGCCACTTCTACCTGGCGCTGTACTGGGCTCAGGCCCTGGCCGCCCAGACTGAAGACGCTGCACTGCAAGCGCAGTTCGGCCAGCTAGCCAAGACCCTGACCGAGAACGAAGCAACCATCGTTGCCGAGCTCAACGCCGTTCAGGGCAAGCCAGTGGACATCGGCGGTTACTACCACGCCGATGCCGAGCTGATCAGCAAGGCCATGCGCCCGAGCAACACCTTCAACGCCGCGATCGCTGCGCTGGTTTAAGGTTGTAAGGGAACATCACAAACCCCGGCCATGTGCCGGGGTTTGTGTTTTTGAAGACAACACAAAACCCTGTGGGAGCTGGCCTGCCAGCGATTGCGATTAGTCAGTCACCATCAATGTTGAATGATAATCCGCTATCGCTGGCAGGCCAGCTCCCACAGGGATAGTGTTTCAACCTTTGTAATTTGAGGAAGCTTCATGGACTGGAAACCCCACATCACCGTCGCCACCATCGTCGAAGACAACGGCCGCTTCCTGATGGTCGAAGAAACCAAGCACGGACGAACGGTGCTCAACCAACCCGCCGGCCATCTCGACCCGGACGAAACCCTGATCGAAGCCGCCGTACGCGAAACCCTCGAGGAAACCGGCTGGGACGTCGAAGCGACCGGCGTGGTGGGCATTTATCTCTATACCGCCCCGAGTAATGGCGTGACTTATCAAAGGGTTTGCTTCATCGCCAAAGCGCTCAAACATCATCCCGACTATCAGCTGGACGACGGCATCGTCGGCGCAAAATGGCTGACGCGTGACGAACTGATGGCCCAGCGCGCAAACTGGCGCAGTGAGCTGATCATCCGCTGTATCGATGATTATCTGGACGGCAATCACTTCGGTCTCGAACTGATCCGCCCTTCTCTTTAGCCTTGCGGGCTTCGGCCTGCTAGAATCGCGTCCTTTTTCAAGACACTCATTGAATCCCTATGCGTGATCCAGCCCCTTCTGACACACAAAAGAAGCGCGTCATTGTCGGCATGTCCGGCGGCGTGGACTCTTCCGTTTCCGCTCTCCTGCTGATCGAGCAGGGTTATGAGGTGGAAGGCCTGTTCATGAAGAACTGGGAAGAAGACGATGGAACGGAATACTGCACCGCCATGGACGACCTGGCGGACGCTCAGGCGGTGTGCGACAAAATTGGTATCAAGCTGCACACCGCCAACTTCGCCGCCGAGTACTGGGACAACGTGTTCGAGCATTTCCTGGCCGAATACAAGGCCGGTCGCACGCCGAACCCGGACATCCTGTGCAACCGCGAGATCAAGTTCAAGGCGTTCCTCGACTACGCCATGATGCTCGGTGCCGACCTGATCGCCACCGGCCACTACGTGCGTCGCCGTGACATCGATGGCCGCACCGAACTGCTCAAGGGCCTGGACCCGAACAAGGACCAGAGCTACTTCTTGCACGCCGTCGGTGGCGAACAGATCGCCAAGACCCTGTTTCCGGTCGGCGAGCTGGAAAAACCGGAAGTACGCGCGATTGCCGAGAAACACGACCTGGCCACCGCGAAGAAAAAGGACTCCACCGGGATCTGCTTTATCGGCGAACGCCGCTTCAGCGACTTCCTCAAGCAGTACCTGCCGGCACAACCGGGCGAGATCAAGACCACCGAAGGTGAAGTCATCGGCCGTCACCACGGCCTGATGTACCACACCATCGGCCAACGTCAGGGCCTGGGCATCGGCGGCTTGAAAGACGCCGGTGACGAGCCGTGGTACGTGCTGATCAAAGACCTGGAACACAACGAGCTGATCGTTGGTCAGGGCAATGACCACCCTTACCTGTTCTCCCGCGCCCTGCTCGCTTCGGACATTTACTGGGTCAACCCGATCGATCTGTCCGAGCCGCGCAAGCTGACCGCCAAAGTCCGTTATCGCCAAAGCGATCAGCCGTGCACGCTGGAAAAAACCGCCACCGGCTACCGCGTCACCTTCGATGACCCGCAGCGCGCGGTCACCCCGGGTCAGTCCGTGGTGTTCTATGACGGTGAAATCTGCCTGGGCGGCGGCGTGATTGAAGTCGCAGAGCCATGGAGCAGCAAGGCATGAGCCCCACTCAGGAGCAACTGACGGCGCTGGGCGGCGTGTTTCTCGCCGCCGTCCTCGTCGACAAGATTGCCAAGACCGGCCAGACCACTGAAGCCGGCCTGACCTGCATGCTCGGCAGCCTGCTGATCCGCGACCCCAAGGACACCCTGGAAGTGTACGGCGGCGACGATATCAATCTGCGCGAAGGCTATCGCGCATTGATTGGCGCCCTGGAACGCGACCCGAGCACCTTGCAGCGCGAACCGCTGCGTTACGCCCTGGCCATGCTGGGTCTTGAGCGTCAACTGGCCAAGCGCGACGACATGCTTGATGTGATCGGCAAGCGTCTGCCGCAGATTCAATCCCAGGTCGAACACTTCGGCCCGGCGCACGAAAACGTGATCGCAGCCTGCGGTGCGTTGTACCAGGACACCCTGAGCACCTTGCGCCAACGGATTCAGGTCCACGGCGACATGCGCAACCTGCAGCAACCGAGCAACGCGTCGAAAATCCGCGCCTTGTTGCTGGCCGGGATTCGTTCCGCGCGCCTGTGGCGACAGTTGGGCGGTCATCGCTGGCAGCTGGTGATCAGTCGTCGCAAGTTGCTCAAAGAGCTTTACCCGCTGATGCGCAGCAGCTGAACCGCGCCCGCAACACTGTTTTAGATCTGTAACGCGTAATACGCCGGTCAGTTGGCAACGGACCGGCGGATTTTTTCATGTATGATACGCGCCCCATTTCGTTGCCCGACTGTCCGAGAACACCCCATGCAGCTTTCTTCGCTCACTGCGGTTTCCCCTGTTGACGGCCGCTACGCCGGCAAAACCCAGGCCCTGCGCCCAATTTTCAGCGAGTACGGCCTGATCCGCGCTCGCGTTCTGGTTGAAGTGCGCTGGCTCCAGCGCCTGGCCGCTCACCCTGGTATCAGCGAAGTGCCGGCGTTCTCCGCCGAAGCCAACGCGGTACTGAACACCCTGGCGGACAACTTCGCTCTGGAGCACGCCGAGCGTGTCAAAGAGATCGAGCGCACCACCAACCACGACGTCAAAGCCATCGAGTACCTGCTCAAAGAGCAAGCAGCCAAGCTGCCGGAACTGGCCAAGGTCAGCGAGTTCATCCACTTTGCCTGCACCAGCGAGGACATCAACAACCTGTCCCACGCCCTGATGCTGCGCGAAGGCCGTGATGACGTGATGCTGCCGCTGATGCGCCAGACCGCTGAAGCCATCCGCGAACTGGCCATCCGTTTCGCCGACGTGCCGATGCTGTCGCGCACCCACGGTCAACCGGCCTCGCCGACCACCCTGGGCAAAGAGCTGGCGAACGTGGTTTACCGTCTGGAGCGTCAAATCGCTCAGGTCGCTGCCGTTCCGCTGCTGGGCAAGATCAACGGCGCTGTCGGCAACTACAACGCTCACCTGTCGGCCTACCCTGAGATCGACTGGGAAGAAAACGCCCGCGCCTTCATCGAAGACGAGCTGGGCCTGGGCTTCAACCCATACACCACGCAGATCGAACCGCACGACTACATTGCCGAGCTGTTCGACGCGATCGCACGCTTCAACACCATCCTGATCGACTTCGACCGCGACATCTGGGGCTACATTTCCCTGGGGTATTTCAAGCAGCGCACCATCGCTGGCGAAATCGGTTCGTCGACCATGCCGCACAAGGTCAATCCGATCGACTTCGAAAACTCCGAAGGCAACCTGGGTATCGCCAACGCACTGTTTCAGCATTTGGCGAGCAAACTGCCAATCTCCCGCTGGCAGCGCGACCTGACCGACTCCACTGTGCTGCGCAACCTCGGTGTCGGCTTCGCCCACAGCGTGATCGCGTACGAAGCCAGCCTCAAAGGCATCAGCAAACTGGAGCTCAACGCTCAGAAGATCGCTGCTGACCTCGACGCGTGCTGGGAAGTGTTGGCCGAGCCGATCCAGACCGTGATGCGCCGCTACAACATCGAAAACCCGTATGAAAAGCTGAAAGAGTTGACCCGTGGCAAGGGCATCAGCCCTGAAGCGCTGCAGACTTTCATCGACGGTCTGGACATGCCAGCCGCCGCCAAGGCCGAGCTGAAATTGCTCACGCCGGCGAACTACATCGGTAACGCTGTAGAGCAAGCCAAGCGCATCTGATCGAGCGTTTTACCCGTTTGAGACGCCCGGCAGCGCCGGGCGTTTTTATTCCCGTCTGAAAAGTGCATTTTTTCAATAGGTTACACATGAATCCTGACATTCCTCTTCAACTTCTGGGCGGCATCACGGCGCGCGAATTCCTGCGCGACTACTGGCAGAAAAAACCCCTGCTGATCCGTCAGGCGATTCCTGAATTCGAAAGCCCGATCGACGCCGACGAACTGGCCGGCCTGGCGCTGGAAGAAGAAGTCGAGTCGCGCCTGGTGATCGAGAACGGCGAGCGTCCTTGGGAATTGCGCCGCGGCCCGTTCGCCGAAGACGAATTCAGCAAACTGCCGGAACGTGACTGGACCCTGCTGGTTCAAGCGGTCGACCAGTTCGTGCCGGAAGTCGCCGAGTTGCTGGAAAACTTCCGCTTCCTGCCGAGCTGGCGCGTCGACGACGTGATGATCAGCTTTGCCGCTCCAGGTGGCAGCGTCGGTCCGCACTTCGATAACTACGACGTGTTCCTGCTGCAGGGCCACGGCAAGCGCAACTGGAAAATCGGCCAGATGTGCAACTCCGAGAGCCCGCTGCTGCAACACGCTGACCTGCGTATCCTTGCTGATTTCGAAGCCACCGATGAGTGGGTGCTGGAACCGGGCGACATGCTCTACCTGCCGCCGCGCCTGGCCCATTGCGGCGTGGCCGTCGATGACTGCCTGACGTACTCGGTCGGTTTCCGCGCACCGAGTGCCGCTGAAGTGCTGACCCATTTCACCGACTTCCTCAGCCAGTTCCTGACTGACGAAGAGCGTTACACCGACGCTGACGCCCTGCCGGTGGCTGATCCACATCAGATCCAGCACGACGCCCTCGATCGCCTGAAAGCCCTGCTGGCTGAGCACATGAGTGACGAGCGCCTGCTGCTGACCTGGTTCGGCCAGTTCATGACCGAGCCTCGCTACCCGGAACTGGTGGCGGGCCCGGAAGAAGTCGAAGAAGACGACCTGCTCGCCAGCCTCGAGCAAGGCGCCGTGCTGATCCGCAACCCGAGCGCACGCCTGGCCTGGTCCGAAGTCGATGACGACCTGCTGCTGTTCGCCAGCGGCCAGAGCCGTTACCTACCGGGCAAACTGCGCGAGCTGCTGAAAATGATCTGCGCCGCTGATGCACTGCACGTCGACAACCTGGGCGAGTGGCTGAGCGACGAAGACGGTCGCGGCCTGCTGTGCGAACTGATCAAGCAAGGAAGCCTGGGGTTTGCCGATGAATAAAATTCACGTACGTGTCGCAGACTGGCAGAAGGATATCGCCGAGATCCGGCGCATTCGTGAGACGGTGTTCATTGCCGAGCAATCCGTTCCGCCCGAGCTGGAATGGGATGCTGATGATGCGACAGCAGTGCATTTCCTGGCCTTTGAAGGCGACTTTCCGATTGGCACCGCCCGCCTGCTGCCCGATGGGCACGTTGGCCGGGTATCGGTGCTCAAGGACTGGCGCGGCTTGAAGGTCGGCGATGCGCTGATGCAAGCGGTGATCGGCGAAGCCGAGAAACGCGGACTGAAGCAACAGATGCTGAGTGCACAGGTCCAGGCCACAGCGTTCTATGAGCGTTTGGGTTTCAGCCTGGTCAGTGAGGAATTCCTGGAAGCAGGGATTCCGCATGTGGACATGGTGCGGCACTCCGCTTGACTCCCTATGGTGGGGATTACTGTGGTGAGGGGATTTATCCCCGTTGGGTCGCGAAGCGGCCCCAAAATCTCTAACCACAGCGCATCAGGTGTACCGCATCCGATGGTTGACGACTGCTGCGCAGCCGAACGGGGATAAATCCCCTCACCACAAAAGCTGAAAGAACACCACGAAACGCCCCGCCATCCTCCGATGCCGGGGCGTTTTGCTGTCTGCGATTCAACTTGCCCCACGCCGGGCCGACAAACTGGCAATATCAACACTTCAAGATGTCGGAGATAACGGATATGTCCCTACGCACCCTGCTCACCACGTTGCTGCTGACCTGTAGTTTTTCAGTCATTGCAGCCACCGAGATCGTGCCCCTGAATTACCGCACCAGTGCCGATATGCTGCCCATGGCGCAGGATTTCATCGGCAAGGATGGCCAGGTCAGCGCCTACGGCAATCAGCTGATTGTTAATGCCGATCAGCGCAGGATCGACGAACTTAAAGCCCTTGTCACGCAACTGGACGTTGCTGCAAAGCGCCTGCTGATCACCGTCGACACCAACGAAAACAACTTCCAGGGCGACCAGGGTTATTCGGTGAATGGCGCCAAGCCGAGTCAGACCCGCATCATCAACCGCAGCACCGAAAGCCGCGACGGTGGCATTCAGCAGATTCAGGCCAGCGAAGGCGCACCGGCGCTGATTCAGGTTGGCCAAAGCGTGCCACTCACCAGCAGCCAGACCGATTCCTACGGCGACCTGCGCAGCCAGACCGAATACCGCAACGTCACCCAAGGCTTCTATGTCACCGCCAGCGTTACCGGCGACATCGTTCACCTGTCGATCAGTACCAACCGTGACCGCGTGAGCCAGGAACGTCCCGATGTAGTGAATGTGCAAAGTACCGACACAACTGTCACGGGACGCCTGGGCGAGTGGATCACCCTGGCCGGCGTGAACCGCCAGACTCAAGCCGACAAACAGGGTCTGACCCGCAGCTACTCGACTCAAGACCGGGATGACATGACCCTGCGGGTGAAAGTCGACACTTTGGACTAAACCACCGAAAACTGACTGATTAGTCGTACTAGACCAAAGATGTAGTGCTTGAAAAAAAGCACTACAAAACGTTTGACGATCGAAAAAAGCAAAGGCATGATGGCCTCGCTCCCGCTAATCAGGGGCCCTGGCAAGGGCCTTCGAGGCGCCGCTCGCATCTACCCCGCGAGCCGTTTCGTGTCTGTACCGCCCACAAGGTGTGTTTGACGAGGTTGCCGACTGGAACGAAGTTGTCCCGAGGGACGGAAGCGTATTTAGGTAACCCGGCTCCACACTGAAGTTCGTATAAAGGCCCACGACGCCCGAATGCGCTCGCCAGTTCGCCCTTACCTGCTCACTTCCCCTCGAGCCCATCGTTCATCCCGTCGCCAATCCCGCCGAATCCGACTTGACCGCCTAAGCTTCTGGTCTGCGAGCGCATGAATTTTCCACCGCAGAACAACTTTCCGTAAAAGACGCGACGAGGTTTATCTCCATGGCACTGACACGCGAACAGCAAATTGCAGCCCTCGAAAAAGACTGGGCTGAAAACCCACGCTGGAAAGGCGTGACACGCGCTTACTCCGCTGCTGACGTCGTCCGCCTGCGTGGCTCGGTTCAACCTGAGCACACCTTTGCAAAACTCGGCGCCGAGAAGCTGTGGAACCTGGTCACCCAGGGCGCCAAGCCGTCCTTCCGTCCTGATAAAGATTTCGTCAACTGCATGGGCGCCCTGACCGGCGGCCAGGCTGTACAACAAGTCAAAGCCGGTATCCAGGCGATCTACCTGTCGGGCTGGCAGGTTGCTGCGGACAACAACTCCGCAGAATCGATGTACCCGGACCAGTCGCTGTACCCGGTGGATTCGGTTCCAACCGTGGTCAAGCGCATCAACAACTCGTTCCGTCGTGCTGACCAGATCCAGTGGAAAGCCGGCAAAGGCCCGGGCGACGAAGGCTACATCGACTACTTCGCACCGATCGTGGCTGACGCTGAAGCCGGTTTCGGCGGCGTTCTGAACGCTTACGAGCTGATGAAGAGCATGATCGAAGCAGGCGCCGCTGGCGTTCACTTCGAAGACCAACTGGCTTCCGTGAAAAAATGCGGCCACATGGGCGGCAAGGTACTGGTTCCTACACAGGAAGCTGTACAGAAGCTGACCGCTGCCCGTCTGGCAGCTGACGTTGCCGGTACTCCGACCATCATCCTGGCCCGTACCGATGCTAACGCCGCTGACCTGCTGACTTCCGATTGCGACCCGTACGACCAGCCGTTCGTGACTGGCGAACGTACCCAGGAAGGCTTCTACAAAGTGCGCGCCGGCCTGGATCAGGCGATCGCTCGTGGCCTGGCTTACGCTCCGTACGCCGACCTGATCTGGTGCGAAACCGCCAAGCCGGATCTGGACGAGGCTCGTCGCTTCGCCGAAGCGATCAAAAAGGAATACCCGGACCAACTGCTGTCGTACAACTGCTCGCCTTCCTTCAACTGGAAGAAAAACCTGGACGACGCGACCATCGCCAAGTTCCAGCGCGAACTGTCCGCCATGGGTTACAAGCACCAGTTCATCACCCTGGCCGGCATTCACAACATGTGGCACAGCATGTTCAACCTGGCGCATGACTACGCCCGCAACGACATGACTGCCTACGTGAAGCTGCAGGAGCAGGAATTCGCTGACGCCTCCAAGGGTTACACCTTCGTGGCTCACCAGCAGGAAGTGGGCACCGGCTACTTCGACGACATGACCACCGTGATTCAAGGTGGCTCGTCTTCGGTGACCGCGCTGACCGGTTCGACTGAAGAAGAACAGTTCCACTGATCTGCTTCGCCTGAGCAAACGGCCGTTGCGGACCGAATAGAAAGCTAACCGCAGCGCCGCCTATCTGACGCCCCGACTGGTTCGGGGCGTTTTTTTGCCTGCGATTTAACCTACACCGCAAAACCCTTGTAGGAGTGAGCCTGCTCGCGTTGAGGCCAGCACATTCAACAAAGATGTCGCCTGACAGACCGCTATCGCGAGCAGGCTCGCTCCCACAGGGGACGGTGGTGATTCAGGAAAACCCATTGATCCAGAGCAGTTTCGTGATCAAGAAAACAGGGTCAAACGTGGACGGCCGCTACTTGCAATAACAGCTATATAAGACAACTTCCCACTCACCCACCCGCTAAACAGTTTAAAAACCAGCTCAAACAATATTGATTATCATTTAGCCACAACTATGTTCGTTACATTCCCTACAAAACAATATTGATGAAAACCCGGCTAATGCCCGCAACGCATGGGTTGCGTGGGTTTGGAGGTGCGCTATGTCCTTATTCCGTTAAATAATTTCGCTATAGGAATTTTACTTGCACGGTGTTGTGCCATAAAATCAGCGGGATTGATTGCTGCGACATATCGTCACTGCTTTGTTTCTTTTCAAGCTCAGAGACCTTTGCTCTCTGTTAAGGATTACCAGCATGCCCGAAGCGACAGGACTCATGGCCCACAACTGGGGCTTTGCCATTTTCCTTCTGGGCGTCGTCGGCCTTTGCGCCTTCATGCTTGGCGTCTCCAGCCTCCTTGGGTCAAAAGCCTGGGGCCGCAGCAAAAACGAACCGTTCGAATCCGGCATGCTACCTACAGGTGGCGCCCGCTTGCGGCTCTCAGCCAAATTCTATCTGGTCGCGATGCTCTTCGTGATCTTCGATATCGAAGCCCTCTTTCTCTTTGCCTGGTCTGTGTCCGTCCGCGAAAGCGGCTGGACCGGATTCGTCGAAGCTCTCGTTTTCATAGCAATTCTGTTGGCAGGTCTTGTCTACCTGTTCCGAGTGGGCGCCCTTGACTGGGCTCCGGAAGCTCGTCGCAAGCGGCAGGCGAAGCTGAAACAATGAGGCTTTGGCAATGCAATACAATCTCACCAGGATCGACCCCGATGCTCCTAACGAGCAGTATCCGATTGGCGAGCGGGAAACCGTTTCCGATCCGTTAGAAGATCAAGTCCACAAAAACATCTTCATGGGCAAGCTCGAAGACGTGCTTAACGGCACGATCAACTGGGGGCGCAAGAACTCCCTGTGGCCGTATAACTTCGGTCTTTCGTGCTGCTACGTGGAAATGACCACCGCCTTCACGGCGCCCCACGACATCGCGCGCTTTGGCGCCGAGGTTATCCGGGCATCGCCGCGCCAGGCGGATTTCATGGTTATCGCCGGTACCTGCTTCATCAAGATGGCGCCGATCATTCAGCGTCTCTACGAGCAAATGCTCGAACCTAAATGGGTTATCTCCATGGGTTCGTGCGCCAACTCCGGTGGCATGTACGACATCTACTCCGTCGTTCAAGGGGTGGACAAGTTCCTGCCCGTGGACGTCTACGTGCCTGGCTGCCCGCCCCGTCCTGAAGCTTTTCTGCAAGGCTTGATGCTCTTGCAAGAGTCGATTGGACAGGAGCGTCGTCCGCTTTCCTGGGTCGTCGGCGATCAAGGCGTGTACCGCGCCGAGATGCCTTCGCAAAAGGAACAGCGCCGCGAACAGCGAATCGCAGTCACCAACCTGCGCAGCCCCGACGAAGTCTGATCCAGCTCTGCTTCTTTTATAGAACGAGACACTGGCTTCATTCTTTACGTTGACCGAAAGCGATAAATAACCATGACTACAGGCAGTGCTCTGTACATCCCGCCTTATAAGGCAGACGACCAGGATGTGGTCGTCGAACTGAACAACCGTTTTGGCCCCGAGGCGTTCTCCGCCCAGCCTACCCGCACCGGCATGCCGGTGCTTTGGGTTGCCCGCGCCAAACTCGTCGAAGTCCTTACCTTCCTGCGCAACCTGCCCAAGCCGTACGTCATGCTCTATGACCTGCACGGCGTGGACGAGCGTCTGCGCACCAAGCGTCAAGGGCTGCCAAGCGGCGCCGACTTCACTGTGTTCTATCACTTGATGTCGATCGAACGTAATAGTGACGTAATGATCAAGGTCGCCTTGTCCGAGAGCGACCTTAGCGTGCCGACCGTGACCGGTATCTGGCCGAACGCCAACTGGTACGAGCGTGAAGTGTGGGACATGTACGGCATCAACTTTGCCGGTCACCCGCACCTGACCCGCATCATGATGCCGCCGACCTGGGAAGGTCACCCGTTGCGCAAGGACTTCCCGGCCCGCGCCACCGAGTTCGATCCGTTCAGCCTGACGCTGGCCAAGCAACAGCTTGAGGAAGAAGCCGCGCGCTTCAAGCCTGAAGACTGGGGCATGAAGCGTTCCGGTGCGAACGAGGACTACATGTTCCTAAACCTCGGTCCCAACCACCCTTCCGCGCACGGTGCGTTCCGCATCATTCTGCAGCTGGACGGTGAAGAGATCGTCGACTGCGTGCCGGACGTCGGTTACCACCACCGTGGTGCCGAGAAGATGGCCGAGCGTCAGTCCTGGCACAGCTTCATCCCGTACACCGACCGTATCGACTACCTCGGCGGCGTGATGAACAACCTGCCGTACGTGCTCTCGGTCGAGAAGCTGGCCGGCATCAAGGTGCCCGAGAAGGTCGACGTCATCCGCATCATGATGGCCGAGTTCTTCCGGATCACCAGCCACCTGCTGTTCCTGGGGACCTACATCCAGGACGTCGGCGCCATGACCCCGGTGTTCTTCACGTTCACCGACCGTCAGAAGGCGTACACGGTGATCGAAGCCATTACCGGTTTCCGTCTGCACCCGGCCTGGTACCGCATCGGTGGCGTCGCCCACGACCTGCCGCGCGGCTGGGAAAAACTGGTGAAAGACTTCGTCGAGTGGATGCCAAAGCGTCTGGACGAATACCAGAAAGCCGCCCTGGACAACAGCATCCTCAAAGGCCGGACCATCGGCGTCGCCGCCTACAACACCAAAGAGGCCTTCGAGTGGGGCGTCACCGGTGCAGGCCTGCGTTCAACCGGTTGCGACTTCGACCTGCGTAAAGCGCGCCCGTACTCCGGTTACGAAAACTTCGAATTCGAAGTGCCGCTGGCCGTCAATGGCGATGCCTACGATCGTTGCATCGTACGCGTCGAAGAAATGCGCCAGAGCATCAAGATCATCGAGCAGTGCATGCGCAACATGCCGGAAGGCCCGTACAAGGCGGATCACCCGCTGACGACGCCGCCGCCGAAAGAACGCACGCTGCAACACATCGAGACCCTGATCACGCACTTCCTGCAAGTTTCGTGGGGCCCGGTCATGCCGGCCAACGAATCCTTCCAGATGATCGAAGCGACCAAGGGCATCAACAGTTATTACCTGACGAGCGATGGCGGCACCATGAGCTACCGCACCCGGATTCGCACCCCAAGCTTCCCGCACCTGCAGCAGATCCCTTCGGTGATCAAAGGCAGCATGGTCGCGGACTTGATCGCGTACCTGGGTAGTATCGATTTCGTTATGGCCGACGTGGACCGCTAAGCATGAACAGCACGCTTATCCAGACAGACCGTTTCACCTTGAGTGAAACCGAGCGCTCGGCCATCGAGCACGAGCTGCATCACTACGAAGACCCGCGCGCGGCGTCGATCGAAGCCCTGAAGATCGTCCAGAAGGAACGTGGCTGGGTGCCTGACGGCGCGCTCTACGCCATCGGCGAGATCCTCGGCATCCCGGCGAGCGACGTTGAAGGCGTGGCTACTTTCTATAGCCAGATCTTCCGTCAGCCAGTCGGTCGCCACATCATTCGCGTTTGCGACAGCATGGTCTGCTACATCGGCGGCCACGAATCCGTTGTCAGCGAAATCCAGAGCAATCTGGGCATCGGCCTGGGTCAGACCACCGCCGACGGTCGTTTCACCCTGCTGCCGGTCTGCTGCCTCGGCAACTGCGACAAGGCGCCGGCGTTGATGATCGACGACGACACTTTCGGTGATGTGCAGCCTGCCGGCGTTGCCAAATTGCTCGAGGGCTACGTATGACCCTGACTTCCTTCGGTCCTGCCAACCGCATCAAGCGTTCGGCCGAGACTCACCCGCTGACCTGGCGTCTGCGTGACGACGGCGAAGCCGTATGGCTCGACGAGTACCAGGCCAAGAACGGTTACGCGGCTGCGCGCAAAGCTTTCGCCGACATGGCCCAGGACGATATCGTCCAGACCGTGAAAGACTCCGGCCTTAAAGGTCGCGGCGGTGCAGGCTTCCCCACAGGTGTTAAGTGGGGCCTGATGCCCAAAGACGAATCCATCAACATCCGCTACCTGCTGTGCAACGCGGACGAGATGGAGCCGAACACCTGGAAAGACCGCATGCTGATGGAGCAACTGCCCCATCTGCTGATCGAAGGCATGCTGATCAGTGCTCGCGCGCTGAAAACCTACCGTGGCTACATCTTCCTGCGTGGCGAATACACCACCGCCGCCAAGCACCTGAACCGTGCCGTGGAAGAAGCCAAGGCAGCAGGCTTGCTGGGCAAGAACATCTTGGGCAGCGGCTTCGATTTCGAGCTGTTCGTCCACACCGGCGCCGGGCGTTACATCTGCGGTGAAGAAACCGCACTGATCAACTCCCTCGAAGGCCGCCGCGCCAACCCGCGCTCCAAGCCGCCCTTCCCTGCCGCCGTTGGCGTGTGGGGCAAGCCGACTTGCGTGAACAACGTTGAAACCCTGTGCAACGTGCCGGCGATCATTGCCGACGGCGTCGACTGGTACAAATCGTTGGCCCGCGAAGGCAGCGAAGACATGGGCACCAAGCTCATGGGCTTCTCCGGCAAGGTCAAGAACCCTGGACTGTGGGAATTGCCGTTCGGCGTCACCGGTCGCGAGCTGTTCGAAGACTACGCCGGCGGCATGCGCGACGGTTACAAGCTCAAGTGCTGGCAGCCAGGCGGCGCCGGTACCGGTTTCCTGTTGCCGGAACACCTCGACGCACAAATGTACGCCGGCGGCATCGCCAAAGTGGGCACCCGTATGGGTACCGGCCTGGCCATGGCGGTGGACGACAGCGTCAACATGGTTTCCCTGCTGCGCAACATGGAAGAGTTCTTCTCCCGTGAGTCGTGCGGTTTCTGCACCCCGTGCCGTGACGGTCTGCCGTGGAGCGTCAAGCTGCTGCGCGCGATCGAGAACGGTGAAGGGCAAGCCGGCGACATCGAGACCCTGCTGGGTCTGGTCGGCTTCCTCGGCCCAGGCAAGACCTTCTGTGCTCACGCACCGGGCGCCGTGGAGCCGTTGGGCAGCGCAATCAAATACTTCCGCCATGAGTTCGAAGCCGGCATCGCGCCCACCAGCGCCGTCGTCCCGCCTCTGGCAAGGCCGATCGTAGTCGGCGCGTAAACGCTTAAAAAAGCGAAGGGTCCGTGCCCGCAGCTTTTCGTGTGATGACGCCTTGAACGGCTGTGTTGATTCACGCGAACAACAAGATTCCATTAGCCACGCCCGCTGACACCGGGCCAACGAAGAACTTTGAACCATGGCCACTATCCACGTAGACGGCAAAGAGCTCGAAGTCGATGGGGCAGACAACCTGTTACAGGCGTGTCTGTCGCTAGGCCTCGATATCCCTTATTTCTGCTGGCACCCAGCCCTTGGCAGCGTTGGCGCTTGCCGCCAGTGCGCGGTCAAGCAGTACACCGACGAAAACGACAAGCGTGGTCGGATCGTCATGTCCTGCATGACGCCCGCCACCGATGGCAGCTGGATCTCCATCGACGACGAAGAAGCGAAAGTGTTTCGCGCCAGCGTCGTCGAATGGCTGATGACCAACCACCCTCACGACTGCCCGGTCTGTGAAGAAGGCGGTCACTGCCACCTGCAAGACATGACGGTGATGACCGGCCACAACGAGCGCCGTTATCGCTTTACCAAGCGCACTCACCAGAACCAGCAACTGGGCCCGTTCATTTCCCACGAGATGAACCGCTGCATCGCTTGCTACCGCTGCGTGCGCTTCTATAAAGATTACGCCGGCGGCACCGATCTTGGTGTGTTTGGCGCCCACGACAACGTGTACTTCGGTCGCGTTGAAGACGGCACGCTGGAAAGCGAGTTCTCCGGCAACCTCACAGAGGTCTGCCCGACCGGTGTGTTCACCGACAAGACTCACTCCGAGCGCTACAACCGCAAGTGGGACATGCAGTTCTCGCCGAGCATCTGCCATGGCTGCTCCAGCGGTTGCAACATCTCCCCGGGCGAGCGTTACGGTGAACTGCGTCGGATCGAAAACCGCTTCAACGGTTCGGTCAACCAGTACTTCCTGTGCGACCGTGGCCGTTTCGGCTACGGCTACGTCAACCGCGAAGACCGCCCGCGTCAGCCAAAGCTGGCCAACGGCGCCAAGCTGAGCCTCGACGAAGCGCTGGATAAAGCCGCTGACCTGCTGCGCGGTCGCAACATCGTCGGTATCGGTTCGCCCCGTGCCAGCCTCGAAAGCAACTACGCGTTGCGCGAACTGGTCGGCGCCGAGCACTTCTACTCCGGTATCGAAGCCGCTGAGCTGGAGCGCATTCGTCTGGTCATGCAGGTGTTGAAAGACAGCCCGCTGCCAATCCCGAACATGCGCGACATCGAAGATCACGATGCGATCTTCGTGCTTGGCGAAGACCTGACCCAGACCGCTGCACGTATGGCGCTGTCCCTGCGTCAATCGGTCAAAGGCAAGGCCGAAGACATGGCCGACGCCATGCGCGTTCAGCCTTGGCTCGACGCTGCGGTGAAGAACATCGGTCAAAACGCGCTGAACCCGCTGTTCATCGCCAGCCTGGCTGAGACCAAGCTCGACGACATCGCTGAAGAATGCGTTCACGCCGCTCCAGACGATCTGGCGCGCATCGGTTTCGCCGTGGCTCACGCCCTCGACGCCAGCGCTCCTGCGGTTGAAGGTCTGGACGCTGAAGCCCTTGAGCTGGCCAAGCGCATTGCCGATGCCCTGCTCGCCGCCAAGCGTCCATTGATCATTGCCGGTACTTCCCTGGGCTCCAAAGCCCTGATCGAAGCCGCCGCCAACATCGCCAAAGCCTTGAAGCTGCGCGAGAAGAACGGTTCCATCAGCCTGATCGTGCCTGAGGCCAACAGCCTTGGCCTGGCCATGCTCGGTGGTGATTCGGTCGACGCCGCGCTGCAAGCCGTGATCGACGGCAAGGCCGACGCCATTGTCGTGCTGGAAAACGATCTGTACACCCGCACCGACAAAGCCCGTGTTGATGCTGCCCTGAACGCCGCGAAAGTGGTGATCGTGGCAGACCATCAGAAGACCGCCACCAGCGATCGCGCGCACCTGGTTCTGCCAGCCGCCAGCTTCGCTGAAGGCGACGGTACTTTGGTCAGCCAGGAAGGCCGCGCCCAGCGTTTCTTCCAGGTGTTCGACCCGACTTACCTCGACGCGAGCATCCTGGTTCACGAAGGCTGGCGCTGGCTGCATGCTCTGCGCGCGACCCTGTTGAACCAGCCAATCGACTGGACTCAACTGGACCACGTCACTGCTGCCTGCGCCGCCAGCACGCCGCAACTGGCGCGCATCGTCGACGCCGCGCCGTCCGCCGCGTTCCGTATCAAAGGCCTGAAACTGGCGCGCGAACCACTGCGTTACTCCGGTCGTACCGCCATGCGCGCCGACATCAGCGTGCACGAACCGCGTACTTCCCAGGATAACGACACCGCGTTCTCGTTCTCCATGGAAGGTTACTCGGGCTCGGTCGAACCGCGTCAGCAAGTGCCATTCGCCTGGTCTCCGGGCTGGAACTCGCCACAAGCCTGGAACAAGTTCCAGGACGAAGTCGGTGGTCACATCCGCGCTGGCGACCCGGGCACCCGCCTGATCGAAAGCACCGGTGATTCGCTGAACTGGTTCGCGGCTGTTCCGCGTGCGTTCAACCCGGCGCCGGGCACCTGGCAGGTCGTGCCGTTCTTCCACCTGTTCGGCAGCGAAGAGAACTCTTCCAAAGCCGCACCGGTTCAGGAGCGCATTCCGGCCGCCTACGTGTCGCTGGCCAAATCCGAAGCCGATCGCCTGGGTGTCAATGACGGTGCCCTGCTCAGCTTGAACGTCGCTGGCCAGACTTTGCGTCTGCCGCTGCGCATCAATGAAGAGCTGGGTGCTGGCCTGGTCGCCTTGCCGGCCGGTATTGCTGGCATTCCGCCCGCGATCTTTGGCAAATCCGTTGACGGTCTGCAGGAGGCAGCTCAATGACCTGGTTCACGCCTGAAGTGATTGACGTGATCATCGCGGTCCTCAAGGCCATCGTGATTCTGCTCGCCGTGGTGGTGTGCGGCGCGCTGCTGAGCTGGGTCGAGCGTCGTCTGCTCGCCCTCTGGCAGGACCGTTACGGTCCGAACCGCGTCGGCCCGTTCGGCGCGTTCCAGATCGCGGCCGACATGATCAAGATGTTCTTCAAGGAAGACTGGACCCCGCCGTTTGCCGACAAGGTGATCTTCACCCTGGCACCGGTCGTGGCCATGAGCGCCTTGCTGATCGCCTTCGCGATCATCCCGATCACCCCGACCTGGGGTGTCGCGGACATCAACATCGGCATCCTGTTCTTCTTCGCCATGGCCGGTCTGTCGGTCTACGCGGTGCTGTTCGCCGGCTGGTCCAGCAACAACAAGTTCGCCCTGTTGGGCAGCTTGCGGGCCTCGGCACAAACCGTATCGTACGAAGTGTTCATGGGCCTGTCGCTGATGGGCATCGTGATCCAGGTCGGCTCGTTCAACATGCGCGACATCGTTGAATATCAAGCGCAGAACCTGTGGTTCGTGATTCCGCAGATCTTCGGTTTCCTGACCTTCTTCATTGCCGGCGTCGCCGTGACTCACCGTCACCCGTTCGACCAGCCGGAAGCGGAGCAGGAACTGGCCGACGGTTACCACATTGAATACGCCGGCATGAAATGGGGCATGTTCTTCGTCGGCGAGTACATCGGCATCGTGTTGATTTCGGCGCTGCTGGTGACCTTGTTCTTCGGTGGCTGGCACGGTCCGTTCGGCATTCTGCCGCAGATCCCGTTCATCTGGTTCGCGCTGAAAACCGCGTTCTTCATCATGTTCTTCATCCTGCTGCGCGCCTCGATCCCGCGTCCACGGTATGACCAAGTGATGGATTTCAGCTGGAAGTTCTGCCTGCCGCTGACCCTCGTCAACATGCTGGTGACCGCTGCGATCGTGTTGCTCAACACGCCCGCCGTCGCGGCTCAGTGAGGATAGAGAATCATGAAGTACATATTTGACATCGTGCATGGCTTCTTCACCCAGCTTCGCAGCCTGGTGATGATCTTCGGCCATGCCTTCCGCAAGCGCGACACGCTGCAGTACCCGGAAGAAGCCGTGTACCTGCCGCCGCGTTTTCGTGGGCGTATCGTCCTGACCCGTGACCCTGATGGCGAAGAGCGTTGTGTAGCCTGCAACCTGTGCGCCGTGGCGTGCCCGGTCGGCTGCATCTCGCTGCAGAAAGCTGAAACCGAAGACGGTCGCTGGTACCCGGACTTCTTCCGCATCAACTTCTCGCGCTGCATTTTCTGCGGCCTCTGCGAGGAAGCCTGCCCGACCACCGCGATCCAGCTGACACCGGATTTCGAGATGGCCGAGTTCAAACGTCAGGACCTGGTTTACGAGAAAGAAGATCTGTTGATCTCCGGCCCCGGCAAAAACCCTGATTACAACTTCTATCGTGTTGCAGGTATGGCAATTGCCGGGAAGCCGAAAGGCTCCGCGCAGAATGAAGCCCAGCCGATCAACGTGAAGAGCTTGCTGCCTTAAGGAAGAAAGATGGAATTCGCTTTCTATTTCGCATCGGGTATCGCTGTGGTGTCCACGCTTCGCGTGATCACCAACACCAACCCTGTGCACGCCCTGCTCTACCTGATCATTTCGCTGATCGCCGTGGCCATGACGTTCTTCGCCCTCGGCGCACCGTTTGCCGGTGTTCTGGAAGTGATCGCCTACGCTGGCGCCATCATGGTGCTGTTCGTGTTTGTGGTGATGATGCTGAACCTCGGTCCCGCCTCGGTTCAGCAAGAGCGCGTCTGGCTCAAGCCCGGTATCTGGCTCGGCCCGGTAGCCCTCGGCACCCTGTTGCTGGTTGAACTGCTGTACGTCCTGTTCAGCCACTCCAGCGGTGAAGCCATCGGCCACACCACCGTAGACGCCAAGGCCGTGGGCATCAGCCTGTTCGGTCCTTACCTGCTGGTGGTCGAACTCGCCTCGATGCTGCTGCTTGCCGCAGCCGTCACGGCGTTCCACTTGGGCCGTAACGAAGCCAAGGAGCAATGACGATGCCTGCTATCCCTCTGGAGCATGGTCTGGCGGTCGCCGGCATCCTGTTCTGCCTCGGTCTGGTCGGCCTGATGGTCCGCCGCAACATTCTCTTCGTGCTGATGAGCCTGGAGATCATGATGAATGCCTCCGCACTGGCCTTCATCGTCGCCGGTAGCCGCTGGGGTCAGCCGGATGGACAGATCATGTTCATCCTGGTGATCAGCCTGGCAGCCGCCGAGGCCAGTATTGGCCTGGCGATTCTGTTGCAGCTGTATCGCCGCTTCCACACTCTCGATATCGACGCTGCCAGCGAGATGCGCGGATGAATCTTCTCTATCTGACTTTCGTATTCCCTCTCATCGGTTTCCTGCTGCTGTCGTTCTCCCGTGGACGCCTCTCGGAAAACCTGTCGGCGCTGATCGGCGTCGGTTCCATCGGCCTGTCTGCCATCGTCACGGCTTATGTGATCTGGCAATTCAACGTCGCGCCACCTGAAGGCGGTCACTACACCATGGTGTTGTGGCAGTGGATGGCGGTGGAAGGCTTCACGCCGAACTTCGCGCTGTACCTGGATGGTCTGTCCCTGACCATGCTCGGTGTCGTCGTCGGCGTCGGCTTCCTGATCCACCTGTTCGCGTCCTGGTACATGCGCGGTGAAGCCGGTTACTCGCGCTTCTTCGCCTACACCAACCTGTTTATCGCCAGCATGCTGTTCCTGGTCCTGGGCGATAACCTGTTGTTCCTGTACTTCGGCTGGGAAGGCGTGGGCCTGTGCTCGTACCTGTTGATCGGTTTCTACTACAGCAACCGCAACAACGGTAACGCCGCACTCAAAGCCTTCATCGTCACCCGTATCGGCGACGTGTTCATGGCCATCGGCCTGTTCATTCTGTTCGCACAACTGGGCACGCTGAATATCCAGGAACTGCTGGTGCTGGCGCCGCAGAAATTCCAGGCCGGCGACTTCTGGATGGTCATGGCGACCCTGATGCTGCTGGGCGGCGCTGTCGGTAAATCCGCGCAACTGCCGCTGCAAACCTGGCTGGCGGATGCGATGGCCGGCCCTACTCCGGTTTCGGCACTGATCCACGCCGCAACCATGGTAACCGCCGGTGTCTACCTGATTGCCCGTACTCACGGTCTGTTCACCCTGGCGCCGGAAATCCTGCACCTGGTCGGCATCGTCGGCGGCGTGACCCTGGTACTCGCCGGTTTTGCCGCACTGGTGCAGACCGACATCAAACGTATCCTCGCCTACTCGACCATGAGCCAGATCGGCTACATGTTCCTGGCGCTGGGCGTTGGCGCATGGGATGGCGCGATTTTCCACCTGATGACCCACGCGTTCTTCAAGGCGCTGCTGTTCCTTGCCTCCGGTGCGGTGATCGTTGCCTGCCACCACGAGCAGAACATCTTCAAGATGGGCGGCCTGTGGAAGAAACTGCCATTGGCCTACGCCAGCTTCATCGTCGGCGGCGCGGCCTTGTCTGCCCTGCCACTGGTGACCGCAGGCTTCTACTCCAAGGACGAAATCCTCTGGGAAGCGTTCGCCAGCGGCAACCACGGCCTGCTCTACGCAGGTCTGGTCGGCGCGTTCATGACTTCGCTGTACACCTTCCGCCTGATCTTCATCGCGTTCCACGGTGAAGCGAAGACCGAAGCGCACGCCGGTCACGGCATCGCCCACTGGCTGCCGCTGTCGGTGCTGATCGTGCTGTCGACCTTCGTCGGCGCAATGATCATTCCGCCACTGCACGGTGTGCTGCCGGAAAGCGTCGGCCATGCCGGCGGCGAAGCCAAGCACAGTCTGGAAATCGCGTCGGGCGCCATCGCCCTGGCCGGTATCCTGCTGGCCGCGCTGCTGTTCCTCGGCAAGCGTCGTTTCGTCACTGCAATCGCCAACAGCGGCATCGGCCGCTTCCTTTCGGCCTGGTGGTTCGCTGCCTGGGGCTTCGACTGGATCTACGACAAACTGTTCGTCAAGCCATACCTGGCGATCAGCCACGTACTGCGCAAAGACCCGCTCGACCAGACCATCGGTCTGATCCCGCGTATGGCCAAAGGCGGCCACACCGCCCTGAGCCGTACCGAAACCGGTCAACTGCGTTGGTACGCGGCATCGATGGCAGCCGGCTCCGTGCTGGTCATCGGCGCCATCGTGCTGGTAGCGGTCTGAATATGAACCTTGCGAACTTGCGAAAGGAATTGAGCCCGTCATGATTCTGCCTTGGCTAATCCTGATCCCCTTCATCGGCGGCCTGCTGTGCTGGATGGGTGAGCGCTTCGGCGCCACCCTCCCCCGCTGGATTGCGCTGATCACCATGTCCCTGTTGCTCTCCCTCGGCCTCTGGCTGTGGGCCAACGGTGACTATTCATTTGCCCCGGCGCCTGGCGCCGACCCGACCTGGGCGCTTGAGTTCAAGCACATCTGGATCGAACGCTTCGGCATCAGCGTGCACCTGGCCCTCGATGGCCTGTCGCTGCTGATGATCATGCTGACGGGTCTGTTGGGCGTACTCTCGGTCCTCTGCTCGTGGAAAGAAATCCAGCGTCACGTTGGCTTCTTCCACCTGAACCTGATGTGGATCCTGGGCGGTGTCGTCGGCGTGTTCCTCGCCCTCGACCTGTTCATGTTCTTCTTCTTCTGGGAAATGATGCTGGTGCCGATGTATTTCCTCATCGCGCTCTGGGGTCACAGTTCTTCGGACGGCAAGAAAACCCGGATCTACGCGGCGACCAAGTTCTTCATCTTCACTCAGGCGTCCGGCCTGATCATGTTGGTGGCGATCCTGGGTCTGGTACTGGTCAACTTCAACGACACCGGCGTGATTACTTTCAACTACGCCGATCTGTTGAAAACCAAGATGTCGCTGACCACCGAGTACATCCTGATGCTCGGCTTCTTCATCGCCTTCGCGGTGAAGCTGCCGGTGGTGCCGTTCCACTCCTGGCTGCCTGACGCTCACGCCCAGGCACCGACAGCGGGTTCGGTCGACCTGGCCGGTATCTTGCTGAAAACCGCTGCTTACGGTCTGTTGCGTTTCGCCCTGCCGCTGTTCCCGAATGCCTCGGCCGAGTTCGCGCCGATCGCCATGACCCTCGGTCTGATCGGGATTTTCTACGGTGCGTTCCTGGCCTTCGCACAAACCGACATCAAGCGTCTGATCGCCTTCTCGTCCGTTTCCCACATGGGCTTCGTACTGATCGGCATCTATTCCGGCAGCCAACTGGCGCTGCAGGGCGCGGTGATGCAGATGCTGGCGCACGGTCTGTCGGCCGCGGCACTCTTTATCTTGAGCGGTCAGCTGTACGAGCGCACCCACACCCGCGACATGCGTGAAATGGGTGGCCTGTGGTCGAAGATCGCTTACCTGCCGGCCATCAGCCTGTTCTTTGCCGCCGCGTCCCTGGGCTTGCCGGGTACCGGTAACTTCGTCGGTGAGTTCCTGATCCTGATCGGCACGTTCCCTGCCGCCCCATGGATCACTATCATCGCGACGTCCGGCTTGGTGTTCGGTTCGGTCTACTCGCTGATCATGATCCACCGTGCCTACTTCGGCCCGTCCAAATCGGACGCGGTGTTGCATGGCATGGATGGTCGCGAACTGATCATGGTGGTCGGTCTGGCGGCGTTGCTGATCTACATCGGCGTGTACCCGCAACCGTTCCTCGACACCTCTGCCGCAACGATGCATGGCGTGCAGCAGTGGCTCGGCACCGCCTTCACTCAACTCGCTTCGGCCCGGTAAGAGCGCTATGGAATTCACGACTCAACACTTTATCGCGCTTGCGCCGTTGTTGATCACCAGCGCCACGATCATCGTGGTGATGCTGGCGATTGCCTGGCGCCGCAACCACTCGCAGACCTTCCTGATTTCCGTGGCGGGTCTGAACCTGGCGTTGCTGTCGATCCTGCCAGCCCTGAAAGTCGCGCCTCTGGCCGTGACCCCGTTGCTGCAGATCGACACCTTCGCTTGCCTGTACATGGCGCTGATCCTGGTCGCCACCCTCGCTTGTGTGACCCTCGCCCACGCCTACCTCGGCGATGGCGGTTCGGGTTACCCGGGCAACCGTGAAGAACTTTACCTGCTGATCCTGATGGCCGCCGCCGGTGGCCTGGTGCTGGTCAGCGCGCAGCACCTGGCCGGTTTGTTCATCGGTCTGGAACTGCTCTCGGTACCGGTCTACGGTCTGGTGGCTTACGCTTTCTTCAACAAGCGTTCGCTGGAAGCCGGTATCAAGTACATGGTGCTGTCCGCCGCCGGTTCCGCGTTCCTGCTGTTCGGTATGGCCCTGCTCTACGCCGACTCCGGCAGCCTGAGCTTCGTCGGTATCGGCCAGGCCCTCGCGGCCACCGGCCTGCCAAGCTCGCTGGCGCAATTGGGCCTGGGCATGATGCTGATCGGTCTGGCGTTCAAGCTGTCCCTGGTGCCGTTCCACCTCTGGACCCCGGACGTTTACGAAGGTGCTCCGGCACCGGTGGCCGCGTTCCTGGCTACCGCTTCGAAAGTGGCGGTGTTCGCAGTGATGGTGCGTCTGTTCCAGATCTCGCCAGCGGCAAGCAGCGGTGTACTCAGCGACGTGCTGACCATCATCGCCATCGCGTCGATCCTGTTCGGTAACCTGCTGGCACTGACCCAGAGCAACCTCAAGCGTCTGCTGGGTTACTCGTCCATCGCCCACTTCGGTTACCTGCTGATCGCCCTGGTGGCGAGCAAGGGTCTGGCCGTGGAAGCCATCGGCGTGTACCTGGTCACCTACGTCATCACCAGCCTCGGCGCGTTCGGCGTAATCACGCTGATGTCCTCGCCGTACAACGGCCGTGACGCCGACGCCCTGTATGAATACCGCGGCCTGTTCTGGCGCCGTCCGTACCTGACCGCCGTACTGACCGTGATGATGCTGTCCCTGGCGGGTATCCCGCTCACCGCGGGCTTCATCGGCAAGTTCTACATCATCGCTACCGGTGTCGAGTCGCACCAATGGTGGCTGGTTGGTTCCCTGGTACTGGGCAGCGCCATCGGCGTCTTCTACTACCTGCGCGTGATGGTCACCCTGTACCTGATCGAGCCGAACCTGCGCCGCCACGATGCGCAACTGCACTGGGAACAACGTGCAGGCGGCGTGATGCTGCTGGCCATCGCTCTGGTAGCGTTCTTCCTCGGCGTCTACCCACAACCGCTGCTGACGCTGGTTCAGCAGTCAGGTCTGGCGGGCTGATCGCTCGGCGATATCTGGCTACAAACAGAAACGGCACCTTCGGGTGCCGTTTTTGTTTTTGTGGGATTTGTTACCGAAGCCCTGCCCTCCTCCAAAAATCCCCGAAAGCTCTCGCTGGATTACCCGTCTCGTCCTACATGCAGCGTTGAGCGGTTGGACTTATCTTGAATGACGACTGGATCGATAAATCAAAGCGAGAAAGAACGATGAAACGTGACATTTTTGCCGAACTGATGGATGGCCTCGATGCCCTGGCGGATGAGCGCCAAGGTAAGGTGACGCTGCAGACGCAAAAGGGCGAACTGCCAAAATTGGCACCTGAGACGGCCGGGCAATTGGCAGTGTGGGAGTTGAATCAAGCGATAGCGCAAGAGCAGTTACATAATCAACGTGTGGGAACGATGAAAACCAAACTGGTGCTTCCCGAAGACTTCGATGCGCCGTTACCTGATGGAGTGCTGGATGATTTTGAAGGCACTTAAATTCGAGGTTCCAGATCTACACGCGGTTAGCCAGAACAGAGGTCAGTGCTCCTACTAGATGTATGTTCACTTGATGAAGTTCAGTGATTGGGATGGCCTCATCACGGGCAAGCCCGCTCCCACAGGGATCGAGGTGTTCACAACTATTGTGACCACCGCAAATACTGTGGGAGCGGGCTTGCCCGCGATGACATTTGTACAGGCACAAAAGAAAACGGCACCTTTCGGTGCCGTTCGCCTTTCTCGGTACAGAAGCTTACTTACGCGCCGCCTCCCACGATTTCAGCAGTTCGGCATAGCTCACGGTTTCACCCTGGGGCTTCTCGTTCGCCAGTTTCGGCTTCGGAGCACCCGGCTGATCGAACCAGTATTGCGCATCGCGCTCGGGGTTCATTTTCGGTGCGCAGGTGGCTTGCGCCTTCGAGCGTTCCAGACGGGTCATGATCGCGTCCTGATCCTTGGCCAGGCCGTCCAGCGCCTGTTGCGGAGTCTTCTCGCCGCTCGCGGCTTCGGCGATGTGGCTCCACCACAGTTGTGCCAGACGCGGATAGTCCGGCACGTTGGTCCCGGTCGGGGTCCATTGCACGCGGGCCGGGCTGCGATAGAACTCGACCAGGCCACCGAGTTTCGGTGCCAGGTCGGTCATGGCTTGCGAGTTGATGTCCGACTCGCGGATCGGGGTCAGGCCGACGATGGTTTTCTTGAGCGAGACGGTTTTCGACGTCACGAACTGCGCGTAAAGCCAGGCGGCGAGTTTCTGTTTTTCAGGCGTGGACTTCATGAACGTCCAGGAACCCACGTCCTGATACCCCAGCTTCATGCCCTCCTCCCAATACGGTCCGCGGGGTGATGGCGCCATGCGCCATTTCGGCGTGCCATCGGCGTTCATCACCGCCAGCCCTGGTTTGGTCATGTCGGCGGTAAACGCGGTGTACCAGAAGATCTGTTGGGCGATGTTGCCCTGGGACGGCACCGGACCGGATTCGGAGAAGGTCATGCCCGCCGCTTCCGGTGGCGCGTACTTCTTCAGCCAGTCGACATATTTGGTGGTGGCAAACACCGCCGCCGGGCCGTTGGTATCGCCGCCTCGTGTGATGCTGGAACCGACCGGGTGGCAATCCTCGACACGGATGCCCCACTCGTCCACCGGCAAACCGTTGGGAATGCCCTTGTCGCCGGCACCGGCCATGGAGAACCAGGCATCGGTAAAGCGCCAGCCCAGGGACGGGTCTTTCTTGCCGTAATCCATGTGTCCATAGACACGCTTGCCGTCGATTTCCTTGACGTCTTCGCTGAAGAATTTGGCGATGTCCTCATAAGCTGACCAGTTCACCGGCACGCCCAATTCGTAGCCGTATTTTTCCTTGAACTTGGCTTTCAGCTCAGGCCGCTCGAACCAGTCGGCGCGGAACCAGTACAGGTTGGCGAATTGCTGGTCGGGCAATTGGTAGATCTTGCCGTCCGGCGCGGTGGTGAACGAGATGCCGATGAAGTCTTTGATGTCCAGGGTCGGCGAAGTGAAGTTCTTGCCTTCGTTGGCCATCAGGTCGGTGATCGATTCGGTCTTGCCGTAGCGAAAGTGCGTACCGATCAGGTCCGAGTCGTTGACCCAGCCGTCATAGATGTTCTTGTCCGATTGCATCTGGGTTTGCAGCTTTTCCACCACGTCGCCTTCCTGCAGCAAGTCGTGGGTCAGCTTGATCCCGGTGATTTCGGTGAAGGCCTTGGCCAGGGTTTTGGATTCATATTCGTGGGTCGCGATGGTTTCCGACACCACCTTGATGCTCATCCCGCGAAATGGCTCGGCGGCCTTGATGAACCACTTCAGCTCTTCGAGCTGCTGCTCTGGCGTGAGGGTGGACGGTTTGAACTCGCTGCCAATCCATTTCTTGGCGGCGTCTTCATAGGCATCGGCCCACGCCGCTGCGCTCAAACCGCTGAGTGCCAGCATGGCTGCCAATGAAATGCTATGTCGCAGCTTATTGTTTTTGTCGAACATAGAGACCTCCTTATAGAGTTTCGGAGCAACATTGCCGATCGATTTCGACTAGCCCCAACGCATCACAGCCAACAGCCACACCAGGGACAACGCGAACGCAACCCAGATGCTCCAGTCGGTGACGCCGATTACCAGCAAATGCAGGTAGGCGCTGCCGAGAAGACCGATAAACAGCCGATCGCCACGGGTGGTGGCAATCGGCAGAAAACCACGCCGAGGGACGCTCGGCGAACGTAATTCCCAGGTCGTCATGCCCGCCAGAATCAGGCCTATGGCGATGAAGAACGCCGCGGTGGGAACAGTCCAGCTCATCCATTCCATCATCAGCTCCTCAGACCCGGCCCAGGGCAAAGCCCTTGGCCACGTGGTTGCGAACAAACCAGATCACCAGCATGCCCGGCAGGATGGTCAACACCCCCGCCGCCGCCAGCACGCCCCAGTCGATACCGGACGCCGAGACCGTGCGGGTCATCACCGCCGCAATCGGTTTGGCGTTCACCGATGTCAGCGTCCGTGCCAACAGCAGCTCTACCCAGGAAAACATGAAGCAGAAAAACGCCGTAACGCCGATCCCGGAGCCAATCAGCGGCACGAAGATCTTCACGAAGAACTTGGGAAAACTGTAGCCGTCAATGTAGGCGGTTTCGTCGATTTCCTTCGGAACGCCAGACATGAAACCTTCGAGAATCCACACCGCCAACGGCACGTTGAACAGGCAATGCGCCAGCGCCACCGCGATGTGCGTGTCGAACAGACCAATCGAGGAATAGAGCTGGAAGAACGGCAGCAAGAACACCGCCGGCGGCGCCATGCGATTGGTCAGCAGCCAGAAAAACAGGTGCTTGTCACCGAGAAAGCGGTAGCGCGAAAACGCGTAAGCCGCCGGCAACGCCACGCTCAGGGAAATCACCGTGTTCAGGGTTACGTAATAGAGCGAGTTAAGGTAACCGGTGTACCAGGCCGGATCGGTGAAGATCACCTTGTAGTTGGCGAAGGTGAAATCCTGCGGAAATAGCGTCAGGCCGCTGAGGATTTCGGTGTTGCTCTTGAAGGACATGTTCAGCAGCCAGTAGATCGGCACCAGCAGGAACAGGATGTAGATCAGCAACGGGATCAGCTTTCTCTTGCTCATGATGGGCCTCAGCGGTTGGCGTCAGAGTGAGTCATGGCGGTGTAGAACAGCCAGGACACCAACAGAATGATCAGGAAGTACACCAGCGAGAAAGCCGCCGCGGGGCCGAGGTCGAACTGCCCGATGGCCATTTGCGTCAGGGTCTGGCTGAGGAAAGTCGTGGCATTGCCCGGCCCGCCGCCCGTGAGTACGAACGGTTCGGTGTAGATCATGAAACTGTCCATGAACCGCAGCATCACCGCGATCAGCAACACGCTCTTGAGCTTGGGCAGCTGGATGTGTCGGAAAACTGCCCAGGCCGATGCCCGATCAATCCGCGCCGCCTGGTAATACACGTCCGGGATCGCCCGCAACCCCGAGAAACACAACAGCGCCACCAGCGAGGTCCAGTGCCAGACGTCCATCACCAGCACGGTGACCCAGGCGTCCATCGTGTTCGCAGCATAGTTGTAGCTGATGCCCATCGCATTGAGGCTCGAACCCAGCAAGCCAATGTCGGCCCGACCGAAGATCTGCCAAATGGTGCCGACCACGTTCCACGGGATCAGCAGCGGAATCGCCAGGATAATCAGCACCAGCGATGACCAGCGGCCCTTGGTCGGCATGGTCAGGGCGATGGCGATACCCAGCGGGATTTCGATCAGCAATACGCAGGCGGAATAGATGAATTGGCGCAGCAACGAGTCGTGCAGCCGTGGATCGAGCAGCACCTGCTTGTACCAGTCGGCACCGACGAAGTAGCGGCTGGACTGGTCGAAGATGTCCTGCACCGAGTAGTTGACCACGGTCATCATCGGGATCACCGCACTGAACGCCACGAGCAAAAACACCGGCAGGACCAGCCACCAGGCCTTGTTGTTCTGCACCTTGTTCATGGCTGCGTCTCCAGCAGGTAATCATCGGCATAAACCATCAGCCACTGTGCCGGGAAGTTGATGTATGCGGTTCCCTCAGGCACTGGCTTGTCTTCGGCCAGGCGCACTTTCAGGGGGGCGCCGTCGAGGTTCAGGGTCATGATTTTGTAGGTGCCGAGGTCTTCGACGTGTATGACTTGTGCCTGCATCGCGTCCTCGAACGGCTCGTCCCACACGTGCACGAACTCCGGACGGATGCCGACCTTCAGGGTTTGCCATTCCGACTCGGCGATGCGTTGCTGTTGCGCGTCAGACAAAGGCAGATGCGTCGAGGCAAACCCGACGCCGCCCGGTTGCGGCTGCACCTCGATCAGGTTCATCCCCGGACTGCCGATGAAATAGCCGACAAAGGTGTGGCTCGGCCGCTCGAACAACTCGCGCGGCGTGCCGAATTGCACGATCTGGCCGCCGTACATCACCGCAATCTTGTCGGCGAAAGTCGAAGCCTCGAGCTGATCGTGGGTGACGTAGACCATGGTGATGTTGAATTGCTCGTGGATCTGCTTGAGCTTGCGTCGCAGTTTCCACTTCAGGTGCGGGTCGATCACCGTCAGCGGTTCATCAAACAGGATCGCCGAGACATCGTCGCGCACAAGCCCACGGCCCATGGAGACTTTCTGCTTTTCATCGGCGGTGAGGTTGCTGGCCTTTTTGCTCAGCAGCGCCTGAAGGTCGAGGACTTCGGCGATTTCCCGCACCTTGGTGTGAATTTTCGCCTCGGCCATGCCCTGATTGCGCAGCGGAAACGCCAGGTTGTCGAACACCGTCATGGTGTCGTAGACCACCGGAAACTGGAAAACCTGAGCGATGTTGCGCTTCTCCGGCGTCAGGTCGTTGACCGCTTTGCCGTCGAACAGGACGTGGCCCTGGGACGGACTGAGCAACCCCGAAATGATGTTGAGCAAGGTCGATTTGCCGCAGCCCGAAGGCCCGAGCAAGGCATAAGCACCGCCCTGCTCCCAGACATGGTCCATCTCGCGGATCGCATAATCCTCGGGGCCGGTCGGCGTGCGGGTGTAACTGTGGGCGAGGTTCTGCAAACGGATTTCAGCCATCAGGCAACCCTCGCGATACGACGACCGGGCGCCTGGACCAGCCGCCCCTGCGCATCGAACACAAACAGTTTATGGGTCGGAATATAGATCCGGATCGGCGCATCGACGTCGTATTCGTGGACGCCGGGCAAATGCAGCACCAACAGGAAATGCTCGTTGCGCACGTGCAGGAAGGTTTCCGAACCACTGATCTCGGCCACCTCGACGGTCACCGCGAGTTCGAGGTCATCGTCGTTGCTCGGCACCAGCGAGATATGGCTGGGGCGCACGCCGAAGCGGAACTCGCCCTCGCCCACTGGCCGCAGGTCTACGTTCAACGGAAAGTGCACGAAATTGGCAAAGCTCACTTCGTTGCCGGCGATGCGGCCCGGCATCAGGTTGATCGGCGGCTCAGAGAACAGCTCCGCCGCCAGCACCGTTTGTGGCTGATGATAGACCTCGGAGGATTTGCCGCTCTGGACCACCCGGCCTTCGTGAAGAATGGTGGTGGTGCCGCCCAGGGCCAGCGCTTCGTTGGGTTCGGTGGTGGCGTAAATCGCTATGGTATGGCGGGCCTTGAACAGCTCGCGCATTTCCTGACGCAGTTCTTCGCGCAACTTGTAGTCGAGGTTCACCAGCGGCTCGTCGAACAGGATCAGCTCGGCATCCTTGACCAACGCCCGGGCCATCGCGGTGCGCTGTTGCTGACCGCCAGAGAGCTCCAGTGGATAGCGCTGGAGGAATTTCTCGATGCGCAGCATCTTCGCGGTTTCCAGCACTTTACTCTGGATCAGCTCATTGGAAAGACCGCCCTGGCGCAAGGGCGAGGCGATGTTCTCGAACACGGTCATGGTCGGGTAGTTGATGAACTGCTGATAAACCATCGACACGTTGCGCAAACGCACCGGGCGCTGCGTGACGTCGACGCCGTTCATCAGGATGCGGCCGCTGTCGGGCTTGTCCAGGCCGGCCATCAGGCGCATGAGACTGGTTTTGCCGGACAGCGTGCGCCCGAGCAAAACGTTGAAGGATCCGGGTTCAAAACTAAGGCACGCATCGTCGATCCAGGTCTGGCCCTCGACGGTACGGCTGACGTGCTCCAGGGTTAATGACATGGCTCGGCCTTTTTATTATTTGGAGTCAAGCGACCGGAGCTACAGAGCGAGTTTCATGCCAGAAATTGCAAGCTGTTGATCTGCTTTGAAAATCTTCGGAAAGGTGACAGAACCGCTTTCGTTGCTGAACAGAAATGAACAACCGTGACTGAACAATTGAACAATCCACCCGTTGACAATGAACAATAGTGAACAACACTCTACGGATGGTTTTGTGACACGATTATCCGAATTCCCCGCGGTCGTGTAGCAGCTGGCGAAGCCTGCGTTCGGCGACGCAGTCGTCGTAAAACCTGTACACGCGGTGATCCTGATACACCGCAAAGCCTGATTTCACGACGACTGCGTCGCCGAACGCAGGCTTCGCCAGCTGCTACATAGATGGCGTCAGACACTGGCGTCACGTAAAAACAAACAACGCGTTTACTCATAACAAAAATAATAATGCTCAGAGATCGACTGCCATGGCCGCACCTGCCTCGCCGCTCTCCCACGACGCCATCATCCAGGACTCCTGGTCCCGATGCCGTGCGTTTGGCCTCAACCATCAAAGCGCACCGGCGTTCGACCAACTGCCGGCCGAGGACATCGCCCGGTTGCTGGAGAGCCAGCATTCCCTGGTACAGACCACGCATCAGGAAGTCCTGCCCTATTACGAAAACATCCTGAGCAACTCCAACTGCCTGATCATGCTGGCCGACAATCAGGGCCAGGTGCTGACGTCCTGGGGTACCCAGCGGTTTATCGAGCCGAGCCTGACCCGCGGTTTCACCGCCGGCGCCAGCTGGATGGAGCGTTGCAGCGGCACCAATGCGATCGGCACTGCACTGGCCTGCGAACAGGCGGTGCACATCGAACACGATGAACATTTCCTCAAGGCCAACCGCTTCATGACCGGTTCCGCCGCGCCAATTTTCGATGCCGAGCGCAAGGTGATCGCGGTGCTGGACGTGTCCAGCGACAGCTACCTGCCGCCGTCACACACCCTCGGCATGGTCAAGATGATGAGCCAAACCGTGGAAAACCGGCTGATCCTCAACCTCTTCCACGGCCAGCATTTTCAACTGACCTTCAACACCGGGTTGAACAACCTCGACAGCCAATGGGCCGGCCTGCTGATCTTCGATGAAACCGGTCAGGTGCTGTCCGCCAACCGCCGAGCCGATAATCTGCTGGGTATCAGCCTGTCGCGGGTCAGTGTCGAGAGCCTGTTCAAGGTGTCGTTGCTGGAATTGCTGAACCAGCCAGAAGGCCTGCCCTTTGCGCTACAAGCCTCCGGGCGCAACCGCTTCCAGTGCGTATTGAAACGGCCGAAACAGGTGCCGATTCAAGCCCGAGTCTTTGTGGAACCGGCGGTTCCTGGCCCCACCTCGATCAGCCTCAATACCCTGCATTTCGGCGACAGTCGCGTGGAAAAAGCCGCGCGTCAGGCCGAGCGCTTGCTGGAAAAAGACATTCCGCTGTTGATCCACGGGGAAACCGGGGTCGGCAAGGAGGTCTTCGTCAAAGCCTTGCATCAGGCCAGCTCCCGGAGCAAACAGTCATTCATCGCCGTCAACTGTGCAGCGATCCCCGCCGAACTGGTGGAATCCGAACTGTTTGGCTACGAGAAAGGCGCGTTCACCGGCGCCAATCAGAAAGGCAGCATCGGGCTGATCCGCAAGGCCGACAAGGGCACGCTGTTCCTTGATGAAATCGGTGACATGCCGTTGCCGACCCAGGCGCGGTTGCTGCGGGTGTTGCAGGAACGTTGCGTGCAACCGGTGGGCAGCAGCGAGTTGTTCCCGGTGGACATCCGCATCATCTCCGCCACCAATCGCTCGTTGCGTGAGCAGGTGCAGTTGGGGCGGTTTCGTGAGGATCTATATTACCGGATCGGCGGTTTGACCCTGGAATTGCCGCCGCTACGGGAACGCAGCGACAAGCAGGCGCTGTTCAAGCGCCTGTGGGAACAGCATCGCGAGCCATCGCAGTGGGCCGGGTTGAGTCGAGAGGTGATGGAGTTGTTCGGCCGTCACCCGTGGCCGGGGAATTTACGGCAAGTCAGCAGCGTGATGCAGGTGGCACTGGCCATGGCCGAGGAACAACCGGTGCGGCCGGAGCATTTGCCGGATGATTTTTTTGTCGATCTGGAAATGGAACCGGTGGATTCGCCGGAGCCGCTGGCGGTGGATTTGAATGATGTGGAGGATTTGAATAGGCAGTTGCAGGCGGCAGGGGGGAATATCTCGCATTTGGCCCGCAGGCTGGGTGTGAGCCGCAATACCCTCTACAAGCGATTGCGCCAGTCGGAATGACAAGGTAGTCGCACTTGCAGTGTTCGACTTGAGACCATCGCTAGCAGGCTAGCTCCCACAGAGGATTTGTGACGTACACAGAACTCAAACTTAGCGAAGATCCAATGTGGGAGCGAGCCTGCTCGCGATGGCGCCAGCCCAGTCATCGCAGCACTAAAGCGAAACCCAAAAACAAAAACCCGCACAAGGCGGGTTTTGTTTGTAGCAAATGCAGCAATCAGTCAGCCAAACGCCAGGTCGTGCCACCCTTCCCGTCTTCCAGCACCACGCCCATCGCGGTCAACTGGTCGCGGATACGGTCGGACTCGGCCCAGTCTTTACCCGCACGAGCCGCCAGACGCGCAGCAATCAGCGCATCAACCTCAGCCGCATCCACCCGCCCTTCAGCGCCGGCCTGCAGGAAGTCATCAGCTTCGAGCTGCAACACACCCAACACACTGGCCAATTCCTTCAAGCGCGCCGCCAGACCGGCCGCCGCATCGAGATCGCTCTCGCGCAGACGGTTGATCTCGCGCACCATTTCGAACAGTACGGCACACGCTTCCGGCGTGCCGAAGTCGTCGTTCATCACCTGGGTGAAACGCTCGACAAACGCTTCGCCGCCAGCCGGCGCCACGTTCGGCAGGCCTTTCAACGCGTGGTAGAAACGCTCAAGTGCGCCTTTGGCGTCCTTGAGGTTGTCTTCCGAGTAGTTGATCGCGCTGCGGTAGT
Source organism: Pseudomonas sp. (assembly GCF_051660785.1). Classification (GTDB taxonomy): domain Bacteria; phylum Pseudomonadota; class Gammaproteobacteria; order Pseudomonadales; family Pseudomonadaceae; genus Aquipseudomonas. The sequence continues at coordinate 164,667 of NZ_JBOFQE010000020.1, forward strand.
GGCTCGACACCAGCAGGTAACGCACGACTTCCGGGTGGTACTTTTCCAGCACGTCGCGAATGGTGAAGAAGTTGTTCAAGGACTTGGACATCTTCTCGCCATTGATGCGAATCATGCCGCAATGCATCCACGCGTTGGCGTAGGTCTTGCCGGTGGCCGCTTCGCTCTGGGCGATTTCGTTTTCATGGTGCGGGAACTCGAGGTCGCTGCCGCCGCCATGAATGTCGAAGGTTTCGCCCAGGCAGCAGGTCGACATCACCGAGCATTCGATGTGCCAGCCCGGACGACCGTCGCCCCATGGTGAAGGCCAGCTCGGCTCGCCCGGCTTGGCGCCTTTCCAAAGCACGAAGTCCAGTGGGTCCTGTTTCGACTCGTCCACTTCGATCCGCGCGCCGATGCGCAGGTCTTCGATCTTCTTGCGCGACAGCTTGCCGTAGCCCATGAATTTGGCAACGCGGTAGTACACGTCGCCATTGCCCGGGGCGTAGGCGTAACCCTTGTCGATCAGGGTCTGGATCATGGTCTGCATGCCAGCGATGTGATCGGTGGCCCGTGGTTCCATGTCCGGCTTGAGGATATTGAGGCGCGCCTCATCCTCGTGCATCGCGGTGATCATGCGCTCGGTCAGCACGTCGAACGGCTCGCCGTTCTCCTTGGCCCGATTGATGATCTTGTCTTCAATGTCGGTGATGTTGCGCACATACGTCAGGTTATAACCGCTGAACCGCAACCAGCGGGTCACCAGGTCAAACGCGACCATGCTGCGGCCATGGCCAATGTGGCAGTAGTCGTACACGGTCATCCCGCAGACGTACATGCGCACATTATTGCCATCCAGCGGCTTGAAGACTTCTTTGCTCTTGGTAAGCGTGTTGTAGATCGAAAGCACTTTAGAGGTTCCTTGAATCACTGGCCCCACGAATCACGCAAGGTCACGGTACGGTTGAATACCGGAGCACCGGGTTTCGAGTCCTTGATATCCGCGCAGAAGTAACCTTCGCGCTCGAACTGGAAACGGTCTTCCGGCTGTGCATTGGCCAACGAAGGCTCGGCACGACAACCAGTGAGTACTTGCAGCGAGTCAGGGTTGATATTGTCCAGGAAACTGGCGCTGTCTTCGGCCTTCTCAGGGTTCGGCGAGCGGAACAGGCGATCGTACAGACGCACTTCACACTCGATGCTGGCGGCGGCCGGCACCCAGTGAATAACGCCTTTGACCTTGCGGCCTTCAGGGTTCTTGCCCAGGGTTTCCGGATCGTAGGAGCAACGCAGTTCGACGATGTTGCCATCGGCGTCCTTGATCGCTTCGTCGGCACGGATCACGTAGCTGCCGCGCAGACGCACTTCGCCGTTCGGCTCCAGGCGCTTGTAGCCTTTTGGTGGCTCTTCCATGAAGTCATCGCGATCGATGTAGATTTCGCGGGCGAACGGCAGCTTGCGCACGCCAAGTTCTTCTTTCTGCGGATGACGCGGCAACTCGAGGTTGTCGACCTTGTCTTCCGGGTAGTTGGTGATCACGACTTTCAACGGACGCAGCACGCACATGGCGCGCGGGGCGTTCGCGTCGAGGTCCTGACGGATGCTGAACTCAAGCATGCCGAAGTCAACCACGCCGTCGGAACGGTTGGTGCCGACCATGTCGCAGAAATTGCGGATCGACGCTGGCGTGTAGCCACGACGGCGGAAGCCCGACAGCGTGGACATGCGCGGATCGTCCCAGCCGAAAACGTGCTTTTCATCGACCAGTTGCTTGAGCTTGCGCTTGCTGGTGATCGTGTAGTTCAGGTTCAGACGGCTGAACTCGTACTGACGCGGGTTCGCCGGCACTGGCAGGTTCTCCAGGAACCATTCGTACAGCGGACGGTGGCTTTCGAACTCCAGGGTGCAGATCGAGTGGGTGATGCCTTCGATGGCGTCCGACTGACCGTGGGTGAAGTCGTAGTTCGGGTAAATGCACCACTTGTCACCGGTCTGGTGGTGATGCGCGTGACGGATGCGGTACATGATCGGGTCGCGCAGGTTCATGTTCGGCGAGGCCATGTCGATCTTGGCCCGCAGCACGCGTGCGCCGTCCGGGAATTCGCCGGCACGCATGCGGGCGAACCAGTCGAGGTTTTCTTCCACTGAACGGTCACGGAACGGGCTGTTCTTGCCCGGTTCGGTCAGGGTGCCGCGGTATTCCTTGGCCTGTTCAGGGCTCAGGTCGTCGACGTAGGCCTTGCCGGCCTTGATCAGCTCGACGGCCCAGTCGTGCAACTGGTCGAAATACTGCGAGGCATAGCGCACTTCGCCCGACCATTCGAAGCCCAGCCATTTCACGTCGCTTTCGATCGCGTCGATGTATTCCTGGTCTTCCTTGGCCGGGTTGGTGTCGTCGAAACGCAGGTGGGTAACGCCGCCAAATTCCTGGGCCAGGCCGAAGTTCACGCAAATCGACTTGGCGTGACCGATGTGCAGGTAGCCGTTGGGCTCAGGCGGGAAACGGGTGACGATCTGCGTGTGCTTACCCGAGTCCAGGTCCGCCTGGATGATCGGGCGCAGGAAATTGACCGGCACGGCAGGGCCGGTCTTGGAATTCGAGGTAGGGTCGACAGTGGGCTTGCTCATAGGATCCTTGAACGTACAAGTGCGCGGCCGGAAGACGGGCCTGATAAAACAAAGCCGCTATCATAGCCGAAGCCGCCAAGTCGCTGACAGAGCAGGCCCGAAAACGGCTGCATTTAATCGGCTGCAATTGAAAAACAGCCTCGAAATTGGCGGCTGTCGCGCTAAACTGCGCAACTCGGCCCTCAACGGCCGGACCGGTTGGGGGCAGTAACGCCCTGAAACCCACGAATTCATCCAAGAGTACCGATCATGACCCAAGTCAAACTGACCACCAACCATGGCGACATCGTCCTGGAACTGAACGCTGAAAAGGCACCGCTGACCGTTGCCAACTTCATCGAATACGTCAAAGCCGGTCACTACGAAAACACTGTTTTCCACCGCGTCATCGGTAACTTCATGATCCAGGGCGGCGGTTTCGAGCCAGGCATGAAAGAAAAGAAAGACAAGCGCCCAAGCATCCAGAACGAAGCCGACAACGGCCTGCCGAACGAGAAGTACACCGTGGCCATGGCCCGCACCATGGAGCCGCATTCGGCTTCCGCGCAGTTCTTCATCAACGTGGCTGACAACAGCTTCCTGAACCACAGCGCCAAGACCACCCAGGGCTGGGGCTACGCCGTGTTCGCCAAAGTCGTTGCAGGCACCGACGTTGTCGACAAGATCAAAGGTGTTTCCACCACTATGAAGTCCGGCCACCAGGACGTACCAGCAGAAGACGTGATCATCGAGAAAGCCGAGATCATCGAAGCGTGATACTGCTGATTTCAGACTTGCATCTGGAAGAGGAGCGCCCGGACATTACCCGGGCGTTTCTGGATTTACTCGCCGGACGCGCCCGCTCGGCGAGTGCGCTGTACATTCTGGGCGACTTTTTCGAGGCGTGGATTGGCGACGATGCCATGACGCCGTTCCAGCGTTCCATCTGCCAGGCCCTGCGCGATCTTAGCGACAGCGGCACGGCGATTTTTCTGATGCACGGCAATCGCGACTTCATGCTTGGCCAGGCCTTTTGCAAACAGGCCGGCTGCACGTTGTTGAAGGACCCGAGTGTCGTGCAGCTCAACGGCGAGCCGGTGCTTTTGATGCACGGCGACAGCCTCTGCACCCGCGACGAGGCGTACATGAAGCTGCGTCGCTACCTGCGCAACCCGATCACCCTGTTCATCCTGCGGCACTTGCCGTTGCGCACGCGGCATAATCTGGCGCGCAAGCTACGCAGCGAAAGCCGCGCGCAGACGCGGATGAAGGCCAACGACATTGTCGATGTCACGCCGGAAGAAGTGCCGCGGATCATGCAGGCCTATGGCGTGAAGACCTTGATCCATGGCCACACCCATCGCCCGGCCATCCACAAGTTGCAGATTGGCGAGCAAGCGGCCAAGCGGATTGTGTTGGGGGATTGGGATCGTCAGGGTTGGGCGTTGCAGGTGGATGAGAACGGGTTTGCGTTGGCGCCGTTCGACTTCGCCCCGCCGCCACAGCTGGCTTTGCCAAACGGCTGAGAGCCCCCCCTCACCCCAGCCCTCTCCCCAGTGGGGAGAGGGGGAAAGGGAGCCGATCTCCATCATTTTCCAGACCTGAGTTCGACTCGGGCTTTCAGGTCGATGTAACTCAAAAAAACAACTCGGTCAGTCCCCTCGCCCTCTGGGAGAGGGTTAGGGTGAGGGCTCGATCCTGAGCCTTACCCTTAATGGCCGGAGGTAGCAGGCCCCGCCTTCGCCGCAAACGGTGGTTTCGCCAGCCACACAATCACGATCAAGCCCATGAACGCCCACCCCAGCAACGTGAAGTAATCCACGGTGGAGAGCATGTACGCCTGACTGGTCAGCACATGATCCAGCTGCGCATACGCCGGGTTGCTCGGCCCGCCCAGCGCATTCAGTGCCTCACGGGTCGCGGGCTCATAAGTACTGATGCTTTCGCTCATATAGGCGTGATGCTGGTCCGCCCGACGGATCCAGATCCACGTCGTCAACGACGCCGCGAAACTACCACCCAAAGTCCGCAAAAACGTCGCCAGGCCCGCGCCGTCGGCAATCTGGCTCGGCGGCAGGTCCGACATCAGAATACTCAAGGTCGGCATGAAGAACAGCGCCACGCCAATGCCCATGAACAGCTGCACCAGGGCGATGTGCTGGAAGTCCACTTCATTGGTAAATCCGGCGCGCATGAAGCAGCTCAAGCCAATCGCCAGGAACGCCAGACCCGCCAGCAGCCGCAGGTCGAACTTGTGCGCGTACTTGCCGACAAACGGCGACATCAGCACCGGCAGAATCCCGATCGGCGCCACCGCCAGCCCCGCCCACGTCGCCGTGTAGCCCATCTGGGTTTGCAGCCATTGCGGCAGGATCAGGTTGATGCCGAAGAACCCGGCGTAACCCAGCACCAGCACAATCGTGCCGATGCGAAAGTTGCGGTAGGCGAACAGCCGCAGATTGACCACCGGGTGCTTGTCGGTCATTTCCCAGATCACGAACACCGCCAGCGCAATCACTGAAATGGCCGCGCCGATGAGGATGAAGTTCGACTCGAACCAATCCAGGTCGTTGCCCTTGTCGAGGATCACCTGCAACGCGCCGACGCCGATGATCAAGGTGATCAGCCCGACGTAATCCATCGGCTGACGGCTGGTTTCCACCGGACGCGCCTTGAGCTGCTGGCGCACCACCATCACCGCGAAAACGCCGATCGGCACGTTGATGAAGAAGATCCACGGCCAGCTGTAACTGTCGGTGATCCAGCCGCCGAGGATCGGTCCGGCAATCGGCGCCACCACTGTGACCATCGCCAGTAACGCCAGGGCCATGCCGCGCCTGGCCGGCGGATAGACCGCAATCAGCAACGTCTGGGTCATCGGGTACAACGGACCCGCCACCAGGCCTTGCAGCACCCGGAAGCCAATCAGCTCGGGCATCGAGGTCGAGATGCCGCAGAGAAACGAGGCGACGACAAACAGAATGGTCGCCCAGAGAAACAGCTTCACTTCACCAAAGCGCCGGCTGAGCCAACCGGTCAGCGGCAGCGCAATCGCGTTACTCACCGCAAACGAAGTGATCACCCAGGTGCCCTGCTCCGAACTCACGCCCAGGTTGCCGGAAATCGTCGGCAGCGCCACGTTGGCGATGGTGGTGTCCAGCACTTGCATGAAGGTCGCCAGCGACAGGCCGATGGTGCTGAGCAGCAGACTGGGCGGCGTGAATGACGCGTTATTGCTCATCGCGAATCCTTTGAAACCTGATTGGCGCCACGCCTGTTAAGACGCAGCTGACCTTGTGGGAGCGAGCTTTTGTGGCAAGAGAGCTTGTGTGGTGGATAAGCTTTTGTGGCGAGGGGATTTATCCCCGTTCGGCTGCGAAGCAGTCGCAAAGCTTTTGGGGCCGCTTCGCGACCCAACGGGGCGGTGCGACGTTTCGCTAAATCCCCTCGCCACAAAAGCTCGCTCCTGCAGGATCGGTGTCAGCGCTGCACGGTTTTGCTGACCGCTGCGCTGTTGTCGTGGATCAACTGCGTGATCATCGCGTCGGCCTCGGCCAACTGACGGTCGTAGACGTTGGTGCTGAACGAGGCCTTTTGCGGCGGCTGTTGCGCCAGCACCGGGCCGCTCTGGTCGTGCAGGTTCACATCGACCTGAGTCGACAGGCCCACCCGCAACGGATGCTTGGCCAGTTCTTCGGCGTTGATGTGAATCCGCACCGGCACCCGCTGCACGATCTTGATCCAGTTACCGGTGGCGTTCTGCGCCGGCAGCAGGGCAAACGCGCTGCCAGTACCGGCGCCAAGGCTGTCGATGGTGCCGCTGAATTTCACATCGCTGCCGTACAGATCGGCCTCGATGTCCACCGGCTGACCGATACGCATGTCACGCAGCTGGGTTTCCTTGAAGTTGGCGTCGATCCACAGCTGATCCAGCGGAATGACCGCCATCAGCGCCGTCCCCGGCTGGACGCGCTGGCCCAGTTGCACGGAGCGTTTGGCGACATAACCGGTGACCGGCGCGATCAAGGTGCTGCGGGAGTTGTTCAAGTAGGCCTGACGCAACTGCGCGGCCGCCGCCATTACGTCTGGATGCGACGAGACCACGGTGTCGTCCACCAGCGCACTGGTGGTTTTCAGTTGCTGCCTGGCGTTGGCCAGTGCGTTTTGCGCCGAGGTCAGGTCGTCGCGTGCGTGGGACAGTTCTTCCTGGGAAATCGCCCCGCCAGCGGCGAGATTCTTCCGGCGATTGAAGTTGTCCTGGGCCTTTTGTACTTCGGCCTGCTGGGCGTTGACCTGGGCTTTCATGCCGTCGACGTTGCTGTACAAGCCGCGAACCTGACGCACGGTGCGGGCCAGGTTGGCCTGGGCACTTTGCAGACCGACCTGGGCGTCGTTCGGGTCGAAGTTGATCAGCACCTGGCCTTCATGGACCAGGTCGCCATCGTCGGCACCGATGCTGACCACGGTGCCGGTGACCAACGGGGTGATTTCCACCACGTTGCCGTTCACATAGGCGTCGTCGGTGCTTTCATTCCAGCGCCCGAAAAATTCGTGATAACCCCAGACGCCGACACCGGCGAGGATGACCACGATCGCCAGGGCGACCAGCATGATTTTGCGTTTACGCGGATTGCTCGTGTCTTGAGCGCTGTCCGGGGCTTGAGGTGTATCGGCAGTGGCCATGACAAATACCTTGAATTAGTTGTGCTGCGTGGCTGGGAGTGCGTTGGCCGCGGTCAGGGTTTCGCCCTGGAAGCCGCCGCCCAGCGCCTGCATCAGTTGGATCGACAGGTCGATCTGCTCGGCGTTCAGGTTGGCCAGCTGACGCTGGGCCTGGAGCAATTGCTGCTCGATGCTGAGCACGTCCAGGTAGTTACCGATGCCGGAACCGTAGCGCTGGACCACGGTGTTGTAAGAATCCTGGGCAATGTCGGTGGCATGTTGCTGCGCCCCGATCTGCCGGCCGATGTCGCGTAACTGGTTGATGGTGTCGCTGACATCACCCAGCGCTTTCACCAGGCTTTTGTTGTACTGCGCCACCGCGAGGTCGTAATCGGCGTCGCGGGAATCGAGGTCGGCACGCAGGCGGCCGCCGTCGAAGATCGGCACGGAGATGGTCGGCGCAACGTTGAAGAAACGGCTGGCCGAACCAAACATCGCGTCACCCAGCAACGACTCGGCACCGGCCGCGGCGCTCAGGTTGAGGTTGGGGTAGAACTGGGTTTTGCCGGCATCGATGTTTTTGCTCGCCGCCTCGACCCGCCAGCGAGCGGCGACCAGGTCTGGACGACGACCGAGCAATTCGGCGGGCAATACCGACGGCAACGCCACGACGCTGGCTTGCAGAATCTTCGGCCGGGCAATTTCATTGCCGCGATCCGGGCCTTTGCCGAGTAGCACGGCCAAGGCGATTTTCGCGCTTTGCAGGCGTTTTTCGGCGTCGATCAGGCTCGCTTCGGAGCTGGCTTCCAGGCTTTCGGTTTGCTGGAACTGGTACTGGCTGTCGATCCCCGAGCTCAGGCGGCGCTGACTCAGATCAAGCATCTGCTTGGTGCGCTTGAGGTCTTCGTTGGCCAGGTCATAGACGATGTGCGCCTGACCCAGGTCGCTGTAGGCGCGGGCGACGTCGGCAGACAAGGTCAGCTGCGCAGCCTGCTGATCGACTTCGGCAGCACGGGCCTCGCCCAACGCGGCTTCCCAGGCATCGCGCTGACCGCCCCAGAGGTCGAAGTTGTAATTGAAAACGGCACCGATGTTGCGCACGGTGGAATACGTACCGCCCTGCCCGCTCGGGTCTTGATCGCGGGCCAGACGCGAACGGCTGACACCGGCGCTGGCATCGAGAGTCGGCATGCGCGCAGCGTCGGCGGCATAGGCGGCGGCGCTGGCCTGGTGGGCGCGGGCGTCGGCGATCTGCATGTCGGGGCTGTCGTGCAGGGCTTCGCGGATCAAGCCATCGAGTTGCGGGTCGCCGAGGCTTTTCCACCAATCGCTTTTCGGCCAGGCGGCGGGCGACAGGGTCACACCACTGAGGGAATGCCCGGCCTTGAGGTTTTTCGCCTCGAGGCTGACGCCTTCGGTATTCAGGCCGCTGTAACTGGCGCAACCGGCCAGGGTCATGGCCGCCAGCACCAGGCTGAGGCCGGCACGCAAGGTCTTACTGCTCATTTGTCACCTACCCGCAGCAGCGTGATCGAGTCACCGGCTGCCACCAGCATTTTCTTGAGGATCTGTTCCAGGGTTTTCAGTTCTTCCGGAGTGATCGCACCGGCCAGTTCATTCATGGCGTCGGCGCCGATCTCCGGCAGGCGGTCAGTCAATTGCTGGCCTTGCTCGGTGAGCACCAGTTGCACCTGACGGCGATCCGCCTCGGAACGTTGGCGGGCGAGGAAACCTTTCTGTTCCAGACGGTCGAGCATGCGGGTCATCGAACCGCTGTCCAGCGACAAGTGACGGCACAGCTCGGCCGGCGTATCGACGCCGAACTGGGCCATGATGATCAGCACTTTGAACTGCGCGGCGGTGATGCCGTGGGGCTCCATGTGCGTGTCGATGATCCGGTCCTTGAGCAGCGCAGCGCGCCCGAGCAGGAGGCCGAGATGGCACGTGTGGAATTCGTCCGGGGTGAAGTGTTTCATCTGGCCACCAATTAGCTGCCTAGGCAGAGAATGTATGACGAGATGTTACTGCCTAGGCAGCCAATGTCAACGTAATAGTTAGGTTGCTTTCTATTTGACTGATAAATGGCGCAGCAAAGTTGCTTCGGATCGATGACCGCAGTGCGCCCATCGCGAGCAGGCTCGCTCCCACAGGTTCAGTGATATCCCTGTGGGAGCGAGCCTGCTTGCGATGGGAGCGACTCGGTTTCGGATGGGGACGCGGGTTAGAAATCCCGCTTGTAGAAGATGTCCAGCGAACTGGCCACGCCGCCGGCGGCTTCGAGGTAGACCTTTTTGCTCAGCTTGTAGCGCAAGGCAATGGTGTTGGCCGGCTCGAACACGCCCACGCCATAACGCAGGCTGAGCTTCTCGGAGATATTGCCGCTGGCCACGACGCTGGTGGTGTTACCGCTGCCCTGGGTGTCGAGCTGGAAGTCCTGAATCCCCAGGTCGTTAGCCAGTTTGCCGGTCACCCCGGAACTGCCCATCAACCCCAACCCGAGCGCCGCTTGCGCCAGCATGTTGTTGTCTTCGCCGTTGGTGCTCAGCGGGCGCCCCAGCACCAGATAGGACAAGGCCTGTTCCTGACTCATGGCCGGCTCGGAGAAAATCTGTGTGGTCGGCTGCTCAGCGCTGCCGCTGAGGCGAATGCCGGCGATCACGTCGTCGGTCTGGCGAATGGCTTCGATGTCCAGGTATGGCTGGTCAATCGGGCCGGCGAACAACAGCCGCGCACGACGCACCGTCAGCCGCTGGCCGTATGCCCGATAACGTCCATCGTTAAGCCAGAGCTCGCCACGGGTGTCCATGTTGTCGCCGATGTGCACATGACCCTGCAGGTTGGCGGTCAGGCCGAACCCGGCGAAGCTGAGTTTGTCCTCACCCACCACCACGTCGATGTCCATCTTCATGGCCAGCGGCGGTTTGCCCTCTTCGGTCTGCTGGCCGACGATCACCGTGTCATCGGAGACCTTGACTGTCGACGGCGGCAACTCGCGCACGGTGATTTCGCCCTTGGGCACTCTTACCTTGCCGGCGATCGCCAGTTGCTCTTCCTTCATCGAGATCTTCAGGTCCGGCGCGACTTCGAGCTTGGCATACGGTTCGACGGTGACGGGCAATTGCGAGCCCTTGAGCGTCAGGTCCACCACCAGCGCCTGACCCCAGGCGATGTTGCCGTTGAGACTGCCCTGCCCGCTCTTGCCGCTTTTCCAGCCGCCATTCAACTGCACGGTTTCCCCGGCGATCTGCGCTTGAACCTGCAAGGCCTGCAATTCCATCGGCAACTCAGGCCCGGACACTTCGCCGTCGCTGAGCAGCAGATTGCCGTTGACCTGCGGCGCCAGCAGATCGCCAGAGAGCGTGCCGCTGCCATTCAAGCGTCCGGTGAGTTTCTCGACCATCGGCACAAACGGCCGCGCCACCGATACATCCAGCCCGCTAAGACGGAACGACCCGGTGAGCGGTTTGTTTTTCGGCAACGGATTGATTTGCGCCTGCACCATCAGTTCGCCGAGCTTGCCGCCGACGAAATTGAGGTCGGTATCGATGCGTTTAGGCGTGAGTTTGCTGGTGAGTTTCAGGGTCTGGTACGGGAAGTCCAGCCATTGATCCTTTTCCTTCATGCGCAACGTGCCACCGCTGGCATCGACGCTGACCTGACCGTTCGGGCCGCTGGCCGGCAGGTCCAGTTGCAGGTCGGCGTTGAGCTTGCCCGTCCAGGCGAACTCCTTCGGCATCCATTGCGCGAGGCTTTCGATCGGGAATTGCTTGAGGTGATAACGCAGCTTGGGTTCCGGCATCAGGCGCTGGTCTTCGCCACACAGGCTGGCCGCGCCGGACGTCCAGCAATGGGCGCCGAAGTTGATCTTGCCGTCCGCCAGCCGTTCAAGTTTCGCCGGGCCTTGCAGCTTCCAGTCCTGACCGCCGGCCTGGATATCGCCGCTGGCCAGACGCCCGCGCCAGTTGCCCTTGTCCAGATTTCCGTCCAGTCCAAGGGCCAGTTTCAGCTTCGGCCCTTGCAGGTCGAGAGTCAGTTTCTGGTTTTTGATGTCGCCCTGACCGCTGGCCGTTAGTGTGCCTAGCGAAGTGTCGCCGGCCTGAATGCCGCCGCCCTTGAGGTCGATTTTCGCCCGTTGCGCGCCGTCGAGGGTCGCGTCCAGGTTCAGGCTTTGCAGGCGATTGTCTTCGAAGGCCAGTTGCGTGCCTTGCAGCCCGAGCTTGCCTTGCGGCGCCTTGAGCGTACCGGCGACATCGATGCGACCGTTGAGCTGACCGCGCAATTGCGGCCAGAGTTGAGCCAGGCGCGGCAGCTTGATGTCGATCTGGCCGGCGAGCTTCTGTTGCAGGCTGCCCTTGCCGGTGATGCTGTTGTCGCCGAGGCGGATTTGCAGCGCGTTGAGGTTCCATTGCTCACCAGCGCCATCGGCCTTGGCCTGGATCACCGCCGGTTGCCCGCGCAGTTTGCCTTTGAGGTCGAGGTCGGCGCTCAGGCTGAGTTTTTCGTTTTTCATCTCGCCTTGGCTGCGCAACGGTCCGGCCAGCGTGCCCGGCAATTCCGCGACCCAATACGCCGGGTTGATCGCCGACAGGTCGAGCGCGGAGTCCCAGGCAATGCCATCGGCAAATTGCAGGTTCAGATGCCCGACGGCCTTGCCCTGCCCGGCGTCGAGTTGAATCTGTTGCAGATAGATTTTCGTCAGATCGCCGCTGAACGGGCTTTCGAGGCTGAATGCACCTGCCGGGCCATCGAGCGCCGATTTGAAGTGGCCGATGTATTTTCCGTCGGTGTAGGAGACTTCACCGTTGAAGCTGCGTAACGTGACTTCCGGCTCGTCGATCAGCGGATAGAGGCGATGCCAGGGGAAATCCAGCCAGTCGATCTTCGCGTCGGCGCTCAGGCCTTTGCTCCAGTCGAGGTTGCCGGTGAGCTTGAGGGTTTGCTTGTCGTTGGCGGTCAGGTCGAGGGCGGCAATCTGCGCACCGCTGGCGTCGACCTTGCCTTGCAGCAACAGCGCGACTGGGCCTTTTTCAGCAGGCAAGGTGGCTTTGCCAAGCAGTTGATAACCATCTTTCAGGTTGCCGTCGCCAGTGAGTTCCAGTTGATTGAGTTGCAAGGTGTCCGGCAGGTCGGCGCTGGGTTTGAAGCCGTCGGCGGTGATCCGTACTTTCGCCGGAAAGTTGTCGATCAGCGGTTGCAGTTCACCGGTCAGTTGGCCGTTCAAGTAACCGCTGCTGTCGGCTTTCAGGTTCAGGGTTTTCAGCAGGTCGCCGTCCACCTTCAGCGCCAGACTCCAAGGCTCGGGCGCCGGCAGGGTCAACGTGCCTTCGGCCTTGAGCGGCCAGTTGCCGCTGGGTTGCAGCAGGCCGGACAGGTTCAGGCTGAGCTCGTCACGCTGTAACTTCACCGAGTCGATCTGCAAGCCCTGCGCCGTCCAGTGCGCGGCCAGTTGCAAGCCTTTGAGTTCTTCGCTGCCGTTGAACATCAGACTGCCGACCTGCACATCACCCAGTTCGATCGCGAGGGGCAAGTCCAGATCCGGAAGCGTGATCGGCCCGCCGCTGTCCTCTTCGGTGCCCGGAGGGAATTGCAGGCTGACCTGATCGGCCTTCAATTGCTCGATGCACAAGGTCATGCGTGTCAGGCACAGCGGCGACCAGGCGAATATCGGTTTGCTCAGTTCAACCCGGCTGGTGTCCTGCTGCCACAACAGATGATCGGCACTCCACTGCCCGCCCAGCCGGCCCTGGAAATTCTCCACGGTCAGACCCGGCACAAAACCCAGCGCCCAGCGGCTGCCCGTCGCCGTGCCCAGCACCGTGGTCACGGCGACGATGACCAGCATCAGCAGCGCCAGAATCGCCAGCAGCGTTATTTTCAAACCACGCTTCACAGCTCGGGCCCCATGGAAAAGTGCAGTCGAATGCCGCCGTCGTCGTCCATCGCGTGGGCCAGGTCGAGGCGAATCGGCCCCACCGGGGACACCCAGCGCACGCCGATGCCGACGCCGGTCTTGAGGTTCGGCAGGTCCAGTGTATTAAAGGAGTTGCCCTGGTCAACGAAGGTCGCGACCCGCCATTTTTCGGCGACGGAGTACTGGTATTCAACGCTGCCGGCGATCATGTAACGGCCACCGATGCGGTCGCCCTCGGAGTTTTCCGGGGACAGGCTTTGATAGTCGTAGCCGCGCACGCTCTGATCGCCACCGGCAAAAAAGCGCAACGATGGCGGGACTGACTTGTAGCCGTTGGTGGCGCTGCCGCCGACCTGCACCCGGCCGAGAAAACGGTGTTTATCGAAGACCGTGGTCAAACCTTTCACCAGTGCGGTGCCGTAGACCAGGTTGGTGTCCGATCCCAAGCCTTCCTTGGCCACTTTGGTTTCGAATTCCAGGCGATAACCGTTGTGCGGGTCGATGCGGTTGTCGCTTTTCAGGTAGGAATAACTGACGCCGGGCATCAGCAAGGTACTAAGTCCCGAATCGTCGCCGAGCCGGTATTCCTCGCGCTGCCACTTGAGCGATACCACGCGCTGCCAGCCGCTGGGCAACTTGCTGTGCCACTCGGGGCCGAGGGTCAGGAGTTTGCTCAGGGAATCCTTGTCGGCGATTTCTTCGTTTTGATAACCGCCGGCGAAGCGCAGTTTGTCGGTCAGCGGCGGGTCAAGGGGAATGTCGTAGAACACCCCGACGTTCTGCCGTGGCGCCGAGACTTCAGTCTCCCAGCCATAGCTGTGCCCCTGCGGATTGACCCAGTGCCGGGTCCAGTTGGCCTTGACCCGGGGGCCGACGTCGGTGGAGTAACCCAAGCCCAGTCCCATGGTCCGTGGTTTGCGGGTTTCGAGTTTGACGTCGACCGGGATCACATCGTTCTTCGATGCGGTCGGTGCCGCATCCACCCGCACGCTTTCGAAATAGCCGCTCGATTGCATCGCCTGATTGAGTTCGGCGATCAGTTCAGAGTCGTAAGGCGCGCCTTCCTTGAACGGCACCATGCGCCGCAGCAGGTCTTCATCGAACGGCGTGTCGCCCTCGAAACTGACCTTGCCCAGGGTATAACGCGGACCGCTGTCATAGACGAGGTCGATGTCTGCAACGCCGGCGCGCGGGTCTACCGATAAGGTCTGATGAGTGAAGTGGCCGCTGAAGAAGCCATAGCGCGAAGCCTGATTCTGGATCAGTTTCTTGGCGTCTTCATAGCGGCCATGGTTCAGCACCGCGCCGGTTGTCAGCGCAGCGCTTTTGGGCACCCGAAAGGCTTTGAGGGAGGCGGCCGGGCCGTCGACGCGAATCGTGACATTGCGCAAATGCACCGGCTCGCCGGGGTCAATGTTGAGGATCAGTCGCGGTTGTTTGCCGCCCTTCACGTCGCTGTCGATCTGCGGCTGGTAATACCCCAGGGCCTGGGCGGCCTTGCGCGCCTGTTCCTCGGCGCCACGACTGAAGCGCAGCAAGGCTTCTTCGTCACGGTCGCCGAGGCTGCCGATATAGCCCTCTATATTGGCTTTCAGTTCATCGTTGGACGGTTTGATCCGCACATCCAATTCACTTTGCGCCAGTGCCGCGCAGCTGGTGAACAGCATCAGCACGCCACTGGTAATTCTTCCTGGAAACTTCATAGGCGCGGATGCTATCACGAGCTTGGGAGCGTGATAGAGCCTGGCGTGGCGTGAAAGTTCTACCGTTAGGCCGTTGCTGTTTGTAACACCTGGGGATTGGCGTGGAAAAACACGTGTTCGCGGATCGGTCCTACGGCGACCTCGCCGATTTCCTCGTAGCCCTGACGCTTATAGAACTCCAGATAACGAGGATTCCCGGTATCAAGGATCACACCCTCGGAAGTTTCATCCACGGCGCACCAGTTATGCACCGCTTGCAGCAGTTGCTCGCCGAAGTGCTTGCCCTGGAACTGCGGATGAATCCCCAGCAACGGCAGGACATGCACCGAGTCGGACGGCACGCAGGCGGCAACGGCGGCGTGGTAATCGAGGTAGCGTCGGGTGCAACGAAAGCCGGCACTGAGCACCATGCGCAAACGCCAGGCCCAACTTTCAGTAATGCCCAGTCGACGTTGCGGCGGAGCAATCAGGGCGATGCCGATCAGGCGGTCGTTGACCAGCAGGCCAATGGCCGGCAGATCCTGAAGAAAGTGTTGTTTCACCAGTTCACGCACCGTTGCCCGCACACGATGTTCGTAGCCGGGACGTTCGGCCTCGAACAGGTAGCTGAAGGTCGGTTCGTGCCGGTAAGCGTGGTAAAGCAGGGAGCGCGCTTCGTGGGCATAGCCGTTGTCGAGCATGTGAATATCGGCAATGGCGGTCGAGGTTTCAGGCATAACGGTAGATCTCCCCGGGGCGCCGCTCAAAATGGCGGCACTCTTATTGGTACGAGCCTTTGGGTGGTAATACAGTTCCCCCACAGGTATAGACCAAGGCAGGATCTTCATCGACCTGACTGGCCTCATCGCGGGCAAGCCCGCTCCCACAGGTTCTGTGGCGTGCACAAATTTTGTGTTCGCTCGAGAACCCTGTGGGAGCGGGCTTGCCCGCGATGTGGCCGGCAAAGACAACGCAAGTCTGACAGAACGAGGTAACTGCGCAGTCTCAACACTGGCCCGATTCCTACAGGTCAGCTAGCATCGCCCTTTTGCCAGGACTGCCGACCATGAAGATCGTCTCCTTCAACATCAACGGGCTGCGCGCTCGCCCGCATCAGCTGGCGGCGCTGATCGAAAAGCACCAGCCGGACGTGATCGGCCTCCAGGAAACCAAGGTTCACGACGACCAATTCCCGCTGGCCGAAGTTCAGGCACTGGGTTATCACGTGTATTTCCACGGGCAGAAAGGCCATTACGGCGTCGCCCTGCTCTCGCGTAAAGAACCGATTGCGCTATACAAGGGCTTCGCCACCGATGAAGAGGACGCCCAGCGCCGCTTCATCTGGGGCACCTTCGCCGACGCCAACGGCGTGCCGGTGACCATCATGAACGGCTATTTCCCTCAGGGCGAAAGCCGCGATCACCCGACCAAATTCCCGGCCAAGGAACGTTTTTACAGCGACCTGCAGCAATTGCTGGAAAGCCAGTTCAGCAATGAACAGCCGGTGGTGGTGAT
This sequence comes from Pseudomonas sp., assembly GCF_051660785.1. GTDB lineage: Bacteria > Pseudomonadota > Gammaproteobacteria > Pseudomonadales > Pseudomonadaceae > Aquipseudomonas. Next base: position 181,023 of record NZ_JBOFQE010000020.1, read on the forward strand.
GGGCGACGTGAACATTTCCCCGGAAGACTGCGACATCGGCATCGGCCCGGACAACATGAAGCGCTGGCTGAAAACCGGTAAATGCAGCTTCCTGCCTGAAGAGCGCGAGTGGATGGCCCGCTTGAAGAACTGGGGCCTGGTGGACAGCTTCCGCTACTTGAACCCGGACGTGGCCGACCGTTTCAGCTGGTTCGACTACCGCAGCCGCGGCTTTGAAGACGAGCCCAAGCGCGGGCTGCGGATTGACCTGATCATGGCGTCCCATGGGTTGTTGCCACGGGTCAAGGATGCGGGTGTGGATTACGAACTGCGCGGGATGGAAAAACCGTCCGATCATGCGCCGATCTGGCTTGAGTTGAGCTGATTTCCCAGGCTTCACACAGATCAAAATGTGGGAGCGAGCCTGCTCGCGATAGCGGACTTACATTCAATACAAGTGTTGACTGTTAAGCCCTCATCGCGAGCAGGCTCGCTCCCACATTTAGTAACTCTGTCATCTGTTAGAAACCTTACTGACTTATTCTCCCGGCACTTCCTTTGGCCAAACAAGGTGCCGGCATGACGCTGCGCGTGTTGTTCCTGTTGACGCTGTGCACCTGTTTGCCATTGACGGCGTTGGCGGGTGAGTTGCCGACACCCGAAAACGGCCCAATCCTGCGCATCCAGGGCTCCAACACCATCGGCGCCGCACTGGGGCCGGCGCTGGTCGAAGGACTGATGCGCGAACAGGGTCTGCTCAAGGTCCACAGCGAAGCCCCGGACAAAGCCAACGAACAACGCATCGTCGGCGAAACCGTTCAGGGACGCCGGGTGGTGGTGGAAGTCGCGGCGCATGGTTCCAGCACCGGGTTCAGCGCCCTGAAAACCGCCTCCGCCGACCTCGCCGCCTCATCGCGCCCGATCAAGGACGGCGAACGCTCAGACCTCAAATCCCTGGGCGACTTTAAAAGCCCTGGCGCCGAACAAGTCATCGCCATCGATGGGCTGGCGATCATCCTTCATCCGCAAAACCCCTTGAACCAACTCAACACCGAACAACTGGCGCGAATCTTCAGTGGCGAGGCGAGGACTTGGGAAGAACTCGGCGGCAGTGGTGGGACGATTCACCTGTATGCGCGGGATGATCAATCGGGTACGTACGACACCTTCAAGGAATTGGTCCTAAGTCGTCGTGGGAAAACGCTGGATAGCGCCGCGAAACGCTTCGAATCCAGCGAGCAATTGTCCGACGCTGTCAGCCTGGATCCGCAGGGCATCGGTTTTATTGGCTTGCCTTACGTGCGCCAGGCCAAAGCCGTGGCGATTGCCGATGGCCAGTCCCAGGCCATGTTGCCGCTCAACAGCCTGATTGCCACGGAGGATTATCCGCTGTCGCGGCGGCTGTTCTTTTACCTGCCACCCAACGGGACCAATCCTTGGGCGCAAGCGCTGGTTACGTTCGCGCAAAGCAGCAAAGGCCAGGCGATTGTCGCGGCCAACGGTTTTATCGCACAGACCGTGCAGGCCATGAGCGTCACGCCGAACGCCTTGATGCCCGAGGGTTACCAGGCGCTAAGCCGTCATGCCCAGCGGTTGTCGGTGAATTTCCGTTTCGAAGAAGGCAGCGCGACCCTGGACAACAAGGCCCGACAAGATTTGTCGCGGGTGCTCGACTATATAAAGCAGCGCGACAAAACCAACCGGCAGGTGACGCTGGTGGGGTTTGGGGATGCCAAGAGCGATCCGGCGCGTGCCGACCTGTTGTCGAAGCTACGGGCGATGGCTGTGCGCCGGGAACTGGTGAAGAGCGGCGTGGTGTTTCGCGAGATCCGCGGCTTCGGCGCCGAGATGCCGGTGGCGGCGAACAGCGCGGATGAGGGGCGGATCAAGAACCGGCGGGTTGAGGTTTGGGTGTATTGAACCTGCATGCGACCAAATGTGGCGAGGGAGCTTGCTCCCGCTCGGCTGCGCAGCAGTCGCAAAATCAGGCAACCCGGTAAATCTGAAACACCGGGTTGCCGTATTTCAGGGCCGCTTCGCGCCCCAGCGGGAGCAAGCTCCCTCGCCACAAAAGCCCAACGGGTTATTGCCCGCTACGCATCATCTCTTTCGGCACGTACTTGCCAATCTCGAACTTGCCGATCGCCGCGCGGTGCACTTCGTCCGGGCCGTCGGCCAGGCGCAGGGTACGCTGCATCGCATACATGTAAGCCAGCGGGAAATCGTTGGAAACCCCTGCCCCGCCATGGATCTGGATGGCCCGGTCGATCACCCGCAAGGCCACGTTCGGCGCGACGACCTTGATCTGTGCGATCTCGCTCTTCGCCACCTTGTTACCGGCGGTGTCCATCATGTACGCCGCTTTCAGGGTCAGCAGGCGTGCCATGTCGATCTCCATCCGCGAGTCGGCGATCTTGTCGATGTTGCCGCCCAGACGTGCCAGCGGCTTACCAAATGCAGTGCGGCTCACTGCACGTTTGCACATCAACTCCAGCGCACGTTCAGCCATACCGATCGAACGCATGCAGTGGTGAATCCGGCCCGGGCCAAGGCGACCTTGCGCGATTTCGAAGCCGCGCCCTTCGCCCAGAAGGACGTTTTCGTACGGCACGCGGACGTTTTCAAACAACACTTCGGCATGGCCGTGAGGCGCATCGTCGTAGCCGAACACCGGCAGCGGACGAACAATCTTCACGCCCGGAGCATCCACCGGCACCAGAATCATCGAGTGCTGGGCGTGGCGCGGCGCGTCCGGATTGCTCAGGCCCATGAAGATCAGAATCTTGCAACGCGGGTCGCAGGCGCCTGAGGTCCACCATTTTTTACCGTTGATCACCCACTCGTCGCCGTCACGCACAGCGCGGGCGGCCATGTTGGTGGCGTCGGACGAAGCGACGTCCGGTTCGGTCATGGCGAACGCCGAGCGAATCTCGCCGCGCAGCAGCGGTTCGAGCCAGCGTTGCTTCTGTTCTTCGTTTGCGTAACGCACCAGCACTTCCATGTTGCCGGTGTCCGGCGCGGAGCAGTTGAAGGGCTCAGGACCGAGCAGCGAACGGCCCATGATTTCCGCCAATGGCGCGTATTCGAGATTGGTCAGGCCGGCACCGAGTTCGGACTCCGGCAGAAACAGATTCCACAACCCTTCAGCCTTGGCCTTGAGTTTGAGCTCTTCCATGATTGCGGTCGGCTGCCAGCGATCGCCTTCGGCGACCTGGCGCTCGAACACCGCTTCAGCGGGGTAAACGTAGGTGTCCATGAACGCGGTCACGCGCTCACGCAGTTCCTGAACCTTGGGCGAATAAGCGAAATCCATGAGCAATTACCTTCTTGGGCAGAGGTTGTTTAGGTCATGCAATCGATGCTAGAACAGCTACGAAAATTTACCTAGCCTATTCTCGGCGTGTATTAACATTCATCACCGATATATGATCGGGTGATTGCCAAGGCCTCCGGCCGCAACAAAACGCCCCAAACAATAAGAGTGCAGCGCAATGAATCTGAGCAAGGTCGACCTCAACCTTTTCATCGTCTTCGACGCGATCTACACCGAAGCCAATCTGACCCGCGCCGGGCAGATTGTCGGCATTACCCAGCCAGCGGTCTCGAACGCTTTGGCCCGGCTGCGCGAGACCTTCAACGATCCGTTGTTCGTGCGCACCGCGCAAGGCATGGTCCCGACGCCGATGGCGCAAAACATAATCGGCCCAGTGCGCAACGCCCTCTCACTGCTGCGGGTGTCGGTACAGGAAAGCCGGATTTTCAACCCGTTGCAGGCCGTCAAGACGTACCGCATCAGCATGACCGACCTGACCGAAGCGGTGATTCTGCCGCCGCTGTTCCAGCGCCTGCGCCGCCTGGCGCCGACGGTGATCATCGAAAGTTTTCTGTCCAAGCGCCGCGAGACCACCAAGGAACTGGCGGCCGGGCGTCTGGACTTCGCTGTAGATGCGCCGCTCAACACTGACCCACAGGTGCGTCACGTCAAGTTGATGGAAGACCGTTACGTGTGTGCGATGCGCAAGGGGCATCCGCTGGCGGGCAAGGAGAAATTCACCCTCGATGATTACCTGTCGCTGACCCACATCCATATCTCCAGCCGCCGCAGCGGTCTGGGTCATGTCGACCTGGCCCTGGGAAAAATGGGGATTCAACGCAAGATCGCCCTGCGCTCCCAGCATTACTTGATGGCGTCCCAGGTGTTGCAGCAGACCGACATGGTCATGACCGTGCCGGAGCGCTTCGCCCGTCGGCATGACTTGTACTCGGTGAACCTGCCCGTCAACGACGTGCCGCCGGTGGAAACCCACCTCTACTGGCATGAAAGCACTGACCAGGACCCGGCCAACCGCTGGATGCGCGAACAGATGATCGAGTTGTGCCAACAAGTGACGGCGCATGAGAAGAAGCTCGATAAAGTGTAAGACGTTGCACCGCGGCGCCTACATCGCGAGCAGGCTCGCTCCCACAGGGTACATCGGTAGTACATGGATATTCTGTTCACTGAAGATCCCATGTGGGAGCGAGCCTGCTCGCGATGAGGCCAGCAAGGACACCAACAACTCACGCCCCTTGACGTAAACGTCAACCTGCCATTAGCTTAGCGCCATGACCTTTTTCGAGCGCTTCCATGAGCAGCCAGACCTATAGCATTTCCGACCTCGCCCGCGAGCTCGACATCACCACGCGGGCCATTCGCTTCTATGAAGAGCAAGGCCTGCTCAGCCCCGAGCGTCGTGGCCAGGAACGCGTGTATACGCCCCGTGACAAGGTCAGCCTGAAACTGATCCTGCGCGGCAAGCGCATTGGCTTCTCCCTGGCCGAGTGCCGCGAGCTGATCGAACTCTACGACCCCACCGGCGGCAATCAGAAACAGCTGCAAACCATGCTGAACAAGATCGCCGAGCGCCGCGAACAGCTGGAGCAGCAGATGCTCGACATCGAGCAGATGAAGCTGGAACTGGACACGGCGCAGGAGCGCTGCACCCAGGCGCTGGAGCAGACGATCAAGAGCCAGGAAGCGATTCAATAACCGACGAAAATCCCCTGTGGGAGCGAGCCTGCTCGCGATGGCGCCAGGCCAGTCGACATCAGTGTTGAATGTGCTACCGCTATCGCGAGCAGGCTCGCTCCCACAGAGGGGTCCTTCAGTATTCAGACAATCAGCACAGGTCGATTCCCATGTCCCTACCCACTCACGTACGCCTGGTCGAAGTCGGCCCCCGCGACGGTCTGCAAAACGAAGCACAACCCATCAGCGTTGCCGACAAGGTGCAACTGGTCGACGCGCTGACTGCTGCGGGCCTTGGCTATATAGAAGTCGGCAGTTTCGTTTCGCCCAAATGGGTGCCGCAAATGGCCGGTTCCGCCGAAGTCTTCGCGCAGATCCAGCGCAAACCGGGCGTGACCTACGGCGCACTTGCTCCCAACCTGCGCGGGTTTGAAGATGCTATCGCAGCCGGGGTCAAGGAAGTTGCGGTGTTCGCGGCGGCGTCCGAAGCGTTTTCCCAGCGCAACATCAATTGCTCGATCAGCGAAAGCCTGGAGCGTTTCGTGCCGATCATGGAGGCCGCCAAACAGCACGGCGTCAGCGTGCGCGGTTACGTGTCCTGCGTGCTGGGCTGTCCTTACGAAGGTAACGTCGCCCCGGAACAAGTCGCCCGGGTCGCCCGCGAGCTCTACGCGATGGGCTGCTACGAAGTCTCCCTCGGCGACACCATCGGCACCGGCACCGCCGGCGCGACCCGCAAGATGTTCGACGTGGTCTCGGCCGAGGTGCCGCGTGAAAAACTCGCCGGGCACTTCCACGACACCTATGGCCAGGCCATGGCCAACATCTACGCCAGTCTGCTGGAAGGTATCGCGGTGTTCGACAGCTCCATCGCCGGCCTCGGCGGTTGCCCGTACGCCAAGGGCGCCAGCGGCAACGTCGCCACTGAAGACGTGGTTTACCTGCTCAACGGCCTGGGCATTGAGACCGGCATTGATCTGGACGCGTTGATTCTGGCCGGTCAGCAGATTTGCTCCGTGTTGGGCCGCCCTACCGGCTCGCGTGTGGCCAAGGCTCGTAGCGCACAGTGAGGCGTGGGGGTGTTACCGCTGCGTCTGAAATGGGGGGCATAAGCGAGTAACACGGAAACAAATTGTCTGGTTTCGTCTGAACGAAAAATCCGACAAAATCTTAAATTGTTGATTTATAAGGTTTTTTTAAAGTTGGCACGGCTTCTGCTATCTCTACTGCATAACAAGAACAAAAAAAGCGGCAAACCTAATAAAAATAAGACGTAACGACTCTGACATAACAAAAACAACACGGCAGAGACGCAGCTAACAGATTTTTTTGGAGAGGATGTGCTTTTCAGGGTGCTTTTCGGAGTAACCCGCAACCGGGCAGAGAACAATAAAACTACCTTCAGGTAGCTCCCGAACTGGTTGGATCGCTTGGCGAAAAAGTAGATCAGCGCTCAAAAAAATACGTTTGCTCTTGATCCCGGATGGGGATCGACAAAAACAGCGGTAAAGGGTCACGGTCACTAAAAACAACAACAGACCGCCCCTCAATAATAAAAAAAGAGCACGCGCAACGACAAAATTAAAGGGGAGCTTCGGCTCCCCTTTGTGCTTTCTGCCATTCGGGTTTTCACCACCGCCCTTGTGGGAGCCAGCCTGCTGGCGATTGCGGCGGTTCAGACAAATGAATGTTACTGACACTCCGCTATCGCCAGCAGGCTGGCTCCCACAGGGGAGAGTTTGTCAGCCCTGCTTTTCGCGTAACTCCTCGATACTGATCTCGCGCATCCGGAATTTCTGGATCTTGCCGGTCACGGTCATCGGAAACTCTTCCACGAACTTGAAGTAACGCGGCGTCTTGAAGTGCGCGATGCGTTCCTTGCACCACGCTTGCAGTTCTTGTTCGGTCGCACTGTGGCCCGGGTGGAACTTGATCCAGGCGACGATCTCTTCGCCATAACGCGAGCACGGAATCCCGATCACCTGCACGTCTGCCACCGCCGGGTGGGTAAAGAAGAACTCCTCCAGCTCACGCGGGTAAATGTTCTCGCCGCCACGGATGATCATGTCCTTGTTGCGCCCGGCAATGCACACGTAGCCCTCTTCGTTCATGCTCGCCAAGTCACCGGTGTGCATCCAGCCGGCCTGATCGATGGCTTCTGCGGTGCCTTGCGGGTTGTTCCAATAGCCGAGCATCACGCTGTAACCGCGGGTGCACAATTCGCCAATGGTGCCGCGCGGCACCAGGTTGCCGGCCTCGTCGATGATCTTGCTTTCCAGTTGCGGCTGGGTCCGGCCCACGGTGGTGACGCGCAGTTCCAGTTCGTCTGACGGACCGGTCTGCAATGACACGGGGCTTGTTTCCGTCATGCCGTAGGCAATCTGCACCTCACTCATGTGCATGTCACTGATGACCCGGCGCATGACCTCGATCGGACAGGTCGCCCCGGCCATGATCCCGGTGCGCAGGCTCGACAGATCAAACTCGGCACGTTTGGGTTGATCGAGCATGGCGATGAACATGGTCGGCACGCCGTAGAGTGCCGTGGCTTTTTCTTCAGCCACCGTGGTCAGGGTCAACAGCGGATCGAATGCATCGTTGGGGTAAACCATGGTGCTGCCATGGGTGATGCAACCGAGGTTGCCCATGACCATGCCGAAGCAGTGATACAGCGGCACCGGGATCACCAGGCGATCATCGGCCGTCAGCCCGAGGCTTTCGCCGACCATGTAGCCGTTGTTGAGAATGTTGTAGTGACTGAGGGTCGCACCTTTGGGGAAACCGGTGGTGCCGGAGGTGTACTGAATGTTCACCGCCTGATCGAAATGAAGGCTGTCCTGGCGTTCGCGCAATTGTTCGGCGGATACGCTGGCGGCCAGATCGCCCAGCTGCGACCACGGAAGGAAACCCGACGGCGGCTGTGCATCCAGGCTGATGACGCCGCGTAATTCCGGCAGGCGCTCACTCTGCATCTTCCCGATGGATTGCTCCGCCAGCTCGGGCACCAGGCCTTGTAGCATGCCGTGATAATCAGAAGTCTTGAAGGCACCGGCGCAAACCAGCCATTGGCAGCCGGACTGCTTCAACACGTATTCGAGTTCGGAGCTGCGATACGCCGGATTGATGTTGACCAGGATCACACCGATTTTCGCGCTGGCGAACTGGCTGATACACCACTGCGCGCAATTCGGTGCCCAGATACCGAGGCGGTCACCGGCCTGCAAGCCCAGCGCTAACAGGGCTCTGGCGTGCAGGTCGACGGCGTCGGCCAGTTGCTGCCAAGAGTAGCGCAACTGCTGATGGCGAACGACCAGCGCCTCCCCGTTCGGATATCGCGCGACGGTCTGATCGAACTTTTCGCCGATGGTCATCGCCAGCAAGGCTTTGTCCTGGGAACCACGGGTGTAACTGCGCTGCGGGCTTGCACTGGGTTGATCCATGACGACCCCTATTGTCTTTATTAGTGGGTGTTACGGCGGCCCCCACAGGGTTGGCTCGCCTTCTATGAACTGGCCCTACTGTCGCTCAAGTTGACGTTAACGTAAAGGGTGATTGACAGCCATTCGTCACAGGCTTACGTTAACGTAAAGGTGAGAGCTGAATCACTGCCCTCCCCACCCTACAAAAAAGCCAAAAGGTGACCCATGAGCTACCCATCCCTGAATTTTGCCCTCGGTGAAACCATCGACATGCTGCGCGATCAGGTTCAGTCCTTCGTTGCCAAAGAGATCGCCCCGCGCGCCGCTCAGATCGACATCGACAACCTGTTCCCGGCCGACCTGTGGCGCAAATTCGGCGACATGGGCCTGCTCGGCGTTACCGTGCCGGAAGAATATGGCGGTGCCGGCCTGGGTTACCTCGCGCACGTGGTGATCATGGAAGAAATCAGCCGCGGCTCGGCCTCGGTCGCTCTGTCTTACGGCGCGCACTCCAACCTTTGCGTCAACCAGATCAACCGCAACGGCAATCACGAACAGAAAACCAAATACCTGCCCAAGCTGATCAGCGGCGAGCACATCGGCGCCTTGGCCATGAGCGAACCGAATGCCGGTTCCGACGTGGTGTCGATGAAACTACGCGCCGATAAACGCGGCGATCACTACGTGCTCAACGGCAGCAAAACCTGGATCACCAACGGTCCCGACGCCAACACCTACGTGATCTACGCCAAGACCGACCTGGAAAAAGGCCCGCACGGCATCACCGCCTTCATCGTCGAACGTGACTGGAAAGGCTTCAGCCGCAGCAACAAATTCGACAAGCTCGGCATGCGCGGCTCCAACACCTGCGAGCTGTTCTTCGACGACGTCGAAGTGCCGGAAGAAAACATCCTCGGCATCCTCAACGGCGGCGTGAAAGTGCTGATGAGTGGCCTCGACTACGAGCGCGTTGTGCTGTCCGGCGGCCCGACCGGGATCATGCAGGCCTGCATGGACCTGATCGTTCCCTACATCCACGACCGCAAGCAGTTCGGCCAGAGCATCGGCGAGTTCCAACTGATCCAGGGCAAGGTCGCCGACATGTATACGCAACTCAACGCCAGCCGCGCCTATCTTTATGCGGTCGCCCAGGCTTGCGAACGCGGCGAAACCACCCGCAAGGACGCCGCCGGCGTAATCCTCTACAGCGCCGAACGCGCCACGCAAATGGCCCTCGATGCGATCCAGATTCTTGGCGGCAACGGCTACATCAACGAATTCCCGGCTGGTCGTCTGCTGCGTGACGCCAAGCTGTACGAAATCGGCGCCGGCACCAGTGAGATTCGTCGCATGCTGATCGGTCGCGAACTGTTCAACGAAACCCGCTAAACGGAGCTGTCCATGGCTATCCTGCATACCCAGCTCAACCCCCGTTCGGCGGAGTTCGCGGCCAACAGCGCGGCGATGCTCAAACAGGTCGACGCCCTGCACACCCTGCTCGCCCAAGTGCAGCAAGGTGGCGGCCCGAAGGCGCAAGAGCGTCATACATCGCGGGGCAAATTGCTGCCGCGTGAGCGGATCAATCGTCTGCTCGATCCGGGTTCACCGTTTCTCGAAATCAGCCAACTGGCGGCCTACGCGGTGTACGGCGAAGACGTTCCGGCGGCTGGCGTGATTGCCGGGATCGGCCGTGTTGAGGGCGTCGAATGCATGATCGTCGCCAACGACGCCACGGTGAAAGGTGGCTCGTATTACCCGCTGACCGTGAAAAAACACCTGCGCGCCCAGACCATCGCTCAGCAGAACCGCTTGCCGTGCATCTATCTGGTGGACTCCGGCGGCGCCAACCTGCCGCGTCAGGATGAAGTGTTCCCGGACCGTGAGCACTTTGGACGGATCTTCTTCAACCAGGCCAACATGAGCGCCATGGGCATTCCGCAGATCGCGGTGGTCATGGGTTCTTGCACGGCGGGTGGCGCATATGTGCCAGCAATGGCCGACGAAGCGATCATGGTGCGCCACCAAGCTACGATTTTCCTCGCCGGCCCGCCGCTGGTGAAAGCGGCGACGGGTGAAGTGGTCAGCGCCGAAGACCTCGGCGGTGCCGATGTGCACTGCAAGATTTCCGGAGTGGCCGACCACTACGCCGAGAGCGATGAACACGCCTTGGCCATTGCGCGACGCAGCGTTGCCAACCTCAACTGGCGCAAACTCGGCGAACTGCAACAGCGCACGCCGATCGCCCCGCTCTACGCCAGCGACGAGTTGTACGGCGTGGTCTCGGCCGACGCCAAGCAACCGTTCGATGTGCGCGAAGTGATCTCGCGGCTGGTCGACGGTTCGGTGTTCGACGAATTCAAAGCGCTGTTCGGGACCACCCTGGTGTGCGGCTTCGCGCATCTGCACGGTTACCCGATCGCGATCCTCGCCAACAACGGCATCCTGTTCGCCGAAGCCGCGCAGAAAGGCGCGCACTTCATCGAACTGGCCTGCCAGCGCGGCATTCCATTGCTGTTCCTGCAAAACATCACCGGTTTCATGGTCGGTCAGAAATACGAAGCCGGCGGAATCGCCAAGCACGGCGCGAAACTGGTGACCGCCGTGGCGTGTGCCAAAGTGCCGAAATTTACCGTGATCATTGGCGGCAGTTTTGGCGCTGGCAACTACGGGATGTGCGGTCGGGCTTACGATCCGCGCTTCTTGTGGATGTGGCCGAACGCGCGCATCGGCGTGATGGGCGCCGAACAGGCCGCAGGCGTGCTGGTGCAAGTCAAGCGTGAGCAGGCCGAGCGCAGTGGCCAGGGTTTCAGCGCCGAGCAGGAAGCCGAGATCAAGCAACCGATCCTCGATCAATACGAAGAACAGGGCCACCCTTACTACTCCAGCGCACGGCTGTGGGACGACGGTGTCATTGACCCGGCGCAAACCCGCGACGTGCTGGCCCTGGCCTTGTCCGCGTCGCTGAACGCGCCAATCGAACCGAGCCGCTTCGGCGTGTTCCGGATGTGATTTTCTGTGGGAGCGGGCTTGTGTGGCGAGGGAGCTTGCTCCCGTTCGATTGCGAAGCAATCGCCGTCGCGAACAATCCCGCCCCATAAGGACCGTGGAGACGGACCAATATGAGCGACTTCAATACCCTCGAACTGCTGACCGACCCACGAGGTTTCGCGACCCTGTGGCTCAGCCGTGAAGAAAAGAACAACGCCTTCAACGCTGAGATGATCCGCGAACTGATCCTCGCCCTGGACAAGGTGTCGACCGACGCCAGCCTGCGGTTTCTGCTGGTGCGTGGCCGTGGCAAGCATTTCAGCGCCGGAGCCGACCTGGCCTGGATGCAGCAATCGGCCGAGCTCGATTACCACACCAACCTCGACGACGCCCGGGAACTGGCAGAGTTGATGTACAACCTCGCCAAGCTGAAAATCCCGACGCTGGCCGTGGTGCAAGGCGCGGCTTATGGCGGCGCGCTGGGCCTGATCAGTTGCTGCGACATGGCGATTGGTGCCGATGACGCGCAGTTCTGCCTGTCGGAAGTGCGCATCGGCCTCGCGCCGGCGGTGATCAGCCCGTTCGTGGTGCAAGCCATTGGCGAACGCGCGGCACGCCGTTATGCACTGACGGCCGAGCGTTTCGGTGGCCAGCGGGCGCGTGAAATCGGCCTGTTGTCGGAGAGTTTTCCGATCAATGAGCTGGAGCAAAAAGTTGAACAATGGATCGACAACCTGCTGCTCAACAGCCCGGCCGCCATGCGCGTCAGCAAGGACTTGCTGCGTGAAGTCGGCAACGGCGCGCTGACCCCGGCACTGCGCCGTTACACCGAGAATGCCATCGCCCGTATCCGTGTCAGCCCCGAAGGCCAGGAGGGGCTGCGCGCCTTTCTGCAAAAGCGTCCGCCGAGCTGGCAAGCACCCACTACCACCAAGGAGCCGCGTTGATGAGCGCACCTGTTCTCACCACATTGTTGGTGGCCAACCGTGGCGAAATCGCCTGCCGGGTGATGCGCACCGCCAAGGCGTTGGGGCTGACCACCGTGGCCGTGCACAGCGCCACGGACCGTGAAGCCCGGCACAGCCGCGAAGCGGATATCCGCGTCGACCTTGGCGGCAGCAAAGCCGCTGACAGCTATCTGCAAATCGATAAATTGATCGCAGCGGCCAAGGCCAGTGGCGCTCAGGCGATTCATCCCGGCTACGGTTTTTTGTCCGAGAACGCCGGGTTCGCCCGTGCCATTGAAGACGCCGGCCTGATCTTCCTCGGCCCGCCCGCCTCGGCCATCGACGCGATGGGCAGCAAGTCCGCCGCGAAAGCCTTGATGGAAACCGCCGGCGTGCCCCTGGTACCCGGCTACCACGGCGAAGCCCAGGACTTCGACACCTTCCGTGACGCCTGCGAACGCATCGGGTACCCGGTGCTGCTCAAGGCCACGGCGGGTGGCGGCGGTAAAGGCATGAAAGTGGTCGAGGACGTCAGCCAGTTGGCCGAAGCCCTGGCCTCGGCGCAACGTGAAGCGAAATCCTCGTTTGGTGATTCGCGGATGCTGGTGGAGAAATACCTGCTCAAGCCGCGTCACGTGGAAATCCAGGTGTTCGCCGATCAGCACGGCAACTGCCTGTACCTCAACGAACGTGACTGCTCAATTCAGCGTCGCCATCAGAAAGTCGTCGAAGAAGCGCCCGCTCCAGGCTTGAGCCCGGAACTGCGCCGCGCCATGGGCGAAGCTGCCGTACGTTCGGCGCAGGCCATCGGCTACGTCGGTGCCGGCACCGTGGAGTTCTTGCTGGATTCGCGCGGCGAGTTTTTCTTCATGGAGATGAACACGCGTCTGCAGGTCGAGCACCCGGTCACCGAGGCAATCACCGGCCTCGACCTGGTGGCGTGGCAGATTCGCGTGGCGCGCGGTGAAGCGCTGCCGATGACTCAAGAGCAAGTCCCGCTGATTGGCCACGCGATTGAAGTGCGGCTGTACGCCGAAGACCCGAGCCATGATTTCCTGCCGGCCACCGGGCGCCTGGCGCTGTATCGCGAATCGGCCGAAGGCCCTGGCCGTCGGGTCGACAGCGGCGTTGAAGAAGGCGATGAAATTTCACCGTTCTACGACCCGATGCTCGGCAAGCTGATTGCCTGGGGCGAGGACCGTGAACAGGCGCGGCTGCGTTTGTTGAGCATGCTCGACGAGTTTGCGATCGGCGGACTGAAGACCAACATCAACTTTCTGCGCCGGATCATCGCTCACCCGGCATTCGCGGCGGCGGAACTGGACACCGGGTTTATTCCGCGTTACCAGGAGCAACTGCTGCCAGCGCCTGCGGACCTCAGTGACGAATTCTGGCAAGCCGCTGCCCAGGCGTTTGCACAAAGCCAACCGGCTTCTCCGCGTACTGATGACCTGAGTTCGCCTTGGTCTGTGGGCAATGGTATGCGTGCCGGGCTGCCGAGAGAAATCACCCTTCACTTGAGTTGCGAAGGACAGGACCGGGCGCTGACATTGGGTAACGCTGATGCTCACACCGCCCAACTCAAGGGCGAACAACTTCTGACAGAATACGACGGCGTGCGTCGCCAGCATCGGGCAATCCGCCGTGGCGAGGTGGTGTACCTGCAATGGGAAGGTGAACTGCGCCGCATCGAGGCCTACGACCCGATCAGTGCCGTCGAAGCCAGCCACAGCCATCAGGGTGGACTTACCGCGCCCATGAACGGCAGCATCGTGCGCGTATTGGTCGAGGCCGGGCAAACCGTCGAAGCCGGGGCGCAACTGGTGGTGCTGGAGGCGATGAAAATGGAGCACAGCATTCGCGCGCCTCACGCCGGAGTGATCAAGGCGCTGTATTGCCAGGAAGGCGAGATGGTCAGCGAAGGCAGTGCGTTGGTCGAGCTGGAAGAGGCGTGAAATGAAGATCGGTCCTACGCATTGCGAGGACCGATCTGATTAGAATTTAGCCGTTGCCTGAACCACTACACCGAGGATTCGACACTCTTCGGTGAACAGGGCTTTCGGATACGTCGGATTGAGCGGGACCAGGTAACGCTGCCCGCCCTCCTCGATCAGCTTGCGGAAGATCGCTTCAACGCTGTCCGACCATTGCGCGATCACCAGCTTTCCGGGCTCCGGCACAATGGCCGGGTCCACCAGAATCATCATGCCCTCGGCAATGCTGGTACCGCTGGGTGCGGTCATTGCATCGCCCACAACCTCGAGCCAGAAGGCCGCGCCCTGAGCGTGGTAATCGGTCAGTTCGAAACGCGGCTTGCCGTAGACCGAAAGCTCACCGTCACGCACCTCGGCAGGCAGGCGCCAGTCACTGACCGGGTAACGGAAGTACGGGTTGTACTTGTGCGTCAGGGACATCTCGTCGTCCTGCAGCACCAAGGGCTCGCGGATGACCATCGCCACTTCCAGAAAATCCATCCCGAGCGCCCGCAAGACACGGTTCATGTCTTCGATGCTCGGCTGACGGCGTTTATTCAGCCAGTGACCCACGCCGCCCTGGGACATCCCGAGGCGATCGGCGAGTACTTCCTGAGTGACTTTGAGTTCACTCATCTTGGCTTTGACCAACTCAATCCATTTATCCATGGGCGGCACGATACGTGGGGGAACTCCGACCAGCAAAACACAAATTGTAGTATTTAAATTCTCGTCACAAATACAGTCCGTACTAGGATGGGTTCACGGATCTGAATCTATCACGGAGCTTGCCATCGCCATGACGTTACCCCGCAATGACCTGTCGGATATGCAAATGGACACCACCCTCACCTCGCCCAAAGGCAACGCCGCTGCGCAAAAAGCCCTGGACTATTACTTGAAACCAACTGTTTCAGAAGCGGTGGTCGAGGAGCGATTTTTTGATGTGAACCCTGCCGTCAGCGGTGAAGAGGCATTGGTGCACGCGTCGGATCTGTTGCGATGCGCCGCGGCGACCGCCTTCGAGTCAGCCAACAACCTGCAGGGTGCAAGTCGGGACCTGGCCTTTTCGACAGTACATATGATCGACATGGCCAAGGCGATGATTGATCGCTCTTTACAAGGGCATCAGTGCGCCTGAGTCGGACGCATTTTTGAGGAAGACGGGAAAGAAGTTTCCAATCGCGCAGATAAAATCATTTGACTTGCAAACGAGAATGATTATTATTGCATGCAGCTGGTCGCGAGATCAGTCGATGGACCAAGGGACCTTAGGTCGGTCTCCTGGACTATCTCCTCATCAGGCTAATCACGGTTTTTGACCCGGCTTTTTGCCGGGTCTTTTTTTTGCCAGTTATTCTGGCTTTGGCTTCAGGCTAATGAAGTCTTCGGGTGTTGCAAATTCGATTGGCGCGGATGATATCAAAAGAATATCCATTGGCAAGAGAAGCCCGGTCTTATTGGCCCAAACTAATGAAAAATAGCACTTGAGAATCAATCGCACAGTCTCTAAGCTGCGTCGGCGTCAAGGAGGACGCCCCCCCCTTTTGCCCCGCAATTTCCGCCAGTTTTACCCTTCCCAGCGTGTAAAGTAGCAGCCATAAAAATCATATTCAGGAATCGACTATGACCGTGGCTAAATCCTCATTCGACATCAGCGCAAATTTTGACAGCGGCAACATTGAAGTGCTGGACATCAGTAACCCGCTTCAAGCGCTGCTGGCCATCAAGCCAGACACCCGCAGCCAGCATTTCCAGTGGTTCCATTTCAAGGCCAGCGGTCTGCATGTCGGTCAGGAGCACTGGTTTCGTCTGAACAATGCCAGCAAGTCCTCGTATAACAAGGCTTGGGACGGTTATCAGGCCGTGGCGTCCTACGACCACGTCAACTGGTTCCGGGTGCCGACCATCTTCGAAGGCGACTGCCTGCGCTTCAGTCTCGAAGCCACAGCCACCCATGCCTGGTTTGCCTATTTCGAACCCTACAGCCGTGGCCGTCATGACTGGTTGATCGAACAGGCGCTGTCCAAGGCCGGCACTCAATTGCTGGCCACAGGCAAAAGCGCGGAAGGTCGTGACATCCAGTTATTGCGCAAAGGCACCGGCGCCGAAGGTCAGCGCAAGGTCTGGATGATTGCCCAGCAGCACCCCGGCGAACACATGGCCGAGTGGTTCATGGAAGGCGTGATCGAACGCCTGGAAAAGCATGACGACCCGGTTCTGAACAAACTGCTGGCCAGCGCCGACCTGTACCTGGTGCCGAACATGAACCCGGACGGCGCCTTCCACGGTCACCTGCGCACCAACGCCATGGGCCAGGACCTGAATCGCGCCTGGCAGAACGCCAGCCAGGAAGTCAGCCCGGAAGTGCTATTCGTTCAGCAACAAATGGAAGCGTACGGCGTCGACTTGTTCCTCGATATCCACGGCGATGAAGAAATCCCCTACGTGTTTACCGCCGGTTGCGAAGGCAACCCGGGTTATACGCCGCGAATTGAAAAACTCGAAACCCACTTCCGCGATCATCTGAAACACCTGACCAAAGACTTCCAGACCAAGCACGGCTACACCCGCGACGAACCGGGCAAGGCCAATATGACGCTGGCCTGCAACAGTGTTGGCCAAAAGTACGACTGCCTGTCGCTGACTCTGGAAATGCCCTTCAAGGACAACAACGACGCGCCAAACGCACTGACCGGCTGGTCGGGCAAACGCTCCAAGCAACTGGGCAAGGACGTACTGACGACTGTTGCCGATATGATCGATACCCTGCGCTGACAACGCGGTCCATGTAGCAGCTGGCGCAGCCTGCGTCCGGTTCGGGCCGCGTTCGGACGCAGCAGTCGTAAAATCAAACACCGTGGTCCTTCAGATAAATCGCGGTGTTCCTTTTACGACTGCTTCGCAGCCGGACGCAGCCTTCGGCAGCTGCTACACAGGTTTAGCCGCGATCCTTACCTCGCAACATGCTGTCCAGCACATCATCACGCCGCACCCAGCCGTGAAACAACGCTGCCGCCAGATGCAGCAACACCGTCAGAAACAGCAAATACGCCAGATAACCATGAGCCTTGCGCAAAAACGCAAACATCTGCGCATTAGCGGGCAGAATCGACGGTAACTGGAACGAATTGCTCAGCATCACCGGATCCCCCGCCGCTGAAATCATCGCCCAACCCAACAGCGGCAAAACAAACATCAGCGCGTACAGCAGAACATGCGAAGCCTTGGCCGCCAGCGCCTGCCAAGCCGGCAAGTCCGCCGGCAATGGCGGCTGTTGCGTGGAAAAACGCACCACCAGACGCACAATCACCAACAGCAAAATCGCAATGCCCAACGGTTTGTGCAGATGGATCAGCCACTCATGCCGCTCGGACACCGAGGCCACCATGCCCGCGCCGATAAACAGCATCGCGATGACCATCAACGCCATCAGCCAATGCAGCAGCCGCGCCAACGGCGCGAAATGGTTCGGTTGAGCGCTCATTGATGAGCCTCCTGTTTAGCGTTGGCGGCAGGCAACTGTTTGACTTCACTGGTGCGGCGCAGATAGGAACTGGCGTAACCCGCCGAGCGAGCGGCGAGCAATGGGTCGTCGGAACCTTCGATACCGGCCGGTAATACGAGCGGGTCGTAGTTGATGTCGCGGCACTCGCCATCGAGTTGCGGTTGCGTGCGTTCGAGCACCAAGGTGCCGGCGTTCACAACTTTGCGGCCATCAGGCCAGGCCTTGCTGGCGTCATTGACCGGGTCTCCGGGGTTCGCCAGGGTGATGTTCAACTGCCAACGAAGCGGTCCGGCGGACAAACGCTGAACCAGATCTTTTTCCAGGAAGTCAGCCCCTTCAGGCGCCGTGGCACCGGCAGCATCCTGCGCAATCGGCACCATGCTCCAGCGTACCGCTTGCCGCTGTCCGGCGGCGTTCACCAGGTAAAACGCGTTGACGCTGTTGTAGGTTTCGGTCACATAGCTGGCGGATGGTTTGGCCGTCTTGATCCAGGCCAGAAACTGCGCCGCTTCCGGGTGAGCACCAAAGAACGCCGGAACCGCCGCAGGATTAGGCTTACCGGTGGCCGGATCCGGCGATTGCGCCTGCTGCAATTGATAGAACGCTTCAGGCGTGCCCACCGGGAACACCGGCATGCTGTTCATCCCGGTGCGCCATTGCTGGCCGTTAGCCTGGGTGAAACGCAACGCCATACTGCGGATCGGTACGCTGCTGTCAGGCGCATAAGGATTGCCCGCGGGCAAGGCAAAACGTCCGACCACCGGGGTTTGCGCCTCGTTGAACACCTGCGCACTGGAGTAAGTGCGCGCCTCGCCGCTGCTTTCGAAATGCCCGATCACGCACACCCCTTTGGAGTGATTGCGCCGGAACCCCGGGTGCACGCCATTGTTGGTTTCCAGCACGTTGATCAGTTTTTTCGGCGTCAGACGCTGTGGGTCAAAGGTGCCGTTGACGTAGGCAAAAGCACCGGCCAGCGCAGCAACCACCACAGCAATGCCGGCCAGGCGCAACGTCAGGCTTGCGGTACTCAGCGGTGGCCGGGTGGGCGGTGATGAACGATCTACCATGAATGACTCCAGGGCCATCGGCCACAAGTGAGAAGAACCAAGCAGACGCACGCCACAACGCTTTATTCCATCGCCTGCTATTTATTTTTCAGGGCGTGGAATAACCTCGAACGTCGGGCGTCTTCCTAGTCCACAGCGTAGTGACTAGTCAGAACTTCATGAACGATATCGACGAACAACTCAGAGAAATCATTCCAAGATTGCGCCGGTTTGCCGTGTCGCTGACACGCAATCCCAGCAGCGCCGACGATCTGGTGCAGTCGAGCCTGGAGCGTGCCCTGTCGAGTTGGGGCGACAAGCGCGCCGAGGGTGACTTGCGTGCCTGGCTGTTTTCTATTCTTTACCGACAGTTTCTAGACTCCCACCGGCGCTCCCGGCGTTATGCGCGGATGCTCGAATTCTTTACCGGCCGTGACGACGCCCAACCGTCGACAGAACGCACCGTGATTGCACAATCCACTCTGCAAGCCTTCGACCAGCTCACCACTGAACAGCGTGCGTTGCTGCTCTGGGTGTCGGTGGAAGGTTTGAGTTATAAAGAGGTCGCCGAGATTCTCGACGTCCCGACCGGCACCGTGATGTCCCGCCTGTCCCGCGCCCGTCAGGCCCTGCGCCAACTCAGCGACGGCGAAATCACCAGCCCTTCTTTGCGGATACTCAAATGATCAGCATCCCCCCGAGCGAGCGTGACCTGCACGCCTACGTCGACCACCAGCTCAACGACGCCGACCGACGCCTGGTCGAAACCTACCTGGCGAGCAATCCTGAAACCGCCGCACAGGTGCGCGACTGGCAGCAGGACGCCCAACAACTGCGCGCGGCCATGAGCGGCGCCTTGCATTACACGGCCAACCCGGACCTCGACCCGGCACTGATTCGCCAACGCCTCAAACGCCAGTCCCGCCGTCATCTGGCCAGCGCTGCGGTGCTGTTGATCGCGGTCAGTGTGGGTGGATTGAGTGGCTGGCAGGCGCGGGAAATGACGCTGGTCAGCACGCAACTGCCGATGACCGATGCGATGCAGGCTTACCGTTTGATCGCCCAGCAAGGCATGCTGCCGGCCGATTACAAAGTCAGTGACGATGGCGACATGCAGGGCTGGCTCGACCGTTATTTCAGCCACGCCAATCGCCTGCCGGACCTGACCGGTTCGGGATTCAAACCGGTCAGCGGCCGCTTGCTCAGCACCGAGCAAGGGCCGGCAGCGATGGTGGTTTACGAGGACCAGGGCGGGCACAAGATCAGCTTCTACGTGCGACCACCGGGGCCGAAAAACAACCTGTTGCCTCGGGGCAGCCGCAGCGATGGTGAGTTGCAGGCCGAGTATTGGTCTGGCGCTGGTTACAACTATGCGATGGTCAGCCCGAGCGATACGCCGGCGGCGCAGATGCTCAAGCAAACCACCCAGTTCTGACCCGACAACAATCCCCTTTGGGAGCGAGCCTGCTCGCGATAGCGGCCTGTCAGACAACATTTTTGTTAACTGATAGACCGCTATCGCGAGCAG